>NZ_JBEPRQ010000091.1:0-1002 GCF_040548425.1 Bradyrhizobium sp. i1.15.2 | reverse complement strand
GGTATCCTCGCGACGCGCACCGATGTGCTCTCGCCTCGCATGTTGCGCATCATCGAGGATCTGGCGGGTGACTGGCGCCGGCTGGATGAGCGTATCGAGGACCTCTCCAGCGAAATCGAGGCATTGGCCCGTCAAGACAAAGGCTGCGAGCGACTGATGACGGTGCCCGGCATTGGCCCGATCATCTCGAGCGCGATGGTGGCTGCGATCGGCACTGGAGACGTGTTCTCGAAAGGCCGCGACTTCGGCGCCTGGCTTGGACTGGTGCCGAAGCAGATATCGACCGGCGACCGCACGATCCTCGGCAAGATATCAAGGCGCGGCAATCGCTACCTGCGCGCGCTGTTTGTGCAGGCCGCGTGGGTTGTGCTGGTCAAGGTCAAGGGTTGGGAGCGCTATGGCCTCAAATCTTGGATCGAAGCCGCCAAGAAACGATTGCACCACAACGTGCTGGCGATTGCGCTCGCCAACAAGCTCGCCCGGATCGCCTGGGCGGTTCTCAACAAGGGACGCGCCTTCGAGTGCGTCAACACGGAGGAGACGGCGTCCCGAGCTGCCTGATCCTCGCACCGTGCTCGGGGCCGTCAAGGCGCGGCCTGACCGCGGTAGAGCAAGACGTCAGGACAGCACGACGGCCGGCCTTGACGGCCCTTGCGCGCGGCGCGTCTGCGCGCGCAGGCCGGGACAAAGGAACGACCGCCAGGCACGAACTAAGGAACAGCACGAGGTGAGGTGCGATCGATGACGTAACCAACATCCCTTACCCGCCGAGGTCTGCGAGAGGAATGAGACAACGATGGAGGATCGGTCTTCCCGGCGCATGCGAACACTGGTGACCCGAATGGCCCGTTCGAGGCCTGTCCGCTAATTAGCTCGAATGCGCGCTGATATCCATGATGGCCCGGAGCACAACACGCTCCAATCAGAGGCCGGATACATTGATGCAAGACCGCATCTGCCAGGTTGACGAAACCTCTTGCAACGCGCGGCCGGACCATACAT
>NZ_JBEPRQ010000090.1:0-1009 GCF_040548425.1 Bradyrhizobium sp. i1.15.2 | reverse complement strand
GGCGTGCGCGACGATAACGCAGCGCGCGGCCCATGCTGCAGCTCGGCGGCGCTCAGACCAATGGAAGGCAGGCGCAGGATTTCCGACAATTTGAGAGCGATCTCCCGCGCCGAGCCGAGGCCCAGGCCCCGCGCCGCCACAAAAACAGCTGACGCCTTGGCGAGACCATCGGCAATCCCGGACCAGTCGAGTGCCAACGCGCGGTGCAGGCGCTCGGGCAGCCTGTCGATGGCTGACCGCAGCGCATGATCTCCCGCCAGCTCGGCAACAAGTTGGGCGGCGGCGGCCATCGAGCCGATCACGGTCTTGGTCGCCGCTACGGAGTGCTCCTGGCCGGCCTCGATCGGAACCACGAATTCCGCTTCGTCAGCCACCGGCGACGACGTCGCATTGAGGATGGCGATGGTGCGGGCGCCCGCGGCGCGCGCCGATCTGGTCGCCGCGACAAGATCGGGGCTGCGCCCGGATTGCGAGATCACGATGAACAGCGCATGGCGCAGCATCAAGGGTGTACGAAATGCCGTGATCACCGAAGGAGCGCTGGCTGAAACGGGAAGGCGGAGCCGCGTCTCGACAAGGTATCTCAAGTAAACCCCGGCATGCCCGGAGCTTCCCCGACCGCATACGACGCACAGGGGCGCAGAGCCAATCCCAATTCGCTGTGCGATGTCGCGCGTTGCGGGGCGGTTACGAACAATATTGGCAACAACATCCGCGCTTTCCCCTATTTCGCTCGCCATCGCGGATGTCGTCACGGCTCGCGCGCTCCGCCTTGCTTCCGCGCCGCTTCCTTGGGATGCCGGTCAGGATGCGAGTCACGATCCCCGGCGAGCTCGGCAAACACGCGCCGAAGATTGCCGTCACAGTTTTTCAGGATAGTCTCGGCATCGACCCTGTCGACACCCAACGCCAGCAGGCCTGCCGTCTTGATGTCTCCCTCGGCCTGCTCAAGCCAGTGTGCTGCGTGCGACGGATCACAGCGCGCGATTTGCGCCACCATGGCCTCGGC
>NZ_JBEPRQ010000089.1:0-1108 GCF_040548425.1 Bradyrhizobium sp. i1.15.2 | reverse complement strand
GACTCGGCGGTCCATGCATGGTCCTCGCCGCGGCTGCGATAGGCATATTCGCCGCCGACATCGAGCGAGGTCTTGTACACGAGCGCATCGCCGAACGCGTCGGCATGACGGCGCACCGCCTCTTCGGCAATCTCGCCAAGACCGACGCCCTCGACGCGGGTATGCGTGCCGGCGAAGAATTTTCCGACGAATTCCGCCTTCAGGCCGATGGCGTCGAAGATCTGCGCGCCGCAATAGGATTGGTAGGTCGAGATGCCCATCTTGGACATCACCTTGAGCAGGCCCTTGCCGATCGACTTGATGTAGCGCTTGACGATCTCGTAGTCGTCGAGCGAGCCGGGCAGGCGGTCCTTCATCGCGATGATGGTCTCGAACGCCAGATACGGATTGATCGCTTCCGCGCCGTAGCCGGCCAGACAGGCGAAGTGATGCACTTCGCGCGGTTCGCCGGATTCGACGACGAGGCCGACCGAGGTGCGCAACCCGGTGCGGATCAGATGATGATGCACGGCGGCGCAGGCCAGCAGCGACGGGATCGGAACCCGGTCGGTGCCGACCATGCGGTCGGACAGGATGATGATATTGACGCCCTCGCGCACCGCGCTCTCGGCGCGCGCGCAGAGCTCGTCCAGCACCTGGTCCATGCCGGCCGCGCCGAGGCCGGCGTGGAAGGTGGTGTCCAGCGTGCGCGACTTGAAGTGCGACTCCGCGACCTCGGAGATCGAGCGGATCTTTTCGAGGTCCGCGTCGGTCAGGATCGGCTGGCGTGCTTCGAGGCGCTTGGTGGTGGCAAGGCCTTGCAGGTCGAACAGGTTCGGCCGCGGTCCGATGATGGAGACGAGGCTCATCACCAGCTCCTCGCGGATCGGGTCGATCGGCGGGTTGGTGACCTGCGCAAAGTTCTGCTTGAAATAGGTGAACAGCGGCTTGGCCTTGGCCGACAGCGCCGAGATCGGCGTGTCGTTGCCCATCGAGCCTGCGGCTTCCTCGCCGGTGGAGGCCATCGGCGTCATCAGGATGGTGATGTCTTCCTGGCTGTAGCCGAACGCCTGCTGGCGATCGAGCAGCGACAGGTTGGAGCGCACGCCGGTGGTCGGCACCTTCGGCA
>NZ_JBEPRQ010000088.1:0-1171 GCF_040548425.1 Bradyrhizobium sp. i1.15.2 | reverse complement strand
TGATCGGGCTGCTGTTGCTCAAGCACACTTACGGGCTGTCCGATGAGGGCGTTTGCGAGCGCTGGGTTCACGACCCGTATTTCCAGTTCTTCACCGGGCAAGAGTTCTTTCAGCATGCCTTCCCGCACGAGCGCTCGGACCTGAGCCATTGGCGCAAGCGGCTCGGCGACAAGTTGGAGCTGCTGCTGGCGGAGAGCCTGCGGGTGGCGCACGAGGCCGGCGCGTTACGCGGCCAGGACCTCAAGCGCGTCACCGTCGACACCACGGTGCAGCCGAAGGCCATCACCTTTCCGACCGATGCCAAGCTGCTCCATGCGGCTATCAAGGGGCTCAACCGCCTGGCGAGAAGGCACGCCGTCAGGCTGCGGCAATCCTATTCTCGTGTGGCCAAGGCCGCCGCGATGATGGCGGGCCGCTACGCCCATGCCAAACAGTTCAGCCGGCATCAGCGGCAGTTGCGCATTCTGCGCAGCCGGCTCGGCCGCATCATCCGCGACATCCGCCGCAAGATCGAGGGCCAGCCGGCATTGGAGGAGGCATTCGCCCTCCCGCTTGGCCGGGCCGTGCAAATCCGCTCGCAGCAGCAGCGCCAGCGCGGCTGGAAGCTTTATTCCTTCCATGCCCCGGAGGTGGAATGCATCGGCAAAGGCAAGGCCGCCGCGCCTTACGAGTTCGGCGTGAAGGCCTCCATCGTCACCAACAACCGCCGGGCGCCCGGTGGCCTGTTCGTACTGCACGCCAGGTCGCTGCCCGATAATCCCTACGACGGTCATACCCTGCGGGACGTCATCGACCGCACCGAGGCGCTCACTGGCTGTCCGATCGAGCGGGCCTATGTCGACAAGGGATATCGCGGCCACGACACGCAAAATCCCCGTCGCGTCTTCATTTCGGGCCAGAAGCGCGGCGTGTTCGGCGCCATCAAGCGCGAGCTCCGGCGCCGCTCCGCCATCGAGCCCATCATCGGACATCTGAAGGCCGAAGGTCACCTTGGCCGCTGCTATCTCAAAGGCCGCGCCGGCGACGCCGCCAACGTCGTGCTCTCAGCAGTCGGCCACAACTTCCGCCGTATCCTCGCCTGGCTCAGAGAACTCTTGTGCCTCTTCCTGATCCAGCTATCGCATACGCTTGCCTGTCCGCTCCCGCTCAATTCGGCTTCTTAACGGACGAC
>NZ_JBEPRQ010000087.1:0-1182 GCF_040548425.1 Bradyrhizobium sp. i1.15.2 | reverse complement strand
CCGTAGCAACCATTAAAGGCTAGGCGGCTTTTTCGATCCAGGGCGTGCCCCGTTGCACGACAGTATTGGCGTAGATCAGGAGCTTGCGGGCGCAGGCGATGAGCGCTGCGTTATGGACTTTGCCGTTTGCCATGAGGCGGGCATACAGCGCGATCAGAGCCTTGTTCCAACGGAAGGCAGCTGGAAGGGCGGCGGCGAATAGGGAGCGCCGCAGGCGGCTGCGGCCTCCGGCGATTTTGCGCTGCCCTCTGTGCTGTCCGCTGTCAGCATCGAAGGGAGCCAACCCGGCCAGGGCTGCGGCTTGCTCCCGGCTGACGCGACCGAGCTCGGGCATGCGGATGACGATCGCCAGCGCCGTCCGCTCGCCGATGCCGGGAACGCTCAGCACCAGCTTGAGCCGCTTGGCCAGATCGTCGTAGGCACGAAGGCGCTTGGCAATGTCACGGATCTGCGCCGCCCTGCGTGCCTTCAACCGGGTGATGTCGCTGTCGACGATGCGTCGCAACGCAGGCTCGTCGATGTGCTCGAGACGGGTCTTGAAGCGCCGGATGTCTTCCTCGATCTGCTCAAGAAAGGTCAGATAGTCGGCCAATTCCGTCAATCGCGGATCCGGCGCGATCTCAGGGGGATCGAGCGCCGCAGCACAGGCAGCGATCAATACGGCGTCGAGCGCATCATTCTTGGCCCGGCGCAAATGGACCTTGGCGAACGCCTTGACCTGAAGCGGCTGCAGCAACAGCACGGTAAAGCCGGCCGATCGCAAATGCTCCACCACGCCACGTTCATAGCCGCCAGTGGCCTCGATCCCGATCCGTGTGACGCCGGCCTTGGCCAGGTTTGCTGCCAGAGCGCGCCAACCCGGCAAAGCATTGGCGACCTGCCAGCGCTCGGTTCGACCATGAACCGCGACGTCCAGCTTGGCCTTGGACGTATCGATCCCGGCCGTCGTTATGTTAGTCTGTGTCATCTTCGTCGACCCTGCCTTGTGAAGCGAACCAAGTTGTTCCGGCAACCATCCGGGTCCGATGAAGGTGCTGACGCGATCACGCTACGGGGCAGCCACAAACTGCTCTGGGTGGGCTCGATCCGATCATCAGCGGCCTGTCGCGGGGTGCAAACCGCGGCAGGCCATTCCTCACGGAACAGGTCGAGAATAACTGATCGCGCTATTACAAGGGTGGG
>NZ_JBEPRQ010000086.1:0-1254 GCF_040548425.1 Bradyrhizobium sp. i1.15.2 | reverse complement strand
GGCCTCGATCTTCACCGGCGCACCGCGGTCGAGCGCAGGCGTCGCCTGCTCGATCAGCGTGCGGTCGAGCACCGCTTCCAGATGATGGTTCTGGCGCTCGGAGTGATAGATCTTCTGGCCCTTCTCTTCCTTCTGCTTGACGAACAGCTTGGAGAAGTCGAGGCCCTTGGCCTTCCAGTGCGCGACCAGCTTGGTCTGGTCGAGCAGCTGCACCTGGCCGATCATCTCGTTGAAGCTGCGGAAGCCGAGCGAGGCCATGATCTCGCGGACCTCCTCGGCGACGAAGAAGAAGTAGTTGATCACATGCTCGGGCTGGCCGGTGAAGCGCTTGCGCAGGACCGGGTCCTGGGTCGCGACGCCGACCGGGCAGGTGTTGAGGTGGCACTTGCGCATCATGATGCAGCCGGCCGCGATCAAGGGCGCGGTGGCGAAGCCGAACTCGTCGGCACCGAGCAGCGCGCCGATCACGACGTCGCGGCCGGTGCGGAAACCGCCGTCGACCTGGACCACGATGCGGCTGCGCAGCCGCTCGCGCACCAGCGTCTGGTGGGTTTCGGCGAGGCCGATCTCCCACGGTGATCCCGCGTGCTTGATCGAGGTGAGCGGCGAAGCGCCGGTGCCGCCCTCGAAGCCCGCGATGGTGACATGGTCGGCGCGCGCCTTGGCCACGCCCGCGGCCACCGTGCCGACGCCGATCTCCGAGACGAGCTTGACCGAGACCGCGCCGTCCGGGTTGACGTTCTTGAGGTCGTAGATCAGCTGCGCCAGATCCTCGATCGAGTAGATGTCGTGGTGCGGTGGCGGCGAGATCAGGCCGACGCCCGGCGTCGAATGCCGGACCTTTGCGATGGTCGCATCGACCTTGTGGCCGGGCAGCTGGCCGCCTTCGCCGGGCTTGGCGCCCTGCGCCATCTTGATCTGCATCATGTCGGAGTTGACGAGATACTCCGTGGTGACGCCGAAGCGGCCCGAGGCGACCTGCTTGATCGCCGAGCGCATGGAATCGCCGTTCGGCAGCGGCTTGAAGCGGTCGGCTTCCTCGCCGCCCTCGCCGGTGTTCGACTTGCCGCCGATCCGGTTCATGGCGATCGCGAGCGTGGTGTGCGCCTCGCGCGAGATCGAGCCGAAGCTCATCGCGCCGGTGGCGAAACGCTTGACGATGTCCTTGGCCGGCTCGACCTGGTCGAGCGGCACCGGCTTGCGCTTCTCTTCGTCCGCGTTCTTGATCCTGAACAGGCCGCGCAGCGTCAGGAG
>NZ_JBEPRQ010000085.1:0-1271 GCF_040548425.1 Bradyrhizobium sp. i1.15.2 | reverse complement strand
TGTTTAGACCGGAGACATAGCTGACGCTTGTTCGGACACATCACTGACAGGTTGGCCATTGGTCAAGTCGATTGATGCGACCTGCCAACTGGCGAAGAAGATTCCGTAATGGCCGTCGCGGTCGAGCGGTCTGATGGCGAGCCGCTCGCCGCAGAAGGCTTGTGGGACTTTCCACATTTGTCCCCGGAAGGAGATGTAACTCCGAGTCGAGGAGACGGTGCGAACGATCTCTCCGGCATCGTATTGGACCTGCGGAACTCGTTCCGGCATGGCGCGAGAACTTGGCCGGTAGCGATCGGCGGGGACCCCCATGCCGAGACTTTCATGAGGCCGTTCCAGATTGTAGAGCATGCGCCAGCTATCGAGGGCGTCTTGGACTTCCGCCAGAGTGCGGAACGCGCGCAGAGCAAACACTTCCGCGTTCAGGCTGCGATGGAAGCGTTCATTCTTGCCCCGGCCCTGGGGATGGCGCGGCCTGGCATGCACCACCCTGATGCCAAGCTTGAGCAGCCAAACCTTCAGCGCGGTCCAGCGAACGCCAGACGTGTCACCCCAAGGGGAGCCATTGTCGATGTAGAAGGCCTCCGGCAGGCCATAACGGCGGAAGGTATCGACCAGATGCTTCTGCACGGCGGGACGCTGCTCATTGGCGCATGCCTCCAGACACACGGCATAGCGCGAGTGATCGTCGACCATGGTCAGCGGATGACAACGCGTTCCGTTGGCAAGGGGCATGTGGCCCTTGAAGTCCATCTGCCACAGCTGATTGGGCGCCTCCTTCTCAAAGCGATGACCTGGAGGGCTCGGCGGGGCCTTCTCACTTGGCTTGATCCGCTCGTTCCGGCACAGGATCTGATGGACCGTCGAAGGCACAGGCACAGCCTGGCCTTCGCGCTTCAGGCAATGGGCAATCTTGCGCGCCCCCCAGGCTGGATGCTGGTCACGCACAGCCAAAACCTGCGCCTCCACAGCAGGCTCGCTGCGTTGGGGCATCCGCTTCGGACGACGGGGCTGATCCGCCAGTTCATGGTCGCCGGCCTGCCAGCGCCTCAGCCATTTGTAGCCCACATCAGGACTGATCCCGAACCGCCGGCACAGCTCTCGCCGGTTCGTTCCCTCCTGCAAGGCAAGCCGCACGAATTCTCGTCGTTGATCCATCACCGACACCTCGTTCCAGGGCATGGACGGCCTCCCGAATCGACCAGACCAGCCCATTTTGATGTGTCAGCTATGTCTCCGAACACCTGTCAGTGATCTGTCCGGTCTAAACA
>NZ_JBEPRQ010000084.1:0-1347 GCF_040548425.1 Bradyrhizobium sp. i1.15.2 | reverse complement strand
TGGCTCAGAGAACTCTTGTGCCTGTTCCTGATCCAGCTCTGGCGCACGCCCGCCTGTCCGGCCCCGCTCAATTCGGCTTCTTAACGGACGACTATCGACCCGGAACTCTGTTCAGACAACCGGTACCAACTCTGCCTCGCCGGGAAGGCGATGTGAGAGGTCCTCCGCAAGAACGGTCACATTTGGATGCTTCAGAAGGGAACGATGATCGCCAGGAAGAGGGGGCCCTTCAACGACGCTCTCGAAAGCAGCGTGCCATGGAGTTGCTGCGCTAGTGGACTCCCGAGTGTAATAGACGCAGAGCGCCGAAACCTTCTTAGGCACGTATAGTTTGCCCGCGCGAATATGGCGAATGAACAATTGGAAGATTTCCTCAAGCGCCGGTACACCGATTTTCCATGCACCGAAAGCAGCGCTCGCGAGCGTAGCGAAGTCACCCGGCCGAATTTCCATGGTTGCATCGTGTTCAGGCGACAATCCTCCCTCGTCGACAAGGAATGCAAGGAATTCAGACCATTCCTGGTCCAAGGTGAGAGTGGAAGGCGTCCCTAGCGCCGACGGATGGGCACTATCGATCATTGCCACTAAATCGACCCTCACGTTTGCAGAGATTAGTATCCCAGCAACGGCGTGGGCGAGCACACCGCCAAAGGACCATCCGGCGAGCGTACAAGCCATGTCCGGCAGCACAGGCACAATAGCCCGAGCATAGACTTGGGCGATCTCGTCAATCGAACCGACCTTCAGGAGTTCGTGACCGAACTCTAGGGCATGTATACCGTAGATGGTCTGTGTAGCTGGCAGCGCCCGCGCGAGGTCATTATAGATGCTCAGCCCTCCGCCAAGGGCGTGACAGAGGATAAGTGGCTGACTGTTCGCAAGTCGAAGCGGAATAAGTTGGCTCGCAGATTTCCGATGGTTCTTCGATGCGGGGCGCACCTTCTCGGCGCACTGATCGAGACGAGGATTCGTGAAATGCACGGAAAGATCGAGGATCAGACCCCGCCGCCGGAGTTGCTCAAGCACTTGCAGCGCTAGCAGCGAATGTCCACCGAGGTCGAAGAAGTTGTCGTGGCGGCCGACCCGCGCCACACCGAGAAGCTCCGCCCAGAGCTGCGCCAGCGCGGTCTCGGTCTCGCCCCGCGGCGGCTCATAGGCCGCGCGCGCATAGGCCGCATCCTCAGGCATCGGCAGCGCGTTGCGGTCGAGCTTGCCGTTTGCCGTCAGCGGCAGCCCCGCCAGCCGCACAAACGCAGCCGGCACCATGTAGTCGGGCAGCCGCGCACTCACATGCGCGCGCAACGTGCCGGCAAGGTCAGATCCCTCAGCTTCGCCGGCGTGCTCCGC
>NZ_JBEPRQ010000083.1:0-1352 GCF_040548425.1 Bradyrhizobium sp. i1.15.2 | reverse complement strand
CCCGCATCGCCTGATGACCTTAAAGCTAGACTTAAGGTCACACGCTTCGCGAATTACCAACCCTCACGCAAGACGGCCCCCATCGGAGGCGTACCCTGATGGACGTCCCCCACCGATGTACCTTGAAGGGGAGAGGACTGCCGCTACGGCCGTGAGGAGCTTCAACACCACAGTAGTGCAAGCGCTCGTTCTGCACTAATCTTCCCATGCGGATGGTCAATTGCATTGGAGGCAAAGATGAACGCCTTTCGACGATTCATTCTCAGCGTGATCGGCGTGTTAGAAATGCTGTTTGTTGTTGGAGTCACTTTTGCGTTTGGTCTCCTAGGCGCTATTCCTCTTGCGATGGTTGCCGGCAGCAGATGGGCGCTAGTTGGTTTCATATTTAGCGGCTCCGTAGGGTTCTGCATTTCAGCGTTGCTGGTGAATATTTCGATGTGCTTAGCTGAAATTGCAGCTAACACCTACTATCTGAAAAATCGCTCACAATAGGGACTCAATTTCTATAGCCTCGATCGAACGGCGAACGTTGAGAAACCTTCTCCGTAGGTTTGCGCTCTTTTGGCTCGCTTTTGGGATCCTCGTGTTTGGGCGAGTGGTGTATCCAGTCGTGCGGCGCCATTACGGTGCTGTAATCCACAGATGACAGTTCGAGGTTGTCCGACAGCAAACCATCAGTAGACGCGGCAGCCAGATCCGGTGTGCGTCCCAAGGGGACAGTCGCTTGGTCGACCAGAGTTGGACGTGATGGGTTCGAGTAAAACGCAAACAAGCCGTAGATAGTGCTAGCAATCAGAATGCAACTGATTGCCGCAAGGAGCAAATACATCGGTTCATCAACTAACCAACTTGCGATGTAGTCGCTTAAGCCTTCTTCCGCGGAAATCTTGGTATAGTTATCGAGTGCAAGTTTCCTAAGCTCTAGCTCTCCGTCTGTCTCGATTGTTAACCGCAGCGCCATTTTGTAAGCGGCTTTTGCACGCGCAAGATCGGTCCAATGTCGTTTCGGTGTAGCTGCCCTTTGTTGATATATAGTCCCGCGCGCCGCGTATGAGCTTCCGTCTCTTCTATTGACGCTGATCGCTTCATCGAGGCTTGCGATGGCACCGTCAAAGTCTCCTTTTTTGACGAAAGCAAAAGCTCGATTTCTATATAGATTTCCTGACGGGTCTAGGAGGATCGCCATTCCGAAGTCTGCGATGGCGCGATCAAAGTCGTTTATCTTTTCATACGAGAGGGCTCGCTTGGAGTAAGTCTGTACGCATACGACGAAGGCCGCCTGATTGACACATGCGCGCGAGCGCGGCGAGTTCTACGATGGCGTTGCGTGAAGGTCAGGCGGCTTGCTGATC
>NZ_JBEPRQ010000082.1:0-1369 GCF_040548425.1 Bradyrhizobium sp. i1.15.2 | reverse complement strand
CTGGCTCAGAGAACTCTTGTGCCTGTTCCTGATCCAGCTCTGGCGCACGCCCGCCTGTCCGGCCCCGCTCAATTCGGCTTCTTAACGGACGACTACATAGGGGAGGTGTTGCGCTCCAAGAAAGTTGTTATTCGGCTTACAATATTGGCTCTGACTAACGTTTGATGCAGTTTGGGGGTGCGTGGAGCTTTGATTGGAGGCATGCAGCAAGCACTCCACCGCTCCAGTCTGGTGCCGCGTGGGTTTGTTGCTCCCATCCCCTATCCATCTAACACTGGCGAATGATTCGATGCCAAACCCGGCCACGAACGACAAGTGCACGTATCTGGTGCGGCGGCAGCGCTGCAGGCAACAAAGACGAAGTAAACTATTGATCACGTTGGTGGGCCCAGGCAGGACTCGAACCTGCAACCAGACCGTTATGAGCGGGAAGGGAGCCCGCAGAACACTGAAAACCCTAATGAAATTGGCGATGATTAGTCGCGTCTGTTCGCGCTTGGTTGCGCCGTAGTATTGGTTATCGATTGGTTGGCGGCCCCTATCGCCGAGGCCGAACGCCCCGAGGGCCCGGCCCCTCCTGAAGTGCTCCCCAAAACTAGGCCAGCTGATGCTGGAATTTTCCGGGGTTTAGCTCATGCCGGCGGGGGCGCCGATGAGCCATTCAACAGCGATATCGGCGCCTGGTTGCCGATCGCGCTATGGGGCCGGACTTCGTCGTAGTCTCTACGCCAATCCTCCATTTTCTGCCGGGCGTCGTCAAGGCTCAGGAACCAGTGCATGTTCAGGCATTCGGTTCTGAACTTGCCGTTGAAGGATTCGATGAAGCTATTGTCCGTCGGCTTGCCGGGACGTGAGAAGTCGAGCACAACGCCTCTTTGATAAGCCCAGATGTCGAGATCGCGGGAGATGAACTCCGATCCCTGATCCACACGAATGCTCTTCGGGTAACCGACGGTTTTGCAGATGCGCTCCAGAGTCAGCACAACGTCCTCGCCTCGATAGCTGAACCGCGGATCGACCGCCGGCGAGAAGCGGCTGAAGATGTCGACAATCGTCAGCACGCGGAGTTTGCGGCCGGTGGCCAGCTGGTCGTGAACGAAGTCCATGGCCCAGGTCTCGTTGATCTGTTTGGCATCGGTTCGATCTTCTCGCAGCTTGGCCTTGACGCGGCGCTTGGGCGTTTTGTTGCGTAATTGCAGGCTCAATTCCCGGTACAGGCGATAGACCCGTTTGACGTTAACGGCCCAGCCCTCCCGTTGCAGCAGCACATGAATGGTACGCATACGACGAAGGCCGCCTGATTGACACATGCGCGCGAGCGCGGCGAGTTCTACGATGGCGTTGCGTGAAGGTCAGGCGGCTTGCTGAT
>NZ_JBEPRQ010000081.1:0-1376 GCF_040548425.1 Bradyrhizobium sp. i1.15.2 | reverse complement strand
GTACTCATCTGTGGACGCCCCGCGAGATGCAAGCGATTTTTGAGGAAGATCGGCACGTAGTCGGATGCTGCCATCTGTCCGGCCTCTGATGGTGCAGCGATGAAGCTGCGGGCCCGTATGGGAGTTCGCAGACCGGAACCAAATCATAAACGCGTGCTCTGGGCACGATGAGTACACCTGGTTCTTCCGGTCTCGTCTCGCCGACTGTTGCGCCATACTCTCCTTCGACCGACTACATCTCTGACGACCTCAGGTCGGCCAGGATCACGCCTTGGCTGCGACCGGAGCCCTGTAATTCTCCTGCTTGATAAGTAGCGCCCAGACGATCCGCGCCATCTTATTGGCGAGCGCGACCGTTACCAGCATGCGCGGTTTGCGAGCCAGCATCTGTTCGAGCCACGATCCCCTTGGCGCACCGCGTTTGCTCGCCTGTTGCACGACCGCGCTGCTGCCGATGATGAGAAGGCGCCTGAGCGTGCGTTCGCCCATCTTGGATGTCGCACCGAGCTTCTGCTTGCCGCCTGTCGATCTTTGAAGAGGCGTGAGACCGAGCCATGCCGCGAAGTCACGGCCTTTGGCAAAGGTCTCGGCCGGCGGTGCTAGAGCGGCGATCGCGGTGGCGGAGATTGGGCCGATGCCGGGAACGGTCATTAGCCGGCGCGATACCTCGTCCTCGCGAGCACGTCGCGCGATCTCCTGGTCGAGATCCGCGATCTTGCCATTGAGGTCGGTCAGCAGGTCCAACATCAATCGGAACATGGCGTGGGCCGCTTTGGGAAGCGAGCTGGCCATCTCTTCCTCCTCGATCAGATCGATAAGCATCGCCACGTGCGATGGCCCCTTAGGTGCGACCCATCCATATTCAGTGAGATGTCCCCGGATCGCGTTGATGAGCTGCGTTCGCTGCCGCACTAACAGGTCACGGGTCCGAAACACCAGACCCGCCGCCTGTTGCTGTTCGCTCTTCACGGCCACGAACCGCATGCTCGGCCGCTGCGCTGCTTCGCAGATCGCCTCGGCGTCGATCGCGTCGTTCTTTTGCCGCTTCACAAACGGCTTTACATAGGCGGGAGGGATCAGCCGAACTTCGTGGCCAAGCCGAGTGAGCTGACGGGCCCAGTGATGGGCTCCGCCACATGCCTCCAGCGCTACCGTGCAACTCGGCTGGGCTGCGAAGAAATCCAGCAGCTTTCCTCGGCTGATCCGTTTGCTGAATATAGCTCGCCCTTTCCCGTCTGCTCCATGAGCGTGGAAAACCTGCTTGGCGATGTCCAGACCGATTATGCTAACCTCCGACACGGACGCCTCCCTTAAGTGGTGCTAAACACCTCCACTTTGGCACATCGATGCCGTCGGCGGGGCGTCCACCCCATCAT
>NZ_JBEPRQ010000080.1:0-1446 GCF_040548425.1 Bradyrhizobium sp. i1.15.2 | reverse complement strand
GTCTTTTGCGCAGCAGCGGCTATGGTTTTTGGCTCAGCTGGACGAGGGCAGCACGAACTATCACATCCCGCTGGCCTTGCGGCTGCGTGGCGCGCTCGACCGCAGCGCCTGGCAGCGCAGCCTTGACCGCTTGTTTGCGCGTCATGAGGCGCTGCGCAGTGTCTTTGTCGCACCGCAGGGCACACCCCGGGTTGAGGTTCTGCCGCCGGATGCGGGGCTGCCGGTGGTGGAGCACGATCTGCAGGACAGGGTAGATGCGGACGCCGCGCTTGCGGAGCTGTGCCAGCAAGAGGCGCGCAGGCCGTTCGATCTGGCGCATGGCCCGCTGATCCGCGGCCGGCTGATCCGGCTGTCGGATGAGGAACACGTCTTCCTGCTGACCCAGCATCACATCGTCTCGGACGGCTGGTCGCTGGGCGTGCTGGTGCGTGAACTCAGTCAGCTGTACCGGGCGTTCGTGTCCGGAGAAGACGATCCGCTGCCGCCGCTTGCGATCCAGTATCCGGATTATGCCGCCTGGCAGCGGCAGTGGCTCTCGGGCGAGCGGCTGCAGAGCCAGGCGCATTATTGGCGCAATAATCTATCTGGCGCCCCAGCCCGTCTGGACTTGCCGACGGACCGGCCGCGGCCGGCGCAACAGTCGTTTGCCGGGGCCAGTGTGCCTGTCGTCATCGATGCGGATCTGACGCGGGGGCTGAAGCAGCTGAGCCGGCAACATGGCACGACGTTGTTCATGACGGTGCTGGCGGCGTGGGCGGCGGTGCTGGCGCGTCTGTCAGGACAGGACGACCTTGTGATCGGGGTGCCGAGCGCCAATCGCGGCCGGCGCGAGATCGAAGAGTTGATCGGCTTCTTCGTCAACACCCTGGCGCTTCGCCTCGACCTGTCGGGCGCGCCGAGCGTGTCGCAGCTTCTGGAACGGACGCGGCGCACGGCGCTGGCTGCGCAGGAGCATCAGGACCTGCCGTTTGAGCAGGTGGTCGAGATCGTGCAGCCGCCCCGGCATCTTGATCACACGCCGCTGTTCCAGGTGATGTTGGCCTGGCAACACGACGCCGTCGAGTCGTTCGACCTTGCCGGGCTGCGCGTCGAGGCGGCGGGGCAGGGCTACGATCAGGTCAAGTTCGATCTGGAGCTGAACCTCGGCGAGCGCGGCGAGGTGATTGCGGGAACGCTGGGTTATGCCACAGCTCTGTTTGATCCGACGACGATCGAGCGGCAGCGTGGCTATCTGCTGGCGCTGCTGCGGGCGATGGTTGCCGATGCGCGGCAACCGGTCGGGCGGATTGAGCTGCTGTCGCCCGCTGAGCGCACCTATCTGCTGGAGGAGTTGAACCGGACGGCGGCGCCCTATCCGGCGGAGCAGTGCATCCATGAGCTGTTCGAGGCGCAGGTGCGCCAAGCGCCGGACGCGGTGGCGGTGGTCTGCGAGGGCGAGCGCGTGAG
>NZ_JBEPRQ010000079.1:0-1451 GCF_040548425.1 Bradyrhizobium sp. i1.15.2 | reverse complement strand
GAACGTCAGCTTGGCAGTCACAGCGGAAAGCTGTGATTCAAGCCTGACAGGTGCCTTATCACCCAAAACGAGTGCAAGGAGCTATTGCAGCTTGTAGCGTCATTTCATTTCTGCTTACTGCTGGGCTCTAAGTGTAAGCCAATATCCCCAATTGAGATCCGCGCCAATGCTCACCATTTATGGCCGTAAATCGTCATTCAACTTGCAGAAGGTGATGTGGCTGGTCGGTGAGCTCGGCATCGCGCACAAGCATGTCGAGCTTGGAGGCTCGTTCGGGGGCCTCGACACGCCTGAATTCCTGGCCATGAACCCGCATGGCCGCCTTCCAGTAATTGATGACTCCGGCGTCGTCGTCTGGGAGTCGCACGCCATCTTGAGATATCTTGCGGCCAAATACGCTTCCGAAACGTCGTTCTGGAAGGCGAATCCGGCTGAGCGCGCGAAGGCAGACCAATGGATGGATTGGTCGCAAACCGCGTTGCAGCCGGCGTTCATGGTTGGTGTGTTTTGGGGTTGGTACCGGACGCCCGAAGCGCAACGCAATTTGGCTGCGGTTGACAAAGCTCTGGAACAAACCAGCCGTTATCTGAAGCACATCGACCATCAGTTGAAAGGCAGGTGCTTCGTGCTCGGAGACCAGCTATCACTCGCCGATATTCCGATAGGAACCCATCTTTATCGCTATCTCAACCTTGACCTTCCGCGCCCGAACTTGCCGAACGTTGAGCGCTGGTATGAGCGGCTGCAATCGAGGGCCGCCTACAATGAGCATGTGTGCGTACCATTCGACGAACTCTACGGCCGGCTTGATTTTTGATTTGCACGTCAGGGCGTATGATCAAGGGAGGGGATGCCCATGGCAGTTCTCACTCGCCTGGAACCAAATTGGACAATTCGGCCATTCCGACTTGGCGACGCGCCGGCGGCGCGGCGGCTCATTGAAGCTGTTTGGCATGAGCATTTCCATGATCACCCCGACAGTTTTGTGCGGGACTTCATTTATTCGCGGCTATCGGACCTCGACAACGCGGAAACTGTGTACGCCGATCGAGCTCTCCTTTTGTGTGTGATCGCCGAAAACGAAATCATCGGTACCGGTGCGATCAAGCGTTTCGACGATCGACAGTGCGAAATGGTTCGCATGTTTGTCGCCCCAACCTACCGAGGCCGGGGGATCGCACGAGCTATCTCAGATGCACTTATCAGCTTTGCTCGCAGCGCAGGATACGATCGCATACGCTTGTCAAGCAACAACGCGCTAACGGCCTCGCATCGTCTATACGAAAGGATCGGATTCCAACCCACGGCTCCCTGGGAGCAAGGTGGCGAAGCTTACTCGCGTTACTATGCCCTTTGGATATCTGGCTAGGTGATCGCGGACCTTGGGTGAGCTGCGCCAGCGCGCGCTATCACGGACAGAGCGGGCCTCACACGAAGTGCAACGCAAGTTT
>NZ_JBEPRQ010000078.1:0-1460 GCF_040548425.1 Bradyrhizobium sp. i1.15.2 | reverse complement strand
GGCGGATTCAAACGGTCGTCGCAACACCAGGAGTTTGGAGGTTGCGATGAACGTTGTAAGGCGCAGATCGGCGCGGTCAGGACGAGCCCCATTGCCGTCGCCAGGACGGCCCTCTGTTGCCGGGCGCGATGAACAGAATAAATTTTGGCGGGCGATTGCCGCTGGGTTAAGCAGCGAAGATGCTGCACTCGAAGCCGGATTGTCACAACCTGTCGGAAGCAGATTATTCCGAAAGGCGGGCGGCATGCCACCAGCGATGTTCAGATCTTCGGCAAAGGCACTGTCCGGGCGGTATCTCTCGTTGAATGAGCGCGAGGAGATCGCACTTCTCAAGGTGCAGGGCCATTCCATACAGGAGATTGGACGTCGCCTGGGGCGGGCTGCTTCCACAGTCTCCCGTGAACTGCGGCGCAACGCGGCCACTCGCGGCGGCGGGTTGGAGTATCGGGCAATAACTGCCCAATGGCATGCGGATCGATCCGCCCGCCGGCCTAAGCCGACCAAGCTTGCGCTCAATGCAACCTTGCGCACTTATGTGGAGGAAAGACTTGCTGGCGGCGTCGTAGCCCCGACCGGCGCTCCCGTTCCTGGTCCCGCCGTTCCGTGGAAGGGGCGGCGGCATGGCCAGCGCAAGGATCGGCGATGGGCCAAAGCCTGGAGCCCTGAGCAGATTGCTCGACGCTTGCCGATCGACTTCCCGGACGACAAGACGATGCGCATCAGCCACGAAGCTATCTATCAAGCCCTCTTCGTTCAGGGCCGTGGCGCGCTACGCCGCGAGCTGACGGCCTGCTTGCGAACAGGGCGTGTGTTACGGATGCCCAGAGCGCGCGTACGCAGGCGAGGCAAGGGCTTTGTCTCGCCGGAGATCATGATCAGTGAGCGCCCTGCTGAAGCTGCCGATCGAGCAGTGCCGGGACATTGGGAGGGGGACCTTATCCTCGGTCTTGGCAGCTCGGCAATCGGCACGCTGGTCGAGCGCACGACGCGCTTTACGATGCTCTTGCACCTTCCACGGTTGGCGGGGCATGGCGAAGCTCCGCGCGCGAAGAACGGGCCAGCCCTTGCGGGACATGGGGCCGAAGCCGTGCGCGACGCGATCACGCGCACCATCATCACTTTGCCCGAAGAGCTGCGCCGTTCGCTAACCTGGGATCAGGGAGCCGAAATGGCTCAGCACGATCGTCTCAAGATCGATGCGGGTATCCAGGTCTACTTCTGCGACCCGCAAAGCCCATGGCAGCGCGGCACTAACGAGAACACCAACGGGCTGCTGCGGCAGTACTTCCCGAAAGGCACGGACCTGAGCATCCACAGCGCCGAAGAGATATCCGCTGTGGCAGCGGCCCTCAATGCCCGACCGCGGAAGACACTAGGCTGGAAAACGCCGGCGGAGGCGCTTGACGATCTTCTGTTATGAGTGAAAGTAACTGGTGTTGCGACGACCGTTTGAATCCGCC
>NZ_JBEPRQ010000077.1:0-1489 GCF_040548425.1 Bradyrhizobium sp. i1.15.2 | reverse complement strand
TGAGCGACCCGAGACATAGGTGACAGTTCGTACCGGACACATGGGTTACACTTTCCGCTTTTGTTCTGCGGGAGGTGTAGATGCCGTGGAAAGCGAGTTCGGTAATGGAAGAGCGCCTTCGCTTTGTCGCCCGGCTGTTGGACGGGGAAGCCATGACGGATGTGTGCCGGGAGTTCGGCATCTCCCGCAAGACCGGCTACAAGATTTTCGATCGTTACAAGGAACACGGGCTCGAGGCGCTGAACGACCGCTCCCGACGGCCGGTTCGCTACGCCAACCAATTGCCGGCCCAGATCGAGACCCTGATTGTCCAGTTCAAGGCCGAGAAGCCGCATTGGGGTGCGCGCAAGATCCGCGAGTTGCTGGTGCGCCGGCTCGATGGCGATGTTCGCGTGCCGGCCAAAAGCACCATTCATGCGGTGCTCGATCGCCACGGCCTGGTCAAACGCGGCGGCGGACCGCGCCACCGTGCGCGCGGCACGCCGCTGTCGCAAGGGACGGCCCCCAATGATCTCTGGTGCGCCGACTTCAAGGGCGAGTTCAAGCTCGGCAATGGCCGCTACTGCTTTCCCTTGACGGTCAGCGATCACGCCTCGCGCTTCCTGTTGCTGAGCGAGGCGCTCGACTCGACGCGCGAAGACCCCGCCATGACCGCCTTCGAGCGCTTGTTCCACGAGCGCGGCCTGCCACTGGCCATTCGCTCCGACAACGGCGTGCCCTTTGCCAGCCCCAACGCCTTGTTCAATCTGTCGAAGCTTTCGGTCTGGTGGCTCCGGCTGGGCATTGCCATTGAGCGCATCAAGCCGGGCCGTCCGCAGCAGAACGGCCGGCACGAGCGCATGCACCTCACCCTCAAAAAGGAAGCGACCCGCCCGCCAGGCTTCAACAGCCTGCAGCAGCAGGAACGCTTCGATGCCTTCGTGCACGAATTCAACACCGAGCGGCCCCATGAGGCACTCGGCATGAAGTGCCCCGCCGAGCTCTACACCGCTTCAACGCGCGTCTATGACGGCCTGCCCGAACTGACTTACCCCTTCCACGACCGCGACATTGTCGTCACCGCTTGCGGGCGGCTCTGCCTGCATCGCAAGAAGATCAACATCTCAACCGTGCTGGCCGGTCAGAAGCTCGGCATCAAGGAGGTCGACGAGGGCATTTGGCTCGTCAGCTTCATGCACTACGATCTCGGTTACTTCGATCTGGAGCAGAAAACCTTGCAGCCGCTCGACAACCCGTTCGGCCCGAAGCCCGTCACCGATGTCTCAGCTGCCACCGCAGCGCCCTGAGCGCGACGCGCTCTCGTGCATTCTTGGCATGGCAGGCCCTTTGCTTGCTCCGCTGTCGCGGTCAACCCCCGAAGCCCACAGGGGCGCGGCACGCGCGGGGTTGACGGCGACAGCGCGAGCCAAGCAACAATGGCCAGGCCATGGATGCGTCTCGCCGGAACACAGCAGATCGCTGACCAGCGGCCTCAAACTGGATCGACTTT
>NZ_JBEPRQ010000076.1:0-1508 GCF_040548425.1 Bradyrhizobium sp. i1.15.2 | reverse complement strand
AGCGCCTCGCCAAAATCCTCCACCGACAAGGACAGGGGATAGTTGGTGCGCTCCTCCCCGCCCAGCCATTCCACCCCCTCTAGCCCATCATTCGGTGTAGAACCGGACATGACCGCTGGCGTGGTGTGGCGATAGTTCAACAGCGCGCTGAACAGCGGCGCCGGTGCCGCAACGCTGCTGCAGCGTTGCGCCAAGGCCAGCGAGGCATGCTCATGCGCCAGCAGCTCGGCCAGCCGGGCGTGGGTGGTGCGCACGCTCGCCTCGACCCCGGTGCCGTCGAGATCAAGCCGCAGCGGCAGGGTGTTCATGAACAGGCCCATGGCGCGGTCGGCACCGGCGCCGCCATGCATGCGGCCGAACAGCACCGTGCCGAACACCACCTGCTCGCGGCCGCTGCTGCGCGCCACCACCTGCCCCCAGGCCAGATGGCACAGGCTGGCCAGGCTCACCCCGAGCCGCCGCGCCTGGCTGCGCAGCCGCGCGTTGAGCGCCTGCGGCAGCATCCGATGCGCCTCGCCCACGCCGCTGCCGTCGCCGCGGATCTCGCTCAGCCCAAACGGCGTGGTCGGCTCATCGATGTCGGCCAGCAGCCTCCGGAAGAACTGCTCATGCGCATCCGCACCCACGCCCAATCGCGCCTGGGCCACCAGATTGCGGAACGGCTGCGGGGCTATCAGCTCATGCTCGCGCCCCTCCAGCACGGCCCGGACCTCGGCATGCATCACTTCCAGCGTGGTGTGATCCCCGATCAAATGGTGCTGCAGCTCCAAAAGCAGCCAGCGCGCGCTGCCGGGCTCGCGCGCAATCACAAACCGCAACAGCGGCGCCCGGCCAAGATCGATGCGGTGCTGGCGCGGATCAAACCGATCCTTAAGCTGCTCGTGGCCGGGACCAGAAGACCCGTCCAGCTCAACCTCGGTCACCAGCAGCGGCGCGTTCCGCCACACCACCTGGGCCGGGCTCGACAGGCCCTCCCAGACAAACGATGTCCTTAAGATGTCGTGCCGATCCACCACCCGCTGAACCGCGGCAAGATAGCGATCCAACAGGCCACGGTCGGCAAACGCCATCTGCGACACCAGCAGGTACGGATCGCCATGGCTGGCGAGCAAATGATGGAACAGGATGCCGTCCTGCAGCGCCGACAAGCCATAAATGTCCTGGATGTTGGCGACGTCACCAGGCACCATGGCGACGATCCGATCGATCTCGCCCTGCGTCAGCTCGATCAGCGGCAGCATCTGCGGCGTAATCGCCGTGCTGCTCGCGGTGATCAGGTTGGCCGGGACCGCCACCTCCTGATGAGTGCCCAGGCTTGCGGCCAGATCCGCCAGCACCGGCTTGGCGAACAAGGTCCGCACCTCGATCCCCAGCGACAGCCGCCGCAGACGCTCCATCAACTGCACCGCCAACAGCGAGTGGCCGCCCAGTTCGAAGAAGTTGTCGTGGCGGCCGACCCGCGCCAGACCGAGAAGCTCCGCCCAGAGCTGCGCCAGCGCGGTCTCGGT
>NZ_JBEPRQ010000075.1:0-1524 GCF_040548425.1 Bradyrhizobium sp. i1.15.2 | reverse complement strand
AGTCGTCCGTGAAGAGCGGCTAAGCGATTGAGCTAGGATCGCATTTGACTTTGTGGACTGTTTTTGGAATGCAGGATTTTGATGCTTGGGGCATCGGAACCTTGCAATTTCATTTTCAGGATTCCGTCGAATCGCCAGTCATGATTCGGTGGTCGCATCGGAGGTGGCGATGCGACCGAAGAAGCATAGGACGACGGGATCGGGCGATCTGTTCCGGGCCAGGCTGGACCAGATCATCAATTTGAAGCACGAGCTGGTTCAGCTCGCCGGCAAGGTCGATTGGGACTGGATCGACGGCGAGATCGCTCCGCTCTATAGCGAGAACGGTCGGCCAGGCATCGCGACCCGCTTCGTGATTGGGCTGCTCCTGCTCAAGCACATTTACGGCCTCTCCGATGAGGGGGTGTGCGAGCGTTGGGTCCACGACCCGTATTTCCAGTACTTCACCGGCGAAGAGTTCTTCCAGCACGCGTTCCCGCACGAGCGCTCGGACCTGAGCCATTGGCGCAAGCGGCTCGGCGACAAGCTGGAGCTGTTGCTGGCCGAGAGCCTGCGGGTGGCGCACGAGGCCGGCGCGTTACGCGGCCAGGACCTCAAGCGGGTCACGGTCGATACCACCGTGCAACCGAAGGCCATCACCTTTCCGACCGATGCCAAGCTGCTGCACGCGGCGATCAAGGGGCTCAACCGCCTGGCGAGGAAGCACGGGGTCAGGCTGCGGCAGTCCTATCTTCGCATTGCCAGGACCGCGGCAATGATGGCGGGGCGCTACGCTCATGCCAAGCAATTCAAGCGGCATCAGCGGCAGTTGCGCATTCTGCGCAGCCGGCTGGGCCGGATCATTCGCGATATCCGCCGCAAGATCGAAGGTCAGACCGTGCTCGAGAACGCCTTCGCCCTCCCGCTCGGCCGAGCCTCGCAGATCCGCTCGCAGCAGCAGCGCCAGCGCGGCTGGAAGCTCTATTCCTTCCACGCCCCGGAGGTGGAGTGCATCGGCAAGGGCAAAGCAGCCGCGCCTTACGAGTTCGGTGTCAAAGCCTCTATCGTCACCAACAACCGCCGTGCTCCCGGTGGCCTGTTCGTGCTGCACGCCAGGTCGCTGCCCGATAACCCGTACGACGGTCACACATTGCGGGACGTCATCGACCGCACCGAGACACTCACCGGCTGTGCGATCGAGCGGGCCTATGTCGACAAGGGATACCGCGGCCATGACACAAAGAACCCGCGCCGTGTCTTCATCTCTGGCCAGAAGCGCGGCGTCTTCGGTGTCATCAAGCGCGAGCTGCGCCGCCGCTCCGCCATCGAACCCATCATCGGACACCTGAAGACCGATGGCCACCTCGGCCGCTGCTACCTCAAAGGCCGCGCCGGCGATGCGGCCAACGTCATCCTCTCAGCCGTCGGCCACAACTTCCGCCGCATCCTCGCCTGGCTCAGAGAACTCTTGTGCCTGTTCCTGATCCAGCTCTGGCGCACGCCCGCCTGTCCGGCCCCGCTCAATTCGGCTTCTTAACGGACGAC
>NZ_JBEPRQ010000074.1:0-1616 GCF_040548425.1 Bradyrhizobium sp. i1.15.2 | reverse complement strand
GTCAGCGATCCCGGCCGGCATCGGCTTGGATCCTTTTGCCGGCGGCCATAAACATACGCCCCAGCATAGGCCGGATTTTGAAGGATACTAAGGACGCGTGCACTATCTGGCGCACGCCAGACGATCTCGTGTGGAGATGGTCCAAGCAGCGGTCGAACCGGCAAGAACAATCCGTTCCTGTCCAAGTACCGCATCACACGGCGAGCGCTTTGCAGTTCCCGGAATTTGGCGAACACGAGATGAAGACGGGCCTGCACCTCCTCATCGGGATTGAGAATAATTGTGCCCACTCGATCATAGGCGAGCCCGGCTGGCAGGGGCAGCCGCAGTTCGCCCCGCGACGCCTTCTGGCGTTCCCCTTGGTGAAGGCGCATCCGAAGCTGATGCAACTCCGCCTCGCTCATGATGCCGGACAAACCCAACAGCAGGCGGTCATGGTAGGCGCGCGGATCGTAAAGCCGCTCGCCATCCGCAATGAGCACGCCGAACACCGAGCACAGTTCGAGAAGCTGATGCCAGTCCCGGTTATTGCGGGCCAAGCGAGAAGCGTCGAGGCTCACCACAAGACCGGCGTTGCCAAGGCCGATCTCGACAATGAGCTTCTGGAAACCATGACGATCCACAGCGCCAGCGCCGGATTTGCCCAGATCCTCGTCGATGACCTGGACGCGCTCCGGCGGCCAGCCCAGACCGATGGCGCGATCGACGAGGCGGTACTGCAGCTCCGTGCTCTCCTGGTGCTGGCGCACCTGGTTCACAGATGATTGCCGCACGTAGACATAGGCCAACTTGGCTCGGTGCGCAGTCGTGAGCCGCTCGTCAGCGATGGTCGAGCTGATCAGCACGATCCAGTCCCCTTCCGGGCGTGCCGGGAGCCGCTTGCATTCGCCGCAGCAGCGTGGCGAGGACTTGAGCGATCTGGGTTTGCGTCGCGGTCGACAGATTCGGCCACAGGCGCGGAATCTCGGCCGTCGGACGGCCAGTTGGATTTGCCAACGTCGGCAGGGGTCGATACGCAACGCGACCTGGAAGCGGTCGGTGGGTCATCGCGAATCACCTTCTTGTCGAGAAGGCTCAGACTCGCGCTCAAATGTTGCATCAATGGGATCAGCGTACGTGCACTGATGCGCGGCAGATCGGCGGCATTCGGGCGGGAAGTGATTGGTATCTCGCCAAGATCCGTCGACGCGATCCGAACCGCTCGCCGCCGTCCGTCCGGCAGCGCGACAACGACGTAGGCGGGACCGCGCCCCGACCGCTCCTTCAGCACCTCAAGCCGGTGCCCAAACAGAAAATGATGGGGGTCGGTGATCGTGACGTGAGACACGAACCGCTCAAGAATAGGGGTACTCTGTCGTGTTCGGTGACCCGACCATCGCCGACGCCGTCCTGGATCGGCTCGTCCACAATGCTCACCGCCTCACACTCAAGGGAGACAGCATGCGAAAGATCACTGCGCAGCGCGCCAATCTTGACGCAGCCAAGAAAACCTGACCCAACTCCTCATGCCGGCAACGACACTCCGGCCGCCTTCGTCGGAACAGGTGGCCGCCTTCGATCGGAATGCATGGTCGCGTTCAATCGGAATCCCTGGCCGCAATCCCCGGAATCCGCAC
>NZ_JBEPRQ010000073.1:0-1645 GCF_040548425.1 Bradyrhizobium sp. i1.15.2 | reverse complement strand
TGGCCCTTGATCACGGCCGAGCCGAGAATGCCGGAGGAGGAGCCGCCGACCTCGATGTTGAGCCGTTCCTCGACGATGTCGATGATCTCGTCGACGACGAGGCCCATGGAGCGGCCGTCATCGGAGAACACCAGGATCGGCTGGGCGCCCTGGCTCGCGATGGTGACGCTCTCCATGGCAACGAGCGGCATCAGCTGCTCGCGGTACTGCACCATGTAGCGGCCGTTCGAGAACTCGATCTTGTCGGCCGGGAGTTCTTCCAGGCGGGTGACGAGCCCGAGCGGGACCGCCTTGGGCTGGGACGAGCCGGCGCGGAACACCAGCAGCGAGGTGGTCTGCTCGCCACTTCCGATGCTGTGAGCCCCGTTCTCGCTGTTCATGTCATGGGCCGAGGAGCCGGCGGCGCCGAGCGCCTTGGCAATGCCGTTGGGGTCGATGATCATGATGACCGCGCCGTCGCCCAGGATGGTATTGCCCGAGAACATGTCGATGTGACGCAGCTTCGTCGACATCGGCTTGACCACGATTTCTTCGGTGTGGAACACGCCGTCGACGACGATGCCGAAGGTCTGGCTGCCGACCTGCGTCACCACGATGAAGCCGTTCTCGGGATCGGAGACGGCGCCGTCGTCGATCTTGAGCAGCTTCTTGAGATGGATCAGCGGCAGCAGCTTGTTGCGCAGCCGGAGAACCGCGGTGTCCTTGATGCGCTCGATGCGGTGCTCCGAGTTGGCGCGGGCCCGCACCAGCTCGACCACGGAGAGCTGCGGGATCGCGAAGCGGTCGCCGGCGGCTTCCACGATCAGCGCGGAGACGATGGCGAGCGTCAGCGGGATCTTGATGGTGACGGAGGAGCCTTCGCCGGCGACCGACTTGATGTCGATGGTGCCGCCGATCTGGTCGATATTGGTGCGCACCACGTCCATGCCGACGCCGCGCCCCGACACCGAGGTGATGGCGGCAGCAGTGGAGAAGCCCGGCGCGAAGATGAACTTGTGGATCTGGGCTTCGCTCATCTTCTCGAGCTCGGCCTCGGTGACCAACCCTGAGGAGATCGCCTTGGCCTTGATCCTGTCGGTGTTCAGGCCACGGCCGTTGTCGGCGATGCAGATGATGATGTGGCCGCCCTCGTGATAGGCGGACAGGCGAATGGTGCCCTGCTCGCCCTTGCCGCCGGCGAGACGCTCGGCCGGAGTCTCCAGGCCATGGTCGGCGGAGTTGCGCACCATATGGGTGAGCGGGTCCTTGATCAGGTCGAGCACCTGGCGGTCGAGCTCGGTGTCGGCGCCGTGCATCTCCAGCTCGATCTGCTTGCCGAGTTCGCTCGAGAGGTCGCGAACGATGCGGGGCAGCTTCTGCCAGGCATTGCCGATCGGCTGCATGCGCGTCTTCATGACGCCTTCCTGCAGCTCGGCGGTGACGTTGGACAGCCGCTGCAACGGCACCTTGAACTCGGTGTCCTCGTTGCGGCGGGAGATCTCCAACAGCTGGTTGCGGGTCAGCACCAGCTCGGAGACCATGGTCATCAGATGCTCCAGCGTATCCACGTTGACGCGGATCGACTGGTTGGCGATGCTGGCGCCCTCGCCGGCGCCCTCGTCGGCGATCGACTTCTTCGGCGCGGCCTTGTCCTTGGGCGCCTTGG
>NZ_JBEPRQ010000072.1:0-1663 GCF_040548425.1 Bradyrhizobium sp. i1.15.2 | reverse complement strand
CGACGGGTGGGCGCGGCGCCCTCGACGGTGCGCCTGGCGCTCCGGCGGTTCGAGGCCGCGGGCTTGAGCTGGCCGTTGCCAGACGACGTCACCGACACGGTTCTGGAACTTCGCCTGTTCGCGAAGACCGGCAATGGCAACCGTCAGGGTCACCGCCGCATCGCCGAGCCCGACTGGGCGACCGTGCACCGCGAGCTCAAACGCAAGCACGTGACGCTGTCGATCCTGTGGGAGGAATATATCGCCACCGAGCCCGGCGGATACCGGTACTCGCGCTTCTGTGAGCTCTACCGCGCCTGGGAGGGCCGCCTGTCGGTGACGATGCGCCAGGCCCATGCGGCCGGCGACAAGTTGTTCGTCGACTATGCCGGCGATGGCGTGCCGGTGGTGGTCGACCGCCTGACCGGTGAGCGCAGAACGGCGCAGATCTTCGTCGCCGTGCTCGGCGCATCGAGCTTCACCTACGCGCAGGCGACGTGGACGCAGGGGCTCGCCGACTGGATCAGCGCCCATGTTGGCGCCTTCGCGGCGATCGGCGGCATACCGGCGCTGGTGGTGCCCGACAACACCAAGGTCGCGGTCATTAAGGCGAGCCTGTACGACCCGCAGATCAATCGTACCTACGCGGAGATGGCGGCGCATTACGGCACCGCCATCTTGCCGGCGCGGCCGCGCAAGCCGCGCGACAAGGCCAAGGTCGAGCAGGCCGTCCTCATCGTCGAGCGCTGGCTGCTCGGCCGCCTGCGCCATCGCACCTTCTACAGCCTGGCCGAGGTCAATGCGGCGATCGGCGAACTGCTCACGAGGCTGAATGAGGAACGGCCGATCCGGCGGCTCGGCGTGACACGCCGCCGGTTGCTCGAGGAGGTCGACCGGCCGGCGCTCAAGCCATTGCCGGCGTCCCCCTATGTCCTCGCCGAGTGGCGGATCCGCCGCGTCAGTCTCGATTACCACGTCGAGGTGGAGAAGCATTACTACAGCGTTCCGCATCGCTTCGCCCGCGCCGAGGTCGAGGTGCGGTTCACGGCCCGTACCGTCGAGATCTTCCACAAGGGCGAGCGGATCGCCGCGCATCAGCGCATGAGCGGCAATCACAAACACACCACCGTGCCGGAGCACATGGCCTCCAGCCATCGGCGCTACGCCGGCTGGACCATCGCGCGTATCCGCCAGGACGCCGCCGCGATCGGGCCGGCGACCAGCGCGTTGTGCGACCTCATTCTCGACGAGCGCTCGCACCCCGAGCAAGGCTTCCGCGCCTGCCTCGGCATCCTCAGGCTCGCCGCCTCCTATGGGCGCGAACGGCTGGACGCCGCGGCTGCGCGGGCAATCGACATCGGCGCGCGCACCTATGGCTCGGTCAAGTCGATCCTCGCCAACAATCTCGATCGGCGTTCTGCTCACCAGCGTTCCGCGGACGATGCGCCGATCCTGCATGCCAACATCCGCGGACCGCGCTACTACAATTAGGAGATCATCCCTTGCTCACCCATCCGACCCTCGACCGCCTCAACGCCCTCGGCCTCCACGGCATGGCCAAGGCCTTCGCCGACATGGAAGCCACCGGTGAGGCCGCAAGCCTCGGTCACACCGAATGGCTTGCGCTGCTGCTCGAACGTGAAGCCTCGCTGCGGCACGACAAACGGCTCGCCACTCGCCTGCG
>NZ_JBEPRQ010000071.1:0-1954 GCF_040548425.1 Bradyrhizobium sp. i1.15.2 | reverse complement strand
TCCGGCCGCCTTCGTCGGAACAGGTGGCCGCCTTCGATCGGAATGCATGGTCGCGTTCAATCGGAATCCCTGGCCGCAATCCCCGGAATCCGCACGATGATCGGTGCCATGGATCTTGGCATAGCGGATGACGGCGAGCGCGCCAGCCGTGAACAGGCTGCGCAAATAGCGATCGCCTTGCTTGCTGATACTGCCAAGCTTGTCCTTGCCCCCGCTCGAGTTCTGCTTCGGCACGAGTCCTACCCAGGCCGAGAAGTCCCGTCCCGATCGGAAAGCCTTTGGATCCGCAATGCTGGCGACCAAGGCTGTTGCCAACGCCGGCCCGACGCCGGGGATCGCGTCCAGCCGTTTGCTCGTCGCGCTTGATCGATGCCAGGCGATGATGCGTCGGTCGAACTCCAGGATTTGAGCCTTCAATGCCCGCAACTGATTGCCGAGAGCAGCAAGACACGCACGGGCGACCTCGGGGAGCCGGTGGTCGGCTGTATCGGCGACGACTTCCAGCAGTTGCTCGACACCCCTGCGCCCGACAGGGGCGACAATCCCGAACTCGGCGAGATAGGCGCGGATTGAGTTCATCGCGGCCGTCTGCTGGCGGATGAAGAGATGGCGCGCCCGGTGAAGCATCAGACAGCTCTGTTGCTCGACCGTCTTGGTCGGCACGAACCGCATATTGGGTCGCGTGACCGCCTCGCAAATCGCCTCCGCGTCGGTGCTGTCGTTCTTCTGCCGCTTGACGTAGGGCTTCACATAGGCCGGAGGCATCAATCGCACCGTATGCCCCAACCCCTGCAGCTCGCGGGACCAATGGTGCGATGATGCGCAAGCTTCGATCCCACCAGGCATGGCGGCAGCTTCTGGAAAAACGCCAGGACGTACCGGCGCCGCAACTGACGGCGTACGACCACCTGGCCGGCTGCATCAACGCCATGCACTTGAAAGACCGACTTCGCGATATCCAGGCCGACTGTCGAAATTGACTGCATAGGCTGCTCCTCCGAATCGTGGGAGCCTCAGACGGCGCCCACTCCTTGGCACTTTCGTGCCGGTGGAGGAGCCGTCCACAGCATCAATACCGGCTCTGCGGCTCTAGAATGTTTGTGCCTCTAGGATCACAGTCGGCGATTTCTCCGCTATACTTGGTTTTCCGGAGCGGCGGGGGGTGCGTCATGGCGATTCCTCGGAATTATTTCCTGTATTTCACGGTTATCGTTCTCTCATGGCTCTTACACGCTAATGCCGAGACGCAGGCACAAGAGAGTTGTGCGAACCTCCAACATCAGCTTGGTGTCCTAAGGTCCTCTGGTGGCGCGGGCTCGCAGTGGGACTCATTCATTCAACAGCGTATGCAGCAGCTCGGTTGCTTAGGAGGGCAGCAGAAGCGCTCTGCTCCGCAAATTCCGGCCGGCAGCATGCAGTGCGGTAATGGATACTGCCAACCCGGCACTAAATGTGGAAGCGGCGGAGTGTGCATTCCGCAAGAGGCAGCGGACTGTGGTCAGAGCAGACATTGTCCAGCAGAGACAAAATGTGCAAGCGGAGACAAATGCGTGCCACTGAATGCGATAGACTGCGGCGATGGCAGATCGTGCTCGGCAGGGCAGAAATGTTCGGCTGGCGGAGGCTGCATCCCAGGAGAAGCGGTGGATTGCGGTTTGGGTAAATACTGCATTCCAGGAAGAGTTTGCGTCATCTCGAAACAGTGCAGCATTCTATCTTACTTTGCGAGTCGGAAAGATTCGCAGGGCGAAAGCGATTGGATGGAATGTGCCGGCGGTGACGCAACTCGTAGCATCGGCGCATGCACTAGGCTGCTGGATAATCCGAGCCAGAGCAACACCATCAAAGTCGAGACTTACGTACGCCTCCGATGGGGGCCGTCTTGCGTGAGGGTTGGTAATTCGCGAAGCGTGTGACCTTAAGTCTAGCTTTAAGGTCATCAGGCGATGCGGGT
>NZ_JBEPRQ010000070.1:0-2307 GCF_040548425.1 Bradyrhizobium sp. i1.15.2 | reverse complement strand
GACCCGCAGAATAACCAAGACTTTCTGCCCAATGCGATGCCGCGCAGCGCTCTTTCGGCGGCGTTGTTCGAGAGACAGACGCGGCCATCGTCGAGGAAGCGTGTGAAGGAGCCCCAGCGCTTGAACATGTAGTTCATGGCCTTGGCCAGATCGTGACCGCGGGAGAGCTTGGCGCACTGCTCACGCATATAGGCTTCCAGATCGGCAACCAACGGAGCGCTCTGCGCCTGGCGGACAGCCTCTCGGTGGTCGGCGCCTTGGCCATTGATCGTGCGCTCGATTGCGAAGAGGGCGTCGATGCGACGCACGATCTCGATCGCAATCGGCGAGAGGGCGATCTCCTTCTTGCCAGCAGCCTTACGTCGCGCGTTTTCCTCAAGATCCGCCATGGCGAAGAACGGGCGCCGGGCATGCACCCAACAGGCCGCCTCCCTGATAGGCCCAGGACTTCGCGGGGGCTCGTAGAGTTTGGTGTATCCGCCGAAGGCGTCGGCCTGCAGGATACCGCTATAGTTGGCCAGATGCGCCTGCGGATGCTCGCCCCTTCGATCGCGCGAGTAATAGAACATTGCCGCCGGCGGATCTGAGCCGCCGAAGGGGCGGTCGTCCTTTACATAGACCCAGCATCGAGCGACATCGCACTTGCCCAAGGCCAGCACGGGCACGGTGGTGTCGTCGCCGTGGAGGCGTTCGGATGCCATGACGTGGGCTTCCAACAGACGCAACAGCGGCTCCAATACCGTGCAGCACGCTCCGACGGCGTCGGCTGCGGTCGACAGACTGATCGGCACGCCTTCCAACGCGTAACGCTCGGTTTGCCGGTTCAGAGGCTGATGCTGGCCGAACTTCTCATAGAGCAGCATGGCCAGCAGGCTCGGCCCCGCCCACCCTCGCGGGATCACATGGAATGGCGCCGGTGCCTGGCTGATCTTCTCGCAGTCGCGGCAAGAGAACTTCTCGCGCACCGTCTCGATTACCTTCCACTGACGCGGCACCGATTCCAGCGTTCGGGTCACATCTTCGCCGAGCTTGCGCAAGCGATTGCCGCCGCAGCATTCGCACGCCGTCGGCGGATCGATCACCACCCGCTCGCGCGGAAGGTGGTCTGGGAACGTGTTGCGCTCAGCGCGCTTGCGCGTAAATCCGTCAACCGTAGTCGTTTTGGCGACTGCCTGCTCCGCCGCCAATTCGTCTTCCGTCGCGTTAGCTTCCAATTCTTCGAAGGTAAGCGCCAGCTGGTCGATCAACCGCGCCGAGCGCTCCGATTTCTGGCCGTAAACCTGGCGCTCGAGCTTCGCTATCCGCAAGGTCTGCTGCACAATCAGCGCGGCGTCCTCCGACGCCTTTGCCCGCGCTACCGCCAGCTCCGCTTTCAGCGCGGCGTTTTCTTCGGCAAGAGCGGCGCGATCAGCATCCATGAGACGAAGTGAATCATAGTTTTAGTGATTTGCGGCACCCCAAAATACGCGGGTTTCCACATTTTTCTTCGCTCATCCCGCCCTTGTCGGCCGCCACGTCAGTTGTGGATTGCGCCAATCGATCCCTTCGAGCATGTACGCCATCTGCGCCGCCGAGATCGACACCGCGTCACCTGACGCCGAAGGCCAGATGAACTTTCCGCGATCCAAGCGTTTCGCATAGAGCGACAGCCCGATCCCGTCATGCCAGAGGATCTTTGCCAAATCGCCACGCCGGCCTCGGAAGATATAGAGATCTCCGGCGTGGGGATCCCGCTTCAGGCTCTCCTGAACCTGCAAAGCCAGACCCTGCATGCCGCGACGCATGTCGGTGTGGCCGGTTGCGATCCAGACTCTGACGCCACCCGGTATCGGGATCATCGCCGGCTCAGAACATCAAGGACCCGCCCCAACGCGTCAGCATCGACGTTCTCGTCAACGCTGACACGCTTGCCGCCACCGAGTTCGATCTCGATCAGGCCCCGGCGCCTCCGGGGCGAAATCACCGCTGGGGCTTCAATCGATGGAACGCTTTCGGTCGCACCCGGGGTGAGCTGAACAGGGACAAGCTTCGGTCCCGCCGAAACGACACTCGCCAGGCGCGCCCGCCGCCGCCACGTGAACACCAAACTCGTCGAAATGCCGTGCCGCCGCGCGATCTCCGTCACAACCGCGCCGGGCGCCAGCGTCTCTTCGATGATCCGCATCTTATCGTCGCGAGACCAGCGACGACGACGCTCAACCCCGCCCAGGACCTCTACCCGCATCTACCGACCTTAAGGCTAGCCTTAAAGCTAGATCCTCGTCGGATACCTGCAACTCAACAAGGCGGCCCACCCCGGAGGAATAC
>NZ_JBEPRQ010000069.1:0-2620 GCF_040548425.1 Bradyrhizobium sp. i1.15.2 | reverse complement strand
GTACGCATACGACGAAGGCCGCCTGATTGACACATGCGCGCGAGCGCGGCGAGTTCTACGATGGCGTTGCGTGAAGGTCAGGCGGCTTGCTGATCGGCGGACTTGCCGGCTTGGTGCAGGAGCTTCCATTCCCAGGGCAGCAGTTCGCGCAGCCGCGACGCGGGAAGATCGGCGATCCGGGCGAGGACGTCGGCGAGCCAGGCCTTTGGATCGACGTCGTTGAGGCGGCAGGTCGTGATCATCGTCAGCATGATCGCGGCACGGTCGGCGCCACGTTGGCTACCAGCGAAGGTCCAGTTGCGCCTTCCCAAGGCAATGCCTCTCAATGCACGCTCAGCGCAATTGTTGGTCAAGCAGATCCGGCCATCGTCGAGGAAGCGGACGAAGTCGTCCCAGCGCTTGAGCATGTAGTTCATGGGCTTCAGGACCTCGGCGGAGCGCGAGAGGCTTTCTCGCTCGCGGAGCAGCCAGTCATGCATGTCGTCGAGCAGCGGCTTGCTCCGCTCCTGGCGCACGGCACGCCGCTCGTCGGCACTACGGCCGTTGATGGCGCGCTCGATCTCGAACAACGCATCCAGACGCCTGACCGCCTCCAGCGCGATCGGGGAGACCGGTTTGCCCTTGCGGCCTTCCCGGGCGGCTTTCTCGATGTCAGCCAGTTCGAAGAATCCCCGCCGCGCATGGGCCAGGCAAAACGCCGGCGTGATCGGCATTGCTTTCCTTTTTGGGTCGAACAACGGCTCGAAGCCGCCATAGCAATCCGCCTGCAGAATGCCGGCGAAGGCGGCCAGATGCTTCTGAGGATGTTCGCCCCGTCGGTTGCCCGAGGCATAATAGACCGCCGCCGGCGGCGCAGGCCCGGCGAACGGCCGGTCATCCCGCACATAGGTCCAGATCCGGCCGGTCGTGCACTTGCCCTTCGCCAGGATGCGGATAGTGGTGTCGTCGCCATGAAGGCGCTCGGCCGCGAGCACATGACGCTCGATCAGCTGGAACAGCGGCATGACGGCGAAGGTTCCGTGGCCGACCTGGTCGGCCAGCGTCGACAGCGGCAGGTCGATCCGCTCAGCCTTGAAGCGCACGCTCTGGCGATTGAGCGGGATATGCATGCCGAACTTGTCGAACAGCATTGTCGCCAGCAATTGCGGACCGATGAAGCCGCGCGGCGTGGCATGGAACGGTGCCGGCGGCTGGCTGATCTTCTCGCAATCGCGGCAGGTGAACTTCTCGCGTATCGTCTCGATCACCTTGAAGCGACGCGGGATCTCCTCCAGCGTCTTGGTCACATCCTCTCCGACCTTCGCCAGCCGAGATCCACCGCAGCAGGCGCAGCTCGTTGGAGCCTCAATGACGACGCGCTCGTGTTCGATGTCGTCCGGCCATGGCTGGCGAACCGGCCGCTTGCGCATGAAGGGGCGAACGTTCTGCGTCTTCGCTGCTGCGGCCTGCGCGGCAAGCTCATTCTCGGTCGCCGTGGTGGCGAGTTCTTCGAGCTCCAATTCCAACTGCTCGAGTAAACGCGCCGTGCGCTCGGAGCGCTGCCCGTGCAGTTCGCGTTTGAGCTTCTCGATCCGTAGCTCAAGATGAGCGATCAGCACCTCGCTGTCCGATAGCTCCGCCCGCGCGTTGGCGGCATCCGCGACTGCCACATCGCGTTCAGCCTGCAACGCCTCGCGCTCGGCCAGCAGAGCAAGGTAGGCTCTCGTGAGATCCGAAGGAAGGTCGTCCGGCTTCGATGTCATGACGCCATTGAATCAGATCGAGCATCAGATTCAAACCCAAAACGATTATCCGACCCGCGTCGGCCGCTGGGTTTCTTGCGGATTGCGCCAATCGATCCCGGACAGCAGATAGCTCAACTGCGCCAGCGAGATCGTTACCGCTTCACCGGCAACCGATGGCCAGATAAACTTTCCTCTCTCGAGTTTTTTTGTGAACAAGCAGGCTCCCTGACCATCGTGCCAGATCACCTTCACAAGATCGCTGCGGCGACCGCGGAAGACAAACAAATGACCGCTGAGCGGTTCTTTGTGCAGCACCTCCTGCACTTGGAGGGCCAGCGACGGAAAGCCTCTGCGCATATCCGTGTAGCCTGTCGCCAGCCACACTCGCACATTCCCTGGTACAGCAATCATCGGCGTCCAAGCACATCGAGGACCCGCGCCAGCGCCTCCGGATCGACGTGCGCATCCACCCGGATGCACCGTCGGTTGCCGAGATCGATCTCTATCAATCCAGTACGTGCGGCTGCCGCCGAGCGAACTCGGCCATCAACCGTAGGCAAAAGCTTCGCAGTTTCTTCAGTCGAAGCCGCTACGGCGGCGATCTGCACCGGCGTAAAAGATGGTGCAACTTGTTCCGATGTCCGTGCTTGTCGACGCCAGGTAAACACCAGGCTGGCCGCTACTCCGTTGCGCCGCGCAACCTCAGTTACCTTCGCGCCCGGTGCCAACGTCTCCTCGACAATCCGTGCCTTGTCGTCCTGCGACCAACGCCGCCGCCGCTCCAGCCCGCCTAAAACCTCGACCCGCATCGCCTGATGACCTTAAAGCTAGACTTAAGGTCACACGCTTCGCGAATTACCAACCCTCACGCAAGACGGCCCCCATCGGAGGCGTAC
>NZ_JBEPRQ010000068.1:0-3085 GCF_040548425.1 Bradyrhizobium sp. i1.15.2 | reverse complement strand
CGCCGCTTCAGCTTGGCATTGGTCGGCTGCATGTTCACCATCATGCCGCGGTACACCCGGCCAAGGCGCAGCATGATTCCTGAGGAGATCAGGTTCAGCACGACCTTTTGCGCGGTGCCCGCCTTCATCCGCGTGGAGCCGGCGATCAGTTCGCGGCCGGTCTCGATCAGCACCGGAAACTTTGCCGACGCCAGCAGTATGGTGCCGGGATTGTTGGCAACGCCGATCGTCACTGTACCAAAAGAGCCTGCCTGCTGCAGCGCCGCGACCGTGAATGGCGTTGTCCCGCTGGCGGCAACGGCAATCACAACGTCGTGCGGCGTGAGCCGCGCGGCATTGATCTGTGTGACCGCGTCATCGATATCATCCTCAGCACCTTCGATGCTGGTGACGAACGCGCTGTCTCCGCCGGCGACGATGAAGTGAACGCGCTCGCTGGGCCAGGCGAAGGTCGGCATCAACTCGGCGCCGTCCTGGACCGCCACGCGGGCTGAGGTGCCGGCGCCGACATACAAAATGCGTCCATGATCACCCAGCGCCGCTTTGGCCGCCTCGGTCGCCGCAGTAATCGCGGGAAGGGCATGGCCGATCGCCGCGACTGCCGCAAGCTGGCCCTCCCACATCGCTTCCATCGCCGACGCGAGCTGCCACGCATCGAGATCGGCAAAGCGGGGGTCGACTTCTTCGGTGGCCATATTGTTGATCCATGCTCCATTAAACGCGGAACTTTGAAGCCTGCTCATGGTCAGCCTCTCTCTTGGGCAGGTCTTTGCTGGCCAACTCAAGCCGTCCTCGCGCCACCAGTAATGCGCCGGCCGCCGCGTCCGCGTCGGGATACCGCAGGCGGGCGCGCAGGTCAGGCGTCAGCCAGGGCGTAATGGCATCCGCGAGCCCGCCTACCAGCGAGAGCCGGTCAATCCCTCTCGCCAGGAAAAGATCAAGCAGATCGCCAATGGCATCGGCCGCGCGTTCGACAATGCGACGGCCGACCGGATCGCCCTGGTTGGCGTGCCGTATCACGATCGGCGCGAAGGCAGCGTAGTCTGTGGCCCTGGCTTCTTCCGACCAGGCCACCGCCTGATAAGGATCATGATCGAATGCGCCCAGCACCTCTGAAAGCAATGGGGTAAGCTCGCCGCGGCGATCCGCGGCCCGCAGCGCCAATCGAACAACCTGCAGGCCGATGTCGGCTCCACTGCCTTCGTCCGACACGGGAAAGCCATAACCCGCGACACGGATTTCGCGGCCGTCGATCAGACCGACACCCACGGAGCCTGTGCCGGCTACCACGATGGCGCCATCCGCGCCGCTATGGGCGCCAAGGCAGGCCGCCAAGCCGTCGCTGATGAAGATCAGGGACGCAAAGGGATGCGCCATCTTGTTGAACGCTGCTTCCGCGCCCCGGCGGCCAAGACCGGCAAGGCCAATTCCGGCGTGCATCCGCGCGAAATCCTCGCGCGTCAGTCCGGCCTGTGCGGCGGCCGCTTCAGTGGCTTCCATGATGGACCGCCAAGCATTGTCAAAGCCAATCCGCGTCGTGGCTGGCCCCGAGCTCGCTGCACCGAGCAGCGTGCCATTTTCGTCCTCGATCCGGGCGCGGCAGCGAGTTCCACCGCCGTCAATGCCGAGATACGTGGTACCTTTTGTTCCCATGGAAAGTTAACGCCAAGGTTTCGCTCCGGGTCCCGCCGAAGCTGCCTGGTGTACATTTGAGGGCCTTCCACGGGAGTCGCCTCACGAGCCCGTGACTGCCATTCTCGGATCAATACAGATGGGCAACGCTGGTTATTCCGCTCCCACGATTTCCGCGCAGCACATCTTTGATGGTGCCGACATGCGCGGGCCAGGGTCGGTCAGAATCTCGCAGGGGCGGATTGAAAACATCACCTTCGGCGAGGCGGAGGCGCGCGCCTCAATCCATCTTCCCGCAGACGCGATCCTTGCACCCGGATTCATCGACATTCAGGTCAACGGAGGCGGCGGCGTTCTTCTCAACGACCAGCCGACGGAGGCTGGCGTCCGACGCATCGTTGAGGCGCACCGCAAGGCGGGGACCACCGGCTGCTTGCCGACCCTCATCACCGATCGCAGCGAGGTCATCGAGCGATTGGCTGCGGTCGGCCAGGCTTGCCTGAAGATTCCCGGCGTTCTCGGCTTTCATCTGGAAGGACCGGCCCTCAACAGGTCTCGCAAGGGCATTCATCCGGAAGCCGAGATACGCGTGCCCGATCGGCGCGATCTCGCGGCAATCAAAAGTTTTGGGGGGTGCGGCCGCTCCATGGTGACCTTGGCTCCGGAATGTGTGCCCGAGTCCATGATCGATGAATTGATCGGCGCTGGATTGCGTATCGCGGCCGGCCACAGCGACGCCACCGCAGCCGAAATCGGGCAGGCGGTCGATCGCGGTGTCTTGGGCGTGACTCATCTGTTCAATGCCATGTCGCAGTTGAGCGCCCGGGAGCCGGGCCTGGTGGGCGCCGCGCTTTGGGATGACCGGCTGTTTGCAGGGATCATCTGCGACGGCATCCACGTTGATCGCGCCGGTTTGCGCGTTGCGTTCCGCTGCAAGGGACGTGATCGATTGATGCTTGTCACCGATGCCATGCCATTGGCGGGCACCGACGACCGGCAATTCATGCTGCAAGGAAGGCAGGTCACATTGCACGAAAATCGCCTGACGGGCCCCGATGGCACACTCGCTGGCGCTCACCTCACCATGATCGAGGCGGTGCGCAACGTTGTTGAGCTGCTCGAAATCTCCCTTGTCGATGCTCTCATCATGGCCTCTCGGACGCCCGCGGCATTTCTGGGCCTTGAGTCCGCGCTTGGACGGATCGCGCCCGGACACCGCGCGGACCTTGTCGCCTTCAATCCGAACTTTGAAATCGTCGGCACATGGATAGGCGGTGTCGGTTCGATGGGCAGAGAACTTCACGCTGAAGATTGAAGGAGAGGACGCAAGTCGGCGGCCCGGTTCATAGCGGACCACCGACTCGCAACCGCGACACTGAGGCGGGCGGTGTTGGCCATCTCTTCCCGCTGGTGCTTGGGAAAGCCTCCAAGAGACCCGTCAAGCAACAGTGGC
>NZ_JBEPRQ010000067.1:0-3354 GCF_040548425.1 Bradyrhizobium sp. i1.15.2 | reverse complement strand
CGCCACAGAGCCCGTGATGGTGCTGTCTTCCAGACCGCTGTTGGTGTCGGCAACCGCAACCGGCGTGTCGTTGGTGCCGGTCAGCGTGATCGTCACGGTCTGGGTGGCCGTTGAGCCATGACCATCATTGACAGTAACGACAAAGCTCTCGGTCACGCTCTGGCCCGCGGCGAGGTGCTGCGCGGCCACGTTGTTCAGGTTGTAGTGCCACTGCACCGACCCGTTGGCGGCATTTGCCGCCTCGCTCACCGCACCAAGCGAGAAGGTGCCGAGCGCAGTCGTGTTGGCTGGCGCAACGACGAATGTCGCGGTATGCCCGTCGCTTAGATCCACGTCAGTGAAGCTGACCGTGCCGGCTGCGGTCAGGGAATCCGACGGGTCCGGCGTCGCCGGGGCATCCTCGACCACTGTGCCGGCCTGAACACCAGAGGTGATCGACACGATGTCGTTGGTGCCGGTGATCGTGACCGTCACGGTCTGGGTGGCTGTCGAGCCGTGGCCATCATTGATCGTCACCACGAAGCTCTCGGTCACGCTCTGGCCCTCGGCGAGGTACTGCGCAGCCGCGTTGTTCAAGGCGTAGTGCCACTGCACCGACCCGTTGGCAGCATTGGCCGCCTCGCTCACCGGATCGAGCGAGAAGGTGCCGAGCGCGGTGGTGTTGCCTGCCCCGGCGACAAACGTCGCGGTATGCCCGTCGCTCAGATCCACGTCGGTAAAGCTGATGGTGCCGGCCGTCGTCAGGGAATCCGACGGATCCGGAGTCGCCGGGGCGTCCTCCACCACCGAGCCGCTCTGGACACCCGAGGTGATCGACACGATGTCGTTGGTGCCGGTGATCGTGACCGTCACCGTCTGGGTGGCTGTCGAGCCGTGGCCATCATTGATCGTCACCACGAAACTCTCGGTCACGCTCTGGCCCTCGGCGAGGTACTGCGCAGCCGCGTTGTTCAAGGCGTAGTGCCACTGCACCGACCCGTTGGCAGCAGCGGCCGCCTCGCTCACCGGATCGAGCGAGAACGTGCCGAGCGCGGTAGTGTTGCCGGCCCCGGCGACAAACGTCGCGGTATGCCCATCGCTCAGATCTACGTCGTTAAAGCTGATGCTCCCGGCCGTAGCCAGGGAATCCGATAGACTTGGCGTCGACGGGGCGTCCTCCACCACCGCGCCGCTCTGGACACCCGAGGTGATCGACACGATGTCGTTGGTGCCGGTGATCGTGACCGTCACCGTCTGGGTGGCTGTCGAGCCGTGACCATCATTGATCGTCACCACGAAACTCTCGGCGACGGTTTGGCCTGCAGCGAGGTACTGCGCAGCCGCGTTGTTCAAATTGTAGTGCCACTGCACCGCGCCGTTGGCAGCATTGGCCGCCTCGTTGACAGGGTCGAGCGAGAAAGTGCCCAGTGAAGTGGTGTTAGAAGAAGCTGCTGCGAACGAGGCCGAATGCGTGTCGCTGAGATCGGCGTCGTTGAAACTGATAGTGCCGGCCGCGCTCTGCGAATCCGAGACATCGGGTGTGGCATTCGCGTCTTCGACCACCGAGCCGCTCTGCGGACTCGATGTGATGAAGACCGAGTCGTTTGCCCCATTGAACTGGAGTGTCACGGTCGCCCAACTGAGCGTGCCGTTGCCCAGCTGGATCGCGTAGGTGAACGTATCCGTCAGCGTTTGCCCGGTCGCCAGCGCCTGAAGCTGAACGTTGATGTCGCCCTTATCGTAATGAACGGTGCCGTCCGACTCGATCCAGATGCGCGCACCGAGCGCGCTGCGGTCACCGGTACCGACCATTCCGGCAGCGTCACTGCTGTACGCCAGATCTTTGACCAGCAAATCCGCAGGGGCGTAGTTCTTGGTGGACGCAGAGGTGCTCGTTCCGTCGTCCAGGGAGAACAGCGTCTTGGCCGCGCCCCCAAGATCATTTGCCAGCACGTTCAAGATGAGAATGTTGCTCGCGTCTTCCGCAAACGAGAAAATGTCCGTGTTGGCTTGCGGAGTATTGCCGAACGAAACCGTGCTGCCGCCGCCCGTTGCCTGCGTCGCCATAGCTTAAATCCTCTGGGTGATGCGCCGTCCGCATTCACGGACCGGCACAAATTGCACAATGGCGCGGGGATGATCGGCCGTTGTCTTGCCTATGCTGAAGAACGATGCCGAGCTGCTCAGCATGCCTATCGTCCTGCTCAGCGCTTCGTGCCGCTCAAGCCTGTTTAGGGCTAGAGCCGCTCCGAGCTTGCGAGCGAATGTCGTGTGCACGGTCGCGCGCCCGACAGCTGCCATGTTTGCAAACCGCAAACTTGGCTGGATCGAAAAATCGAAGATTGACGGAGAAGAATTCGAAATTTCCGGCGCCCAAGTGAACATTGCTACAAAATGCGTGCACGTCATTCGCAACCTCGCCTGCCAATGCAGAGCAGAGAGCGTCGCCGCAAAATCAATTCACGCAAATTGGTAGCGCTCGCTCGAACGGCGATAGGTCCGCCGACCGCAGCTCCATCAACTGCTGCCAAGTTACGCGAAAGATCTAGCGGTATCCCCCTTGCCCATCGTGGCCAGTGCTTGGCCGCCACGTTTGGCAATTATTGATTTTGCAATATTCGCCACTTCAGAAGCGACCACCGTGGCCAAGAAGCGCCATGGTCATTCCCTCCTGATTAAATCAAAGCTATTTTAAATTAAAGCGCCAGTCTATTTATTTATTTATATGCCGCATTTAATGATTAATGCAGCAAAATCAAGAAGAAGGAGGCTCTTGCGCCACTCCTTGCGAGGCGACTCCGGAATTTTACGGCTTTTACCCTGATGCACTCCGTCCGCGAGATGGTCATTGCTTCGCGTAGATCGACAGTCGCAGGGAGCCAACTGGAGCCAAACTCAGCCCTATCTGCGAAGACGAGGCATGAAAGCAACAGCCTCGCAATGCGTCGCGCGTGATTATTAACTTACGCACCCGACGCGCTCCAGGTCCGCCCGCCGTGACGCGGCGAATTTGGCTTTCAATGTGATGCTGGTCATCCTCATGGAGGGCGGTAGCCGTCGTTGTCGCCGGGGGCCCACGTTCCAGAGTGTGAGACCATCGCGGGACTCAAGGGTGGTGCGCTCCTAGAGCGAGGCGGGTAGCCAGACCGCTGACGCAACCAACTGCTGGGTTATCGCTCAGTAGCCGACGCACGTGCCCTGGAGGGCGGCGAGGAGTCCTCGGCTGGGATTTCTGACATTGCGATGCTCGCGCATGAAGCTTCGCATCTCGTGCTGCCGTTGAGCCTCCCCTAAATCGGTGGACACCTATAGCTTAGACAGCAAGAGGTGTCAGATGACGAAACGGCAGCGACGTTCTTATTCGGACGAGTACAA
>NZ_JBEPRQ010000066.1:0-3648 GCF_040548425.1 Bradyrhizobium sp. i1.15.2 | reverse complement strand
GGTGCGGAATCCGAGGCAAAGCGGCCACCGATTCCGACGGAAGGCGGCCAGCGATTCCGATCGAAAGCGGCCACCCAATCCGAACGAAGGCGGCCACCCTGTTGATAGGGTGAGACGGGGGGCGTTGTCGGCAATCTGAACGGGGCAAGGTCCCTCCTTTTGCGGTTCACGCAATGGGAGGTCCGATGCCCGCCGAGAGATTGCCGATGCGGAAGATTCGAGAAGTTCTACGCCTGAAGTATGCCTGTGGGGTGAGCGATCGGGTGATCTCCCGATCGGTCGGGATCGGTCGCACGGCGATCGCGGAGTATGTCCGCCGCGCCGCGGTGATCGGCATCACCTGGCCGATACCGGAGGAGCTCGACGACACAGCACTGGAGCGCAAGCTGTTTGCGCCAGCCGGCTACAACCCGCCGCGATCGAAGCCGCTTCCGGATTGGGGGCATGTCCATGCCGAGTTGCGCCGCCGCAGCGTAACGCTGGCGCTGCTGTGGGAGGAATACCGCGGCCATCATCCCGACGGCTACGGCTACAGCCGGTTCTGCGACCTCTACGTCGAATGGCGCCACGGCATCACGGCGACCATGCGGCAGACCCACGCGGCCGGCGAAAAGCTGTTCGTGGACTTCGCCGGCGATACCGTGCCGGTGTTCGACGGGCTTACCGGGGAGGTGCGCGCCGCCAAGATCTTCGTCGCGGTCATGGGAGCGTCGAACTACACATTCGTCCAAGCCCGGTTCAGCGAGGCGCTGCCCGACTGGATCGGCGCCCATGTGGATGCGCTCACCTTCCTGGGCGGAGTGCCGAAGGCGCTCGTCTGCGACAATCTGAAGGCCGGGGTGACGGTGGTGAGCCGCTACGAGCCAGGCGTCAACCGGACTTACCAGGATCTTGCCACCCATTACGGCACCACCATTATGCCGGCGCGGCCCCGCAAGCCGCGCGACAAAGCCAAGGTGGAGGCGGCGGTTCTTATCGTCCAGCGATGGATTTTGGCGCGGCTGCGCAACCGGCGCTTCTTCTCGCTCGCCGAGTTGAACGTTGCGATCCGCATCCTGGTCGACGAACTCAACGCCCGCCTGATGCGCAAGCTCGGTGCCAGCCGCCGCGAGTTCTTCGACACCATCGATCGTCCGGCCCTGATGCCGCTGCCGGCCGAACCCTATCAGTACGCCGAATGGCGTCGTGCCCGTGTAGCGCCGGATTACCATGTCGAGGTTCAGGGGCACTTCTACTCGGTGCCATCCCGCCTGATCCGCCAGGTCGTCGAGGTGCGGGCCACCGAGGCAACCATCGAGGTGTTCCATCGCGGCACCCGGATCGCCAGCCACGCACGCTCAGGCGTCAGGCGCCGCCACACCACGATCCCCGAGCACATGCCGAGCGCACATCGCCGATACGCCTTCTGGACGCCGGCACGTCTGCTGGCCGCCTCCGAGAAGATCGGTCCGTCCACGATCGCGCTGTGCCAGGCGATCATGCGGACAAAGCCCCATCCCGAGCAGGGCTTCCGATCCTGTCTCGGCATCCTGCGGTTGGAAAAGACCTATGGGACGCAACGTCTGGAAGCCGCGTGCCGCCGTGGGATCAGCATCGGCTCAGCGAGCTATCGGTCGATCGCCTCGATCCTCAAGACCGGCCTGGACAAAGCCTTCCTTCCCGACACCGCCCCCGAGGCCGATCCCATCCAGCACGGCAACATCCGGGGCCGCGGCTACTACCACTGACCACCAACAAGGAGACCTTATGCTCAGCAACCACACCCACGAACGTCTCGCTGCTCTCGGGCTCGCCGGCATGGCCAAGGCCTTCGACGATCAGCAACGCCAACCGGACGTTACCGCGCTGACCTTCGAGCAGCGCCTCGGCCTGATGATCGATCGCGAAGCAACCGAGCGAGAGAACAAAAGGCTCATCGTGCGCCTGAAGTTCGCCTCGCTACGGCAGGCCGCAATCGTCGAAGATGTCGATCTGCGCGCTCCGCGCGGCATCGACCGCGCCTTCTTTGCCAAGCTCGTCGATGGCGATTGGATCAGCCGCAAGCAAAATTTGCTCATCACCGGGCCGACCGGCGTCGGCAAGAGCTGGATCGCCTGCGCACTCGGCCACAAGGCATGCCGCGATAATCGATCCGTCTTATATCATCGCCTGCCAAGGCTGTTCGAAGCTCTTGCGCTCGCCCGCGGGGACGGACGCTATGCGCGGCTCCTCAAGACACTATCGAGGGTCGATTTGCTCATCCTCGATGATTGGGGCCTCGCACCGCTTACCGGCGAGCAGCGTCGCGATCTCCTCGAAGTCGTCGACGATCGACACCAGCGCGGATCGACCATCATCACCAGCCAGGTGCCGATCGAAAATTGGCATGAGGTCATCGCCGAGCCGATGACTTCATGATGCCTCCTTCTTCGAACGCTTGGTGCGTCGTACCTGATTGCGAAGCTGACTGATTTGTTGGTCTGAGAGCTCGATCTGCCATGGCTGGCCTTTGGCTAACTGACGACCTGCCAGCAATCCGCGCGCGAGATAATCGAACACCGTTTGCGGGGTTACTCCAAGCTCAGCCGCTGCGCCCTGAATCGAGAAGCTGCCGTCGGGCCAGCGCACCGGATTCTTGTCGACGCCGTTGATTTTGATGGTGGGAATGCCCCAGCGGGTACGCAAAAGCCAGACGTTCTCGCCTTTGAAGGCACAGCCTCGGGCCGCAACGAAGCCTTCCTGATTGAGTATTGCTGCGATCTCGCCATCCATTTTGTGTTCAGCATTCAACTCGACGATCCGTCGCCGCAACCGATCAATGTCGATGTAGTTGCGGTAGGTGTGAACGCGCCGTTGGACGTGATGCTCGCTGGTTGCGCCGGTCTGCCAGACGATCTTGAGCCACACCTGGCCTCGGGTCCGCTTTTGATCAAGAACGACTTCGCGGATGACAAATCGCAGAATGCGCTTGCGATCGGCTGCCGACGTGGTGGCCGCATTCCAAATCCGCGGCAGATTCTCGCCGAGCGCTTGTAGCCCTGCGCGTTCCGCTGGGCCAATCAGGAGCGGCTCTTGCGCGCGCCAACGCGCATGCTCCTGCTCGACCGCCTCGACGACACGCAGCTTGTCTTCCCAAGCCCGCTCAAGTGAGCGCGCCACAAGACGGTTCTCGGGCTCTACGGCGTCATACTGACGCCGAGCGCGCTCGGCCTCGTAGCGGGCGCGCTCCACGCGAAGCGCCCACTGGCGCTCGAGCTGACGGCTCTCTTGCTCCAGTTGGCCCGCCGCCGCGAGTGCGATCGCAATCTGATCCGGCACCAGGGCATCGAGGACCACCCGCTCGACCAGCGCGTCAACCGCCAAGGCCCGGACTTCCTGACATAGTGCACTGCCTTGCTGGTCCCGATCCGAGCGGCAGCAATAGACCGGATAGTCGGCATTCGGGCCCGTGTAGCGCATGCTCATGCGCCGTCCGCAACGGCCGCAGATCGCAATTCCTTGTAACAGGGCTGCCCCCTTGCGCGGTACGCCAGAGTGTCCTGCCTCATAGCGGAAGACGTTATCTGCCAGTCGCCCCTGGTTGGCCATGAACTCCTCCCAGCTGATATAGCCTGGGTGAGCGGCGTGGAGGCAAACCGCCCAATCCGCGATCGCCACCTTGACCGTTCC
>NZ_JBEPRQ010000065.1:0-4065 GCF_040548425.1 Bradyrhizobium sp. i1.15.2 | reverse complement strand
ACTAGGCTGGAAAACGCCGGCGGAGGCGCTTGACGATCTTCTGTTATGAGTGAAAGTAACTGGTGTTGCGACGACCGTTTGAATCCGCCTTGGCTACCCCTATCGCTATGATGCACGAGCCCGCCGCGGTGGACCGGTCGGCGATCGTGCAGGGCCTGCTCCAGCGCATCGAGCACGAAGCTGGCGTGCGCCGCGCGCGAGGCCCGCCAGCCCACGATCCTGCGGGCATAGGCGTCGATGACGAAGGCGACGTAGACGAATCCGCTCCAGGTCGCGACATAGGTGAAGTCGGAGAGCCAAAGGACGTTCGGCCTTGGCGCCCTGAACTGGCGGTTGACGTGATCCAGCGGGCATGGCGCGGCCTTGTCGCTGATCGTGGTCTTAACCGGTTTGCCGCGGATAACCCCCTGCAAACCCATGCATCAATCGCGACACCGTGCAACGAGCAACATCGAAGCCTTCTCACTTGAGCTGCCGCCACACCTTGCGCGCGCCGTAGACGGAGAAGTTCTCATCGAAGACGCGCCGAACCTCGATCTTCAGCGCGGCGTCCTGCCTGGCTCGCGCCGACAGCTTGGCGGGATCGCGCCGCTTGGCCACATGGGCATGGTAGGTCGAGGGGGCGATCGGCAACACCTTGCAGATCGGCTCGACCCCATGCGCCCCACGATGATCGTCGATGAAGGCGATCATGGCTTGGACCGGCGGTCGAGCTCCGCCATCGCAAAATAAGCGCTTGCCTTGCGCAGGATCTCGTTGGCCTGCCGCAGCTCACGGTTCTCCCGTTCCAGGGCCTTCAGCTTCTCGGCCATCTCAGTCGGGACACCGGCCCGCTGCCCGCTGTCGATCTCGGCCTTCTTGACCCAGTCATGCAGCGTCTGCGGTGTGCAGCCGATCTTGGCCGCAATCGAGGTCACTGCCGCCCAGCGCGACGGGTGCTCGCCGGCGTGATCCAGAACCATCCGAACCGCACGGTCGCGGACTTCAGGCGAAAACTTGTTCGTGGTCTTGCTTGTCATGGCTCCATCCTCTCAGGAGTTGGAGCCTCCGGCAAACCCGGGGCGGTTCAATGGTGCATTCCGGCTCAATCGGAAGCTATGACTTGAGGGGAGCAACTGACGATGAGCTCAGCACGCTTGTCACAATCTTGAGTCGGCTGGAAGCTAGCACTGTCTGAGATTACTGTACTCATGGTGCTGGGCGCTCGGCGGCGAAGCATCGCAAATAAGTAACCTCCCAGCTTGCTTCTATAGCGGGAGCTCTACAGCATTCTGCCTGTTGACGAACTGCCCTCCGGCGTGATCTCGCATGGAGCGCGCTGGCGAACCGTCAGGGTTCCTTCCGTAGTTCTCCGGCCGACAACATACTTTCGCCTCCTCGGCTGCGTTAAAAGCGCCAGTATAGCTCTGAGGTGAGCTGGTAAAAAAGACGACGTGACGTGCAGCTGCATGCTCATCCCCTGGGAAATGCTCAAAACCATCTGCGTCCCGTTGAAGGTTAACTCGCCGTAGCGCAGATGCGCGAATCGCTCTCCGGCGGGTGCTATTGCATTTCATATGGAGCGCCAAATGGCTTCCACGTTAGGCGACAAGCTCGCGGAAGAGCAGATCACGAAAAGCTTGGACGAGCATTTTTCTAGCCTGGCGAGCTTGGCCCGCGAAAAGGGAGTCGGCCCTTTGGCCCGACCGACCAGGATGAAGACGTCACGCGCCCCGCCGGGCACGGGTCATCGATTGGCCGGTTGGCGCTATTTGGCTTTCATCGGTTCGCTATTTGTAGCATCGATTACTGTCGTCGGGTGGCGATGGTCATCGTCCGTTGATTCGACAATGATGGTCGCCGCAGTACCGCCCCCTCCGGTACAAACCGCGCCGAATGACGTTGCGCCGACTGCCGTTTCCGTGTCTTCCGAGATTGCGCAGCAGCTCCAACCGATGGCGCGCGATTTAGCTGCCTTGAGGCAAACGGTGGAACAGCTCGAAATGAGGCAAGAACAATTGGTCCGCGGCAATGAAAATCTCGCAAGCCAACTCAAGGCGAGCCAGGAAGAAATGGCGCGGAACCACAGTACCATCGACCAGATCAAGGCGACCCAGATCCAGATGGCGCGCGAAAGCCAGACACTCACCGAGCAACTCAACGCGAGCCAGGAACAACTCGCCCACGTCATCGCCAACGCCTCAGCGCCAAAGGCGATGCCTGAGGTGAGCTCCGGAGAACCAAAGGTGATGCCCGAAATACCATTGCCTCGTCCGCGTCAGGCGGCCAATGTCGCCCAGACGCAGAAGCCGGCGCCGCCGCAAGCCAAAAAACCGCAACCGTCATTGGCATGGCCATGGTCAGTGCACTAATGCAGCACACATCCCCTACCCTCAGATGGCGACCTGGGTTTGGTCTGAGCCCGGTTTCGTTTCCGCCTCGTCGAGGCCAGCGGACCTGGTGAAGCGTCGCGCGACTTACGTGTGCGGCTCGAGATCCAGCCGCCCACGTAAGTGGCCCTAGAGGCTCGGCTACGCAGCGCGCTGCATCCGTTCGACGCTCTGAGCTATATGGTCGCCCGCATCGTCTGCTACCTTGAGGGACATGTCGGCCATCCGACGGCTGCTGTCCATCGCGCTGCGGATCGTGTCGCGCACTAGATCCGTCTGAACGGCTGCCAAGTCGTGATGAGTTCGACAACGCCAGAGTTCATTCATTCTGTCCATGCTCCGCTCAATCTGTTGTCGAACGAACTCAAAGTACTCGCGCGAAACCCCGTTCATACCTTTAGCGACGGCTGTCGCGGAATACATGATGGTTTCGGCGTTGCGGGCTGAGCGTTCCGTCGACCGCTGCGCTTGGGGACTGATCGGCCGTGCGCCCTGTGGCTGTGCCGCGGAACGCGTAAAGTTCGGCTGGTAGCTTTCAATGTACGCGAAGGTCAGGTCTGATGTCCGCGTTGCTGTCAGAGAGCCGAATGTCACAGCCGTTCTTTAGTCGAAGACCTGCTCCCTTCGCGTGATCCTGCGGCCGTCGTCCCTTCAACCGTGGTGGTCTCACAGTGGCAGCGGTGCCGGGGCCCGATACCAGCACCTTCTTTCTTTAATCGTGCCCTTGGCCTTCTCGGTGACACCTCCATGTGCTTGCGATCCATACCGCGCTCCTTCATTTTCGGTGATGCATAACGCACGAGAGAGTTCGCCGCCATCGAACCGGTTCAGGGGCCGCATCCTATCGAAAAGATAACGGGCCGTTCCTGCATCAGCTCAAGGCGACCTGCGGAGTTCAGATGGGAGCTAGCTCGGCTTCACGCGGGCTTTCGGAGCTGCCGTGAGGAAGTCATCTCGGCTTCGGTCTCCTTGATTGTGCTGAGGACGTTTTTCACGGACGCTTCCAGACTCGATAAGGAATTCGGATCGGCTTCGATTTGCGGTGGACACCGTAAGTTGACTGGGCGAGCATGGTCCGCTCCCGCTTCGCAGCTGCGCATCGCGGCAAAGGCTAAGACACGTTCGGCATGCCTACGGCGAAATGGCAGTGACATCATAAAGCCAAGTGCCACGAGCACCATCATCATCACTAGCGACCCGTCGAGTGATCTGGTTATCGACGTCTCGTTGTGTTCGATAATGCGCGGCGGGGTGACCTGAACAACATCTGCCAAGACATCTTCCAGTGCCGTGCCGATCGTTTGCTCGCCTTGGCCCTCGACGACGGATGGTGGCGTGACTTGAACGTCATCCGGCGCGCGATTTACCGGTGGGCAGGTCAGTCGCTGATTGACGATTTCACCGTGAGGGCCGCGGACGGTACGGCGCAGACGGTGACCGTCACCATCGAGGGCAGCAACGAGGCCGCGGTCGTCTGCGGCGATATTTGCGGACGCGTGACCGAGCCAAGCAATTCCTGCGACGACCCCCCACGCGCGAGCGGCACCTTGTCCGACAAAGACGTCGATAATCCCGACGACACATTCACGGCGACGACATGTCCGCAGGCGAGCGACCACGGCTACGGCAGTTTCACGATGACGACCTGCGGCACGTGGACATACGTGCTCGACCCCGACGACCCGGAGGTCCAGGC
>NZ_JBEPRQ010000064.1:0-5538 GCF_040548425.1 Bradyrhizobium sp. i1.15.2 | reverse complement strand
AGACCCGAAGACACTCGGCCATCGGCTATATCAGCCCGGTCGAGATGGAGCTAAAATCGGCTTGATCCATGTCCACTTTTTTGGGGGAAGATCAGAGTCTTTCCGCGGAGGCAGTCTGGATTACTTCGCTACGCTCGCAATGACGGAGGAGAGCGCGCGTGCGCTACGCCACGCCCGCCCGCAGCAGATCGTGCAGGTGCACGATGCCCACCACCTTGTCCGCCTCGGTCACCACCAGCGTCGTGATCTTGCGGGTGTTCAGCACCTCGATCATCTCGGTGGCCAGCATCGAGGGCGGCACGGTTTTCGGCTGCCTGGTCATGACGTCATCGACCGATGCCGTCAGCAGGTCCGGCCGCATGTGACGGCGCAGGTCGCCGTCGGTGATGATGCCGACAGCCTCGGCCGCATCGTTGATGATGCAGACGCAGCCGAGGCCCTTGGCCGACATCTCCATCACCGCGTCCGACATCTTGGTGCCGAGCGGCTTGACCGGGATCTCCGCGCCGGTGCGCATGTAGTCGCGGACGAACTTCAGCATCGCCCCTAACTTGCCGCCGGGGTGGAAATGCGCGAACTCCAGCGCGGTGAAGCCGCGGCCTTCGAGCAGGGCGATCGCGAGCGCATCGCCGATCGCGGCCTGCATCAGGGTCGAGGTGGTCGGCGCCAGATTGTGCGGGCAGGCCTCGCGCGCCTTCGGCAGCTCGATCACGATGTCGGCCGCTTGTCCGAGCGAGGACGCCGCGTTCGACGTCACCGCGATCATGGGGATCGCGAACCGCGCGGAATAGTTCACCAGCGTCTTCATCTCCGGCTGCTCGCCGGACCAGGACAGCGCCATGATGACGTCGTCGGTGGTGATCATGCCGAGGTCGCCATGGGCGGCTTCGGCGGTGTGCACGAAGAAGGCGGGCGTGCCGGTCGAGGCCAGCGTTGCCGCGATCTTGCGGCCCATATGGCCCGACTTGCCGAGTCCGGTGACGATGACGCGGCCCTTCGCGTTGCGGATCAGATCGACCGCCTGGGCGAAGCTCGCGCCCAGCGGGCCGCGCAGGGCGGCGGCGAGCGCGTTGATACCGCCGCTCTCCGTTTCCAGCGTGCGGAGTGCGGATTCGACGCTGTCGGGAATGGGGCCGGATGATTGGGTCATCAGCGGTTTCGAACTCGGCATGTTCTGGTCCAGGGAGGAGGGGCGTTCGTCCGTTGGCGCCTGCTTAGCACGCCACGGCCTTCGAGGCGACGAGGGCGCCCCAACCCTCAACCGGTCGTTAACCATAATTGTTTTAACTCCATTAACGATAGTTCCCGCCGATCGGCTGGGATGATCGCGAAAGTGTTTGATTTCGTTGGAGTTCTTCCATCGTGGGGTCGTCTCCAGGCACGAGCCGGAGCAAGCGCGCGCATTTTCTGCGCGCGGCTTTGCCGTGCTTTGCGCTGACGGTCCTCGGAAGCGCCCCCGGGGCGGCCCAGAGCCTCACCCCCGATCTGTTCAGTCCTAACCGCGGTGGCTTCGCATCGCCCGACACGCTGCCGACGCGCCGGACCGCGGGCGTGCCGCAGGCACCCTCGGATGCACTGCCGACGCTGCCAGATCCCAATGCCGATTTGCGCAAGCGCCAGCAGGCGCCGGCGCGCCCAGGCCAGAACCCGAACAGCCAAAACCCGACCAACCCAAACCCGACCAACCAGGTCCCGCTCTACGGCCTGCCTGCCGCCAATGGCGCCAGCGCCTCCGGCTACGATTCGCTCAACCGCAAGCGACAGCAGCCGAAGCTCTATCCCGGACAGCCGAAGCCGAAGCGCCCGGTCGGCCCCGGCTCGCCGGTGCCGCCGGCAACGCCGGAGCGAACGCTCGGCCCGCCGCGCATCGCGCCGCCGCCCTCCGAGACCGCGCACAAGACACCGGTGCCGCCGGCGCTGGCCGGCAACGTGCCCGGCCAGCCGCTGCGCCGCCGCCTCAAGCTCGACGAGGATGCATTCGGCGCGGTCGGCGACTATGCCGGCAGCTTCCTGATCAAGGGCGGGCTCGAGCTCTCCACAGGCTACGACACCAACCCGGCGCGCTTGAACAAGCCGGTCGGCTCGCCGGCCTATGTCGTCGCGCCCGACCTGCTCGTGGCGTCCGATTGGGAGCGCCACGCGCTGGTCGCGGATCTGCGCGGCTCGTTCTCGGGCTACACCAACAACATGCCGGCGACGATCGACGGCTTTGCCTCGCCCTCGCCGGTCGAGGTCGACCGCCCCGATTTCACCGGCCATGTCGACGGCCGCATCGACGTCAATCGCGATCTCAAGCTGACCTCGCAGCTGCGCCTGCGGCTCGCCACCGATAATCCCGGCAGCCCGAACGTGCAGGCCGGCCTGCAGAAATTTCCTGTTTATGCCACCTATGGCACGACCGTCGGCTTCGACCAGACCTTCAACCGCTTCCAGGTCGCGGCTGGCGCGACCGTCGATCGCACCGCCTACACCAACTCGAAACTCACCGACGGCTCGACCTTCAGCAACGATGACCGCGACTTCAACCAGTATGGCGGCGTGGGGCGCTTCTCCTACGACCTCAAGCCGGGGCTGAAGCCGTTCGTCGAGATCCAGGGCGACACCCGCGTCCATGACCAGGCCGCCGACCGCAACGGCTTCTTCCGCGATTCGAACGGCGGCTACGCCAAGGTCGGCACGTCCTTCGAGTTCTCGCGCATCCTCACCGGCGAGGTCTCGGTCGGCTATTCCGCGCGCAACTACGTCGATCCGCGCTTGAGCCAGCTCGCCGGCTTCCTGACCTCGGGCTCGCTGATCTGGAATGCAAGCGGCCTCACCACGGTGAAATTCGCCACCGACACGCAGATCGCCGAGACCACTATCCCCGGCTCCTCCGGCGTGCTGGTGCATACCTACGGGGTCGAAGTCGATCACGACTTCCGCCGCTGGCTCACTGCCGTCGGCAAATTCACCTACGGCACCTACGACTACCAGGGCCAGAATCGCAACGACAAGACCTACTCGTTCGAAAGCAATCTGATCTACAAGCTCAACCGCAACATCTGGATCAAGGGCACGCTGCGCCACGACATCCTGGATTCGAACCAGGCGGGGTCAAGCTCGCAGGGCACGGTGGCGATGGTCGGGGTGAGGCTGCAGAATTAGCGCGTGTGGCCGTTGCCATTGGCGATACCAAGCCCGAGGTGTCGTCCTGGCGAAAGCCAGGACCCATCACCCCAGGGAGTAGTTTGGCGAAGACTCGTCGTTTGGTACTGCGACCGGCCAACGATCGAGGGATCACGCGGTATGGGTCCTGGCTTTCGCCAGGACGACAGCGGATTTATTGCCTGACTCCGAGCTTGCGCGGCTCGCGCAAAGTTCAGCGCGGCAGATCCGTCTTCCCCATCAGGAACGTATCGATCGACCTGGCGCACAGCCGGCCCTCGCGGATGGCCCAGACCACCAGCGATTGGCCGCGGCGCATGTCACCGGCGGTGAACACGTTCGGGCGTGAGGTCTGGTAGTCGAGCGTGTTGGCCTTGACGTTGCCGCGCGGGTCGAGCTCGACCGACAGCAGCTTCAAAAGGCCCTCGTGCACGGGATGGACGAAGCCCATCGCGAGCAGGACGAGGTCGGCGTCGAGCTCGAACTCGGTGCCGGCGATCGGCTTGAACTTGTCGTCGACGCGCACGCAATGCAGCTTCTTGACCTTGCCGTTATCGCCCGAAAACTTCTGCGTCAGCACGGCGAATTCGCGGACCGCGCCTTCGGCCTGGCTCGAGGACGTCCGCATCTTCAGCGGCCAGTTCGGCCACGTCAGGCCCTTGTTCTCGTGCTCGGGCGGAGCGGGCATGATCTCGAGCTGGGTCACGGAGAGCGCGCCCTGGCGCAGCGAGGTGCCGATGCAGTCGGATCCCGTGTCGCCGCCGCCGATGACGACGACATGCTTGCCGCCGGCCAGAATCTCCTGGACGCCGTTCAACGGTTCATTGGACACGCGGCGGTTCTGCTGCGGCAGGAAATCCATCGCGTAGTGGATGCCGGCGAGGTCGCGGCCGGGGATCGGCAGGTCGCGCGGGGCTTCGGCGCCGCCGGTCAGCGCGACGGCGTCGTACTCGTTGAGCATCTCGCGCGGATCGACATTGCCGTCGACGCCGACATGGCTGTTGTAGTGGAAGGTGACGCCTTCGCCTTCCATCTGCGTGACGCGGCGGTCGATGACGCCCTTTTCCATCTTGAAGTCGGGGATGCCGTAGCGCAGCAGGCCGCCGGCCTTGGCGAACTTCTCGAACAGATGCACGTCGTGGCCGGCGCGTGCGAGCTGCTGCGCGCAGGCCATGCCGGCCGGACCCGAGCCGATCACCGCGACCTTCTTGCCGGTCTTGTGGGCGGCGACCTCGGGCTTCAGCCAGCCATTGTCCCAGGCGCGGTCGACGATCGCGCATTCGATGGTCTTGATGGTGACGGGGTTGTCGTCGATGTTGAGCGTGCAGGAGGCTTCGCACGGCGCCGGACAGATGCGCCCCGTGAACTCCGGGAAATTGTTGGTCGAGTGCAGATTGCGCGAGGCCTCTTCCCAGTTGCCCTGGTAGACGAGGTCGTTCCAGTCCGGGATCTGGTTGTTGACCGGGCAGCCCGGTGTACCGGGCGAGACCGAGCCGGTGCCGTGGCAATAGGGAATGCCGCAGTTCATGCAGCGCGCGGCCTGGTCGCGCGTTTCCTTTTCGGAGAGGGGAACGACGAACTCGTGGAAATGCTTCACGCGCTCGGCGACCGGGGTGTACTTGCGGTCATGCCGTTCGATTTCGAGAAAACCCGTGATCTTGCCCATTAAACCCGAAGTCCCTGCCGTCTAATCGTTTGTTGTTTCCTCACCGTCATTGCGAGGAGCTCTTGCGACGAAGCAATCCAGTCTGCTTCCGAGTAGAAAGTCTGGATTGCTTCGCTGCGCTCGCAATGACGGGCGCTGATGTCCTAAGCCCCGATCGCGATTTTCGGCTCGGCGTCCGCGTTGGCGGCCATCTCGCGCAGCGCGCGCCGGTATTCGACCGGCATCACCTTGCGGAATTTGGGCAGCCAGTCCTTCCAGTTGGCCAGGATGTCGGCAGCGCGCCTGGAGCCGGTCGCCTTGGCATGGCGGGTGATCAGGACATGCAGCCGCTCGACGTCGGAGGCGAGCAGGTCCTTGAACACGTCGACCCGGCCGTGCGCCTCGAGGTCACCGGAGTGGTGATAGGTGCCGGCGTTGATCAGCTCTTCCGACAGCACCGGCTCGAGCTCGACCATCGCCATGTTGCACAGCCTGTCGAAGTCGCCGGTCTCGTCCAGCACATAGGCGATGCCGCCCGACATGCCGGCCGCGAAGTTGCGCCCGGTCTTGCCGAGCACGACCACGATGCCGCCGGTCATGTATTCGCAGCAATGATCGCCCGCGCCCTCGACCACCGCCACGGCGCCGGAATTTCGCACGGCAAAACGCTCGCCGGCGATGCCGCGGAAGTAGCACTCGCCTTGAATGGCGCCGTACATCACGGTGTTGCCGACGATGATGCTCTCTTC
>NZ_JBEPRQ010000063.1:0-5927 GCF_040548425.1 Bradyrhizobium sp. i1.15.2 | reverse complement strand
TGGGCGAAATCAAATCGGAAAGGTGGGCGACATCGTCTCGGAATCCACGGGCGACCTCATATCGGTACGCCTGGGCGACTTCGTCGGAATCCGCAGACCAGTCTGGGAGGAACATCTGATGACGACTATGTTTGTTAGACACACGGTTTCCGACTACAAGACCTGGCGGAAAGTTTACGACGATTTTGCTCCTGTTCAGAAGGCGAAGGGCGTAGCAGCCGAGGCTGTCTACCGAGCAGTCGAAAATCCCAATGACATCACAGTAACTCACGAGTTTGCCACGATTGAAGCTGCGCAAGCCTTTGCGGAGAGTGCTGAATTGAAGAATGCCATGCAGAAAGCGGGAGTGGCGAAAGCTCCAACGATTTGGTTTACCAAAAAGGCGTGAAGTATCGATCCCGGCCAAGTGCCGGGATTTTTTGCTGTGGTGGTACCATGTCGCCTGTTGGCCTATTGAGACATGCCGAGGCGGTCTGACGATATCCGTTCACAGGGGTAGACCGGTAGAGAACGGCACGCGGCCAAAGTGACGCGATTGACCCTGGCTGTGTAAAAACGCAAAAGATCGAAACGCGACGAGAATGACATTCTGGCTTTGCGGGCCCGCCGACCTAGAATTGCGGCGATCAGGATGGGCGAAATGCAGTATGTTTGCGACGCGCCGAAGGGTAAGACCTGGTTCCGTATCGAGACGGAAGGTGAAGCGGTGCAAGAGTCGCGCCTGATGCGCCACACAGTCGAGAAATATTTCTGCCGCGAGCGAGAGAAGGCAGTCCAATCCTGGCGTCCGGAGCAGCCCAACGCGATCGAGCGCGACATCGGCCTCGAGGCCCATGTACAGCGAGAGATGCCGCTTTTCCTCACGTTGCGTGACAGGGAGGGTAATCCACTGGCTACAGCGATGCTGCCACCGGGTGGCAAGGATCGCGGCGGGTTCCGGATCATCATCGTTGCCGCATGCAATGCCGATCCTTATCCTGAGCAGGATGCGGCCATCGCTGCGCTAGGAGCGCATTTCGGTCTCACGCTCGATCGCCACCGCTGCTTCCCCTACGGCCGCTAAGGAGCCTGACAAGTATCGCTGCTTGGAGCGATGTCGGCTCATGGCCCGAAGGCGAAGATCGCCATCGTGTCCGGCACGTCGGCAGTCGGGGCCAGAGCGGACATCGAGAAGACGCGGGCAAAATCGACGCGAATGGCCCAACTCCGACTCCGCCGAACGATTGCGTTGATTTACGCGACGCGATCCTTGTCGGACTGTTCCTCGACTGCCGTCACGGTTTCTTCGAATCCCTTTTCGTAATTGCCCGCAAACCTTTCGATGCTGTCGGCCCACATCCTCAGAATTGAGACCTGAAAATGCATAATTGGCTTCAAGGCAATCATACCGATTTCTGTCGCTGCGGTTGTGCGCTTTTGGGCGTCGCGCGCGAAACGGCCTGAATTAGAGATGTTGTCTACCATGGCTGCTTGCTCCTTCTGCTCGGGTGATTAAGCCCAAAGCGACCTGCCAGGTTGTGCACTACGTGATGCTAACCCCTCGGCTAAAGCCTGATCTGCGGCGAGTCTCGCATGTCGGTCGTCATGCAGTTCGTCCAGCTTTTTCAGGTAAGCGACCGCTGCTATCTGCAAGAGATCGAAATCATATTCGCCAGCATCGCGAAGATTGGTGACGTAGCGAAAGAGGGCGGATCGCCTGTTATCGTTCTCACTAATACCACTATGGCGCAGCAAGTAGTTCCGCCAGGCGAACGCACATGCGCCTTCTATGGCTTGAGAAGTCATGGGCACCTCCCGAAGGTCAGAGAAAGACTGATGAGCCGTTTCGTTCCGCGAAGTTCTCCGATGTAATGCTGTTCCGTAGGTGCGCCGCAAGGTGTTTCGCGAAGAGGTCAGTGCTGTGGTAGTGGCGGTGTGCACGTCATCGTGCGCTCTGTTGCGCCTAAAGCCGGCGATCTCCTTGTCGATTTTTACCGCAAATGACAAGGTCAAAGAACCTACCGCTCGCGCGGCGTTAACGTTGCAATGCTATGGCTTCCGGATTGATCACGAAGTCAGCCCCATCTCGGCTTGAACGAAAGGAGAGGACACGCAACTTTGGGCGAAGCGGGGATTTACGCCGCCGATCTTTCCCTTGTTCCACGGACGTGCTTCGAGACGTTCTCATTGATTCTTGGACATCGATCATGATGACTTCCTCGTTAATGAGGTTGGCCATTCTCAAGCCGATAAGTCCGAACCTGCGTCGGCTTTCAGACGATTGGAGACGTAGCGCCCAAACGTGCCCGCGCGGTAACCCGGTTTGGATCAGCAAACACCGTTCGGAATGATTTCTGGTATTGGCCCATCGGCGAAGTAACGTGACGCGTGTCGAGCGTCCGCTTATTGAGGAAGCGCAGACAAGCTTTGCTCAGGTTGAGTTCTTCGCATTTTGACCCGTAGCTGACTTCGTGGTCATCGCGTCCAGTTAGGGAACCAATATCGCAGTCGGTAAACTTCGATCTGCTCGGCAAGCCCTTCTCTAGGTCCTAGCCAGTACAAACTAGGGCGCCAAAGGATTGTGGCCATGTACTTCCTCACTGCCTGTCTGATCGTGGTCGTCTTGAGCGCCGCAGTGGCGTACCGTCGAGCTGGATCTCTACCACGAAACCTTCAGGGACGGCTGGACCGTCAGCCGCGGCGTGCGGCGATGTGGCCCGTCATGTGTGCAGGAATTTTTACACTGGGGCTGCTCGGACTTCATCATTTTCAAGGCTGGCAAGAATCCGGTCCCTTCGAAACGGACTATCTCCTCATGCTTATCCTGCTTATCACCTCTTTCTTTGGTGGTTGGTTTCTTGGCATCATTGGCTGGATTGATTGACCGACGACGAGCTGCCATGACTTTGGCATCTTCCTGTTGATGTCCGCTTCTGGCCCATCTCGGACATCCTGACCGGCGCCGATGATGTCCGTCCCCGGAGCTCAAGCGGAAGTAAGCAGCCAGGACACCGAAGGCCGCTCGTGACCACTCTAGACGTCAGATGCTCCAGGACCGCCTTCCCCTTGAGAGCGCAGCAGCGCCGCGGCGCGCCTGCGCTCAGCAGCGCGCGAGATCAAAATGCGAGGGGTACGCGGACATGTCAGTTCGCCGAGATTTGCATCCAGCCATACGCCATTCCTACGGCCTTACCAGCGCCGCCGTCATCGGAAACGCGCCACGCTGCCACGCCGAAACATAGCGTTAGCATCAAGTTGGTTAGCAATAGCAGGACTGAGAAGAAGTGGCTCACACGCGCACCCGAAACAGAACGTCCCTCCAGTACGGACACAGATGGAGGATTCGAAAACTGCAGCTGCGCTGACCTAACCGCCTTTTCCACAGGTTGTAGAATGCTGGATCAACAGGTTCGAACTGGGGAGCGCAGCCATCGAGCGTTTCGTGCGGAGCCGGGGACTTCGCGCCGCGCTGATCGTAGCTAAGCGGCACGGCAGGAGCTATTATCTTGTTCTTCTCGCTCGGGATCATTCGGTTTCAGGAGTCTGGCAGTGACAAAAATCTTACGAGGAATGCTCCTCGCGACCACGGTTCTCGCTGCTGCTAGTGCGGCGTACGCAGGGGGTGGCTGTGGCGAGGGCTGTCATAGGACAAGCGGTGGCGCATGTGTCGTTGACGGCTGGGGCACGGGAGCCAAGGTTCGGAACGAATGCCCGGCGACCTCTCGCCCCCGTCCACCCTGCGGCGGCGGGGATTTCATCTGGGACCGCACCAAACAGGCGTGCTTCCAAAATAACCGCAGCTGGTTCTGATCTCGCGCGCCATTTAGGCGCGCTGTACACAGCGCAATTTGATCTCACTGCGCGGCCTCAGCGTGGATACGAACGAGTTCAGTGGAACAGCTTGACCCTCATCTTGGCCAGTGCGCCGCTTCATGAGTCCGCTCTCGGCGGCGGCGCCGACGGGCTCGGTTCGCGTGCTTGGGATCAGGTGCGGACCTCCAGGCACGGAGCCGGATAGCGCTGGACTGCTATGATGGTTGTGCGGCCCTGCCGCCAGCTTACAGCTCAACTGCGGACTAGCCGTCTTGGCAGGGAATACCGAGGTTGTCACAAGCGAGAGCGAATGACTCTTTTGCTTTTGTATCCTCGAAGCAGAAGCGAGTGCCGACCTCTGCCTGATCGATCCACCAATCGACGTTACTGCCTTTCGCGATGCGGGAGGCTTCGCCGCGTAACAGGTCGAGTTGTCTTCCCGCAGCTCGAACGATCAGGCAATTGTTCTCTTTGGACACAATATCTTCTCCATGGCACAGGACGCCGAACTCGTTGGTACTAACAGCCGTGAACACGAAGGCCGCAGCAGGGGGACTGCTGCTGCGGCCCGCGCGGTCAAAAATAACGACTAGGTGAAATATGCAGCCAGCCCCGGTGCTATGATCGTACCGCAGCATCTCTGGCTCGCAATATGATGCAATTTCACAATCGGCAGAAGGCTTAACATGCATCAGTGCGCCGGCTCTCAAGTCCATGAGGATCGGGAACAACTGGCAATCTGGGTGCGTTCGCCTCCAGCTCCGGGCGATGTCTCGGAGCGGACGCGTAGAACTTCTGGCCTCAGGAATCATCGTCTGGGGCCGGCTTTTTTGCAGCATTGCGTTGGCGCCAGTTCGATTTAGCCGTTGCCTATGTCATTTGGCATATGAAAGGTGACGGTCGGAAGGCATCGGGACTTTTTGGCAATTCAGCGGAAGCTGGCGGAACTGTCCGGAGCATGAGGACTCTCCTCCATCGAACGAGAGACGCCCCCCGGCTTGAGGGCCTGAGGGTTGATGCCGAGGGCCGCTCCGCCAGCTCGAAAGAGAGGAGCCAGCAAGACCGCAAGCGGGGCAGTGATGCTAGGTTCCTACAGTTGTCAGGAGCCGCACATAGGTGCCGCTCTCATGCAGCTCCAGCCAGCCCTTCTCGACAGCGCACCTGATGCCGGCGCCGAACTCTGCGCCGCTTGCCTTGAGCGTGTAGAGGAAGGGGTAGTTTATCTTCTAGATATACCGCCTCGATGCCTGAAGCCAGCTGAACGAGCTGACGCGCGGCGGCTTCCGGACTGGCAAAACGGCGCTCGGTGACGTGCTTCATCGCTGGAATCAAAACCTCAAGCCCCCATGCTTGGCCTGACTTGCCCTCGACTGTCATGCCAGTTTGGGAGATATGCACAGATCCTGCGGCGCCGCATGCCGCACAGACCAGGCGCACGCCGACGCACGAAAATCGCAACCGAGCTTGGAAGGCATATTGCGTCAGTCAAACGTGTGGCCCGAGACATGGGAATTTTGCTCCGAACCAAGAGGAGCGGCTGCACAGAGACGTAGACGTATAAGTCGCTTGTAGAATCGCTCTATGCTGGCTCAGCCAAACCTTACGGGGAAAGCAGGGAATGGTTAGGCCCGGCGCGTCTTACCGGATTAAGGACGCGTCGGGCCGCGAGTGCGTAAACGCGCATTACGCAAGCTGGCGGCGCCTTGTCTTGGGAGTCAGCCCACCACCCGGCCCGAGTTGTGCGAAGTGCTTTCGGTGGCCCGCTACTGATTGGTCAGCCGTCAGAACGTCTCGGTAATCTTGCTCAGGCGAGGTGGACGATCCGGGTCAAACCCGCAGGCCCGCGCCGTCTGCTCGATCATCCGATAGGCCGGAACCAGCATGGTGATCGGGTCGGTGGCGGGATCATCCGCGGCCAACCAGGGCAGCGAGCCACGCGGTCCGCCGCATAAATGAAGCGCGATGTTTTGCCCGCGCAATTCGTCTGCCAGCGCGTCCACCATGGCCGCCGTTTCATCCATCAGGCGCATCATGATAACCGGCGTGCGCGACGATAACGCAGCGCGCGGCCCATGCTGCAGCTCGGCGGCGCTCAGACCAATGGAAGGCAGGCGCAGGATTTCCGACAATTTGAG
>NZ_JBEPRQ010000062.1:0-7408 GCF_040548425.1 Bradyrhizobium sp. i1.15.2 | reverse complement strand
ATGATGTGGAACGAGTTCTTGCCGATATCGATGCCGATGACGGCGGGCGAAGCGTCGAGTTTCTGAGACATGGCGTGCTCCTTGTCTTGGGCGCCCCTTGCCAGCTTCTCGTACTGGCAGGGCCGGAGCACGGCCGGACCATTCCATTAGCGGACGTTGCTGGCATCGCTCGGCGTCCCCGGGCATTGACTGCAGCGCAATTTTCGAGACCATGACACACACCATTCTCGCCGCGGGCCGATGTCCAAATCATGTCGCCGAAGAAAATCCAACGCCTAACGCCCGAGCAAATGGCACGCAGGGCGGAATACGCCGCGAGGTGGACGTTGATCAATCTCTGCACCGATCCTGCCGACCGGCCACGTGCTGAGGCGGCGATCCGTGAGATGTACCGTCAGGGCGGCCTTGCGCCCCCCGCCGCGAAGATCGTGTGGTGTGGCTCGCCCATGTCGATGGGGCTAACCCGTGCGACCATCCGCGCCCCCCACATGCTCGACAAGAACACAAAAATCAGCAGGGGCGTCGCGGAGAGCGTCGAGAACAGCGTCCTGGAAAGCGCCGGAGACAGCGGGGACAGCGTGTGGGAAAGCGTCGGGAGCGGCGTCTGGTACAGCGTCAGTGACAGGGTCAAGGACCGCGTGACTCCCATCGTCTGGAACAGCATTGACAGCATCTTGATGAGCATCTGGCTCGGTGTCACGGTCAACGTCTGGCACAGCATCGCGGACTGCGTTGGACAGCGTCCGCGATGCCGTCGTTTACAGCGTCTATCGGTCGCGCCGAATGGCTCGCAGTACATCGCTATCTCCGGGACGTGGTCGGCCTGGTCGAAGAGACGGACAAGCTGTCCGGTCGTTGGGAACTGGCGCAATCGGCAGGGTGGGCGCTCCCGCATCAGAATATTTGCTCGGAACGGCCCAACATTCTTCATCGCGATGACCACGGGCGGCTGCATGGTGAAACCGGACCGGCGGTCGCCTACCCCGACGGCTGGACGATTTACGCCGCCCACGGCGTACGGGTCCCGGGCGATGTCATTGAACGTCCCGACACCATCAGCACGACTGCGATCGACGGCGAGCGAAACGCTGAAATACGCCGCGTCATGATTGAGGGGTACCGCTATGGCGAAGACGTGAGCGGTGCAGCAGCCTACATCCGCGACGCCGGAGGCGAGCAGTTGGACCGCGACGAGCGCTACGGCACGCTGTGGCGGCGCGACTTCCCGGGCGGAGACGACGAGCCGATCGTGATGATCGAGCTTATGAACCCTACACCTCAGCCGGACGGCTCGCGAAGGTGCCATTGGCTGCGCGTGCCACCAAGCGTCACGACCGCGCGCAAGGCGTGGACGTTTAGCCAATCCGGGCGCAAGTACAATCCGCGCAAGGAAACCTGACGCATCCCGCGTCCGTTGTCGCCGGGACCTGGTCGACGTGGCACTCCCTTCCGGCTCGGCGTCGCGAGCGGAAGCTCAAATCCGGCCAGGTCGAAGCTGGTTGGACGGTGCAGTTCATGGTCAAGCCAGGAGAGGCCGACATCCATAGACAGTATCGCCGACGCGGCAAGAGAAATGGCAGCTTCTGGCCCGTTTGAGACCCTGCGATGGCGCCAAAGACGTCTGCTCATCGGGGCTAACCGGAAGTCATCGCGGAGGACTACACCGACGCGATTGACGCGAACGGGACGAACTTGGGAAGGGGCACGACCCCCGAACCGTCGAGCCGAGCCGATACTGAGCGCAGCGCAACGGCATTCGCGGTGACCTCTTAGCCAGTATTTTTGACCGCCTCAGCCAGTATCTCGTAAAGCTGCTGCTTGCTGAATTGCTTGGGCTGCTGCCTCTCCGCCGCGTTCCGCGAGATCTTCTTTGCGACTGGACCGGCGCAAGCTGCCACGACGTCGCCCTCAGCTTCGGGGTCGGCCTTATCTTAGGCGTTGCCGTGGGCAGCTTGTGGCCGCGCTTTAGGCCCTGACGGGTCAGCATGCCGCAGACCGCGTTACGACTGCATCCGAGCCGGCGCGCTATCTGCGCCGCGCTATGTCCTGCGGACCAGAGCCTGATGAGGAGCCCTATGTCTTTCGCATCCCAGCCCATGGGGGATATTATAGCACCCACGGCCGAACACGCGTCAATCTAGTTTTCGTCCGGCTCGCGTACGGCCGCCGGTTCGTCGAGCTTGATCTCGGAGAAGGCGACGCGGGAATGGTCGTCTATGCAGACGTGGACGAAATCCCAGCCAGCGCCGCGTCTTTTGTTGGACCACTGGTGAGAAGAGTCGGGTCGCTGAGCCGGGACAGGTCGACCGAACGTAAAGCCCTGCATCGCGCGGAATGGCGCTCACCACCGGACAGTTCGGCTGCGCCTTCGCGCGGCGCCTGATGCACTCCGCCGAATTAACTTCCAACAGCAACATACGATTCACATATGTGGATGCTGGAACAACGTCGGCCGATTTCAGTCTCTGTTGCATCATTTTCCCGATTGGTCCGCCGACGGGCCATGATCCAAGCATGTTAGAAGGCTTGGTTGGGGGGTACACGACATGCGTGAACATCCCGGTCTAGCGGTTGACGCCATTGTGCGGCTGCATGAGCGTCAGGAACGGCTTGCGTCTCAATTGTCCGAACTGGAGTGTCTTCGGGCCCGCGTGCGCGAAGCGGAGCGGCGCGTATTGATCACCGTCGAAACCGCTCCGTCCCGTTCGCGAGCGCCATCGCGGCATACGCCTTTTCCAGTTTCCCCAGCCCGTTCATCTCTTTGAAGTTGTGGCACGCCAACTTTAGCTGCCCCTCGGCTTCGTCGGAAGGCTCTGGCAGAGGCCGCTGAGTCTTTGCGACGGTGCGGCGTTGGAACGCTTCGCTGATTACCGAGTGTTCCCGGCACACGGCCCCAAAGTGGGTAATGCAGTCGTGCCCAGCTCCCCCCAATCCCTCGAAGGCCGGGGCAACCCGGTCCACCACCATGTTTAGAGGTATTGCTATCGCGCTATTTGGGCTGACCATCCTTCGCAGCTCAATCAGGTGCTCTTCTATGGTCGAAATACTGAGCTGCGCGCAGGCTTGTGCGGGAGATTAGTCGCGGTTTTGGGTTGTAGGTAAGCCGTGATGCCATCATTCGCGCGAGGCATGCGAGCTTCCTCAACGGCTACTTCTTCAACAGTATCCCTATCCTTCCCGCCATTCGCCTCACCGATCCTGCGTGACGGCCCAGCTTGGCTGCGATCTTCGATACGCCAGCGCCTGCCCGGGCCAGCTTGGACAGTTGCTGGACCTCGCGGTCGGCCCATTGCTTTGGCTTTTGTGTTTTCATGATGCGGCGCTCAAACCTGTCGCAACTTAACCATTGCGCCTGGTTGCCGGCACTTGGGAAATTTACGGGTGGTGCCGGCCACCACGAGGCTAAGTGGTGCGGCGGCTTTCCAAAACGACAAGTCAACGATAACTTATCGACCGCTGAAACTGCGTTGTGTAGCCGCACGGATATCGTGCAGCACGCGCGGGCGTCATGTCGCTCACATCGCCCTTTTCCATCTATGGAAGGAAGACCGGGGGATGGTGGTTTTCCCTGACGATCCGACATCGTGTCGCACACTGCGGGATGCCTGCCGTGACTACATCGAAGCTATGGCCGTCGATTCGGACGAAGACGATCAGGACGACGATGGCGATGACGATGAAACCTGACTCGCAGCTCCATTTGAGGGAGTCAAAAGTCCGGCCATAATGATCTTTAAGGCAGTGAGAATTGCGATGGCGGACGCTCTGGGGGCGTTTCCCCTGGGGGCGACCGCGGATGGTGGAGCAAGCGCGCGTTCCAAGTCGTAACTGCGTGATCAGGCCAGGGCTGAAGAGGTCCTTCTCTCCGCGCCGAAATTCCTTCCCTGTATCGTTCGCGAGCACCGCATGTGCACCAAAAGGCGTGGCGGAGCCGTGGTCCGTCAGAGCACAAGGCTTCAACCAGGACGAATGTCCAGTCGGAACATTGCGCTAAATGAACAGCGTCGGCGCTCGAAACGAAAGCCAACCGCAGCAAGCGCGTATCGAGTCGCGGTCGGGAAAAACAAAAATTAGTTCTGACGCATAATCATAATGACTCCAGCGTAAAAGCAAAAAATAAGATGGGAAAACATGGGAGGCTGGAATGGAAACCGCACAGCGCTTGCGCGCGATGGCGGCGCTCTGTCGGCAGAGTGCCGCGCTTCATCCTGACAGAAGCTGGAAACTGCTCGCCGAGGCAGAATACTGGGAGCATTTGGCGGCGACTCCTCTCCCAACCGACATTGAAGGCTGTTTCACCCCTGGTCAGCATGACTTAGCTGCTGCCTAGCGCTCACCATTTGTCGTTTCGAAAATCGGATTGGGGTAAATGAGTATTCTTTGGGGCCAGTTGGATGACTGCGTGTATCAACGAACGGCCGATGTGTCCGGTATGCAAACACCGGATGGCATTGGCGCGCATCTCTCCCGGCAAGTCCGGATTCGAGAAGCGCACGTTCGAATGCTCGACCTGCGAACGTACCGAGACGGCGTCGTTCGCTGTGGATCCGATGAAGACAGATGCGGTCGGTTGGCTTGCAGGCGAATTGAACCCGCCTCGGTGAGCTTGGGTGCAGTTGGTGGAGCAGCCGGATGAATGTCCAATCGGCAGCACGAACGTTGTGCTATCGTGAGTACAATGGTGTGCCGGGACCTGGGTGGCGTTCCGGATTGCAAGAGCATCGAGCGCAGTGCGATAGATTTCAGCGTTGCTGTGATCTCGAACCCGAATTGCAGAATTGTGGGACATCAGTTCTGGTCGTACCAGCGTGAGCTCTGCCGCGAGACGTTCTGTTTGGTCCGCCGCTCCTTGTCGATCTTCAAGGATCATTCCGCCTTGATGCTGGCATGTTGCATAGGTGACAAGCTCGAATTCGTAGTACGGCATGAAAGCCTCTGAACTCGCAACGCCCACTCTGAGCATAACTGCGCTCTCCATCAGGTGAATTATGGTATGTGAATGCGAAAGCTGGTTTGTGGAAGGATGCGGACCGACTTTCGACCAATGGCCATATCCGGTGATGCTGTGGCGGGCTGATGCTGTTCGCCGAAGTCCACAAAAACTGCGCCCTGACTTGCGGGCCATCTGCGTACCACCATACCGAAGCCTTGGTTGCGAGGCGCGGAGGCAGTAGCTTTGGTGCGGATCGAGGAACTTCAGAGCTGCAACAATATTCAGTCATGATCAACAAGGAGAGATCCGCATGCCGATCCAGACTGTGATGGACAGTACCGGCGACAGCCGTCACTTCTTCGACGCGGACGATGCACGAGAAGTAGCCAAGGCCGAGCAGCGATTTCGCGAGCTGACGAACGTCGGCTTCACCGCCGCGGTCCGGACCGGTTCAGGTCAGGTGTCGCGGATCCGATCGTTCGACCCCACTGCGGAAGAAACTCTCTTCTTCCCCCGGCTGGTCGGCGGCTGAATCGCTGAGCTGTGTGGCTGTTCAGGCGGTCGCGGCCGGGTGAACGCTCACGGAGGAGGGCCGCAAAGGCGCTGTTCATTCGACACGGCGCCGAGAGGACTCCGGAAGGACACGCGCTGCTACTGCTGCGGCAGTACCTCTCGCCCGTCCAGCGGCGGCAATTCGCGCAGACGGGCTATTTCGATGTGGTCGGCGGCGACACGGGCAACCGCTACAGAATCTATGCGGGAGCGGCTGTGAATGTCTGCGAGATCGGCGAAAACGGCCGTCCAAGGATCGGCTTGTGTTTCCTGCCCGTTGGCGACCTTCCGATTGGAGACGTCATGCTGGCCCAGAAGATCGCGCTCGAAACGTGCGAGGGCAGCGCGCTCGCAGTAGCCCGAAAGTTCACTCCCAGCCGTTTCTTGTTCAGCCGGCCCCGCCCACTTCGCTAGCCGCGGCATTGCGTCAGTCACGTTTGGGCGTGACGTCGCCTATTGGGCCTTCGCTTCCACGGCGGGCTGCCGCTACATGTCCGTTCACGGGGCTAGACCGAAGTCGCTAACTATCGGCCAAACCGACGCGAATGACCCAATTCAGACATCGGCCTCCCTCTCTCTCTCTCTCCCTCTCTCTCTTCATGTTGCAGTAGTCTTGAATTGAGACGCCCCGACCAATTGTCGCGGCGCTCGTCGATTTCATATCGTCCGCCAACTAGCCCTTAGACGTTTGTCTCGCGTCGGTTGGCGCAGCGACATATCTAGAGTTCGGCGCAACCAGGAAGTCACGTCAGAGGGCAAACCGACGCGATCGGTGCGCCGTCGCGTGCGCCATTCGCAACTACAATCGATTTTTTTGCGAAGAAACGAGCCTTAGGCCTTTAGGTCCGTGATCCGCATAATCGCGACCACGTTCCCATCATTGAACGCCTGCTCCTTTGTGTCCTTGTTGCAGGTCCAGACAAAATTCTTCTTGCCGGTAAAGGTCTTTTCGTCCTGCTCAAGCCGAAGCTCTCCTTCGGTGATATGGCAGACCATGGCATTCATCATCGGGGGCCCCATGGTCTTCGATCCCGGCTGCATGATGATGTCGCGCATTGAGACGGTCTTAAAACCCGGGATCAGCGATGGTGTCTCGCCATCATACTCACGCACCACCACACCTGGCCACGGAGTTGTGTCCTTGTAGCCCGTAGTTTGAGCGGCGGCGGGCTCTATCATGGCCGCCGAAGCCGCTGCCAACCCGAATGTCAATGCAGACCTTCGATCGATCTTGCTCATCGCTTTTCTCCCTAGGTTACTGCAACAAGCCGCCGCAAAAGCTGCGCGCGTGTGGAATGTGAAATCGTGGTGTGAAACCGAAAAGGGGGCGGTCTCTTAGGGTAGCGTACCTGCCGACAGCGCTAGTACTGCTCGTTCGTCCCGAACGGTGACTTCGGCACATCCCGCTTCAAGGGCAACCACATTCTACGAGAACGGACGCGCCCTAGAAATGGGTGTTTCGCCCAAGAGGCATAATGCCTCAGTTTGCTTAGGCCTGAAGTTCGGACCCGGCGTCAGCAACTTCACACTGCGACCAACTGAATACGCAGGTCAGTGTCACTGACTGGTCCTGTGGCGGGTCGCAGTAAGTGTGCGGCCACGACCTATTGGCGTCGAGTGCGGAGGCGATGATGCTGCTCCCACAAGACCGCCCGGAGTTAGCCCATCAGCGAAGTGGCAGCACGCCTCAGTTTTATCGGACAAAGGGCAAGCGTCCGATGGCATCAGTGCAACCCGGAAATGAAATAGCTCCAAGCAGTGGCCGGTATTATACTGGTGCTACTGGAAGTGCTGTTTCAAGCGTTCGTGGAAAGATTGCTACGACCAGTGCGGATTCCGATCGATGTCGCCCAGGATTCCGAGATGATCTCGCCCACCATTCCGATTTGAAGTCGCCCACCCGTTCCGAAATGATGTCGCCCA
>NZ_JBEPRQ010000061.1:0-8165 GCF_040548425.1 Bradyrhizobium sp. i1.15.2 | reverse complement strand
AAAAAATCGATTGTAGTTGCGAATGGCGCACGCGACGGCGCACCGATCGCGTCGGTTTGCCCTCTGACGTGACTTCCTGGTTGCGCCGAACTCTAAATATGTCGCTGCGCCAACCGACGCGAGACAAACGTCTAAGGGCTAGTTGGCGGACGATATGAAATCGACGAGCGACGCGACAACTGGTCGGGGCGTCTCAATTCAAGACTACTGCAACATGAAGAGAGAGAGAGAGAGAGAGAGAGAGAGAGAGAGAGAGAGAGGCCGATGTCTGAATTGGGTCAAAGGCAGCCCTCGGCGGCTTGCATGATCGGGTCGGCTCATCTCCCGGAAGCGGCCCTCGCAGCGCTCTAACTGAGGTCGGTCACGGGCCATGTGTGGAAGTCGTTCGTACACTGGCTACTCGCAAGCCGAGCGAGACGGATCGCTCGGCTACAATTTTAATTATGGCAGCCCAGGAAGTCGTTCCTGATCAGATCAATCTCACGCTGCTTTCACCAGCACGTCAGTCAACCAATCCGGCTCGGCGATCATAACGGAGTGGCCGGACGTCGCGTTTTCGAGGACGGTCCAAGAATTATCGGACTTGCACTCCCCTGCCGCTTTGTCCAAGGCCGCTAACTGGAATTTGGGTAAGCGGATGTAGGTTTTCTTCGCGACCTTTTCGCGTGCGCCGGAGAGCTTCACAGGTTGCAGCCATGTGCCAATCGGTTGAGGAGTTACCTTCGATAGAACCCAAGCAACGTCTTTGGGGTCGCCAAAGGCCGTCGGGGGGAGCGCTTTGGGAGCCGGACGGCTGATTGCACCCTCCTCTATCGGGAAGGAGACCAAGTCTCGGAATGACTCCCCGTCGGCGGGCTTTATTGCATCAACCCAGACGATAGATGACACACGGTTTCCGACGCGCTCAAGCGCGCCCGATGCGGGACATCCGGCATACGAATGGGCAACGAGGCAAATGTCTGTGAGGTCTTCCCATTCGACGAGATTTGCGATGTCCGTGATGTGCGTGTCGAGATTTATGTCTCTGCTGAGGAGATGCGAGCGTTCTGCCAATCCCGTAAGCGTAAGCGCATAGACTTTGTGGCCCTGCTTTTCGAGCCTCTCGGTGACGCGATGCCAACACCAAGCTCCGTAAAAGGCTCCGCCAATAAGAACAAACGTCTTTTGCGCGGATTGAGCATGTGCGCTGCTGATGCTTGATGAAGTTACCGAGACCGCGCTTACTCCGGCCGCGAGACTGCCGATCAATCTGCGGCGGGTGACGTCTGACAAGGTCATGAAATCTCTCCGTGCAAAAAAATTGGGTACCATACGAGTGCAACAGTGTAATCGCCAAAACCGAACAAATGGAAGATGACTTCAGCGGCCTTCGAAGGAATATTTTTTTGACCGGTCACTGACTTCCGCCATGGGTCACAAGCGGCGGTCGGCGACAGCGCCAGCCGTGTCCGGTCCACCTCAAACGGCCGACCTTGCGCCGCCTCGGGTGTAGTCTTCAGCTCCGGGCCGACATTGTAGGCAATCAGGTTGAGGAGGAAGTCGGCGGTGACGCGAGTTGGGCCTCGATGTTGGGTCTTTGCTCGCCTCGTGTTAGACATCGCCTGACCGACCAGGGAGAACAGCCATGACCGCCGAGTTCGATGAAGACCGCTTCAATATGGCTATCCGTAAATTTCTGAAGCATGTCGGAGTTACATCGCAGCGTGAAATTGAGAACCTAGTGCGCAGCGGCGCGGTGGAAGGTGGCAAGCTCAAACTGCGAATGACCCTGTCGGCTGAGGGGACGGCGCTGAAACATGTAGTCGAGGAAACAATCGCACTCTGACGATGTCCCGGCTGCCCGGCATTGCCGCCCTGGTGGAGCATTCAATCCTGTTGATTTCCAGCAACGGCTGCGTTGGGTCATTTTCGACAGTTTTGGCACAGAGTGCGGGATGGTTGATGTCCGTTCCTGTCCAAAAGCGCCGTACCAGTGTCTGCCCATGAGCGTTTCGTTTGGCCGGATGGCCGTGATTCAAACTCCCGAACTGGAGCTCGAATCATGCGCTACGAACTCGCTGACTACGAATGGACCGCCATCAAGCCGATGCTGCCGAACAAGCCGCGTGGCGTCCCCCGGGCGAACGACAGACGGGTCCTGAATGGCATCTTCTGGATCCTTCGATCAGGAGCACCCTGGCGTGATCTGCCGGCGGCGTTTGGGCCATACACCACTTGCTACAACCGCTTCGTCAGGTGGCGGCGGGCTGGCGTCTGGGGCCGCATCATAGAAGCGCTTGCCACTGCCCATGATGCCGCTACCCAGATGATCGACACCTCCATTGTCCGCGTACATCAGCATGGAGCCTGCATCGCAAGGAACCAGCGCCAATCGATGGGAAGCTCCCGCGGCGGTTTGACGAGCAAAATCCATGCGGTGGTCGACTAATGGTCTGCCGGTACGGTTGGCGCTGAGCCCCGGTGAGGCCAATGACGTTCGACTTGCCGAAAAACTGCTGTCTCGTCTGAAATCCGGGTCAATGTTGCTTGCGGACCGTGGCTATGACGCGGACTGGATCAGGGAGCTTGCCATGAAGAAGGGCGCGTGGGCCAACATCCCGCCGAAGGGCAATCGCAGCGATCCGATCTGCTTCAGCCCATATCTCTACCGCGCCCGCAACCGGGTTGAGCGGTTCTTCAACCGGATCAAACAATGTCGTCGGGTGGCGACGCGGTACGACAGGCTGGCCGCCAACTACCTTGCCTTCGTTCAGCTCGCGTCAATCAGGCTATGGCTGCGTCTTTAAGGGTCCGCGTCCTAGATCTTGCCAAGGCGGTCCGATGCAACATCGCGATGTGCGGTTTCGTTCTTCCCATTGTCGTCGATGCCGCGCGACGGGTTGGTGTCCGGCTGGGCGCTGGTACCTCGCCGAGACCGAGCTGCTGGGCGGCTGCGATGCCGATCGTCACCTTGCACGATCTGAGCGAGATGCAGCTCCGGATGCTGCGCCTTGCGTTCAAATGCTTGAGCGAGGACGCCGCCTGGGACGTGCCGGCCCCGCGCGTCGAGCTGACCGAGCTGATGAACCGCGCGACGTCTGGATCCATGCGCAATGGGATGAGGCGAAGGTGCCTTAGCGGCCGATGGCGGAAGCTATGCTCAAAATCGTTCAGGGCGCGGACGGATAAGGAAGACAAGCCGACCGCCCAGCCTCTTTCCGCATCAACCGCGCTTCTTCTGAGCGGCTGGCTTAAATTCCACGACCTCGTGCTGCTCGCTGGATTCCGAGTGCCCTTGTTGTTTTACGATGACCTCAAGCTCAAGAGCTTCGAAGGCGAGTTCATCCGCCAAGCGTTGAAAGAGCGCGCGCTTTTCGGCATCGGTCGCCGACTGACTCATAAGAGCAAAGTCTCTGGCGTCCGCGCGGAGCTTCTCCAATCGTCGCCTGAGGTCCTTCATCGTCTTGGCTCAGGTTCTAAACTCATCCTCGACGCAAACAGTAACGTTGCTTTCCGGGATGACGGATGATTCAACCACGGAAACAATATATTGGTTCTCCTAACTGTTAGTTAGCCGCATATTCACCGTGCGGTGCATAGCCACGGTCGCCCGTGGGACCCAACTTTGGATGGACGGGCTGGTGGTCGCGGCGCGAGGCCTCGGCATTCCGACCTTGCCGCAGGTCCGCGCAGGGTGCCATCAAAGGTAGATCAAGGTCTGAAACCGCACAGACGCGAGTTTTGCACCGCACTAGGCTTCGACTGATTCTTTCTGTCCTAGATGCGCTGGGATCCGACGGTGTCGGCGTCCCAGTGAGATGGATGTCGAGGCCGTTTTCGCCCGGCTGCGCAAAGATGGCTCCTCGCGACGGGCTCCGGTTTATGGCGCGATATTAAATGATTCAATTATCCGGCGTCTGGCAGGCGAGTTGCGGCGCCAGCCATCGGGACCTGCCACGCCCCACCGGATCTCGGTCGCGAGTCTGCTCGCCGCTTCGCTCGCAGCTACAAACCCTGCTTTGTCATACCGGGAACGCGCTTGGGCGAAACGGTCGTTCGTCGCTCGACCTGCGCTTTGGCGTCCAGCACTTTATCGCCAGCTCGCGCGGCGCGCGACCGGCTCACCTGGTCCGAAAGACTGGGGCCCTTTCCAAACGTTCCGACTGGAAGACCATTTGTCGCGTGACCACCATTGATGTTTCCTTTGGCCTGTGCTGCCGGGGCTGATGCGTTTCGGGCGGGTAAGGGGCCGATGATCATCTGGTCCTCGTTGCTTGTACCCGTTCCAACGGCCCCGATCGGCAGGCCATTTTGCGCGTGGCCAACCCCGGCATTTCTTGCGGCCTGTGCGGCCGTCCGCGACTTTGTCGGGGTGGCGGGTTCAACGTTCGGATTGTTCAATTGATTGTTGGTGCTCGGATTTGCGCCGGTGGCGGTGTCTTTCGTCCCCATTCCGGCAGGCGCTGAGGGACCAGCGCCGGCGCTACCCGCATTCATCCCCATTCCGGCAGGCGCCGAGGGACCAGCGTTGGCGCTGCTCGCGCTTGTCCCCGTGCCCGCACCCGCCGACCCAGAATTTGCGGGGCCTCCTGGCGCGAGGACCAGAAGAGCTGAGTTGGCGACGATGGCGGCGAGCACCAAAGGGGCGGCATGGGGCATTGGACGATCTCCTTTGCCAAACCGTTAACCATGATGCCCGAGCCCGGTTCCTCTGCGCCATGGCTGGTTCTGCCGCATAGTGCTGGACCGCACGCGAGCCCTCGATTGGTCGCACGCAAAACGCAAAACCGCGCGAGCTACTATTGCCGATTCAAGGTGCCATTGGCAGATTAGTCAGCAGGTCTGACGGAGGTGGCCGCTTTAATGTAACACTCGGGTTGCTTCTGCTAGCCGGACCTTCTCTCTCAGCTCCTCAAGATCCTCGAGCGCGTCGAGTAGTTGCATCAGATTGCGGGTAACATGTGCCAGATTGGGCTTTGGGCCTTTGAAGATTCGAATTTTTGGTCCCATTGCTAGACGTCTCCTCGCAACGAAAATCACTGGTCCGACTGATTGGCAAGGAGCGTGCCATCTGAGCGTCCGCGGAGAGCTCCGGTGATGGGAACGCCAGTCGCGCTCCCGCCCCAATCTAACAGGGAAGGAGAGCGCCAAAAGGCGCCGGTCGCCATCCCCCACATTGGGACGATTATCTCCCTCCCGGTTGCGAGTGAACTATGGGCAGCAAGCCGCGCGATGGCGACAGCTGCGGAGCAAGCAACAGCGCCCTCTGCCCCCCTCCGCATCGAGGTCTCGCAGCGATCAGACGCGTTGGAAAACAGTTAATCCCTAGTCCTGCACGGCCTGGTCGGTCTGCAGCGGCGCGTGTGGCCGCCCCCTGTCTTGCGCCCGCCGAACGGTTGGCACAGGTTTGCGGATCGTGGCGGCAACTGGCCTGGGCAACGGCACCGGCGTCTTGGGGCGTAGGATCTGCTCGGAAGCGTTAGTGGTGATGCCGGCCAATCGTTCTTGGACCATTCTGAGCTGTTCGCCGGCATCCGCTCTGTCTCGCACCATTTGTGCCTGGACCGCCGTAAGCTGGTCGGAGAGCTGGCCAAGGTCGCGGACGATTTGATCTTGGCTGGCCTTGAGCTGCTCGATCGCTTGCTGCGGGTTCGTAAGGTCGCCCGACAATCCCTGGAGCGCTAGCTCCGGCGAACTGGGGCCAGCGGCTGCCTGGATCGCATCGTGCGGTGTAGTCAGCGGCCCCGGTTGCTGAAGTGCCACATAGGTTGCACTCGTCTGAGTGGTAGGCAGAGCCGAGGAGATCTCGGCTCTTTCTTGCGGCAACGACGAAGGTGAAACGGCATGCGCGGACCACCGATACATCATTGCTCTGACCGCATCGCCGTAAGATGACTGCGCAGCAAGAGCAGCTAAACAGATGCCGCTTGCCAACAGCAGACCGATCAGGCCGCGCAGTGCCGGCCTTCCGCGCGATGAGCTCGCCCCGCGGTCAGGTGGTCGAAACCATTTCGCGGAATTCTTCGGCTGAGAAGGATGGCGCGTGCCATCCTGATCTAGCTTGGCAAGCTGTTCATTGACACGCGCCAGCTGTTCATCTGCACGTGCGATCTGATCATAGGCGTGGACGAGCCGTTCATCCGCGCGCGCAACAAGCTCGACGTCTTCCGGTGAGAGCGCGGGACTATGAATTTGTGAGCCGGGATATATCGGTTTAATCGGCGAATGCATCGGCGTTCCCCATCGCACCCGATGTCATCCGGACCGAGGCCGGGCATTAAATCGGGCAAGTCCACACTCCCCAACGCCGGTTTGACCAAAGCAAGGCCACAAGATGAAAACCGGAGGGCGGATTTTCGGCGACAGCGCACAGGCCTCTAATCCGTCGAGGATCTTCGGGAAAGACGGACGGCGGCGCATCGCCCGGCCATCCGACGGAGCTGGCCCTCGCGGTTCGCGGGCCCATTCAAAACGGTCGTAGTCCCCCCGACTGCACGCTTCTCCCCCAAGCCCGCCACCAAGGCATCTCGACCACTCTCGACGACCTGACTTTAGTGGTTACAACCCTGGCGCTGCACGCCACGAACTCCGCCGCGCGCATCGAGCAGATGCCTGCCAGCGGACTCATCTTCGTTGCGGCGAGTTCTTTTCCTTGTCGCGATCGTAAACCGCTTTGAGGCCGCAGCTTCGGCCTGTCTGACCCGCTTTCGTAACTCGATGAGCTGACGGTACTCGGCTTCCAGCGGGCGCGATAGGAGAACTGCGCGGCTGGTGCACGATAGTTCGAACTTCCATACGACGAATATCGAATCATGGAAATCGAACCCGTTTTCAGGCAACCCCCGCTAACTGATGGTTCGGGAACAAAAATGCCCGATCGACGCGACGATATTCCGTCTCGGCAAGTTGGCAACGAATGTCACTCGTTAAGCTTGATGCTACCGAGGAGGCTGGATTGCGCTCGCGCTCATGAACCGCCTACGCGGAAGCTGCCGAGCTTGCACCAAGTTCGTTCCCAATCTGGAACGTTGCTGAAGAAATCCCGGACGTTGCAGATTTACAACCCGCGCAGCCATTCGCGATACTAAGCTGTGGAGACGACCAGACATGCTTACTTCAACATGATCGCGGGGGCGAAATGTATGATGTCTATCGCAATGATAGGCGCTTCTTGCTCGTTCTAAGTTCAGGCTCTCCCGTGCCCGTGCTTTACTCTGCACATAGGTGGCGGAAGAGCAGGAAACGAGTTCTCAAGGTCAGCGACGAAATCAAGTCAGCCGTTCAGGCACAAGGCTATTACGTCCGCAGCCTGCGGATCACCAAGGAGCGAATGATCGACGTCGAGTAGGTGGCGAGCGGGTGTTCTCGTTTGCGCGTTTGATCACCAGCAACCAAGCCGCCATTATCGCGCTGTTCCGCGTCGTCAACCGCTATGTCGGCAACTTCGCACCGATGCCGGGGTGTTTCCGAACCATTCGGATCGGGCTTTTCGAAGGTGCAGGGTGCGAGATAGTCACGATTGCGGGTGGGCATGCCGCCTAGCACGGGGGGCCGCCCTTACGTCTCAAACGGAACTCCATGAACGGGCCGAGATTTTGGCTTTTTCCATTGAACCTTTAATCGAACTGTCGGACGAACCTTCAATCGGAAACCGGAGGTTTCCCATGAAGCGTCTGATCTCATCTGCAATCGTGGCCGTTGCCTTCCTCATTGTTGCAACCACTATGCTGTGGTCTTACACACCTTCGGCTGAGCGCCATGTCACCCGTACAGCCATAGGTCATTGCAAGAATTTCCACAGCCTGGCCGGGACAAAAGCGTCCGAACTATTGCCTTACTAAGCACCAGTAAAACGCGTCGAGACGATGTTGACCTGTAGCAGATGGCTGGATGCCACGCCGACATGGGAGTAGGCGAAGGCGCTGCAATGACCCGTTGCCGGATGATGTGCTCAAGATCGTTATGCGCGGGACCGAGAAAGAAGCTAATCGGGCGGCTTGAACCGCGAACTGCTTTGGCAGCTTAGCTCGCCGCCGCGCCATCCAACCGCGCCAGCCCAGCCTCGATCACGGCGATATCCTCCTCGATCTGCGTATTCCTCCGGGGTGGGCCGCCTTGTTGAGTTGCAGGTATCCGACGAGGATCTAGCTTTAAGGCTAGCCTTAAGGTCGGTAGATGCGGGTAGA
>NZ_JBEPRQ010000060.1:0-10213 GCF_040548425.1 Bradyrhizobium sp. i1.15.2 | reverse complement strand
GCCTGGCTCAGAGAACTCTTGTGCCTGTTCCTGATCCAGCTCTGGCGCACGCCCGCCTGTCCGGCCCCGCTCAATTCGGCTTCTTAACGGACGACTATGAACTGGCTCTATCTCGATCCGCCGGACAGGCGCTGGTTCTCTGCGTCGATGAAAAGAGCCAGATTTAAGCCCTCGACCGCACTCAGCCTGGCCTCCCGATGAAGACGGGCCGCGCCGGAACGACGACCCATGACTATAAACGCAATGGCACCACGAGCTGTTTGCAGCGCTCAACATGCTGGACGGCAAGGTCATCGCGACGTGCATGCCACGCCATCGGCATCAGGAGTTTCTGCGCTTTCTCAAGCTGATTGACTAACAGATCGCCGAGTGTCTCGACCTTCACCTCATCGTCGACAACTATGCCACGCATAAGGCCCCGGCCGTGAAACGCTGGGTCAAGGCACATCCGCGCTTCCACCTGTACTTCACGCCCACCTCGGCGTCCTGGCTCAATATGGTTGAGCGCTTCTTTGCCGAGATCACCCCAAACCGCATCCGCCGCGGCACCTTTAAGCGCGTCGCTGCGCTGAAAGGCGCCATCATGCAATACCTGGAAAACCACTATGCCGATCCCATACCGTTCGTCCGGACCAAGTCTGCGAGCCAAATCCTCGACAAAGTCGCCCGGGCGAAACAAGCGTTAGAGTCACGAGATTAGTTTAGATCAAGCAATCTCTGTATACGAGCGTCACGGACGAGGCGAATACCTCCGCTGCCAGGGAGCCAACCTTGGTCTTGGCCCGCGCCAGGAGGCAGCTCGATCGCTTGTTGCACCGGCAAACCGTGAGCCCGGCCATGCGGATAGTTCATAAGATGCCGATGCCGATCATCTGCTCCACTCCAGGGCGGTTTGTAGCCCAACTGCTCCTTCAGCAAGCTTTGCGTCGATGGATGACAAGGATGCGCCCGTCTGGTCCCGTTTCGGCTGTGTATCGCTCACCGTGGATGTAGAAGCATGGCATTGGAACTTCAGGGGTCGGCAGAAGTCTGAACGCTCGCAGTATGCCGATCAGGAAGTCGTCGGCCACGCGGGGGCCGTGAATCCAGTCATTGCCGACGCTCGCCCCGATATCGGGGAATGGCTCGATTTCATTCATCTGCTGGACTCGAGGCAGGGGCTGCAGTCCTAACTCGCCGTATCCAGGAGTGAGAATAAAGCTTTTGCCTTCCGGATTATTTGGAGTCACGGGCACCCGCCCTGGCCGCAATACCGCAGCATATCGCATACCGTTGATGAGCACACTTTCTGGCCGCAAAACCGCCGGAAGGAGGCCGCTTTCTCGCAATTCCGCGATCAGTGGGTCCGGGGCAAGGCCGCCCCTCCAACCGGGGAGGACATAAGCCCCGAAGTCACGCTCGGCATGCCTAGCCCCTGCGGCGGCTGCCAGGGACGGTCGATCCGAGGGCATTGTGGGCGCCAGTGGTGATGACGATGGGCCGGCGACTTCGAAGCGTTGAAACATCGCACCGCGCGTACGGGCCGATTCCTCGAATTGAACGTGGCGCTGAAAATCCCGAAGCATATCTCGCAAATTCAAGAGACGGTTACGAATCCCGCCAATCGCGGGTGCGTCGCGCCCTATATAGTCGGCTGCATAGGCTTGCACGTCGGAATCCAACGACGGCAGCGCAATCCGGTCCACCATTGGGGGCCTGTTGGTCTCGCGGATCCACTCGAGGAAGTCGTACAAATCCTCTGCAGCATGGTTGGCGCCGCGGGAGCGGCGGTTCGGGAGCTTCTCTCTAAGCCAATTCCAAAAGTCCTGATGAAGCGGCATGTCCACCTCACACGGGCCGAGCACCTGATTGGAGCCGCTGCTGCTATGGCCGCCAGTGCTATCACTGTTGTCGGCGATATCGCTGCTACTGCGGCTAGCTGACGAAGGCCCGGCTCCATCAAAGCACTGAAACGTCAGATTCCTCTCACGTGCCCAGTTCTCAAAATGCAGGTCCCGAAGCATATCTCGCAAGTTCAGGAGACGATTACGAAACCCGCCAATCTCCGGTGCATCGCGCCCTATATAGTCGGCTGCATAGGCTTGCACGTCGGTATCCAATGACGGCCGCGTAAGCCGGTCGGCCACTGGGGGTCTGTCAGTCTCACGGATCCACCCAAGGAAATCGTGCATATCGCCTGCGGCAATGTCGGCGCGGGGGGAGCGGGCTTCGGGGAGCTTCGAAGCAAGCCAGTTCCAGAAGTCCTCATAAAGCGGCACATCCACCGCATAGAGGGGAAGCCACTGATCGGAGACGCCGCTGCTGTCACTCACGCGAACCTCCGGTAAAAGGTGCAACTGCAGCGGTAAGGCATCCTCGCTCGATGCGAAGCGCGCACGTCGCGTCAGTTTGGTTGGGGAGCCTTCCTACCGGATGCTCCGAACTGAAAAGCAGCACGTTCGCCACCGCTCCAGCTTGCTTGCGATCAATCTTCCAACCGCCCACACTTCGTCGTTCGGCAGGGCGATGGATGTTGCGATGGCGACTTGACCATCGACTTTTCGAGACTGGTTCTCGCGTTCGCCCATAGAAGGTAATTCTACCGAAACGATAACGAGTCGATCACGGCGGTATAATCCCGACCGACGAGAAGCTCAAGTCGGCGGCTCATCTGCGGCCCACCCTCTGCCTCCTCGGACCCTTTCCTTGTCTGCGCAGGGACCGGAGCCATGTTGTCCTGCCCCGTTGCAGTGTCAGCGCTTCGATCGCTCCGGGTTATCTCGGCCTCGCCTCCAAGGAGATTCGAAGGCAGCAGTCACAATCCTCCGTGCCGCGTCTAGCCTGAAGTGGTGATAACGCGCCCCCCTTAGGAGCGCAAGGCACGCAGCGCTTTTCTGAAGTGCTCAGGCTAGCACACGAGATCTCCAGAAGTGAACCACACCAATCTGCACTGTCTGTTCGGTCACAAACACTTTTGCTCAACGATCGACATGTCTGTTTGCTGGGCGGTCTTAGAACCGAAGTACCGTGTTCAATGCTGTGGCCCACCAAACAGGCTCGGCATCAGCCGTCGAAAGGCCTCTCTGTGGTGGCCTCGCGCGCCACGTCACATGCTGATCGTCTTGGACCGGTCCCTCTGCAGGTCAGTTCGAAAAATAGCTGATCTTGTCGAGCGACGAATACGAGATGCCGCCGAAAGACCTTGTTAGGGTGCGTTCAGCTCGACTGTTGTTCAGAGTCTGACAGGGGGTGGGCGCGTTTGTCAGGTTGAACGCTCATTCGGCAAATCTCAATTATTTCAAGGCGATCAATAGCTCAAATCCGGAGACGTCATTGGCACGGCTGTTGCTATTGAGATGTAGCGACGCCAACTGGCGAGGACACGCAGAGGAGCAACGCAAACGATGCTCTCTTTCACTTGAACCCGTGTGCATCGCGAAAACCGGCGTATCTGCATCTGAGAGCGCATACACCAAGCGCGCGGGTCTACCGAGCAGCTCTGCAACTACGGTGCGAAGGAGGAGAGCAATGTTAGCGCTGCAGGAATTCGAATGCGACACCCGGATGTCGAATCCATGCTGATGAGCAAGGCTCACCTTGTGAGATGCAGCTTGCGCTCCGAGCGGCTGGAGAGAACGATGAACTCTTCAGAACCATGCGCCAGATGCGCCGTTCGGACATTCATAACGGCGCCGTTAGGCGACCGCGATACATGATGGATTGCAACGAGACACCGGGCCGGCCTCCCACCATCTCGCCAGCGGACGGGCGGGTGTCGCTTCAGGCCTTAAACTCCCACGATCGAGCCGGTCGGCGACTTCGTCCCGCATCTCGGCAGGCCCGTGTTTGGCTTTATTAAGTTCTGCTATCGGCGCAGTTTGCGGTCGTAACGACTAAGCAAGGTAACATATCGCCAGCGTTCAGTGTTTCGGGCTCACAAACGACCCTCGCTCCCCGGCACCTGTGACAAGCAAGCCTAACACTGCCAGAGTTTGACAAGGTGCACAGATGAACAACGACTCCAATCTCAATATTGATCTGGACATTTGCAGCAAGCCCAATATTGAGCTCGACGTGGAGGGGTTCGAAGGCACAGAGTGCATTTCACTGCCGTTCAGTTACGTGATCTACGCCACGACATCGAGCAATGTCGATACCGGCTCTTTGATAGGCGAGCGCGCCAAACTGTCTGTCAAAACCGCGTGCGGGCGATGGCTTGCCTCGGGCCTGTGCGCCCAAGTTGAGGAACTCGATCCGACGGTGACTGGCCTACGAGTGCTCCAGTTCGTCCTACGGCCGCGCTTTGCTGTTGCCGAGCTCTCCATCGCGAGCCGCATTTATGGCCCTGGCGAACCCATGGGCGTCGATGACATCATTAAACAGCAGTTGAACAAGGTGAGCATCAGCGTTCCCACCGAATACAATCTCGATCGCTATCCCAAGCGAAGTTATGTTGTGCAATACAATGAAAGTGATTTGATGTTCATTTCCCGCCTTTGCGAACGAAACGGAATTTTTTACTTCTTCAAGCAGGAAGAAGACGGTGACATCGTCGTCTTCGGCGACAAGAATCTGGCCTTCCCCAAGGTCGGGTTCGGCGCCAAGTCGGCGCTCCTCTATGCGCGCCAATACGAGCGCAAGGTATCTCGAGGCGTCGACGAAAGCGCCGTTCGGTCATTCCGACAGCGCCGGGTTCTCTCGACAAAGACCATCGCGCTCCACGATTACGACGAGACGGTGCCTTCCGTCGTGTCCGTCGATAAGCAGGTCGGACAAGGCAGCGGTTTCTTGGGCAAAGCCTCGCGCTTCGGCGGGCACTTTGCGGACGAAGCAGAAGCGGCCACGCTGGCCCGGATCCGTGCCGAGCAGATCTGCGCCGGCCAGACAATGTACATCGCCCACAGCGACGCACCGGAGCTGCGAGCTGGCGTGATCTTCGAACTGCAGGGCCATCCCCGTTTCGATGGTGAATATCTCGTCATCGCCGCGGACCACTCGGCCTATCGCCCGGCACCGACCGGATTCCGCGCGTTCGCTCAGGATGGGCGAGCCTACCAGAACATGATCCATTGCATCCGCGCGGACGTGCCTTATCGACCGGTTGTGATGACGCCTGTGCCTCTGGGCGTCGGCCTCCACACCGCCACAGTCGATGGAGAAGCTTTGAACGGGCGGGCCGAGATCGACGACCATGGCCGCTACAAGGTGCAGTTGGCATTCGCCGAAGAACTGGCAAAAGGACGTGGCAGCGACTACGTGCGCAAGCTCGAACCTTATGTAGGTCCGAATCAAACCGGCTTGCATTATCCGTTAGTCCCCGGAACTGAAGTTCTGGTCGGCTACTTGAACGGCGATATTGATCGGCCAGTCGTGATCGGGGCGGTCCATAACCCCGACATGAAGGCAGGTGTGACTTCGGAAGCGCCTTTGTTCAATCGCCTCAAGTCGCAATCTGGCGCCACCATCGAGATTTACGACGGACCTGCATGATTTCGTCACCTCATGACGGCTTATGACCTCCTGGCGACCAGCGACTCACGAGATCGACCCGCTATTGGAAGCGGTCGCCAATGCGGCACGCGCGACCATCCTGCCGGCAGTGTCGATCAACATACCGTCGCCGTCGACCGATGGCATTCTTTCGCAACGGCTTCGTGACGGACGAGAATTGCGTCTCAAATTATCCACGCGCTGTCTTCATCAGAAACAACGTGGTCCTCGCACCGTGATCGTCTACGCGCTGCTGGGCAATGCCGTTGTCGATAACCGCATAGGGTACCAGGTGAAGGGACAGGCTGTACTCGATGTTGCCACGCGTGCCTTTCTCGATATCGAGTGTCAATTGGAACAGGTCGCGCCTGTCATGCCGTGACGGATTGCTGTCTTGCATACGACGAGGTCTTCTCGTGACGGGTGCCGGTGCCTGGAGACCTGCCCCGCCCCAATTGACTATCGTCGGGTAGGCCCGAAAATTCAGGTGTCGGCTGCACACGGCTGCTGGCACGGATGTTGCGAGGTTCATCGGGCAAGTATGTGCCGGGTAGGCCAGAGACTGGGAGACGAACGTGTCACTTGAAGCCTACATGACAATCAAGGGAAAGAAGCAGGGCGACATCTCCAAGGATGCGTCCAAGCTGGACAGCATCGGGCAGGTCGCCAAGGGTGCCTCTGATAAGCAAGGGAAGATCACCGTGGTCGCCTTCACCAGCGGCGTCGTCGTTCCGCGCGACACGACGAGCGGTGTCGCCACGGGCTCTCGCAACCACCAGCCTGTGCTCTTCACGAAATTCTTCGATCGGGCCTCGCCGCTACTATGGCAGGCGCTGGCCACCAACGAGGTGCTCGAAAACGTGGTCTGCGAGTTCTACCGCACCGATCCCGGGGGCCTGCCGCAGCCGCAGAACTTCTTCAAAATAACCTGGAAGAACGCGACATTGGTGGAGGGCAAGGCTTATGTGCCGCTGACAATCAATCCGCAGAACAACTTCTTTCAGAACATGGAAGACTGGTCGTTCACCTACAAAGAAGTAAAATGGGAGCACGTGCCGGGCAGCACCAGCGGCGAGGATAAATGGTGACAACGCCGCGACGTTCGCGCTGTCGCCGTTTTGCGGCCCGACGCGCTATGCTCCCCGCCAAACCAAGGACCGAAATTTTGTCGCAAGCACCGTCCGGGAAATGGCGGATGCAGGGCGTACATTCGAGGCGTCGCAGAGCTCCCGGTTGGCTATGCCGGGTCTGCTTGATGGCAGTGTGTAGACAGTGCTTGCTCAACAGATGTTAGATAGGCCGCTAGCATTGGCTACCATTGCTGATTGTTGCATTGAGGCTGAACCGATTGAGCAAGCGAGCTCATATGCCTGCTGATCAGACAAATTGTCCGACGTACAACGTCGACATGCGACAAAGATACCCCGGTTCCATTGACGGTTTTAGGCGTCCCGATGTACCAAATCGGCTCGTGTTCGGACCGAGTATCGCGCGTGTAGCCGAACAGGGTCTCACAATCGTACTGTTGGTTCTACGTCATGGGTCGTGATTGACGGACATGAAGAAGAATTGCTCGCGGAAATCGGCGCGCGGGGACGTGCACTGCTGACCGGCTTGATGCGCTGCGGTCGTTGCAGGCAGATGATGCCCGTGGTCTTTGGCCAAGCCAAAGGGAATGCCCATCGTTATCAATAACGCGGCGACGATGCCCATGTCGGTGCCGACCTATGTATAGGCATCGGCGCAGTGCGGGTCGATCGTGCGTCGCGCTAAAAATACGTGAGACTGTCTCCGATCGGGCTTTTGAAGCAGCGATATTGGCGTCCGGCCAGGTTCAGCGGTCGAGACAAGAAATCACTGCCGCCGTCGGGAAGCCTGAAGTCGGACCCTACGAAACGAAGCGTCCTACGCCGCAAGCCGATACGAGCTGGTAGATCCGGCGAAGCGTCTCCTTGCCCGTGAACTCGAGGCGCGCTAAAATGGCGCATTGGAGCGGGGTTGCCGAGCTTGAGAGGCGGATCAAGGAGCGGCGCGCCGCATCGCCGGAAAGTGCAAGGATCGACCGCGCCCTGCTCCTGCAACTTGAGATGATCTGCCGCGGGTTCGGAATGCACCGTCAACGGACACACGCACCAAGCAGCGGCTGGTTCACATCGTGGTTCGGGAGATTGTTTGCCCTCACCCTAAGAGACGGTCGTCGACGTCCAGGCTCATCGGATTCACCCGAATCCGCAACGCCGCCCGCTCCGTGCTGGCGCATTTATTGCGTCTGCAATGAGGTGACGCAACAGCGCGGACTTGGCGCCTTGGTTGACAGCAAGAGCCGAGAATTCTGCCGCGATGTCGGCGGCGACACGAAGCGAGATCAGAACCATCTGCTCCAGTGCCAATCGCGATGTAACACATCGCTCGCGCGAAGCCTACGGCATCGATGCCACTTCGCTAACCTGTCGTAGGAGCGGTGACTGCCTTGGCCCTCACTCAATCTCAGCAGACGAGCGACACACATTGTGCTATGTGCTCTCTGCAGAGATCGCAGCCAGCCTTCGGTCAATTGATTCCTTAAAGCTCTCTCGCGCCTCGAATGCTCGCGAAGGAATCAGAAGTGATTCTTTCCGCTCAAGCCGATCAGCAGACACAGATAGATATGGGTAATAGAAGAAGAGCGTTAGGGACGATTTGCAGTCCAGACGAGCTGTTCAGCCGCCCTTAAGCTGCGGTATGAGAATAACGTTGACGCCTAGCGGATTGTTAAGGGTCACCTCCCTTGTCCCCGCAGCCAACTGCGCCATGTAGGAATGACCGTGGATGTAAAGACTTGTCGTTGCCTGCAACGGCCTCGGGAACGCGGCCATTCTATTCAGGACGCCAAGCAGGACGTCCGGGGCCGCTTGGGGACCATGGTTCCAGCTCGGGCCTACTATGTTCGTGAAATCATGATCTAATCTCCTAGTCGTCACATCGGACGCCGGACGTGACAACTGCCGCGACAGGTCCAAACGACTCGACCCGCCGGCTAACGTCCGCTCGACCTTCCCTTTCGAGCCGCTAGGCTCCCCCACATTCCGCGGACCGAACGGGCCGGCGAGTTTCTCAGTCGGAGTTTTCTTCAACTCCGTAACGAAGTCCTCGCTCCATCGCGCGATGGGATATGCTTTAAGTCTAGCCATCATGTCGCGCCAGCGCGAAATGCGCTCGCCAGGCGACATCGACATTGCCATCGAAATCTTGTCTGCGATGTCGTCGATGTTGTTCGGATCGACGAGCAGCGCCTGCTCCAGCTCTTTGGCAGCGCCAGCAAATTTAGACAAGATCAGCACGCCGGGATCTTTCGGATCTTGCGCCGCGACATATTCTTTCGCCACCAGATTCATGCCATCACGCAACGGCGTTACCAATGCAACCTCCGCGGCGCGGTACAGACTCGCAAGTGCGGCTTGGCTGAAGCCCTCTTTGACATAGCTAATCGGAATCCAGTTGTCCTTACGATGGCGGCTGTTGATGTCGCAGACGAGATCCGAGACATCGTTCTGCAACCGCTTGTAGATCGGATTCCCGATGCGGGACGGGATCGCGATCTGCAATAGCGAGATACTCCGCTTCAGATCGGGGTTTTGGGTCCATAGGCGATCTAAAGCATGTAGGCGTTCTTCGATACCCTTGGAGTAATCGATCCGGTCGGCGCCGATTGCTATCCTTTCACTGTTGAGGCCGTGTCGTATGTAAGAGATCAAAGGCTCCGAGACGGCGTCCGCGCTCCATTGCGTGAACGTGTCCACATCAATGCCTATCGGAAACACTTGGCACCGGGTTTGGCAATGACCACAGGTCGCAACATAGCCGTTGATGTTTACCATGGGATCGGTGCCGAGATACTCGAGAAAGTTGGTCCGGTCCTCCTCGGTCTGAAAGCCGATCAGGTCGTAATCCAACATCGCCCCGATCAGTTCGTCATGATGGCGCACACTCTCTATTATAGCGCGCGGCGGCCATGGCGTGTGCAGGAAAAAACCGATGGGCTTTTTGATGTCGAGCTTGCGCAGCTCCTTGCCGAGAGCAAGGAAATGATAATCGTGCACCCAGAACGCCGTCGCCTCTTTGATCCGGTCCAGTTCTTGCGCCATGATGGCGTTGATCTTGCGATAGCTATCGTAATCCTCCTCCGAGGCGCCGGCGCGAGCCAAGTCTGCGCGCCAATGCAAGGCCGGCCATAGTGCCGAATTGGCAAAACCGTCGTAGTAGCGGCGATAATCCTCGGCGGGCACATCCAGCCTTACAAGCCTGCCTCCGCCGTGCGTCTCGGTAGGCGGCTCCTTCTCATGACCATCGTCCAATTGGCCCGAGAACCCCACCCAGATTGCTCCGGATTTGTGCACCACGGGGAGCAGCGCCGCTGCAAGACCGCCTATCTTGGGTTCATTGACATCGCTGCTGGCAACCCGGTTCGACACGACGACGAGGGTCACAAGTCATCCTTTTGCGTCTGAGCTACCGTTACCCTTCCGTTCAATAAATATGGCTTGATCATCGCCTCAAGAAAGATGAACCAAAATGACGCACGCGCTCAGGCATTCGGTCTTGCTACTTGGATCGCGCGGCCCATTCGGTAAGCTTGATCACTTGCGATCCGCAGCCTGGTACCCGACCGGCATCGACGATTTGCCTTCCTCGACTGCGACCAAACACAGCGCGTCGGCTAGAATGACGGGCGGGCCACGCAATGTAGTGATTCCGGCTCCCAGTG
>NZ_JBEPRQ010000059.1:0-12294 GCF_040548425.1 Bradyrhizobium sp. i1.15.2 | reverse complement strand
GCCAGAACCATCATCTGGAAGCGGTGCTCGACCGCACGCTGATCGAGCAGGCGACGCCTGCGCTCGACCGCGGTGCGCCGGTGAAGATCGAGGCCCAGATCAACAGCACCAACCGCTCCGCGGGCGCGATGCTGTCGGGTGCGGTCGCCAAGATCTACGGCCATGCCGGCCTGCCGCATGAGACCATCCATGTCAGCCTCAAGGGCACCGCCGGCCAGGCCTTCGGCGCGTGGCTGGCGCAAGGCGTCACCTTCGAGCTCGAAGGCGAGGCCAACGACTATGTCGGCAAGGGCCTCTCGGGCGGCAAGATCATCGTCAAGCCGCCGGCCAACAGCGGCATCGTGCCGGAAGAGAGCATCATCGTCGGCAACACCGTGATGTACGGCGCCATTCAAGGCGAGTGCTACTTCCGCGGCATCGCCGGCGAGCGTTTTGCCGTGCGAAATTCCGGCGCCGTGGCGGTGGTCGAGGGCGCGGGCGATCATTGCTGCGAATACATGACCGGCGGCATCGTGGTCGTGCTCGGCAAGACCGGACGCAACTTCGCGGCCGGCATGTCGGGCGGCATCGCCTATGTGCTGGACGAGACCGGCGACTTCGACAGGCTGTGCAACATGGCAATGGTCGAGCTCGAGCCGGTACTGTCGGAAGAGCTGATCAACGCCGGCACCTATCACCACTCCGGTGACCTCGAAGCGCACGGCCGGGTCGACGTGTTCAAGGACCTGCTCGCCTCAGACGTCGAGCGCCTCCACGTCCTGATCACGCGTCACGCGAAAGCGACCGGCTCCAGGCGCGCCGCCGACATCCTGGCCAACTGGAAGGACTGGCTGCCCAAATTCCGCAAGGTGATGCCAGTCGAGTACCGGCGCGCGCTGCGCGAAATGGCTGCTAACGCGGACGCCGAACCGAACCGCGATTGAGCTCCGGAAGCTGAGACAGTACCACCGACATACCGAACACCGCACGCGCCCGATGATGATAAAGCGCTAATACCGCTCCCATACGCGTCCGGCCAGCGCAACCCGAAGCAGATCCTCACGAGAGGGCCTGCTGAGACGTTCATGCCTCGTGATCGAGATCGTTTTGACGTCCCCACGCGTCGTTCTTAGGAAGGTACGGGATCGGGGCCCTGGAGCGCAATGACAGTGAGGGTTGCACGACAGCAGGTGAGGGCTGCGATACGCTCGCCGTCGCCCGTCAGTTGAAGTCCATCGAAGATCGGCAAAAAGCCGCTTGATGTCGTCGTCACTGCGCTGCTGATTGCATCAATCAAGATCATTGTCCCTTACTGTAGGCAATCCCGACGAAGGCGCTTGGAATAGCGCGCGCCGCTTTGCCAGCAAGGCGCACACCAGAGTCACACTCTGCGCCGGTGGTTCGTACATGCCACAAGCATCGCAATTGGCGACCCCGAAGTTGAAGTGCGAGCGCCGTATGGCGCAAATGGGAGATGCATGGGGAGATTCCAGGTAACGCCGACATGATGGCGAGAATGCGCAATGACTATCATGCTTCCAACCACGGGTCGGCGAGGTTCTGCGCGGTATGCGGTGGGAAGATTCGGGCTTCTCCGCTACTACTGCTGGCAAACGGCGCTTTGTTCTATGAAATGGTGCAACCACCTACACGCGTGGCGTGAGGCCGACCACAAATGGATTCGCCTATTGCGAACTGGTTGATGCGTGGCACTCGATTCGCTGCGGCCGCGGCCGTGCTCTCGCAAGACGGACGCCGGCAGAATAGTTCTGCTGCAATCATGGACGCAGACGCGACGCTTTCAACAGTGAGTGGACGAATGAGATGACAGAGACCTCGGCAACTATCATCGACTTCACTGCTTACAGGATGCAGCGCGCTGCGGCCAAGCTGTCATCCGACACGGTCGGCCCGATAGCGCCCTATGAAGCGGTCGCATCCTTCTATTTCTTCTGGTGCTTGCTAGCCTTCATCCCGTTTGCCTCGCTCGATCTGCTGCGCATCGGAACAGCAACCTTCGAGAGCAATCCTTAGTGACCCCGCGAATGGCCGACCCCGAGGCTGAAGGAGAAATCCACCCGCCTGCGCGACCTCTCGCGCGTGCTGTTGATTACAGCGACGGCCACTCGGGCAGGTATCTCCGATCGAGTCCAGCACCTCGGCGAGTTCAGCGACAGCTTCGTCCCCCGACACTCCTTGCGGCGGATCTTGCCGAGCGATTTCGCTGGAGCGGATGCGGGTCGGCGCTGTCCTGCGTCCAGCCGTGCTCCTCGCACTCGCGGATGGCGCCGGCTTTCCGCAGCACGGAGATCGCCCAGCTGTTGAGCGTGCAGTTCGCCGGCGGTCTTTCCTCGAGCATCAGCACAGTGATCGCTCCTCGCGACATCCCAGCTCCGGTCAGGCCGCTGAAGGCCTGGAGCACAACGCCAAAGCTGATACATACACCGTCGATCAGCCCTCTGAAGTATGACTGCGAATAGGTGCCGATCATCATTGGAATGTTTGGATCCCGATGGACGCATTCTGCCGGACCCTCGCGGCCAGCCGCCCCTCGGCGCAGTTGACGACAGTACTCATGGCCAACACACGACTAGCAGAGCGGCCGTGTGATCTCCCAAACCTAGGCCGACAAGTCCATCACGAGGGTTTCAGAGCCAGTCCCGGGCGAGGCGGTACAGTGCCTCACTCTGGGTACAGTGACTCTGTCTGCGGCAGACTCGCCGAGCCGGCGAGGGGGTCTGAGGCGATGCCTCAGACCGGGCGGTTTTCGCCTCTGTTCTTCACCGGCTCCATTTTGGCCAAGCCGTCCTCGTATGAGATCTCGCAGTATGATCCACCGATGTCCTTGGCCGCGTCGAGCAAGTAGTCGAGTCTACCGGCCGTACCGAACTTTTTGATATCGTTCTTGTCGACGCCGGCGAGGTCCATCATCTCCTTCCACACCGTGGATTCGTCGCAAGGCAGAATGCGGAAGGTGATGTCGCCTATCTTGATGCGGTACTTCGCGAGCAGATCAATGTTGTTGCAGAAGATGAAATAGCTGCCTTTGGGGCTCAGCCGGCCATTCAGCACCTTTGCGGCCTCGGGTAGATACGCGAAGGAATGCAGATATCCGGCAAGGACTGGGATGGTCGGCTCGCCTTCCTGCGCGATCGCAAGAACTTGTTCGATGGAATAGTCCGGCGGTCGTTTTTCGTCGGCCAGCTGAGCTTGGAACTTCAGCGCGATGTCGCCCCGGAATCCAAATCGCCCCGACTTCGTTGTCTCACTCTTAAGCACCGCATTCAATAGCCGCCCCTCCTTGTCCAACGGGCCAAGAGCAGTGTTGTCAATCGACGTCATGGAAAGGCTCCTCATCAATGCGTGGTGTGCACGCGTCGCGCAAAGCGACGCGTGTGATACGCTTATGCAAGTTGTTTGCCGTACGCTATTTCCGCGGCGTAAGCGGCAGCTTGGCGCTATCTGCATGGATACGTGCTGGCACCGTCACGAGGACTTGGCCGGATGACGCGGCGGCCGGCAAGCTTGGTGTCGAAAACCTGACACACAGGTCGCGAATCGAACAGTGGCCGCGTGAAAATCCTTCATTTTAGCTGCATCTCGACTGGCATGGGATTTGCGAATCGTGCCTTGCAACAAGACCTGAGAGCGAGTCAGAAATGATCAACCTAACGGATAACGCCGTAAACGCATTGAAGGCCGCAATCTCCTCGACAGCGCAGCCAGCGAGCGGGTTGCGAATCATGGTCGAAGGCGGCCGCTGCGAAGGGTTCACATACAAGATGGATCTCGCGCCTGGGCCCAGCTCCGATGATGCCGTGATCGAGCAAGGCGGCATCAAAGTCTTCGTCGAGGGCGCGAGCCAGGCGCATCTCAACGGCACCACGATCGATTTCGTGGTGTCGCCCGATGGATCGGGGTTCCGATTCGACAATCCAAATGCCAAGTCGAGCTGCTCCTGCGACAAATCGTGCAGGTGAGCCTGTCCTCGGACCATCCGCAATAGAAGGGCGTCGAAACATGGGCATCAAGACTGCACCAACGAAGCAGCCTCCGATTTTTGAGCCTTCCGATCGCGAGCAAATTGTCCGTGCCGTGCTCGATGAGAATCGGGCGAGCCTCAGGCGTGATCGTGGAGTTGTGAGCTCATTGTCAGGCTCACCGGCACCTGCATGTCATGCAAGCATGCGTGCACGACGCTCGCGGCCATTCAGGCGGGTCTGATCGAGCGGCTCGGCGAGTTCGTGCGCCTGATCCCGCTCCCCGGAGCTGCCAAAGTGAGACATTAAGTGCAGAGCGGACAGTCCGTGCGGTCGATCTACCTGGATAACAACGCGACGACCCGCGCACATCCGTTGGTCGTTGCGGAGATGCTGCCGTTCTTCTCTACACGATTCGGCAATGCGTCGTCCGCGCATGCATTCGGCAGCGAGGTTGCACTCGCATTGAAGCAGGCGCGCCGGAACCTGCAGGCCTTGGTTGGCGCGGCATTCGATCATGAGATCGTGTTCACCTCCGGCGCCACTGAATCCGACAACACAGCCATCCTGTCTGCGCTCGCCGTGCAGGAGGGGCGCGACGAGATCGTCACAACGGCTGTTGAGCATCCGGCCGTGCTGTCCCTTGCCGAGGAGTTGGGGCGACGAGGAATCAAGACCCATGTCATTCCGGTCGATGCAAGCGGCCGATTGGACATCGAGACTTATTGCAACGCATTGTCGAGGCGAACGGCAGTTGCCTCGGTCATGTGGGCCAATAATGAGACGGGTACGATCTTTCCGGTGAAGTCCCTCGCCAAGATGGCGCGCTCCGTCGGCGCGCTCTTTCACACCGACGCAGTCCAGGCGGTCGGGCGGATTCCGATTGTCCTGAAGGCTACGGACATCGACATGCTGTCGCTCTCCGGCCACAAGCTCCATGGTCCGAAGGGGATCGGCGCGCTGTATGTGCGGAAGGACGTCAAGTTCCGGCCGCTGATCTTCGGCGGCGCACAAGAGCGGCGTCGCCGCGCTGGTACCCAAAACGTTCCGGGTATTGTTGGGCTCGGCAAGGCGGCGGAACTCGCTGGGGCAAACCTCATACAAGAGCAGATGCAAATTGGCGCCCTTCGCGACCGGCTGGAGCAAGGCATTCTCGCCCTCGGCTGTTGCATCGTGCTTGGTCACGTCAAGAACCGCTTGCCAAATACGTCTAACATTGCCTTCGAGCATCTCGAAGCAGAGGCCATCGTCCACCATCTGAACCGCAACGGAATTGCCGTCTCACTCGGTTCAGCCTGCGCGTCCGGCTCGATGGAGCCATCGCATGTCCTTCGCGCGATGAGAGTACCACCGGCCTTTTTGCGCGGTGCGGTTCGCTTCTCGCTGTCGCGCGAGACGGCGCCGAATGAGATCGACCGTGTCCTGCAAGTCATGCCGGACATCACTGCCAAACAGAGAGCCTTGTGGCGTGCGTGTCAGCAGCGCGCGGGCGAGAGCTCACAACGTGCGGAGCTCCCATGAAGGTTATGATTCGCCGTTCGCCCGAGACGGGCCTTTCGATTTATGTGCCCAAGAAGGATCTTGAGGAGCCGATCGTCGAATGGGAGCACGAGACGCTGTGGGGTGGTTGGATCAGAATCGCGAACGGCTGGGTGCTCGACCTACCGGCGATGGCGAGTGACACCACCCTACCAATCACTATCAACGCCAAGAAGCGCGGCGGTGAAGCAACCGAATGATGAATGCTGCGGTTCCATAAAACCTCGCCAATCGGCGGATGCGGAAGCTATTCTTGGCAGGCCGGTCCGACACCTGCGAGGAACGCGACACCATTCCATGGCTTTGGCCTGCCGTGACCGAGCGTACTGATCACTCCAGAAGCCTGCCAGCGCCCTTGTGATCGCAATGTCTGTCAGCTTTCCAACATGAGTTGTAAAACTCACATTCGAGCGGGCGCTACCTAACTACTTGATGCAAACCGCAAAAGTCATTTGTGGCAGGCATGGCACGCCAGTTGCTCTTAGCTTTTCAGAAACGGCTCTCAGGATGCTTGCCGGAATGGTTCGGCTTGCGAATAGAATTGGAAAAATGAGTACTTCAGCGCAACACCAGGTATCCTGCGGCGGCGGCGAGATCAGCGAGACCATGCAAGCGGTCACTAAGCACAAGGGCTGCGGTACCATCGGCGGTAGCGGGAAGGCGAGCTGCGGATCTCAGACCGGCATCGGCAATCTGCCAAATGAAATCTGGGAAAAGGTGAAGAACCATCCCTGCTACAGCGAGGAGGCGCACCACCATTATGCCCGCATGCATGTCGCGGTCGCACCCGCCTGCAATATCCAGTGCAATTACTGCAATCGTAAATACGATTGCGCCAACGAATCGCGCCCCGGCATTGTCAGCGAGAAGTTGACGCCGGAGCAGGCCGCCAAGAAGGTGCTGGCGGTCGCTTCCGCCATCCCTCAGATGAGCGTGGTCGGCGTTGCCGGCCCTGGCGATCCGCTAGCGAATCCGGACAAGACATTCAAGACGTTCGAGCTTTTGAACAAGCTCGCGCCAGGTATCAAGCTGTGCCTCTCGACGAACGGTCTTGCGCTAGCCGATCATGTCGACACGATCGTAAGACTCAAGGTCGATCACGTGACGATCACGATCAACATGATCGATCCCGAAATTGGTGCAAAGATCTATCCTTGGATCTTTTACCGCCATAAGCGCTACACCGGTGTTGAAGCTGCAAGCATCCTCAGCAACCGGCAGCTCCAGGGCGTGGAGATGCTCACCGCGCGCGGAATTCTGTGCAAAGTCAACTCGGTGATGATTCCCGGGATTAACGATCAGCATCTGGTTGAAGTGAACAAGGCTGTGAAGTCGCGCGGGGCCTTCCTGCATAACGTGATGCCGCTGATTTCGTCGCGCGAGCACGGCACCGTGTTCGGTCTTAGGGGGCAACGCGGCCCGACCGCACAGGAAGTGACAGCGTTGCAAAATAGCTGCGAAAGCAGGATGAACATGATGCGTCATTGTCGCCAGTGCCGGGCCGATGCCGTTGGGCTGCTCGGAGAGGACCTCGGCTCGGAGTTCACCATGGAAAAGATCATGGCGATCGACATCAAATACGACGAGCAGCCCCGAAAGGAGTATCAGGCCAAAGTCGAGAAAGCGCGCATCAGGAAGCTTGCGGCCAAGCAGGAGGAGCTTGCGGGGCTTGCCAGCGCTTCCAGCGAAATCAAAGTGCTGGTGGCGGTTGCTACCAAGGGCTCGGGATTGATCAACCAGCACTTCGGTCACGCTAAGGAGTTCCAGATCTACGAGCTCTCGACTTCAGGTGCGAAATTCGTTGGTCACCGTCCTATCCATCCCTATTGCCAGGGCGGCCATGGCGAGGACAGCAAGCTCGAAATCGCCATCGGCGCCATCAAGGATTGCCATGCCGTATTCGTGTCAAAGATCGGCGGTTGCCCGAAGGCCGAATTGATCAAGGCGGGCATCGAGCCTGTCGATCAGTACGCCTGCGAGTTCATCGATGCCTCGGCGATCGCCTGGTTCAAACTCTATCTCGATAAAGTCAATGAGGGGAAGATCAAGCACGTTGAGCGGGTCCATTCGGCCCGCCTCAATGCGCTGATTTCCGCCGCCTGAAGGATGGGTTCAGACAATGCCGTTCAAGATCATCGCCTCGCAATGCACGGGCTGTTCAGCGTGCGAAACGCAATGCCCAAATCTCGCTATTTCTGAAGTAGCCGGCGCTTTCCAGATCGATTCGGAGCAATGCACCGAGTGCGACGGCTACTTTGACGAACCGCAATGCGTGGCGGTTTGTCCGGTTGACAACACATGCGTACTCGACCCAGCACTGCCACGCCGTCGGGCGGCCTCTTGAGGACCACAACATGGATTTCACTACGACACGAACGGTTCAGAAACTCGGGCGGATGATGCCTCGCCTTGACGAGGCGTTGACTGCGGCTGTCGCCCTCCCAAACCGGCTGGACGGCTCGCCCTGGTCGCCGACTTTTTCGTCAGTTGGCAAGCCATATTCTGGTGACGCGAACGTCGAGGGCAACGCGTTAAGCTATTCCTGTCGGCCCGAAGGTCGCGGTCTTGAGCGTCGAGGGTCGATTTCGCCGAAGAGCCCAAGAGCGGACCCGTCTTCCGCGATATCAATCCAGCCACCTGTGGCCATCATTGAACAGCTATCCTATCACCTCGATGAAGACGCAGAAAATCAACCCGTGTCAAGCCAAGGCGTTCGTGATGCGAATATGATTTTGCTGCCGACCCGCGCGGTCGTGCCACTAGCCCGAATTCGGCTGCTATGAGAGCACCTCGCGTGGGTCTTGCTATTCTCGCTCAAGGCTTGCTGCCCAGTTGGAGATGCGTATCGGGCAACTCGAGGAAGGACGCCGGTTGTCGAGAGACTGCGGTTGCGGTCCCGCGCACAAGATGGCGCCAAGGTTTATGAGGCACGCGCGAGCTGATGGGCGGGACCATGAGTGATGTCATCCACGATGCCCTCAGTTGCCGAGGCAATCAGGCCGATTGTGTACGCTGCGCGTCTCGCGCTGAACCGCATTGCGGGCTGCCGGCTCAAGCTCGTTGCGTCAGCGACGGACTCGCGTGCAGCATCGGCGGCTTCCTCAACATCAATCATAGGCTCGCGGATCGCCATCTCAAGCATCCGTTTTGGGGTGCGGGCCTTGATGGTGACGCACTGTCATCCCCGATGGCTCATCCAATGCGTGGTCGCAAGCTGCGCCGCGGTGCGGGAAGCGACGGAGTCGATCGGGAATCATGGTAAGGCGGTCGGTAAGGCCGCCGCTCGCGAGGCACCGTGCAGTTGAAGCATGGAATGGGGACGGCAGCATGAGTAACATCGCTCGTGATAGTGACATCGTCGAGTTGACGGACGCGCCCCTCTATGATTATGGCGACAAGGTGCGGGCCAACCGCACCATCCGCAACGACGGCACTTATGTGGGCAAGGAGATCGGTGAGGTTCTCGTCAAGAAAGGCGAGCTTGGCTATGTCGTCTCGATCGGTACGTTCCTGCAACAATTTTACATCTATGGCGTCGAATTCCTCGAATCCGGCTGTCGGGTCGGCATGAAACGCAAGGAGCTCGATCTAGTCACGCGAAGCCACAGAGGCGAGGAGCCTTGCTTGTCAGGAGAGGCACCCTGATGATCGAACCAAGGTTGCCAAAATACCGCTCAGGCCAACGTGTCAAGGCGGCAATCGATTTGCTCAACGACGGTTCCTTTCCCGACGCATCGGCGGAAGAGTATCTGGTCAGCGTCGGACACATTGGTGAGATCGTCCAGGTCGGTCACCATACGGAAGCGAACCTACCCATCTATATGGTCGACTTCGGCAAGCAGTTGGTGGTTGGGTGCCTCGAGGCAGAGATCTCCGCAGTCCAGGACATCGCGCAATGAACGCCTCCATCATCAGACAACATCATTCCGGATTGCCTGCGCATCCCAACGAGCTCGACCGGTGGCGGATCGTGCGCGCGCTGACGAGGCGCGAGCGCTACCGATATGTCTCGCCAAAGGTGACACCGGTTGCTGGCGGCTATCTTGTCGAGAGCCGGTGTTGCTCAGGCAGTATTGATGCGGAGGGAGGCCTCGCCGACGTCGCGCTGTTGCATCACGATAAGACTGGGGCGGCATGGCAGCTGTTCCGCAAAGATCACGGCAAGGGCGTCTGGGAGTGGCATTCGACCCATCAACGGCTTGACTTAGCGACAGCGGTTCTGAACACCGACCCTGAACGTTTGTTCTGGCAATAAGGATTATGGACATGGTGCTTGCCGCAGGCGAATTGACGAACATCGAGCAGACGCTCGCCGCTATCGATACAGCGTCTGAGCCCTGCCTCACGCTCCGGGAGAAATTTCCACATCTAGCCTGGATTTGTTGCGAGGCCTCTGACATGACGCAGAGTCCGATCCGCCGCGTTGGACAGTTCGACCTGCATCTGCTCGACAGTAGCGGTCAGTGTGCACAGATTACGAATAATCCGCAGCGTGCCACCGGCATTTTGCTTGCCAAGCGCTCCGGCAACTCATGATCAAGTAATCGCCTGCCGGTGACAAACTCAGCCAGGACGGCTAGGCCCGCCGGTTGTTTACGCATGCGGTAGTGACCAGCCCGGGAAATTCACGAAGCTCGTTCGTCGGGTCCATGAGACTGGGGCAGGCGATCGTTCCCCGCAGCGGAATTGCCCGGCTATCTCAACGTGGCTAATTAGGTCAGGAATACTGCGGCAGAACAATTAGGACCGGCGAGTCGTGCTCAACCAGTCGACGAGGATCTGGTATCGCAAGATTTGCCCTTGTGAGAACTTTCACTTAAAGGCGCTTTCCTTCGGAAAATAGGACAAGACGCTCGTTCCTCGTGCGGTAACGCCGTGCACTCGGCGTGGAGGCCGGTCGATGATGCGCGCGCGCAAGTGAGGCGTGCGAGTGTCCCGACTGATCCAGCGCACTTAATACTGGCGCCTAGCATCTTTGTACGAAATGTTTGGTGAGCTGAGGTCGGAGCATTCAAGCTCGAGTTGTCTTTCGAAGACGCATCGAGCGTCCCTTCTTTATGGCGTGATTGGTCGTGTCCCCGGTGGTGGTGTAGCTCGGTAGAGCAAAGCCGCCCGGACGCGCGCACACAAATAGCGCCGTAGCGGGCGGGCGGCTTTGCGGTGGTCACCGGCAGTTCTCCGGTAGGATCGGGTTGCGACAGGCCAACACAACCGAGGAACCACCGATGACCGACGACATGATGAACCTGCGCACGCTGGTAGAGAAGACCCCCGACGCCGATCTGCTGCGCGAGATGATCGGCTTGGCCGCCCAGCGTCTGATGGAGCTGGAAGTAGGAGGCCAGACCGGGGCGGCCTATGGCGAGAAGAATCCCGAACGCCTGGCCCAGCGCAACGGTTACCGCGACCGGATCTGGGAGACCCGTGCCGGCGCCGTCGAGCTGCGCATCCCCAAGCTGCGCAAGGGCTCCTACTTCCCAGGCTTCCTGGAGCCGCGCCGCATGGCCGAAAAGGCGCTCACGGCCGTGGTGCAGGAGGCCTATGTGCAGGGCGTTTCGACCCCGCTCGGTCGACGATCTGGTGCAGGCCATGGGCATGACCGGCATCTCCAAGAGCCAGGTGAGCCGACTGTGCGGCGAGATCGACGACAAGGTGAAGGCCTTCCTCGCCCGTCCGATCGAGGGCCACTGGCCGTATCTGTGGATCGACGCCACGTACGTTAAGGTGCGCCAGAATGGCCGCATCGTCTCAGTCGCGGTGATTGTCGCGGTCGGCGTCAACAGCGACGGCCGGCGCGAGGTTCTCGGCATGGACATCGGGCCGTCCGAAGCCGAGACGTTCTGGACGGCGTTCCTGCGCAAGCTCACCCGCCGCGGTGTGCGCGGCGTCAAGCTCGTCGTGTCCGAGGGTCAGCTCGCGCGATGAACGAGCTGACTGGTCTGCCGAAAGACCGGCCCGCTTGGCCCAGACCTCATCGGTTGTCATGGTTTTAATCAGCGACTGATAGAGGCGCGTCTGTGAATATAGATCTACCAACCGGAAATGCGGTGTCCGCGAGCGTGCCTGCGGATCATCAGCTCGGCCGGCAGACGTCATTCGGCGCTAAGCTGTCTCTCGCTGCTAGGCTCTGAACCTAAATAGCGCCACGTGATTCTCTTGCCTCCGTGTTCTTGATTCGGGGTCGAGACAATGCGCGCGGGGTTGTTTTGGTTGAATGATAGGCAATGGGCTCGTATCGAACCTCATCTGCCGACGGCACTGACGGGGCCGGATCGGGACGACGTCGGCGCATCATCAGCGGTATTGTTCACATGCTGCAATCGGGTGCGCGATGGCGTGATTGTCCGCGCGAAGACGTCCTTACACGACGATCTACAACCGCTTCAATCGCTGGACCAAGCGCGAACGATGGTGCGCAATGTTTCAAGCACTGCTCAAAGCTGGCAAAGATGCCGTCGTGCTATCGCTCGACTCGACTTCGATCAAAGCTCATCGGCGTGCCTCCGGCGGAAAAGGGGGAGCACAATCAGGCAATCGGCCGCTCGCGGGGAGGCCGTACGACAAAAAATCCATGCGCTGAGCGATCCGCTCTGCCGACCGGTCGTCGTGCACCTGACCCACAGGTCAGGATGCCGACATCGCTGCCGCGCCCGATGTTCTGGCGCTCGCACCGCCCATGAGCGCGCTGCTGGCTGACAAAGGGTGCGGAATCCGAGGCAAAGCGGCCACCGATTCCGACGGAAGGCGGCCAGCGATTCCGATCGAAAGCGGCCACCCAATCCGAACGAAGGCGGCC
>NZ_JBEPRQ010000058.1:0-12365 GCF_040548425.1 Bradyrhizobium sp. i1.15.2 | reverse complement strand
ACCCGCATCGCCTGATGACCTTAAAGCTAGACTTAAGGTCACACGCTTCGCGAATTACCAACCCTCACGCAAGACGGCCCCCATCGGAGGCGTACCATGAATGCGCCGATAGCCGTATCTCACCCGCGTCGCGCAGATGTCCTTGATCCGGTGTTTGAGAGCGGCCTGGTCGCCGCGCTTCGACTTGTAGACGTAAAGAGCGCGATCAACCCGAAGCGTGGAGCAGGCCCGCCTGACTGACACCTTCCAGTCACTTCGCACCTTGTCGACAAGCTCGCGCTTGCGGCCAGGCCTCAGAGCTTTTTTGAGAGCACATCCTGAAGCATGGCCTTGTCCAACGACAGGTCGGCGACAATCCGCTTCAGCTTCCCGTTCTCTTCCTCAAGCTGACGCAGCCGCTTCATCTTCGAGGGGATCAAGCCTGCATACTTCTTCCGCCAGTTGTAGAAGGTTGCCTCGCTGATCCCGGCCTTGCGGCAGACCTCGGCCACCGCCGAGCCGCCTTCAGCCTGCTTCAGCACGAATGCAATCTGCGCCTCTGAAAACTTCGATGCCTTCATGGAATTATCCTCTCCCCCTCAGGGGATCATAAGTGGAAAATTCCAGTTCAAACTGGCCTCATTTGGCGGGGGCAGGTCACTCCCAACCGCGGCAATAAGCGCCTGTGCTGAGCAGAAATGCAGCGCATGTGGGCCAGTAAACGCCCGCTAAAGGCTCTGGTTCACTTTTATCATCCAGCACGAGCGAAGGGGGCTGGAAATGATCGCGGTGATGGGACTCACAATCGGCATGCTGCTTGGCATGATCTTTCGGATGGTTTCAGACGTGCGCCGAGGCCCCGACTAACTTATTCCCGCCACAACCTTTGGTAAAAAAACCGATTGTAGCGATGAGGGAAGATGACCCACTGGACTGTTGAAACACGGTCTACCGCCCTAAGCGCTCGCGCCGACCACAGTATGTCGGCAAGCGGATCAGTGCGACGGTGGCCGATCATGGATCGAAGAGGGTCAGGTTCAAACCGGCTTCGACGATTCATTGTCCAATGTTACGCGCGAAGTGGATATCAGGGAATACGAACAGCGAACCGGTCATCCGCGTAGTCTCACGGTGATCTTCCCGTTGGGTGTGATCGCTGAATAGGACAAACGCCTGCCGACGACAATTAGCCACCTCCGCGCAGAAATTCGACGGACGACTAGCATAAAGCGCAGCTAAGCATCGCAAATGCGATGCTACTGTACATGACCTAGGGGTAGGCATTGGTTAAAGCCTTTCGCAACGGAGCCATAGTGCTTATTTTCGCTATGGTCGCCGGCATCAATCTTTGGTGGGACTTAACGAGCAGCTATATCGCCTGCGGGGTTGCCGTCGTTGCGTCGTTCTCAGCGGGATATTGTGTCGAGCGCGCGTTCATCAGCCGGGCCCATCGTGAGATGAGGCGCTCCATAGCGCAGATGCACCAAGACGTCACCTAGCGCTTTGAAGTGCCCACCACGTGGGGTGCCGAAACATAGTTATAACTTTTCCACGGTCGATAGTTCACCCCGGCAGCGCACGCCGGGCTTTTTTCGTGCGCACAACAGAAAGAGACCATCGCGAGTCACAAGCTAGATTTAATCAAATTTCTAACCGCAACACTTACTGCCGCTTCCACCAAGCTGCTTGTCGCGGACCCAACCAACACCGACACAGCCGGCCGACTCAATCAGATCGTACGCACGGCTGAGGACAATGTGTCTGATGGCCAACCGGATGTCCGGCGATGAGCCGCGCACCATGGCTTCGATGGCGTAAAGCTGCGCGATGTGCCGAACAGCGGCCTCGGCGATCGGTGACTTGCTGTTGCGCACCAATTTGACGAAGCGCCGGCGCAAATGGCTCCAGCAATGCACGAGCGTCCATGGCCCTTGCGGTCGAACGACTTCGTTCAACCGGTCATACCCGTCATAGGCATCGCATTGCAGGTAGCGTCCGCCAAAGCCGTCGAGGAACTGCTCGGCAAAGGCACCGCTGCGACCGGGGGCATATCGGAACAGCACGATCGGCGGACTTGGCCCGCTGTGGCCGCGGTCGTCTGAGGCGATCGCCCAGAAGTAGCCTTTCTTCGTTTGGCCGCGCCCGGGATCGAGTACCGGCGCCTTGGTCTCATCCATGAACAGCCGATCCGCCATGGCCAGGTGGTGGCGCATGTGGTCGGCGATGGGCTGAAGATGGAAGCAGGCGCGGCCAGACCGGTTGCCCAGTGTCGCCCGATCAAGCCGGATCCCCTGGCGCGCATAGATCTCGGCCTGACGGTACAATGGCGTATGGTCGCCAAATTTGGAGACGATCACGTGCGCGATGGCCGCTTCGGTCGGCAGCCCGCCGGGCACGACGTGCTCCGGTGCGTGCGCCTGCACGACGGGGCCCGAGCAGCGGCGACAGATATATTTCGGGCGGCGCGTGACCAGCACGCGCCATTGCGCCGGGATCACGTCAAGACGCTGGCTAACGTTCTCGCCGATCTTCGTCATGGCGCCGCAACCGCACGGGCAAAGCGTGCTTGCAGGCTCGATGATCCGTTCCACCCGCGGCAAATGGACAGGCAAGCAGCCGCGATTGCGATGAGAATCATGATCTGGCGCGTTCCGTGATCGGCCCTGGATCACCGCCTCGGCTCTCTCCTGCGCGGCATCCAGTATGCCTTGCGCGATCTCCACGTCTTCGAGCGGCAAATGATACTGATCTGGTCGCAGCTTCTCGGATTTCGCGCCGAACCTGTCGCGTCGCAATTCGCCAAGAATGATCTCCTGGCGGCGTCGGGCTTCTTCCGACGCCGCCAGCGCCCCCTGATGCTCGCTCAAGGCCGCCTGCGTTTGCGTCAAAAGCGCCTTCAGGCGTTCGTTTTCGTCGCGCAGCGCCGCGATGCTCATGCGCTATTTCGAGCACATCGCCGCCGCGTGTGCCACGATCAAAATAGCTGCCGAGTCATTCTGCCGCAGTTATCCCGCCGCCTGCGGGCGCCGTGCTTCTTCCGGGCGGACCAATCTCCAATCCAGCCCTTCGAACAAGGCAGCGAACATCGCCGGCGATATCCGCATCACGCCGTCCGCGATCGTTGGCCAAACGAACTTGCAACCTTCGAGGCGCTTGTGCACCAACACCAGGCCCGTTCGATCCCAGACCAAAATCTTGATCCGGTCCGCTCGTTTGGATCGGAACACGAAGGCTGCGCCGCTGAACGGATCGAGACGGAGCACCTCCTGCACCTTTGCCGCAAGCCCATCGTGGCCACAGCGGAAGTCGATCGGCCGCATTGCAACGTAAATCTTCAGATCAGCACCGGCCGCAATCATCGTGACGCTCGGACCGCACGGATCACCCGGGAGAGCTGCTCACCATCAATGTCCGTATCCGTCCGCAGCACGACATCACCGATCGCGATCTCAAGCTTGATCGCCGGAGTCTGACGCTCCTCCAACGCATGTTCCACGACCAGCGGCGCGAATGTCGGCGGGGACGCCCCGCACGGCGGCAACATGCCTCGCTGTCGAAACCGCCGCCGCCAATCGTAGATCTGCCAGCGCGTCGCTCCGTGCTTGCGCGCAACCTCGGACACCTGGGCACCGGGCAACAGACTCTCGGCGACGATCCGAGCTCTCTCAGCTTCCGAACGCACGCGGCGCCCCGACGGTCGTTCAAGAACTTCCAGCCGGCTCACCAACCGCGCCGATGGGCCGTCCGAATGGACGTCCTTTTCGCTGTCCAATCCCATCACAAACCTCCGTCCAAGCCGGAGGCTTCTTCGCATAGTTATCCATATCCCGAAGCAAGGGTTCCGGCTAAGCGCTTACAAAAGATCGCCGCTGCCAGGAGATTTACGACGCCACCAGCGATGTTCTCAAGGTGCTGCGAAGGGGGTTCACGAAGCTGGAAGCCGACGGATGGCAGATCGTGAACCCTGCCAAAGCCGGGGAGGCGACAGCTAGGGTAGATTAAGCCAGATCGGAAGGAATCTCTGAAACCGTATTGTCGGCGCGAAGGACACCAGCTTTGATTAAGACTTCGCGATACAAGCCGATAAACTGGCTTACAAGGCCCCATTCCTTACTAGGCATTTCTGCGCCGATCAGAATGACGAGGACCCAGAGCAGGTCGTGATAAGTCTGCTTAAACATGCCGATGAGTTCTTCGAGAGAATCGTCCATAACAATTTGGCCCCACGCATCAGTCGCGTAGAGAAGCTTGTTTCGGTAGTCGGCCCGTTCGAGCAAGAACTGCTTTAGCGTGAGGTTGCGGCTATCTCGGATGTTCTCCTCTAAGTCCGCCAGCAAGGATGGGATAACATCGTCACCATAGGTTTCGTCCTGAGAAATCATGACGGCAAGAGGGGTATGCCGGAAGATCTCCTCGCCCTTTGCCCCGTAAATCGCCAGTTTGATGCTCGTCCCATCGATTACGGGTTTGGCGCTCCAACTGATGAACTCAAGGCCGCCTGGTGAAAAGTTCTTGAGCATATCTCCCAGGATGAAGCGAAATTGCGCAATCACCGGATAGACCGACAGCTTGACGACGTGGTTCTTGAATTTGCGAACAAAGTCTCTGTGTTCAGGGAACTTGTCATCGTTGAGCTTGAGCCACTCAAAGATTGCGACGACTAATTCTTCTTCAGCTGCAATCAGCCTAACGGCACCCATTTCCTCATCAAGGCCGATCAAATCCGGGGCTCGGTTGTAGTGCGTGAGAGCCCTTGCGACTCGCGAGATTACTTTGGTTGGTGCATGGGCGAAGAGAAACGCGATGATGTCCTCCCCGACCAGCTCATCGAAAGCCGTCGTTTCGAGCGTCTTCGTTTCGGGTTTGGTATCTATGGATTTTGACATGAACGAATGCTTGGCAGGGGCAATTAGAAGTAGCCAATGGCCCTCAGCAGCCGCCGCACTTCCAGGTTAAGCAGCATATGCTCTTCGGAGGTCAGGATGCGCATGTGCGCCACTACGATGCGAATAGGGCGCAGGCGGTTGAACGCTTCACGTACGGCTTCCTGGCGCTTGAACGTCTCCTTGAAGCAGTCGCGCCAGTTAGCGTTGCCCAGGATAATGTCGTTGTAGTCGGCAAAGTCGGCATAGTGGATGATGGGCTGTTCAGGGCGTCCCTCCGCTATCTCCTTAGCTTTTCTCTCTTGCCACTGTTCGTACATGCCGCTCGGTAGGCGTTGCTCCCAGCGGGGGTGCACTGCCTGGAGTCGGCTGACGATGAAGGCGCGTAGCCGGGTCTCCAGGATATAGATCCAGTCATATCCTTTGCGATTGCCTTCCGGGACGTCCTCACTTGGTGGGGGCGCCAGATCTGCATGGACGGTGCCGAGGCTGATGTTGGTGGCGGCCAGTGTCGCATCGAAGCTCTGAGCCGGGAAATCCGTAAGCTCCGTGTTGAACCCTTGGCTCACATAGGCCGCAACCCGTGCGTCCGGATCGTCCAGCATTGCGGTCGGATCGAGGATGGTATCGCGCCAGTCGCCCAGGTCGACGCGGAGGCTCCTGATGAGCCCTGCATTGAACGGGGGCGCAATGTTGACCGCTGCGCCGATCGTGGATAGCTCGGCAATGGCGCGGGCGGAGTGCAAGCTGTCCTGAAGCTTGATGATCGGCAACGATAGCTTAGAGAGCTGGTCGAACTGTCGTGTGATTTCAGCGATGCCTTGCAGTGGCCGGCTTGCTGCGCTCACCATCTCGCTGATCCGTGTCCAGTCAGCCTGGTTTGCTACGCGGAATTTGGTCGTTGAACATGCGTGCGTTAATTTTCACGCTCTCTAACGCTTCAGAAATCTGTTGAGCACTTGAGAAGCTCGTGCTGACGGGCGCGAGGGTGTCAGAGATTATGCGGGCGGCCTCGGCAAACCGTGAGGTTACGCTATTTACCCCAAATACCTCGTGGAGCTGTCTGGCACTGGCCACGCTGGCGTTGATTTGATCCAGCGGGCCTGTGATGCCTCGAATGGTTTCCGTGAGGCGTGAACCTATGCTGGCGGCTTCAATGAGCTTCCGTGTGCTATCGATGTCTCTCATTGCATTGGCCAGCGCAGAGCTCTCAGGGGAAAGATATTTCTGCAGTTCCATGGCCGTCGTTGCTCGACGCATCATGTCGAGCTGGTCCAATAGCTCAGCACTGGAATGGCCAGAGAGGGGGTCGTAGGGCGACTTCATGAGTCGGAGTTTGAGCCTGAGTCTGGCGCAGGTCAATCAAGCGGCCAAAACGGAGGCGCAGTTACCGGGTTTGGTTATTTGCGGCTAGCTCAGGGGGGCACAGCTTGGGTGGCTGAGCGGATAGCCAAGGCGATAGCAGATATTCTCTCCCAGTCGGTGGCTCGTCTAAGTTGATTAATTGTGTGATCTATGTCACGTTCGGGTGGCTCACGTGGGTCAGCAGTGCGTCCGAGCCAACGATCCGGTTATGATTGCAGCCATCGCTCTCTCCCATGGCGTTAGGTGCACTGTCACCGCAATCTCGTAATGCCAAAATCACCAAAGTCGATTGTCGAGCAAAATGAGCCACGCGTTACGCCCTACTAAAGAAGAGTTAGCAAAGGTGCGTGGGGTGTCTTTCGCGAATGCCATGGCGGGGATCACGAAAATAACAGTGCCGGGCGTAGTGGGGTTTCACACGCATTTCGAAATTACAGAGATATTTGAGTTCTCTAATACGACCCGCAAGGCAACCAATGTATTCACGATCATGGTGGCTGAAGAACACGCGGCCGACACCAGTGAGAGCCCGGTTTGGCTCGGCAAGCGCATGCACCTGCCTCACTTCAAGGACTCCTTTTTCGGCGTTCGCAGAACTGTAAAGCCGATTGCGGCTATACTGCCTCGTCTCAGCGACATCATTGATGGTAGTTGGCGGTCCTCAAGCGACACCATAGAACTCGGCGAGATGGGGGCGGGTGCACCTGCATTCGTGCCACCGGACAGTTCATTCGATGTCCCTTGGAACAGGCTGCTTAAAAACAATTTCGATAACGGGTCGCATATATTCGAATTTTTCGACCAGACTAAGCAAAGCTTACGTCCGTTCTTCGATACGCCTCGGTTACTATTAGACCTCTCCGCCAAAATCATGGAGCGTGTGCCGATCCGTATCGGTAGCATGTCGGATAAGCTAGGCAATATCGTCGTTCAGATACCTGTAAGCATCGTGTTGGCACGCTTTGCTCAGTTGCCTGCATCGGGAGATACTCACGTTACCCTTGCTTGGCACCCTAGTGCGACGCCGCGTCCATTGCGGGCGGTAAGCGCAACGGAGTTCGATAACGTCATCGACGGATATGCATCGCAAGACATCGCCTCGCCTCAAGCCACCTTGTCAACGGCGGCAGGCGATGGACAGATGGAGAACTACCTCTGGGATGACGATGAAGGTATCCTTCTCGCGGCCCAGGGCCGCACAGGATTCATCAGGCAGATCAATTTTGGCATTCATGCAGTATCAAGGAATGCGGAGCCTCGGGCCTTCAAGATCAGGGATGACGAGGGAAAATATCAGCTCGTAGAGATTCCTGTTTCAAGAGCGATCAATTCTACGGTTGGTCCGCTCACCGATCAGCGCGCCTTTGATTGGACGCGCGCGCGCATCTACCGCGAGGAAAATGCTCGCCTTCTTCAGGAAAGCTTGTTCAAGCAATATACGCCCGGAGAGGCGTCGTCATCTCATATGCATGAAGCGGCACTCGAGGATATACGTCGGCTAATCAACCGTCACGGTCGGCACGGTGCCTGGCTGTGGGACCCGTATCTTTCCGCCCATGACGTTCTAAAGACCCTGTTCTATTGCACGCACAGTGGAGCCGACCTGCGTGCCTTGACGGCGGCAAACGAGCCATTGCCGTCTGTTCGCACGAAGCCGACCGTCAGATCCCTCATGCTCCACGCTCTTGCGGTCCTTCACGCTAAAGTGCCGTATCTGCGGCCACCGCCCACACTAAGCTTTGCTGAACGTCAACGGCAGGAACTCAAGGCCGCCGAATCGAATGATATTGGCCTTCGCTTTGAGTATCGAATGAAGGCAGGCCAGGAGGGTTGGCCCTTTCACGACCGATTCCTTATCTTTCCAAAAGAAGATGGTAGCGCGCTCGCATGGTCCCTGGGGATCTCCGTGAATCAGATTGGGCGCTCACACCATATTCTGCAGCGTGTTGATGATGGCCGTCGCATCATGGATGCTTTCCTCGACCTATGGGATGAATTGACGAGGTCCGAGCATCTGATCTGGAAAACTCTATGACCCATCCTGTTTTGGCGGACGTTCTGGCCGACGCACGCAGGGCGGGCTCTGCTACGGGCCCGAGAGATTTGTTGGCAGCCCTTGCAGGCATCAATCGACCAATGGACTTGCTGACCAGCTGGGATGCATGCGAGACGCTATGTAGCTCGTTTAGTGGCGAGTACAGCTTTATTCAGCTCGCCAGGGTGGCCGGGGTAAGGCCCTGTGCAGCTGATATGGAGAAATGGAGCGCGCTTTTACGGTGGATGGTTGAAGAACTGACAGGCTGGAGTCCGGCGGGCGACCCGCATCAACGGACACTTGCTGCCGTTTTTGTGGCCGGGGCAATGAGCGACATCGACCATGAGCTATGGAAACTCTTGTCGAACCCCTTTGCGGCGAATCATCATCTCGTCGGAATACTGCAAGCCATACTTCGATCATGCAGCGTAACCATCGATGTTTCGCAAGGTACCCGATCTCCGATTTCCACAAAGGCCGCCGTGGAACGTTTGGCAGTCGCCAATGCGACGAAGGATTGGAAGGGGATCGACGAATGTCTGGACGGTTTCGGTGACTACATTTCTGCATCGCTTCTTCAAGCGCAGGCCACCCGTATTCTTATGCGATGCGGGCAAAATGACCTGCTGAGTGTTATCTCGGGAATTGACGAGGCTCTTCTTGCCGTCTCGTTTGTAAATGCTGTTGCTGATGAAGAGTCCTGTCTCACGCTGGCAGTTGCGTGTTCAAGTCCGTATTTTGAATTTGCCGTACTTCGGAGCGCTGTATATCGCGGCGGCCAGCCGACGCTTACAGTCCATGGGCTGGATGCATTACTCTTAAAAATGTCGGCTGAACCGAGCCGGTGGTGTACGCTCATGGATGTTTTCAATCGCTATCCGGTTCGGTATCCTCGACTACAGGAAGCGCTCGGTGCGGCTCTTGCGGGCGTCTTGTTGGGGGCGATGGAGTCATATATCGCTGCTATCCAATTAAATGATGTCGCGTTAAATGACGTAGGTAGAGAGAATGTAGCTACTTGCTTGCGTGCATTTCAAGCGCGTGCCAATCGCAGCCAACGCGAGGCCATGTGGCAATTGGCCTATGATCGTTGGTCGACATGGGGGTTCGATCGATCCGATCCCAGTGCTCATCTGCAAGAAATACGGGCGTCGCTCCTCGATTATGCGGTTGTCGGATATGCCATCGAATGCCTCGGGCCGAAAGCAGCGATACAGGCACGCACAGATATCGTGACGAAAGCCCTTAGCCTGCATCAGAACTGGTACGGCTCGTCATCGGAGATAATTACGGATTGGAAAAGGTCCTTGTCGTTGCTTCAGCCGTTTGCGCATGCCGAGTATGTTCTCGCAAACAGTCAAGAGGACTGGTTGTGCAAGACGAGGATGTATCTCCCAACCGACTCACAGACTGATTATCTCAAATTGAAGTATCGTATGCCGTGACAGCTTTGGTTCGACGAGCCGCGTATTCATGGCTAACGCCAAACTTCGCCGCCCTTGACCTTGAAGCTGATAGCTTCCGCGTAAGGTTGAATGACCTCGCTGGGAATCGCATAGGTGATTGGCATTGATTGGCCTGCCGTCTCAAGGCCGCTGGTCACCATGCCGAGAATGGTGCCTGAGGTCGGATCGCAGACGACTCCACCGCTTATGCCCCCCATCGAAATCGTGCTGATCTGGATGAGACGTGTCTCGGTTTCCTTGGTGGCCGGGATAATTGCGCTGACAATGCCGTCGTAGAAGGTCGGTTGGACGATGCCTCGATTAGTCGAGAGGGCCAGGAACATATCTTTCCCCAATGGATAGCCGCCTATAAGCACGCGGTCGCCGACCCCCAGTTGCGTGGAGTCTCCCCAAGTTACGGGGGGAACGTCATAGGGAATCGCGTCATCGCCGACCGCCGTGCTGATCAAGATACCGATATCGACATCAGGATTTCCCCTTTGGATGCGGGGATCGACGAAGCTGAACTGACTTTCAACGGGCCAATAGCCCTTGACCCATACGCCATCCGCGCGTTGATGCGTCGTTTGGATGTACGAATGGCCCTCTTTTACTTTGAGAGCTTCACAGACGTGCCAGCACGTCACCAGTTTTCCGCGCCCAACCTGGAAAGCCGTGCCCTGAATGTCCATCAGGTACTTTTCGTAGTCCGGCTCGCCTAGCGCAGCCATGATTCCGGCGTCCCGCGACGGCAATCGCCCTGGGAAATTGCCCACGGGCAGAACGGAACGGGCAAGAGTAGCCACAGGTGTCTGGCGGCCGAAAGAGGACCAGGGGATTTTTGAAAAGCGCTCTCGCAAAGTGTCCGTCATGCCGTAACTGCCGGTCCCGTGTAGAGGCGCGGAAACCACCTATCGACGACAGCGAGAGGGAAGCCCAGTCGCACAGCCGAGCGCGAGGTCGGAGAGACCAGGAAGCCTTTTGCAATAAGGGAGTTGAGGACCGTTCTGGCTTGGCGTTGCTGGTAGCCGGTAAGCTCGGGGGCTTTGCCACGAGCGAATTCGCCAGCAAGCAAAGCTTCGCGAAGCAGCGGCCAGCTTCCTTTCGGGAGGCGATCGGCGCGGACTTCCTCCTCGCACCAGATTTCCATGCGTCGCTGGAGTTCGGCGGGTTCGAACAACGACTCCATGAAGACGATTTGGTCCACACAGCTTGTGAGGAAGAACGTGCAGAACTCCACAAGGCCGGACTGGGTGAGGTTGCCCCGGCCATCGAGGTCACCACGGCGGGGCTCGTCGGCGGCTTGGAGGGCCGCTTTGTAGTTATCGACCGCGCGAGCAAGGCCACGCGAGACCGACCAGAGGCTGGAGCCGATACCAAGTTCTTTGAGGAATGCGTGGGAGAACAGCCGTGCCACGCGTCCGTTGCCATCCGCGAACGGGTGAATCCACAAAAGCCGATGGTGCGACGCCGCCACCCCGATGATACGTTGGATTTTGGGAAGCTTCTCGTTGCCATAGGCGGACGCAAAGCGTTCAAGGAGCGGGGCCAGGTCCTCAGAGGCCGGAGCGATATGGTGGCCGACCTTGACGTGGACCTGTCGTAGCTCGCCGGGAACGACTTTCTCTTCCTTGCCGGTCCTTGGATCTTTGACGACCAGCAGTTCGCTAGGCAGTTGCTGGCAGAATTCCTTGTGCAGCCAGAGGATGAACTCTTTGGAGGTGGAGGGTTGCGGTGCCGAGCCGAAGTCAATCTTTCGCTGCACATCGATGTGAGCGCGGGCTTCGAGCTGGAGGTTGCGTTTCTCGGGCTCGGCACTGTAGTCCCCGGCCAGGGCGCGATCGATGTCGACCGGGTGGGTATGATGCCCCTCGATGAGGTTGCTGTAGTAGCAGTTCATCGACCGGACGAGGTCGCCGATGGCCTGCTGGATGACGGGGTGAAGGCGGCCCGCCAAGGCGTTTCCCTTGGCAACGAGGTCGGTGGCGAGGTCTGAGAGAGCCTTGTTCTCTTCGGGGAAGAGGGGCTCCATAGTGACGGGGGAAGTCAATTTTGCCGCTTTCTTTGCCGGTTAATCTCCATATATTACAATAGCTTGCTGTGAAACATAGGCATCAAATTGCCGCTTAGTTTGCCGCTTCATCTGCCGGTTGGCAATTCAATTCGGAGGAGAGGGGAGGGTGCTGACGCTTCCCGGAAGGACAAAGCTTCGGGCCCGATGAGCTCGGTAGCGAGCGATAACAAACCCTCGCGCCCAGCTGGGAGGGTCGCCAAGGCGTTTGCCTAAAAGTGTGACATATGTCACATTCGGGTATATCTAAAGTGCTAATTTAGCACATATTCTAGCACAAAAATATTTTCATGGCGGTTTTATGTAGAAATATCAGTTCATTAGTCCTATCGCCGGGCGGCTCATAACCTGAAGGTCATAGGTTCAAATCCTATCCCCGCAACCAACGATTCTTTGTCCAGACCGGAGACATAGGTAACAGGTCGTACCTAAGACATGGGTGACAACCTCGTGCCGAACGGGTTGTCGAGGGGTATCAAAGTCGTTTACTCCAAAGTCGATCCAGTTTGAGGCCGCTGGTCAGCGATCTGCTGTGTTCCGGCGAGACGCATCCATGGCCTGGCCATTGTTGCTTGGCTCGCGCTGTC
>NZ_JBEPRQ010000057.1:0-14535 GCF_040548425.1 Bradyrhizobium sp. i1.15.2 | reverse complement strand
TGCTCCGCATCGGCCATCACCGCACACAACAAATTTTGCAAATGCTGCGTCATACGGTCGATCTGCTCAGGCGCCAAGCGACTTGCATCAAAGTGCCATCGAAAGCTCCCATCCAGAGCGCAAACCTCAAACGTCAGCAAATGGCCCGACGGGACCGCTTCAGAACTCGGGCACGAAGCCAGATCACCAGCAGCGGAACAGCCGTTTTCAGTAACCGTGACGCCTATGGGCCAGGGCCGGCACGATCGCAGCACCTCCATCACCCGCAATGCCGGGCAGCGCGCAATCACATCCCGCGCAAAGCTATCGTGCTCGCTCAGCTCGGCGCATTCGGCGGCGACCACCCTGCGCACCCCTGCAAAATCATGACCAAGATCAATGGTAATTTCCATCGGCACGACGGAAGCGACAATCACCTCCGCCGCCTTCAACCGGGCCCGCGATCCATTCTGTGCGGGCGTCCATCCCAATTGGAGCTGTGATTCGCCAGTGACGCGAGTGAGATAGGTCAGCCAAGCAGTTATTAGGTATTCCGTGCGGTCAAATGGCGACAGCTTAGCTACAGCACTTGGAATGAGCCACGAACTCGCCTGCCATAAGGGTGGAGTCGCAGCTTCTGAAGCCGACAGAAACGGAAGCTGCAATATTTTGAACTGCTCAAGCCGCTGCCGCCAAAAACTCTCCCGAGGCGCCAGCATTTCATGGGCAACAGTTATGCCCCGAGCCTCGTCATCGCTTAAAATCGGGAGGCGATGCCCTAGATCCAGATCGGACTGCCTCGCGAGTGCCCGCGCATCCAGAGCCTCACCATCCGGGCTGTCAAACCAAACATCAACATCCTCTGTACCCGTCGCCACACGCCAGTGGCTGGGGTGGATTTCAACCAGGGAACCCGCCGATAAGCCCGAGTGGCCAGACGACACCTCCAAGCACCTGACTGCGACAACGTCATCGCCCACAAGAGCCTTGGACAGACATAAAGGATTGGAATGATGCGGCCCAAAGTCTAAGGCGCGCGTCATCGCTGAGAGATCTTGCGCGGATCTATCCCATCGCAGACAGCCCGCAGCATCTGGGCGTCGGCGCCTCGGAAAATAGCTTCTGTCCGCTAGCGCCTGCGGACGGGCGGCAAGCCTTTCGTTCGTTAACCCAGTTAAAAGCTCGCGGAATCCCTCGACTGCGGCTTCATAACATTTGAGGTTCAGGCCTAAGGCGGTGTCGGTAGGTCCAATCAGGACTTGGCGTTGAACCACCAGGTCACCCGTATGAACACCATGATCTATGCGATGCCACGTGATGGCATATTCGGACTCTTGGGCCAGCAGCGCCCAAGACGTCGCATGAGCTCCCGCATACCGTGGCAAGGGACCGTCGTGGTAATTGAAAGCGCCTCGACGCACTCGCCCAAACACATCCGCCGGCAATATGAACGGATTGGCAACAGAAAATATCCACTCCACCGGTTCGGTATTGAGCAATTTGGCAAGCTCTTCAACGCTCGCTAGGCACAAGATATTGGCGCGAGCGGTCCAATCGCGGAAGATGGCGTCGGCACACAGGGCCGCGCCGATGACGTAGCCCATCTCCATTGCTAGCTCTGCACACCTAATAGCTAGCGTACCACCGCCAACAAAGACGGTAGAACCAATTGGTGAGGCTGCAGGTCGTTGCCCACCCCAATCGCCGACTTCGCAACTCGATGAGGCCAACACACATATGTCGTGATGTTCGTAACCCACGTCCATGACAAAACCTTCACGTGTGTGACGCGCATGGCCACCGAGAGACGCGCGCCGGCGTGCACCGGAGGAGACCGATGGGCCATCTTCACGCTCCAGCCAAGCCGTCGCGTAGCCTGGGCAATTCCCGCCCGACGCGCCGCGCCACATAGTGACCTAAACCTCTCACAGCAGTTGAGATTTGCTCGGGAGCAACCGAGCTGAACGCCAATCGGATCCGGCAGTCTTGAGAGTTATCCAGTGCGAAGAAGCTCATCGGCATAACAATGACATTGTAATGCGTTGCGCACTCGTCCGCGGTGTTCGCGTCAAATCTGAAAGGAAGATCGAGAGTCAGAAAGAAGCCGCCGGCAGGACGATTCCATCGAACCTGGTCCGACAAAGGCGAAAACACATCGTCCAGCTGACACAACATAAGGTCGCGATTTGCACGATACCAATCCAGCGCCGGCCGGATCCAGCCACGTAAGCTTGTCCGCTGTTCGATCAAGAGCCCCGCCACAATCGCTTGGCTAATTTGGCTCGTATTCACGGTAACGAAACTCTTGCGCTGAACCAGATCTTCCCAAAGTGTCCGGCAAGCACCTGCGTCTCCAAAGATGGTATCTGGCAGTATTGCTGCTCCGACGCGAAGAGCTGGGCTTAGCATCTTGGAGAATGTGGACAGGTAGATAACACTTCCGACCTCATCCAAAACGGCCATCGGAGGCACAGCATCTCCTTCATACCGAAATGGCCCATATGGATTGTCCTCCAAAACGACGATCCGATGTTTGGCGCACACTTCGAGGATCTCCCGTCGCGCGACCACATCGAGGACGCGTCCTGTCGGATTATCAAAATCGGGAATAAGATATGTTGCCCGAGCTCTTCGACCATTTCGGCCCAATTGCGCAACGGCGGACTCGATCGCGTCTGCAACGCAAGACGCTGAGTTGGACAACGCTGCAATAGGCACCCTCGCAGCATTAGCTGCACCAATTGCTCCAATATAGGTGGGATTACAGGCCAGGAGCACATCCGAAGATTCGGGACACAGCGCCGGCAGGCAGAGCGCGAGCGCTTCCTGGCATCCTGAGGTGATCAGGACGCGATCCACCTTAGCGGGGAGCCCCTCATCGGATCGCACCTGTTGCGCAACAAGCTCGTTGATGATTCCCGCTGTTCGACCATACTGCAACAACTGAGACCATACTTGGCCACGATCGCCAGCCCAATACCTTTGATACACACCGAATGCATTCAACAGCGCATGGGGGTTGAGTCTATCGAAAAATCGGTCACTCGGCCTACCAGACGCAAGCGAGACAGCCGAGGGAAACCGACTCGAGACCTCGTTCAGGAAATTCATTGCCGAACTTTGCAACCGGAAATCCATCATGGAGCCTTGGAGGAGGACGGAGCTATGGAGATCACGCCTACGTCGGAGCACGACTGGAGGTCTAAGGCCGTACGCCTCTTCGCTCAATATTTGCCGGACTGTTCAAGCTGGTCAAAAAGCTGCTGGACGTTCGATTCGAGGAAACCACTCTCTCCATCTCGGTGAATGATTTCGAAGCTAAGCCCGGTCTCAATGGAGCGGCTCGAGAAGGCCTGTGTCAGTCCAGGGCCACGTATCACATTCGTGTCAAATCCCAGACCACGAGACTTTAGGGTCTCTACAGCAGCATCCACGTCGTCGACCTCAAGAGCGATATGAGCAACTCCAACGCCGTGACGCCGCACGAGCTCTGAGACCTGAGAAGCCGGCTCAGTACCCTGACACAGAACAAACCTGATGCCCCTGCTCTCGAACTCAGCAGATAGCATGCCCGTCGCTTGACCCTTGATGTGAAAACGGCGCTTCAACTCAAAACCTAGCACGTCCCGAAAGAATTGAATTGAGGCCTCAAGATCGAGCACAGCAATCGCAATATGATCGATCCCGCGAAATTGCGATACAGGACTCGCGGTTGTCCGGATGTCATCGGAAGCCGCCCCCACTCCGCGCTTGCTATCGATCGTTTTCTGCATAGCACCCACTTTCGATCACACAATCCGACGATCAGGCCAAAGCGACCTCATCGCGCGAGCGACAGGCAAACCCTGCTACCAGCAGATCAGCTCTGTACTAGCGTCAAGGTTCTTCAGAATCCTGTGCTCGAGGTCCAGCAACTCAGCCTTACGCCTGGCCACATCCGATTGAGCGCGGAAGAGCTTGGCTTTGAGCTCTTCTCGTTGCCTCATTGCTTCTCGAAGTTCCCAACCGTCCTGCATCGGCTAATTGCCTATCTACGAGCGAACACCGACGGCATCCCGCCGCCTGTTAGCTTCGAAAACACTACCTGCGCATCCGCTGCTGCTGGTGTCAGATCGCCGCGCTTCAGCTGGAGGCGGACGTCCGCCAGACGAATCTGTTGGAACGGCTCGCGGCACATTGCCTCGAACGTGGTGCGCAGCACCTCTGGACTGGCGTCGTTCCATCCAGTTCCGGGTGCAGAGCAATCCTGTCCTCGCCGGGAGACCGAAGCGCCATCAGGAGATGAGAGGCCCCGCGACGGCCACGCACGTGACGGGCGCGACAGCATCAGCATGACACTGATTTGGATCAATCGAGCAAGTTTCATCTGAACTCTTAGACAAGGGCTGCGACCGTGGTCGTAACGGATCACCCCGCATCTCAAGCAACCAACGTGCCAATGACGTTCTGCGGGCGTTTCCTGAAGAAACAACGCGCCTCTCGCTGCGCTGGCGGAATGCTGCCGTCTTACTGTCGGGCTTGAGACATCGACGTCTTGGACCAGACACAGCTCAACACAACAACGCGGACGGTCAAGGGCGACGATCGGCAAAAGAGCAATTGCCCGAGATTACCCTTGCTGGTCAGAATGCTCTCGCCGCCATTATTGAGGGTCTCATCATCGAGTGAGAACATCGTGCAATAGGCATCACGCTCGATGCTGGCTCTCTTGCAAGGGGGCGGGGAGAATATCCTCTCGGCGAAGCAAGAGATCGGTTTGCTCGACCGAGGCAAACCGTGGCAGCCTGGATTCATGGAAAAGACAGCCGAAACAAAACCGGTATCAATCGTGGCGTCACCGACTGCCGAAATGGGTAGCTGGCCGTCACCTCACTGCAATGCCGCGCCAGCGGCTTCGTTCAATCCAAAATCGATTCAGCCTAACCCCATCCCGCTTTAGTTGGCCTTGTCTCACTGATCCCTTCACTTCAAATCATGAAAGCCCATTCATGAAGGCGGCTTGCGGGAAACCTGCACGAGCCATTTGAGCGGCGGGCAAGCCCTTCAATGGGCCTCCCCGACCCGACACTCCGAGGAGGGGAAAGCCGTCCACATGGGGAAACGAAACTTGAACAGATAGTAGTGGAAGCTGCGAACCAACTGCCGAAGAGCGTGGTGCGGGAAATCCGCACGCCACGTTCTGTGGGAACGGGGGGCAGGCGACCGCCTCCGGTGACCCGGTGGGCGGAGCTGCGAGGCTCCCCTATCCCGATCGATCACTTCGGGATCCCGTCAGCGCAAGAGGGAGGGAGCCCCTCGGCCGATGCGCTGAGCTGCTGCCGGTTTGATGGACACCAAGATTGGGTGTTTTATCGAGCCAGAGGTGGGTCATGCAGAGACGGAAGTTCAGTCGAGAGTTCAAGATCGAGGCGGTCAAGCTCGTCAGGGAGCGCGGGGTATCTGTGGCGCAAGCTGGCCGAGACCTGGGCGTTCATGAGAACGTGCTGCGCAAATGGGTGAAGGAGTTCGGCTTCGACGCTGCGCAGTCCTTCCCCGGCCACGGGCAAATGAAGCCTGAGCAATTGGAGATCGAGCGGCTGCGGCGCGAGGTCAACAAGCTGAAGGCGGAGCGGGATATCCTAAAAAAGGCCGCTGCCTACTTCGCGAAGGAAGCGACATGAAGTTCGGCTTCATCGCGAAGCACCGGGGCATCTGGCCGGTGGCATGGCTATGCGAAGCGATGGGCGTGTCGCGGTCGGGCTTTCATGCCTGGCTGAACCGATCGCCCAGCGCCAGATCCCGAAGCGACGAGACCGTAGGCCAGCAGGTCAAGGTCAGCTTCCTTGCCAGTGACCGGACTTACGGCGCGCGGCGCGTCTGGCGAGACCTTCTGGCGGACGGCGTCGAATGCGGCCTGCACCGGGTCGAACGGCTGATGCGCCTGCAGGCCCTGCGGGCGCGGCCACGACGCCGGCGTCTGCCGAAGGACGCAGGCCATCGCCAGATTGCGAACGTGGCGTCGAATCTTCTGGATCGGCAGTTCGAGGCCGAGCGCCCGAACCAGAAGTGGATCGCCGACTTCACCTACATCTGGACGGCTGAGGGCTGGCTCTATGTGTCGGCGGTGATCGACCTGTTCTCGCGCCGGGTGGTCGGCTGGTCGATGAGCGCCAGCATGACCGCCCAGTTGGTTGCGGACGCCCTGTTGATGGCGGTCTGGCGGCGCGGCAAGCCGGATGCCCTGATGCATCATTCCGATCGCGGCAGCCAGTACGTCAGCGAGCAGTTCCAGCGCTTGATGGCTGATAGCGGCATCGTCTGCAGCATGAGTCGGTCCGGCAACGTCTGGGACAACGCGGCGATGGAGAGCTTCTTCTCGTCGCTGAAAACCGAACGCACCGAGCGCAAAACCTATCGCACCAGGAACGAGGCCAGAGCAGATGTGTTCGATTACATCGAGCGGTTCTACAACACGACCCGACGTCACTCGACGATCGGTTACCTCAGCCCTGTTGAGTTCGAGCGCAAGGTGGGATTAGCTTAACCCGGTGTCCATCAAACCCGCAGCAGCTCACGCCTCTTACTGATCCCGATGACTTCGGTCATCTGCAACGCGCCTTGAGGTGAGCGCCCCGTTCAGGCTCCCTCCCCCCTGCGGGGGAGAGGGTAGGGAGCGGGTAAGCCGCAATGGAGGTGCGCGTAGGAAAACGTCAGTTCGGCTTCGGGGTCGCCGCGGCCGGCTGGGCGGCCGCCTGCGGGGCGCGGCCGACGATTACGGTGAGCAGGCCGTCGCCCCAGACCTTCTTCGCAACCCGCCTGGTATCATCAAGCGTCACCGCGTCGACGATGCCGTTGCGCTTCTCGATATAGTCGATCGGCAGCTTGTCGAGCTGATATTGCAGCAGCGCCTGCGCGAGCTTCGAGGAGGTGTCGAGCGCCAGCATCTGCGAGCCCTTGAGGTAGGACTTGGCCTCGTCGAGCTCCTTTTGCGTCGGGCCCTCGTCGGCGATCCGGCGGATTTCCGTTTCGACCGCATCGACGGTCTCGCCGGCGCGATCGGCGCGGGTGCCGGTGTCGCCGATGAACAGCGCGGAGTGATCCATCCAGAGCAGCGCTTCAGGAATCGAATAGACCAGCCCACGCTTCCCGCGCACTTCCTTGAATAGACGCGACGACATGCCGCCGCCGAGAATGTGGTTCACCACATCGGCCGCCATGAAATCCGCGTCGTGTCTGTTGATGCCGGGTCCGCCGAAGGTGACGACGGTTTGCGGCACGTCGAGCGGGATGAAGGCGCACTGCGGCGGCTTGGCCGCCACAACATCGGGGATCGGCGTCAGTTCAGCCTTGACCGGCAGACTGCCGAAGGTCTTGTCGAGCAGCTTGCCGAGCGTATCGGGGTCGACGTCGCCGACCACGGCGATGCGCAACGTATCCTTGGCGAGGATCCGGCGCGCATAGTCTTTCAGCTCGGCGATCTCCACTTTCGGTACGGTGTCCAGCGTGCCGGTGTCCGGCCTGCTATAGGGATGATCGCCAAACGCGACTTCGAGGAACTTGCGGTGGGCCAGCGAGGACGGATCGGTCGATTCACCGCGCAGGGTGGAGATCACCTGGGCGCGGATGCGCTCGACGTCGGCCGTCTCGAAATGCGGCGAGGTCAGCGCGCTCCGCAGCAGGTCGAAGGCCTCGTCCTTGTTGTCGCGCAGCATGCGCAGGCTGCCGCGGAAGGTGTCGCGGGTGGCGCTAAAGGAGAGCTCGATGGCGCGGCGATCGAGCCGCTCATGGAAGGTCTTGGAATCGAGGTCGCCGGAGCCTTCGTCGAGGAGATCTCCGACCAGATTGGCGACGCCGGACTTGTCCTTGGGATCCTGTGCCGAGCCGCCGGCAAAGGAATATTCCATGGCGATCAGCGGCACGGTCGCATCCTGCACGAACCAGGCCTCGATGCCGCCGGGGGAGGTCAGGTGCTGGATCTTCGCGGCGGCCTGCGACGGCGAGACCGCCACCACTGCGAGCGCTACGCCGATGACGAAGGACTGCGCGAAGCGACGTTTGCGTAGCAAGTGTCCTGCGGGACGGAAGGAATGGTTCACGAACGCTTCTCCTCGCGCTTGGTGGTCGCGGTGTTCTTGATCAGATAGCCCGTCACCGAGCGCTTCTTCTCGAGCCATTTCTGCGCGACGGTGCGGACCTGCTCAGCGGTGACGGCGCGGATGCGATCTGGCCAGCTCCGGATGTCCTCGATCGACAGGCCCGTGGTCAGCGCGCCGCCATACCAGAGCGCCAGCACTGCCTGGTTGTCCTGGGCGTAGATCGCCTCGGCGATGAGCTGGGTCTTGACCCGCTCGAGATCCTCGGCGCGGATCGGATTCTGCGCGATGTCGGCAATGACGCCGTCGACCACCTGCTCGACCTCAGCGAAGCTGACGCCGGATTTGGGCGAAGCCGAGATCGCGAACTGGGTCGGGTCGAGCGAGATGCTCGAATAGCTGGCGCTGGCGGAGACCGCGAGCGGCTTGTCGACCACGAGCGCGCGGTAGAGATAGGAGTTGCTGCCCCTGCCCATCAGCTGCGCCAGCACGTCGAGGGCCGCGCTTTCGCCGGCCGCAGCCGTGGTCGCCGACGGCACCAGGTAATAGCGCCGCAAGCCGGGTTGCTCGACGCGCGGATCAGCCAGGGTCACGGTGCGCGGCGCCGCGGGCTCCGGCTCCTGCGGGCGGACGCGGCGCGCCGGGATTGCGGGCTGGGCCGGGATGGAGCCGAAATTGCGCTCGACCAGCGGGCGGATGTCGGCGGGCTCGACGTCGCCGGCGATCACCAGGATCGCGTTGTTCGGCGCGTAGAAGCGGCGGTAGAAGGCGAGCGCATCCTCGCGATCGAGCTTCTCGATCTCCTGGTGCCAGCCGACCACCGGCCGGCCGTAGGGATGATTGAGATAGAGCGCGGCCATGATCTGCTCGTTCAGCCGCGCGTCCGGATTGTTGGCGACGCGCATGTTGTATTCTTCGAGCACGACGTCGCGCTCGGGCAGCACGTTCTCGTCCTTGAGGATCAGGCCGGTCATGCGGTCGGCCTCGAACTCCATCATGGTCGGCAACTGCTCGCGCGGCACGCGCTGATAGTAATTGGTGTAGTCGACCGAGGTCGAGGCGTTCTCGTCGCCGCCGACGCGGAGCACGGTCTGGGAGAACTCGCCGGCCGGATGCTTCGACGTGCCCTTGAACATCAGATGCTCGAGGAAGTGCGCGAGCCCGGACTTGCCCGGCGTCTCGTCTGCCGAGCCGACCTTGTACCAGATCATCTGCGTCACGACGGGCGTGCGGTGGTCCGGAATCACCACGACCTGCAAGCCGTTGTCGAGCGTGAAGCTGGCGGGGGGTTCGGAGGTAACCGTGGTCTGGGCGCGGAGGCCGCTGCTTGACAGGGAGGTCGTGCAAACAAGTGCGGCAACGAAAAGGGCGGTCGCTCGGTGTGAGGGCATCATGATCCTTGTGGAAGGCCGAACATGCGGTGGGCGCGAAAGCACGGGCACCCTATACGGCACTCTCCGTGCCGGTCATCACGAAGCGGAGAGAGACGCGCCGTCCCGCATTAAGCTTTGCTCATGTGAGGCCCGGCCGCGAGCATGAGATTGCAAAACCATACGTATCGCTGATTGACGTTAGGTTCGATCGTCTCCGCCAGGCGTCTCGCGGCAAACCATTTACCTGCCGACGTTTCTTCACGGTAAACGCGGTACCTTTCGGATAGTCACGCCAGAGAGGGCGTCTGCTTCAAGAACTCTACACACGTCGCATCTGGCTTCTCCATGAATGGCTGTTGGGGCGCCGATTTAAAATCTCCGTTGACACCGAGCTCCAGTACGCCAGTTCCGGGCAGAATTCGGCACGGCATCGTGTCCGCGCCAATCTACACCGGACTTCTGCGCGCTCGTTTTCAAGCCGGCAGGACTGGTGGGTCTGTTGCGCAGGATGTCAAGGAACGCGCCCGCGCTGCAGTGAGCCAGATTCCAAAAGATCTGCTCGCGCGAGCCGCTGCCGTTCTTGTCCTCAAAGGATCAAAGTCGAGCTACGTCAATAGAAGGCGAGAGACCACCGCAGGACCGTATCCAGCGATGGGGAATGGTCATCGGGATCGGGACGGGCACCGCTCGAATGAGGCAGAGTCTACGCGTGCAGCGCATCGCGATCGGCGATGAGCGCTTCGTGAAGCACGGCTTCCGTACCGAAGCTGGTTTCGTCGGCGGCCACAACCGCGAGACGCAAAGACCGATCCCGGATCATATCAGCGCGCGCCACGAAGATATCGCCTCCCTGGTCCGCGGACCAATCGCGTTCGATCATGCGGCGGAAAATGAGCTTGATCCAGTCGTCGCCGCCGCCGTGCTGGCCTTCGGTTCATCTTTATCCACCGCTTTGAGGACGGCAATGGCCGCATTCACCGATAGCATCCGTCAAGTTCATCAGCCCAGCGAGATGCCGCAGCCCGTCCTCAGGACGCTGCCTTGCGTCAACAGCCGAACCAGCTCCCGTGTGGCTTCCACCACAAAGACGCCGCAATCATAGTTGCTTCCCTGCGGTCGGGCTGCAGGTTGCGCCGAACTTTGCTGCCAGGAGATTTGCAATAGCGAGGTGAAATCCACTGGAAGAGTCGTAGTGATAAGCCATCTTTCCAGCTCGCGTCGACCGACGAACAGCAGCGACCAATGCCCGCCGCCGTCGGTTCCGCCACTGCCGTCGTTCACTGGCACCAACAGGAAGTTGGCGTATCGTTACCATGCTCGTCGAGGACGATTCCCTGCACGGCTTCCAGCATATCGATCTCGTCCCCGCTCAAGCGCAGCTGCTGCGAGCAGGCGCGACAGATCTCCCAGCTGCGTCAACGCGGGAATGGTTTGCATTAAACGCAAGAAGCTGATGCATCCTCAATCCGCTGCGATTTTGGCGACCTCAGCCAGAGGTCCCGGTTCTACTCGGATATCACCGGAAAAAGGACGCTCTTGCAGACCAATGAGTCCCAGCGCCATCACGACGGCGATTGAGAACACGCTTAGCGCCGTAATTTGCGCACCGGCCTTCTTCAGGTGCACCAACCCGATCGATATCTGTGTCACCACGCCAAGGATCAGGACGAGAATCCATTTGGCATCGATCGTGCGGTCCGAGGCTAACGCGAGCCGTTCGGAACGCGCGCTGCCCGCTCCGACTGCGGCATTTAGCAAGGCCGTCTGCACCGCAGCACCCGCTGCTTGACCGATCCGGGGATCGCTCACTTCTCGCAGCAAAGCGTCATAGACGGACTCAACCGAATGGGCCTCCTGGTCCTGCGCCATCGCCGGCCACTCGTCATCCACGAGGGCGGCGACGTATTTCGCAAGCACTGAGCGGAGGCTGCCCATGTCCGAGACGGACGCGTTACTAACAGCATAGATGTTGCGCAGTTCCGCCGCCTCTGACTGCACCGCGCGGGCCGCTTGACGGTTGCGATCGGTTATATCATTGGCCAAAAATCCGGTCAGGAACGCAAACAACACTCCGACCGTCCCGAAAAGCGGAGCGACCACGCCTTCTACGCGGCGCACCAGCACAACCGTTGCAGGGCTGAAACTCGCGATCACAATGACAGCGCCAGTCGTTGCGTAAAGGGCGATGAGGACCGCGAACAATTCAAATGCTGGAAAGTCCAACCAACCTTTGATCATTGGGTTAGGCGATCCTCTATTGCAAGGCGGCGAATCCGATTAGAAACGTATGAGCATTGAGCCGCCCAACAATATATTGCTAGTGAAGGCACAACCAAGGGACCGCGACAGAATGGTTCAGGGATTGGGTTCGTTCGCTTAAGGATCATTATTCTCTCAAAATTTTTCCATGGCTTTTGCATGGCCAACTCTGGGCACGCCAGATCACGTCGCTCGCGCACTTGGTCCGCATGATGCCGCTAGCCTACGTGAAATCTTACGTCCAGGCGCCGCCGCATGTCCGCCGATGAGCACCTCGGCTTGCGGCTTGGGCATGCCGATGTCGAGAGGGGGGCGGGCGGGACCTCCTTCGCGGCCATAACCCAAAGCTCCTGCTCGCGTTGCAGACGAAAGGCACCCGGGTTGGCGAGGTCGAACATCGCGAAAACCGAAATTATGAGACTGGCCCTAGAGGACGACGCTCGCATTTGGTCAACAGACCCAATGTGCGTGCGTCTGTCGTCAAGAAAAACGCTCACCGGGGGACAGGCTTGCTTCTTCGCACGATGGTACCGAAGAACGCGTATTCGGAAGCTGCGCGTTCCCGCTTTGCGACGAATGACGCCTTCAGCGACGTGCTCACCGGTATCGCCAAACTCACGAACGAGATTGTCGATGAACAGGCGGCCGCCCTCCCGGATTTTGCGGCACCAACCATGGAAACTTTGTCGCCGGATGCTCCTCTGCATTCACTTCAGGTCGTGTCCGATCTCGCACTTTGGTGGGAAAGCAATGCGAGTGCCTTTCGTGACGCGTGGTCGCAGCTCATCGTCAAGACGGCAGAAAAAGATGATCCGCCACCTACGCGGTCCATCGCTGGCCAACTGCACACTCTTGAGCAAGCAATCGAAAAAGCTGAACCTCTAGATCAGCTTGCTGTCAATCTGCTCGCCGCGGCGGAAGCCGTCGAAAAATGGGAAGCGATACAAAAGCATCAGCGCGTTCGTGAAGCATCATTGAGGCGTTAGAACCCCTCAAGGAATTAAAGTACCTGGTCGGGGCAGAAACGGCAAGGTCGATAACGACGCTTTCCGGTCACGCGCGGTTCTCGACAAAATTCGCCCGAAAGAACGCTTCCTGTTCCAGGACGCATCGCTCGGGCGCAAGGCAATCAATGTCGAGGGTAGCTTCGAACCCAGTCTTCAGATCGACGCGTTATTGGTCGCAAACACATCATGGCTGCGTGCAATCCTATGGGCATTCGTCTTTGCACTCCAGGGCCGGCAAAGGGTGGAGGGTCTAGTGGATTTGTTGGATGACGAGGAACTCGCGTTACCTGCACTGCCCGTATGGCGCTGGCTGTTCTTGTGAACCAACTGAAGGAATTTGGACCGGCAGGTCGACGCTATCGAGCGTGAGCTGGCTCAGATCCAGAGAGTAAATCCGATGGCGAGGTTGCTGTCTTCGATTCCCGGCATTGGTCCCATAACGGCCACGGCCCTCGCCGCGACGGTGCCGGACCCGACCATGTTCCGCTCCGGGCGAGAATTCGCGGCTTGGCTGGGCCTGACGCCTAAGCAGAAGTCCACCGGCGGGAAGGACCGGCTCGGCCGAATAACGAAGCAGGGCGATTCCTATCTCCGGCACTTGCTTGTCATCGGGGCACGCAACGTCGTTCGGTATCCAAAGGCACGGTCCCGGGTCGGAGGTGGCTGGATCGAAGCTCTGCTTGAACGGCGTCGGCCCATGGTCGTCGTATCGCCGTCGCCAACAAGTTGGCTCGGATCATCTGGGCGATGATGACGACCGGTGAGTTCTATCGGGCTAAGGCTGCTGGATGAACTGCTTAGCAGGCTGGCCACTTTAAGGTGTGAGGGCAAACGACAGCATGATGGAAACCGGCGGAGCTGGGGATCGAGAAAGCCCGAAGAGCTTTAAGCGCAACAAGCGCGACCCGTTGATGAGGCCTCGATCCGCGATCTCCATCAGGGCCAGCGGCCAAGTTATCGGTCGCAATGACAGGCCGTATACATGAACGCACCCGACCGATCTCCAAAACGCTGTCGAAATCTCTTGCACCCGCGGGGCCGTCTATACATGAAGCTCTCGATGAAGGCGTTCTGCATGGGTTTTCCCGGCGCGATGTAGTGCCATTCGACACGGCTTTGGTCGGCCCACACCAGGATGGCGTTGCTTGTGAGTTCGCTGCCGTTATCGCTGACCACCATCCTGGGCTTGCCGCGCTCGATCATCAGCCGGTCCAGTTCCCGCGCCACGCGAATGCCGGAGAGCGAGGTGTCGGCCACCAGCGCCAGGCACTCGCGGGTACAATCATCGACGACGGTCAGGATCCGGAAGCGGCGGCCGCAGGTCAGTTGGTCCGACACAAAGTCGAGCGACCACCGGTCGTTCGGCGTCATCGGAACCAGCATCGGCGCCCTGGTCCCGATCGCCCGCTTGCGGCCAGTACGGCGACGCACCGTCAGCTTCTCTTCCCGATAGAGCCGGAAGAGCTTTTTATGGTTGATCAAATACCCCTCCCGCCTGAGCAGAACATGCAGCCGCCGATAGCCGAAGCGGCGGCGCTCCTGGGCGATCGCCCTCATGCGTTGGCGAAGGCTGGTATCGTCAGCCTGGGTCGTCCGGTATCTCACGGTCATGCGGCAGCAGCCGATGGCTTTACACGCCCGCGTTCGCTCATCCCATGGGCTTCCACCAGATGAGCGACAGCTTTCCGCTTCCCCGCGGGCGTCACCACTAATGGGATGACCCGCCCCGTCCTCTCAGTCAGACTGAGTTGGCTTTTGAAAGGAGGAAGCAATGAGGACACGGAACAAGCCCAGGCCGGCAACGGTGTTTGGGATCGACATTGGCAAGAACCTTTTCCACGTCGT
>NZ_JBEPRQ010000056.1:0-14769 GCF_040548425.1 Bradyrhizobium sp. i1.15.2 | reverse complement strand
GCCTGGACCTCCGGGTCGTCGGGGTCGAGCACGTATGTCCACGTGCCGCAGGTCGTCATCGTGAAACTGCCGTAGCCGTGGTCGCTCGCCTGCGGGCATGTCGTCGCCGTGAAGGTGTCGTCGGGATTGTCGACGTCCCTGTCGGACAAGGTGCCGCTGGCGCGTGGCGGGGGCTCGCAGGAGTTGCTTGGCTCGGTCACGCGTCCGCAAATATCGCCGCAGACGACCGCGGCGTCGTTGCTGCCCTCGATGGTGACGGTCACCGTCTGTGCCGTACCGTCCGCGGCCCTCACGGTGAAATCGTCAGTCAGCGATTGACCTGCGTTCAGCGCCTGCACCGCGCAGTTGCCGTTGTCGAGCGCGAAGGTCCAGTGCCCATCCGCGGTCATCGTGAAGCTGCCGTAACCGTGGTCGCTCGGCTCCGGACATTTGACGGGATCGAACGCGTTCGACGGGCCGTCGACGTCGGTGGCGGTCAGAAGGCCGCACGCGGTTGGGACGCCCTGCGCGGAATCGTGGACGCCGCCTGCTTCGACGACGCGACCATGCGTGTCCCCGGAGATGACGGCCGGATCGTCGGCGCCTTGGATGGTCACCATGACAATCTGCGGCGTGCCGCCGATCGTGGTGACGGTGAAGGTGTCGGTCAGGGTCTGGTACGCCGTAAGCGCGAGCACTGCGGCGCTTGCGGGATCCAGCGCGTACGTCCAGTGCCCGTCGGACGTCATCGTGAAGCTGCCGTAGCCTTTGTCGCTGGTATGCGGAGAGCTCACCGCCGTGAACGTGTTGGCCGGATCGTCGACGTCGGTGTCGGCGAGCTTGCCGGTCGCGGTCGGGACGTCGTGCGCCATGAACGCCGCCGCAATCGCGGCGGCGTCCATTGTAACCGCGGCGACGGATCCACCGGTCCCGCCGCTTATCGCTGCCGCGTCGTCGGTGCCGGCGATGTCGATCGTGAAGGTTTGGCTTGCCGAGGCAAAGCCGTCGGACGCCGTGATGGTGAAGCTGTCGGCGTTCGGCGCCTTCAGCGCGTTGATAGCGTCGTTGTTCGGTACGTAGGCGTAGGCGCCGGTCGCGCTGTTCAAGTACAGGATTCCGAAGGAGCCGGCCTTCTCGACGTCGTAGCTTGCGCCCGCGACGGTGAAAGGGCCGATCGCGCCGCCCGCGATGCCGAAGGTCGGGGTCGTGCCGGAGCCGAAGCTCGTGGTCGAGAAGCTGCCGCTGCTCGCCGAGAACTCATCGAACGCGACTGTGTCGATCTCGACCGGGCCCGACCCGAGCGTCAGTGTCGGTGGCGAATGGATCAACGGCCCATCCGGCACGAAGCTGGCCGGCACCACCAGCCCGGGAAGGGCATGTTGTGGATTGGGCCCCTCCGGCGCCTGGAAATCGATCGGCTGCAGCGTCTGATCGACCGCTTCGCCCGGAGGCGTGCCGGATCCGGACGGCCCATGCTCCTTCGAGTAGTTGTCAAGCACGTCCTGCTGCCGGCTTTGCAGGTCCTCCATCCGCGAAGCGTTGTTGGCGATCTGCGCGAAGCTGACGGACGATCCGGTCTTGCTCAGGATGACCGTCTGCCCGGGATCGTCGACGATGATGTGGCGCGGCACCGCCTCCTTCGTGATGAGTTCGAAGGTGCCATGCTCGAACCCCTTGTAGGTGATGGAGGCGTCGTCGAACAAGGCGAGATCGGGATCGGCGGCCCACGCTTCTTTCAGCGCCGTCAGGATCAACGCGACGAAGGACAGCCCTCCGGCCCATCCGAGTCCCGCGACGACCGGCGACTCCACAGCGCGCCCGCCGCGGACGGACGGCGGACTGCGTTGGTGCTGCGCCGGCCAAAGACCGGCGAAGACACGTGCGAGCGACATCCTACGCCTCGCATGCTGCCCGCTTCCGCCGAAGCGGCCGGACCGATCGAGTGTAAGTCCACCCGCCCACGTTCCGGTTCCGCGAACCAGACTACGCTTTGTCGTCCCCAGGCTCCTTCACGAAATGTTGACTGGGTGTGCGCAAATGCGCTCTTTTGTTGGCGCTGAGCGGTCGGGACCATCGTCCGCTGCGACTAAAAAGTGGCGGTCGCGACATGCGGTATGGTGCGCCGGGCGCGCTCTGCCATCATTCCGCCGAAGCGGCTCTTCACGGACGGGAGCGGACGCATGCATGGACAAAGGACGGTCGCAGGACTTCTCTGCCTTTTGCTCGTTGCAGTGGCGTATCCGCCTGCGCCGGTTCGGGCGCAGGACGTCAAGCCAATCGGCAAAGTCGTGGCCGTTGCTGGCAAGGCAACGATCGAGCATATCGATGCCGCGGTTGTGCAGGCGAGACTGTCCGACGAGGGGGGCAGCGCGAAGGTCGGCGATCCAGTCTATCGGGGCGACGTCGTCAGGACGGGCGCCGACGGCCGCCTCGGTATCAACTTCGCCGACGGCAGCTCCTTCAGCCTGTCGAGTAACGCCAGCATGGAAATGAGCGAGTTCGTCTACGATCCGGACGGCAAGGACAATTCGACCCTGATCAGCCTGACCAGAGGCACCTTCACCTTCGTCGCCGGCAGCGTCGCTAAGACCGGGAACATGAAGGTGGACACGCCGGTGGCGACGTTGGGGATCCGGGGCACCACGCCCCACATCGAGATTTCGGACGACGGCACGGTCAAGTTCGCCACCCTGATCGAGCAGGGCAAGGATGCCGTCATGAAGCGGAAGGCCGGTTCGACCGTTGCGCCTCCCCGGCAGCGGAGGGCAGACCGCGCTCTCGGCATCTGCCGGGGATGCTGAAGGTCTTCGGGACGGCGCCAGTTATGATCCTGCTGCTGACCGCCCCCGCGTCGGCGCAGAAGCCGGAAGGTCAATTCCGGAACGTCGAGCTCTGCAACGCCGCCTCGTCGCCCGACCGGAGGATCGAGGCCTGCTCTGCCTTCATCGGAGCCGGCCGTGGCGGGCCACAGGCCTTGGCCATCGCCCACAACAACCGCGGCATCGCCTACGCGGCGAAGGTCGACTACGACCGCGCCGTCGCCGACTTCGACGCGGCCATCGGCATCGATCCGACCTTCGCCAAGCCCGTCAACAACCGCGGCGCGGCGAGACTGAGGACGGGCGACTACGACGCCGCGATGGAGGATTTCGACCGAGCCATCGCCCTCCAGCCGGCATACCCCGGGGCCTTCGTCAACCGCGCCGAGGCCTGGCTGAAGAAGGGCGATCTCGTACGCGCCGAAAGCGACTACACCGCCGCGACTCGTCTGAACGCCGACATGGAAGTGGCTTGGAGCGGCCTTTGCTGGATCCGGGCGAGCACGGGCGACCCGCAAGGCGCGGTGGAAGCCTGCGACAAGGCGATCGGGTCGGGCGCGCATACGGCTGCGACCTACGATTCCCGCGCGCTCGCCCACCTCAAGGCTGGACGGACCGATGCGGCCATCGCCGACTACGACGCCGCGCTACGCATCGACCCCACGCTCGCCGCCGCGCTGTACGGTCGCGGCCGGGCAAAGATCCGCCGCGGCGAGACGGCTTCGGGAGAGGCCGATGTCGCGGCCGCGAAAGCCGTCCGGGGCGACATCGCCGAGGAATTCGCGCGCTACGGCGTACCGTAGTCCGTCCTCAACGCGTGCCCGTCGGAGAATGCCGTCTCTCCCCTACCGAGAGAACCTGAGCTGCAGCGTTCGAGCAAGTTTTTTTGCAGATTCTCTCCCTCCGCCATGCACGCCGAAAAAGTCTTTATCCTTCAGTGCTTCCTGAAGCGGACTATTTGGCGGCCCATATCCGAGCCCATACCTTCGATCGAAGGACTGGAAGGATAACGTGCGTCGCGTGGGGCTTTGCACGGTCCTAGTCACCCACAACCTTCATCCGCCCATCCATCTGCCAGGTTGCGGCTCTCAGAGGTGCGCTTCGGAATGAAATACCTTCGAGATTATTTGGATCCGGCTCTCGCGCTCGGAACCCCACCCGAGGGCCGACCCAAATAGCTTCGTCCCTTTGTCTTGGTAGAGCGACTAGCCGGATGTCACCGCTATCAATTCGCTTGCCATCTATCGACTTAATAATCTCTCTGTCGTCATCGGACCATTTCTGAAAGTGAAACTGCTTCCCAGCGCGCACAATGCTCGTGAACGCCGTTCCTGGTCCCTTGTGCTTGCAAATCTGCCTCACCAAGAGACCGCCATGTATGGCCCTCGGCTTTGAACCGCAGGTAATATCAATCCCGGACCTCCTGGGGGCCGCGATCTTGCTGTTCCAGCCTCTCGTTGAAGGGAGTAGTGGGGACGGTGCACGTACCAGGTGCCCGATTCGAGTTGTTCTGCGTGGCAATGAGTGTACGGGTCACGCCAGATGTCGGAATCGGTACACAAGTACAACTCGCCGGTCGTCCGGGCTACCCGGTCGCAGGCCGAGGGTATTATCGCGGATACGGCAGGGCAGCAGTGGGAGCCGCAGCCGTTGGTGCCGCGGCCTATGGCGCTTACGGTGCTTACAACAACTGTTACGATGCGTACGGCAATTGGATTGAAACGCGCCGAGCCCATGCCGACGGCGGTTGGCTGGCGCTGGTGACCGCTGTGGCGCTCGCCGACCGGACGGCGAACACGGGCAGCAGCGTCCTACGGCTGCGTCCCGGTTCGCCATTAAGGGCCAGTTCTTCAGCATCAGCGCCAAGTCGCCGTCCCAGATTGCTAGCGCGCCGCATCGACCGGAGTCGCGAGCGGCGCGGTCCTGACGCGCCGCAGGAGCCACGCGCGGAATTCTCGCCTGTCGAGCCGCATTCAGGCCCGCTTGGAAAAACCGCTCGCGCTGCGCCGCGTCGAGCCGCGCCCAGCCCTGCATCGTGGCCTCGAACAGATCGATGCGCCGCATCTCGGCGTGCCTTTCAAAAGCAGATGCAGCAAAGGAAACACAAAAAACGAAAAACGCAAATATGCCGAAGGGGCGCGGTCGCGCGGTCCCCGCGTTTATCTATGCACCCAGAGGGACCCGAAACGTGGCGGGTGCGCGGAGACGGAAGCGCACAGTAGTCGCCTCCGATGCGATTTGCCGCACGGGACCGTCCTTCTGATGAGTTAACGTTAGGGAAGATGGCTGGCCTGACGGAGATCAGCGCTATGGGGTCCTTTGAAGCACTCGCCATCGTCCTTGTTTTTGTTCTGGTGGCGGTGGTCGTGACCATGCTCGTGCCGACCCGGAGACGATAGCGACGGCGTCCCGACCCAATGACTGGAAAGCGGTTGACGACGGCGGCAGGCAGCGCGCGTTCGCGCTGTCCTGATCGTTCACGACCCGGCGGCGCTGGTGCAAATTCGCCACGGCAGGGCCATCGACGTACAGGCGGCGCACTATGTGGCGCATGTCGAGAAGCGGGACGCTGATCTTCATCGCGGCGGTCGTCGCCCGCGAACATCGCGAAGAACAACGCTTCATTGTTCGCAGCAGCGAACTCGCCAGATGGATCAGAGGTAAGGGGCATCTCGGGAAGTCCGTCGCTCAATCTTCGTAAAATCGCGGCCCAGTTCGCTGCTGCCCGGCTCTCCACGGCTGCGTCCATTGAACGAGTCACGCGGCGCTGGACCGAGAACGTAGATGCGCCGGTATGCTTGGAGAGAAGAAGTCAGCCACCATTAATGACCTGATGTTGCGCGGCTTCGAGTACCTCTCCCGTGAGTGCAATAGGGGCGCCAACTCGTCACCCTCCAGTATGCAGAGCACATTCGTGCCAGGCTATCGTGGACTTCCTTCTCATCCGGCATCGCTCATGCCGCGCCTAACGGAGTTCTGCTAGATCAGTAAGCCGTATTGTACATTCAAAGTCATTGCATTGTGCCACGAACTGCTGACAAAATGGTCGGCATAGCCGGGTGAGTGGCAGTCGTGAATTTCCAGGTATCCATTTTGACGGTACTTGCTAGCTACCCCAATGGGCTGGCGACGCTTACGGATATCAAACGCGACCTCGCATTTTTGGCAACGAGCGGCGCTGATTGGGCAAGCTACAGCAAGCGGCTGGGTGCTACGCTCCCCTCGTTGGACGTCTTCTCCTTAGGCTTTGTGCAAAGGTATTCGTTCGGTTGGCGATTGACAGCAAAGGGCGCAGCCGCACTCGAACTTATGGAACAGAAGGTGAGAGTTCCCGTCGCTAATGTCGAAGCAGAAGCGGCAACGTCGGATAGCTTGCTGGAAAAGTGTACGCCACCTGTAGGGTCCGCTGAAAAGCCTGATCAGCCGAGTAGCTCACCAATTGATCGGCGCGCGCTGTTCATGGTCATCGACGGCGGTCGAAGCCAGGCTGCATAATAGTCACAAACGGAACGCAGCGTGCGGCGTGACGGCGACAGGTCTCAGAGGGCGCTGCCCGCATCTGCGCGCGAGGAGGTTGCTAGCTGACGTGCGATCGCCGGTCCTTTGTAAACATGCCTCCGACAAGAGTGGCATCGTTCACCGGGTTCGCGAGCGGGGGAACGCTTTTATAGGCGGAGTGCCGATCAGGAGCGCGACCCAGCGTTCGGGATGAACACAGCCGCGGGCTAAGCACAGCAACAACTTGGCACAGTAGTTCTACGGCGCCGCATCTGGCGCCTGTCTCGCTTCAAAAAGCAGCGCAACCGTGATTCCGTCGTCGAGCGTCGCGCTAGAAGCTCTAAGCTCCCGCCCCTTGAGCCGTCTTTCTCCCTGGAGCGCAACCGCCATTGTAAGCCTTGGGACCCTGGGAAATTTCCCAGGTGTCCGGCCGGTAGGTCCCCGCTAAACAGCTATTGGAACGTGGGCGAGTAGAAGAGCGAGAATGGAAGAGCTTATTGCTCAACTTGAGAAGTTTCGAGCGGAGGCAGGCTATTGTGCTCGGTTGGCGAGAACTGCACCGGATAGGCAGACGCGAGCGCTGTTCGAACGGCTCGCCGAACGGGTGCGAGAGATGGTTCAGGAAATCGAGACGACGATCGCCGCGCGAACGAAACCAAGTGGTCGCTGGGAATGATCGTCCGGTGGCAACTCCAAAGCCAGCGTCGATGCCTTCTTTGATGCACCCTTGATTGCACTGTTGTATTCTTGCTCGGTCTTGAGCATGGACTTCTTTGCATGACAGACGGTATCAGCGAACGGGTTGATTTGGAGGGCTCACTTGATGAGCGCCGGAACAACCCCTCAATCACTGTTGGCGCAAACGATACAGCCGCCGCGACGATTCACCACTCGGAATATCTGGGCGCGTCGGGTTGCAACACCCTTCCAGGGCTCGATCATTTTATTTCAGCTCCTCTAAGCGTCAAACCATTTGTAATTTTGCGAGAACGAATGGATGATCATGCGGCGTCGTCGGTCTTGAAGCGAGCGGCTTCGAGAACTGCCGAGGCGGTGCGGTGAAATAACTGGTATCATCGGGTGGTGGACACGCAACGTCGATCAGATCACACAAGAACGCCAGCCGCTGTTGCTTCCTCGCGGATGGGTCCACATACCAATCTTTTATGGTCGGCCCAAAGGACTCATTGACCTTGCCCTCCACCGCGACGGCGATAGTGCGATTGTTCGATTTTATCAGAGCGAAAACATCCGTCTGACTTTCTCGTCCGTTATCGCGAAGTGATACCTTGTGCTCTGGGATCGCGATGAGCAACTCGGTGGCCAATCCGAACAGCCCGGCGATTTCCGGCGGCAGTCCTTCTGCGGCTTCCCAGCAATGCGCGAGTGTTCGCGCAGAGTAGCCACTACGCCAATGCTTAAAAGGGTCCGCTAACGGAAATGATCGCTAAGGCGATAATCAAGATCGCGCAAACCGGCGCTCATGACGCCGCACAGAGTTCGGCTCTGGCGATCAAGGAACTAGAACTGCGGTAGGGCATCTCGTTCCACCGGACAGCGGCGCGACCAAAGTCGCCTCATGCGACTTTTAATTTCCGATCGCCGCCCTGCTTGGAACTGAAACATTCCCCAAGGTCGGGGAGTTTGGCTCTTGGCTTCGGGGCTTCGCAACGCGCGAGGCATCTATGACCCCTCTACCAGCGGGCGACGCGTTCCTTACGGTCGCCATTATGAGCGTCACTTTCCTGACCGAGATCGCTCTTTTCATCTTGATTGGAATGATCTGAAAGGAGCGCGCTCTGGGCAGCGCGCGCCGATGCGAATGGTCTAGCTCTCCACGAACTTGATGGTTGAGACCGGCCATCTTCCATCATGGCCTGTAATCGAAATCCGGAGCCCGTGCAATTCATCCAGCCAAACGTTCTCGACCGTGCCTGCCTTTCCGTCGCTAAGGACGACGGCTTTGCCGATCAATTCGGAGTGCGCCTCACCGTACTCACTCAAAATCCTTGACGCACGAAGCTTCACCGGTGACAGCGCTCGTCCATGTTCGGCCGAGCCGTTTGCGGCTCAACCGCGCAGCTTGTTCCAGCGCTTGGCCGCTGGAATGATCGATGGTGACGGCTCTTCCAGTTCGCGGAGCCGAATCTGCATCCTAAGGTTCGCCGGTAATTCCGGCTCCGGTTTCAGCGACGCTCGTAGCCTCTCGCCGATCTCTCGAACCATGGCCGGGCTGTGTACATAGTCGATGTCGATATGGTTGGGCATGACGGAGCCTCGGTAAGAACAACGCCACCGGCACGCCGACATCAGCCCAATGCGATTCCCCGCAACCGATCGGGGCGCGGCTGGCGATTTTGAATGGAACCGGAGACCGCCGCTTTTGGCTATCTTGCGCGAGCGCTTGTAGAGAAAAGCGGGTCAGCAACCTTTGGCTATCCGCGACATGCGCCGTGTTAGTACCGGCGAGCGGCGGTCTCACATTTCTAAAGCTCGCAGACGGCTTTCGTTCCCGTTTTCTAATCGCGACGCCAATGTTCCACTCGGAAGGAGGGAACCTAGGAGCGACTAGGCGCGCTGGCGCCGTGGTAGCAACTTTCCGCTGCGGACGAAGACATCGAGCCGCGCGGCTGGTCGGAACCATTTCTGAGAGTGTCCGGTTAGCTTCTGGGGTGATGAAGGGACCATCTCCATGAGGACCGAATATCTCGCGGCGATTGTGATAGCTGTTCTTTCCGCTGGTACCTGGCTGGCAGTCGATTCTATCGGCTCCCTGCCTTCCGAAAAGCAGTCCACGGCGGTCGCCGTGCAACTGGCGGACCGGTTAGCTGGGTCCGTGGATCCATTTCTTCGTTCTGGTGGATAACAGCCGGAGTAACTCAAACGCATTGATGCACGCCTCGAATTGGGCCGAGGTTAAATGCGGCCGTCCTGCAGCGGCTCGATGCCGCTGGCGATCTCGACCAGCTTGCGGGCGGCCGCGTCGGGGTCGACGAATGGACCTTCGGCGGCGTACTTCATGCGGCGGAGTCCCGCTTGTGCACACCATGCGATGTCTCGTCGCCTGCTAGGTCAATGCATGCCAATGCAACGCGCAGCCACTTCAAGCGATCAAGCGCGCTCGTAGCCGCTACGGCTCGCCTCATTGCCTCTTCAGCCTCGGCTGGATGATCAAAATTCCGACTCACGGAGAGCGGGTATATCCGATAAAACTTAACTGGAAACGGCGGGTGCCGCCCGGAAAACTACGGCCTGCGCCATGAGCGAGATCGACCGAACGGCGGCAAACTTGCCGATCTGCGACTGCGTCGGCAGCGACCGCGTGCCGATCGTGTCTGAAATGTTCAATCCGCACACGGGCCGGACCGTGACAATGTTCCAGTGCAGGCAGTGCGGATATGTGACGTGGGATGATCGACCCACATTTCCTTCGCCGTGGGGAGCCTCTGGGTGAGACGGGCCTGCGAGATTACAGGCACGCTTGGCGTGTACTGGATTCGCACAGCCACCGGCCTTTACCCAGTCTTAACGCTGGTTGTGCCGATCATCGGGCTCTCGCGCGAACACCGAGGGAGAGGCTTCCTCCAGATGCTGAAAGACGGCACTTACAGGGCGTGGCTCAAGACCCCGCTCGGCCAAGGCACCGGCATTGCCCATGTTGCAACCGGCAGAATCTGGGGCCGCAGCAGCATTATGACCTACAACGGCACCTGCGAAGTCGATGGAGATCGATTCACCGCAATCGTATCGATCAAACGGCATACCGATGAGCATGTAACTATCTTCGGCGCCGATGACCTCACGCTCAAGCTTGAGGGAACGTGCTCCGGCAAGATAGGTCGCTATGTCGGGACGGCAGAAGAGGTGCCGGGAGTGCTCTTCGAGGGAACGCTCATCCTCACCGAGGAGGAGCCGCCTTCGCTAAAGGCGAGCGAGTCGACGCCAACGTTCAACCCGAACAAACTTCCCAAACTGCCGAAGCGCTCCCGCTAAATGACCCCGCAAGCCGGTACGCCTTCGCTCGCTTCTTGCGGGCTTTGCGACCGGCTCGCGATGCCGATTGAGCGCGCGCACAACGCCGATGCGGGCGAACATCGTCGGGCCACCGAGGTCGGCCACCAGCATCAGCGCCTCGATCGCGGCCTGCCATTCCGGCGCGTCATGCTCGCGCTTTGGCAGCTTGGTGATGAACGTCGCGGCGTCGTGCAGGGTGATCAGCTTGCAGCCATCTGGCAGTAGGATCGGATCGTCGAAAGTCCGCTGCCAGCCTCGGTATTACGCTACTGCGGCTCGTGCTTGTCCGTCAGTTCTCGCACCGCCAAGCTAAGCTCCAGCTCTCGAAGCCGTTCTATCAGCAGTTCTACGATATCCTCGTAGTCGGAGGGCGATAGCGAACTCACACCGCGCAACGTCTGTTGCTGAAGACGGTCGACACCCTGCTGATCATCCCGAACCAGAATCTGTTCCGGGTGGCCAGCGAGAAGACCACGTTCGCCGATGCCTTTGCCCTTGCCGACCAGGTGCTTTATTCCGGCATAGCCTGCATCAGCGACCTCATCGTCAAGGAAGGCCTGATTAATCTCGATTTTGCCGACGTCCTCTCCGTCATGAAGGAGAAGGGCAAGGCCATGATGGGACGGGGCGAGACCTCCGGCGAGAAGCGCGTGCTTGCCGCTGCTGTGGCCGCGATTTCCAATCCATTGATCGAGAATCCCTCGATCAAGCGCGCCAGTGGCCTCATCATCTCTATCACCGGCGGCAAGGATCTCATGCTGTACGAAGTCGACGAAGCTGCGACCCGCATTCGCGACGAGGCCGACCCGGACGCCAACATTATCGTCGGCGCGTCGTTTGACGATAGCCTCGACGGTATCGTCCGCGTCTCGGTGGTGGCGACCGGAATCGATAATCTCGACCCGGCGTCTCAGGCGCAACCGGTGGAAACCGCCATCGCCCAGCTCGCGGGCAGGCTGCGCAACGACGGCCGCCGCATCGCCGATCGCATCGAGCGCAGTGCACCCCTTCCGCAAGTGGAATGCCCGCCGCCCCGCTCCGAAGCGCGACAGCCCGTGGGGCAACCGGCAAGGGCGGCTCCGGAATATGCGCGCCACGCGGCCGACCGGCCGCTCGATCCTTACGGCCGCACCGCTGCGCGCAATGCGCCCGATGAGGCTATTCTCGATATCCCGGCCTTCCTGCGCCGCGCCGCCAACTGAACGGTCGCAGGAGGGGAGTTACGGTCGTCATCCCGGGGAGCGACGAAGTCGCGAGCCCGGGATCCATTGTGAACAAGCGTTCAAGATTAACCCCTTCGCCGCTTGCTGGATCAATGCTTTAGCTCGCCGATCGGCGTCGGGACGCCACGCCGATTTACACGCTGGGCCAACTTCCGGGCTTTCTACCGCGATGTTCATCCGAAACCGTCATGGCGGCACCTGCTCGTGCGCGCCGATCCGACTGGCGAGTTTTCGCCGGACAATTGCCTCTGGCAGGGTGGAAGACGGTATCGGGGGCGATCGACCGCTCGATGACCGAGGACAGGGCGTTACTGCTCGCGTCCTCAAGTCGTTGACGCCGCAGCGGTAAAGGCCCCTTCGAGGGAGGCCGGAAGGCATGATCCAGATCAAGGCTGCCGCTTGACTGCCGCCCAAGGAATTCGCGCAGTAAGTTGCTCAACCCGTTTTCTGGGCTGGACGCTTTGCGGTTGGATCGCTGCGCTGGTGAGTGTGGTGGGCCGCGACGATCCCCACCCCCGCCGCCGTTTACTGCCCGGTGATCTGGAGCATGTCACCAATGAAACGCTGTCTCGTTGCTTTCGCAATCGCCGCCAGCCTGTTCGCACCAGTTGCGCACGCCAACGATGTCTTGGAAGCCAAGTTGCGGGCCTACGTTCCGGTCTTCTCCCTCGCCAGAGTATGTGACATCACGATCAATGACGCCACCTCGGGTGACCACCGCGCCACGCTTGAAGCGGTGAAATCTGAGCCGAATGCTGAGAAACTCGCCTACCGCCTCCATTACGAAACGCAGACGGCCTACATCAAAGCCCGCGACGGAGGTCAACGGGTCGCCTTCTGCAAAGACTTCATCGCAGCCAACAGCCAATACGCCAAGGCGCGCGTCACCGCCGTGGTCGAGGACCACATGAGCCACGTCAGCACTAATGTGCAGAAAGCGATTGCCTACAACGTCTGTGGAGCGAACACCTACGCCAAGCTGTCCAAGGCCGACTGGAAGCCGTACGCGCTTACCAAGAAGATGCTTGAGATCGAGCATAAGCTGGCCAAGGAAAACGCCGAGACGAACGGCTGGAACGTCGCCGAGGAAACGACGGCGGTCACGGAACAGTTCTGCGCCGCGGTAAAAACCCGATGAGCATCGCCGCCGCCAAAGTCCGAGCCCCGCTGATGCGTCTTTGCGCGGCTTTGACACGATGCCTCCAGCCCGAGCCTGAAGGCGTGCAGCACCGCCTCATGGCGTCGGCTCCGCAGCGCATGGAGGTCCGACTTAGCAGCAACTACCGCGATCACCGAGCGGAAAGCCTTGCAGGTCCTTGGTTGGAACATCGTTTCGTCCGAACATTTCCAAGAATGGTCGCTTCGTCAGTGCGAAAAGTTCTGGCGATCCAATATAGCTGGAATACTTGCGCGCCGACCAGACGTCAGAGGCGTCGGCGGACGACCACTCAAACAACGGACGAAACTTTCGTTTTGGGTCCAATCGGGTGCCCGGTCAAACAACAATGATATCTCGGGTGCGAGGCGCACACGGGCCAGTTTTCCCGAGCGCCCTGGCGCATCGACCACCCTATCGAGCCGTTGACGAAATTCCGTCGCGGTTCCTTCGGGCAGCTTTTTGAGTAAGACCTCAACCAGCCGCCCGGCGGGAGCATTCAAAGCGTCCGTAGCCGCGCAGGGCGCCTGCCATGTCGTCCGTGCTATGTTGCTTTCCGGGCATCGAACGGCGGCAGGATGCTTGATAGGTCGAGATAGCGATACGGCATACTGTGCGTTACCTGTGATCCGCGAGAAAGCCAGCAACGAAGGTCCGGTTCTGGCCCTAAGCCGAAGAGCAGTTCAGCCGCCGTGATGTCCGCTGTCGCTGGTGACCCGGAACGGAAGTCGCAGACCAAGACCGTCCGAACCTCTGGCACGGACACCACCCGACGAATCCGGCGGTGGCGCAAATGCGAAGTGCGGCGGCGTCTCCTAGGGCGACCTTCGCATAGACCAGAGGATAGCGTTCGTGAGGATTCGCTGGTAGCGGGCGTCCTGCCAAACTGACGGCTCGTGGCCTAGCGCCGAATAAAATACTCGTCCCTCGCCATAGAATCGGGTCCAGGTGAGAGGCCAGCCATAGAATCGTTGATGCACGCCGGTCTTGCCAAGGTCCACCGAGCTTGGGTCGAGGCGCAGGAGCACGCGTGAACCACGATAGTCGAAATCGCTGATTTGGTAGATTTCGTCCTCGACTTGCAACGAATTCCCGAGAAAAGCCACCAAGGCATCGCCAGGATCAACCACCTCGATCTTCACGGCCTGATGCCAAGGATGACCATTAAAGTAGCCGCCGACCAGATCGAGATAGTCCGGCCAAGTGTAGAATGTGTCCGTCGCCGAATGAACGCCGAGGAACCCGCGGCCCGAGCGCACAAAGTTGAGAAGAGCTCTCTTTTGCGCGGCGCTCATTGGAAGTTCTCCGGTTGTGTAGAACATCACCGCCGCGTAGCGCTCGAGATTTTCGGTAGAAAATTCGGACGTGTCTTCCGTTGGAATGACTTCAAAGACACCCGAATTGCTTCCGAGCTGGGTCAGGATTACCTTGGAAAGCGGTATGACATCATGCCGGTAGCCGGCGGAGTATGTGAAATAGAGGATGCGCTCTGGCGGACGCTCCGCATGCGCGCCGAGTGGTCGGATTGCCGCCGCGCCGCCGAGGAGCGCGATGAACTCACGTCGCCTCACAATCACCTCCGCCAACGCCAACCAACATGTTTTGAAGAAGCCTAGCACAGATCAGCCCCGCACCGGCCTTGGGGCATCGCCCTCTGGCGTCCTATGCAACGCTGCGGGCCCATCAGCGAAGTGGCGAATCGTCTCATTAAGGTCAGCTTCGTGGGTGGAAGCGGACTGGTTTTGCTCAGGCCGGGTTCTTCGCACCTTGACCCGGAGCGGACATCGCGAATCCTGCAAGTGCTGCTCCTGTCGCCTTCCGAGTATGACCTTGGAGGTTACAATGACTCATTATTATGGTGCCTGGGAGCGGACATGAAGTAGCGCGCTTTCACGGCTCTTGATGGCCGTGCAGCTGATGGCGGTGCGGGTCCGTGAATGTGATCGGCGCAACCATGGGAGCGCCTCCGGAAAACGCCAATCCGCCCGGACGCGACGAAGGCGTCGGCGGCACTCAGAGGATAAGATCGTGTTGGAAGGGTAGCTGTACGCCCTGGCCACCAGCCTCCTGCTCGTCGAAA
>NZ_JBEPRQ010000055.1:0-15749 GCF_040548425.1 Bradyrhizobium sp. i1.15.2 | reverse complement strand
GCCTCAAGCCCCCAATCCCTGCAATCTCAAATGCCGCCGCAACCGGAAAACTGACTCCTGCTCAATCGCTTAGAGCCTTGTTCACGGACGACTACGTTGACCAACGCCAAGACGAGTAGCCCGCTCGCGGGTCCACCGTCATCGAGGCGGGGTTCGAGAGTGTTCGCGAGACAATCTAGAACGTGCGGTACGGCCCCAAGCCGAAGAGCGCCTCAGTCACCGTGATGTCCGCTGTCCAACCGATTTTAGCGATCCAATCGTTGACGGATGACTGACATGGGCTGGTGGCGGTATTGCCGGCCAGATCGGTGAGCTTATCGATGGAAACGGCGGCTTCGATACGGCGCAATACGCCAATCTAACCTTCACGACGGGTGGGGATCAGCGCTCGCCTTGCGGCAGGAACGGTGATTGGCGATGCCTCGAGCGGCGCCGGCTCCCCTATGACGTCGTTCGCTCTCCTCGAAAGCGTAACGAACCTACTCCGACGTCCCGTCCACCCCCGCATTTTCGTGCATGCAAGATGGTCCAAAAGCCGAGGTAAGTGTCCAGCGGAACAGCCGATTCTTGGCCCCGCTTTCCACGTTTTCACGAGCCCGCCGATTACCCGGCCCGCTGCGCGAAGACGCGTCCGCTAGTGCGGCTTACTCGACCTTGCTGCTTATGGAAGCGTTGCAATCGACCGTAGACCGCGAGGCGAGTGCGGTCTAACCGCTGGCCGATCTCGCTTGCACTCATGCCACTGTCGAATAACGCAAGAAGTTGCGCTTCTTCCTCGGGAGACCACGAACGGATATCGACGTAGCTGGGGGGGGCCGGGCGCCATCGTGATGAAGGGCCCGTGCTAATCGGCTTCATCCAAGAAGCATGATGTTACCAAGGCCACTCCGCCAATCTACCTCGACCGGCTCATACTTTGCTGCCGTGCAACAATTGGCGATACCGCCCGGGACCGAAGGGGTGATCCTCGCTAAGCAAACAATAGTACCCGTAAGTCCGCCATGGGTCACTCGCGATCTGCGCCAAGCAATGGCCAACCCGGCCATGTCCATTGCTCGCCGAAAGCGGAAGTAAATCTGGAGCGTTAGCGGTTTTGCGGCCAACTGCGGCTTGATGGTATCGCTTTGGGCGTGATTCAAGCTCTCAAATCGGCCTCGAATCACGCGCTACGAACTCAGCGATTGTGAATGGACCGCGATATTCCGCCGGAACGAAATCGCAAAGACCCGATCTGCTTCAGTCCGTCTCTCTATCGTGCGCGAAATCTCGTCGAAAGGTTCTTCAACAAGATCAAGCAATGTCGGCGGGTCGCGACCCGATACCACAAATTCTCAGTCAACTATCTGGCGTTTCATCAAGCTCGCATCAATCCGCATTTGGCTGCGCGCTAAATGAGTCCACGCTCTACCCGAGCGCGGGGGTCGGGCCGCCGAGTGGAAGGTGATCGGCCGAACCTACTGTTCGATCTCGACGCACTGACGAAGCCTGAAGACGATATCCGGCAAAGCGTGTCGCAGGCGTGCAGCGTCTTGGGACGTGGTCGAGAACGGTGCGAACGTGACCATCGCATTCCAAGGTCGACTTCCGTAGACGGTGATCGAGACTCCGGATCTCGAAAAGCCTTCAACTTTGCGAAGCTCACCAAGAACGAGGTCGGCGATCGCCACAGCGGGCAGTCGCGCTCGTTTTCCATCGGGGCCGCCGGCGGACAAGGGTGCGACCGGTTTTGCAGGCGACGCTGCCGCGGTCACGGGCTCCTCTTCGAGCGTTGGCGGCATCTCCGGCGCCGGAGGCGCGGGGTGGGCGGCGCGGGCGGAGCAAAAATGCCGCTGATCAGCGCCATAAGGCCCGGATCTTTCGAGTCATTGCTCATCGCTCTCTCGCAGTTGAGCGTAGCCTAGCAACATTCGGAAAGGATGCCCACCACGCCTGGGCAAGTGGTCGCGGTTCCTGTGTTAGCGATCGAACATTCAGGCGTGCAAAGTTTCGCTAAGCTCCTCCTCAGCGAGGTACCGGGCTCACGGAGGGGCGTCGAAGGTGTTGGGCTGTGATGCGCTGGCGTATGCGCAATTGTTTGTTGATTTATCCATCAGGCAAAAATTCCGCTTCCGCGATCCGCGGGCGCTACATACTCGGCGAGGAGCGATTGACGTGCGATCGCTGCGCAGCGACTGACTCTGTGACTTTCTGGCGTTTCGAGGGGATAGCTCACCGCGCGTGGGCGATGAACAGTCGGACGGATACTTGCGTTCAGCGCTAGTTAGAACGGCGCGTTTCTGGGGGATTAACGAATGACAAATTGTGTGATCGTGCGGGCCTATGGACGGCAATTGGATCAGTTGCGCGGCGAGGCATCCCGCATTTCGCGGGCAAACAAAATCGATTGGTGGATTGAGCGCGCAGTCCAAGGCACACGATTTTGCTTTGAGGACGCTGAGGCGAAGAGGGCGTTCGTCTCAATCTGCGAAAACGTCGGTGTTTCGCATATTGATGGCGCACCGCCAGCGTGAACAGGCGGGACCGCGACTGGTTTGGTCCAGGCGTTCTCCGAACGCCTTGATGGCGGCAGCAGCCAACCGGCGCGTGAGCACCGACACTAGTTCCATGAGGTTCGGAGCGACCCAGGCTCAAGGCTGGGGAAAAGTTGAGCCCGGCCGTACGTCGGAATCGACGCAACAATAAAAGCGCGAGGAAACGGCTTGGTCTCTATCCGGCCAGTACGTCGCTCGCGCGACTGCAGCAGGCGTTTGGCCGCCGATGGCGTATCCGCGCGCGTCATCGGACGTCTTCGAAGCGAATGCGCCTTCCATGTCACGCGAATGATCAGACTGCGCGAGCCGAATCAGCATCGTGAGAAGTCGATCCTGGCTAGCGCTTCACCCGGGTTGTCGCCTTTGCCGCCGTCGTCGGACGGCTTGGGGGTGCAGTCCTTCCGCAGCTGGCAGCAGTCCTTTGAATGGCAGTCGTCGTCCTTGGCGTCTTTCCAGTCACCATCGCGCTTCGAGCCATCCCCCGTGGCGTCGCCGGGGCAGTCATCGGTCTCGGCCGATTTCGCACCTTCGGCAGCAAACCCGGTCACACCGACATCTTGCGCAGCCCCAGCTTCTCGTCTGAGGCTCGTCATTCCGACCCGAAACGGTCTGGCCGTCGCGGCAAGATGGATGATCATATCTGCTCCCTGGGTAATTTCGGGTCGGTGCGCTACGCTCACGCGCGTCATACTAAGGTGCCGGAGATTCGCATTGATTTCCTTCTCCTTCTGTGTGTCGAGATGCGCCGTGCCCTCGTCCAGAAACAGGATCTTTGGTCGGCGATAGAGCGCGCGCGCAAGCAGTACTCGCTGTTTCTGGCCACTGGATAACGAGCTTCCCATGTCGCCGATGAGGCTGTTGTAGCTCATCGGCATTGCCACGATGTCCTCGTGGATGCCGGCAATTCGCGCGCAATCGATCATGGCTTGTAGATCGAACGCTGTGTCAAAAAAGCAGATATTGTCGGCAATCGATCCCGACAGCAATTGATCCTCCTGCATCACCGCGCCGATTTGCTCGCGATAAGCGCGCGGTCCGATCTGGCCCAGCGGAAGGCCGTCGATCAGAACCTCACCGCTCGTTGGCTCGAGCAGCCCAAGCATAATCTTGACAAGAGTTGACTTGCCGCAGCCCGATGGTCCCATGATCGTCACGAATTGTCCGGGAGCAACGCACAGATTGACGTTGTTAAGAATCAGAGACTCTCCTTCTGCATACCGGAAGCACACGTTGCGCAGTTCGATCTCGCCGCGAATCTGTCGGATATATGACAGGTCTCGGTCGTGCCCGCGCTCGAGCGGGGTGAGCGCAATGTCGGCGAGACGTTCCAGGTGCAGCCCGAGAATGCGGACATCCACCAGCTTCTCGATCAGCAGCGCTGTCCGCTCAGCGAACTGCAACTTGTAGCTGACGAACGCGAATATCATGCCAACCGTGATGAGGTTGTCCAGTGCGAGGCGAGCGGCGAGGTAGATTGTGATCACGTTCTCCAAGCCGAATATCGTGTCGTTCATCGCTTTGAAGCTGATCCTCGCCCGACCTAGCCGCACGTTGGCTGTTATATACGCAGCATAGCGGTTCAGCCACTGGCTCTCCCGTTCGTTTTCTCGGTTGAGCAACTTTAGGCTTTGCACTGCTCGCACGGTTTCGATGAAAGTGGAGTTCTCATCTGCCTTGCTGTGAATGGCCGCTTCGCTCCGTTGCCGGAACATGCTGAAAAGAGCGAGCCGCAGGGTGGCATACAACGCGAACGCCAGCAGGACAACAAGTCCGAGCTGGACGTTGTAGGTGAACATCGACGCCAGCATCAACACCGACATGAGACCGTCAATCAACCCCGTGATCAATCCCTCCGCGAGCACGTTGCGGATGGGCTCGATCGAGTTGAAACGAGACAGGATGTCGCCGATGTGCCGCTTTTCGAAGAATGAGAGTGGCAAGCGCACCAGATGATGAAACAGCCGCGCGCCGATCTGAAAACTCAACGTGTTCTGCAGAACAAGAATAATGAACGAGCGGGTCGCGGTCGACGCGACCCGTATCAGGAGAAGCAGAGCGAATCCGAGCCCGAGGACGACCAGGAGATCGACATCGCCTCTGGCGATGACCTCGTCAACGGTGAGCTGCATATAGAAAGGGGCGGCGAGGAGAAGAATTTCGATGACCACTGACAGAACTAATATTTGGGCGAGGGCACAAGTGTTCCCGTTCATTCCGCTCCAGAATACCGAGAACGGCAATCTCACTCTCTCGTCTGTGCGGCAGAACTCTTCAGTGGGCGAGAGCTCGAGCGCGACTCCGGTGAGATGTCTAGATGCTTCAGCGAGGGGAAACCATTTCTCGCCGGCTGCCGGATCGTGCACCACGATTCCCCTGTTCCTATATGCTTTCAGAACAACGAAATGAGCCATGTCCCAGTGCAGGATAGCCGGCAGACGCAATTGGCAGAGATGGCCGATCTCGATACGCAGTGGCCGACACGCCAGCCCGAGGCGAGCTGCTATTTCCATGAGGTCGCGGAGAGTGACCCCTTTTAGGGACACTGGATGCCGGCGCCGCAGGCTGTTCAAGTCAGTTCGATGACCATGATAGGATGCTACCATGGCAAGGCAAGCGAGCCCGCACTCCGTCGCCTCCGTCTGCCGGATGACCGGGAGGAATCTGCGGCCGCTGAAATTCAATAGTCCCTGCATGGGCTACATCCTTGCGCTCAACACCGGATCAAGCAGCCACCTCATCAGGGAGCGCTGCTCAAGGATCACGTCGGCCCTGAGCAGCATGTCCGGCTGAAGCGGCATCTTACGGCCATAGGCGTCGATGTCGGGCCGCTCGAGAGCCGCAGTCACACGGTAAGCCGGTTCCTTGAGGGCGATCGGCCCGGTCGTTTCGTTGCCGGTCAGAATGGTGTGAGAGACGTTGGTCACGCTGCCGCGGTAGGTGCCGAATTTCTGATAAGGAAATGCATCGTAAAGTATCCTAACCTGCTGGCCGGGGCGCACAAAACCAGACGCGCGTGTCGGAAAGAACAGCTCCGCCTGCAAGTGCGCATCAATGGGAATGATTTCGAGCTGCATATGCCGAGGATCCGCGATTTGGCCCATTGTCGCCTGCAGCGTGGACACGCGCCCACTCGTTGACGCCTTGATAACGTAAGCCTGCCGCCCATTTACCTCCGCCACGCGCTGTTCGATCGAGGAGAGTTCATTACGCAGTCCTCGGATCCTCTCTGCGGCGATGGTTGGGAGTTGCTCGAGTGTATGCCGAGCGTCTGTCAACTGAGTGTGTCGCGCGGTGATCTGCTGATCGAGCGACACCACACTCTGCTTTTGCTCAAGTGCGGCCTGCTCGCGGCGCTTGAGCTCAATCGTTGGCAATGCGCCGCTCGCGGTTAGCTTAGCGCCCGTTGATACGAAGCTCTCGGAAAGTTTCAGTCGCTCGTTTTGGATGTTCCGCTGGTCCTCGAGTTGGACAATTTCTCCTTCAATCCCCTTGATCGTGGAACCGAGGCGATCCCGTTCTGAGGCGGTTCGGCGATCTTCGGCATCGATCTGTCGCTCGACCACATTGCGTTGCTGCGTCAGCACCGCAAGTACGGTCGCATTGACGTCATCGCCATTGGCCGTGATTTGGGAAGTGACTATGGTCAGGAGCGGGTCACCCTCCGCAACCTCTTGCCCCTCCTTCACGTGTATCGCCTTGATGAAGCCCTGTTGTGATACGAAAATCTTAGCTGTGCCGGAGGTCGGCGTCAGATACCCGGAGACGGTCTCCTTGCGAGCGTATTGCGCGATGGAGAGAAAACACAAAATGAATACAACGAGCGCCGCAAGGCTCCAGCTAAGCAGTGTGCTCGACAGCGGCTGCAGCAATACGACCTCACCCCAGGTGTGGCGCTGATGCAAAAAGTCGACGGCTTCCTTACGAAACAGAGTTGGTCGGTTCGCCATGAACGCACCTTGCTGAAGCGCTGCGCGGAGTATCTTCCGCCAAAGCAAGACTGCGGATGGATACCGGAGAACCGCTTCTCCTGATGGAGAAGCGGTTCGCCGATGCATCCCGCCTTTACCCAATAAAGACTTGGGACTGCTTGGACAGCAGGCCAACCTGAACTTGGTTTCCGCTGAGCACATTGATGTCGCCAGTTCGGATCAGTGATCCGCCATCATGGCAGCCACCGCCACAGCCGCCGGTGCCGGCGGCCACGAGGTCGAGCTCCTCATCAGACAGTTCGATAGGGTGAGCAAGATTGGTCATCTCTAGCATGTTGGTCTCCTTTCGGGTTAGGTGGCGGAACATTGATGTAACTGTTGCCACGTCATCACTAGGTGCAAGACGCCAATCTGGATGCACGGTCGCGCAAATTTTGTGAGCGGCAAGTGTTTCACGCTTGTTGTATCGTGATTTTTGCAATGTCGTATGCAAGGCGCTTTAAGTAGAAGTCAGGGCGGCTTCGTCAGAGTGAGTTGGAGGTTCTGGTCTGCTGGATGTTCTGCGCGGCCGAGATGCGACATTGCGCCTTCCGAAGGAAAGCGCGTTGACGCGCCATGTGGCGAGCTCGGTCCGGGAAGCGCCTTAGCTTGATTCGATGGCTCATCGCGAAAGGTGCGCAAGTCGACGCGTGTTTTGACATAGTGTGTTGGGAGGGTGCGTCGAATGTCCTTCGGTGGCATTACGCGGGACTCGGACCCGTTGCGTGCTCTGAAGTTTTAAACGCGACTAGCGACGATGTTGACGTTGCCCATTTTCGAGGTTGGCTCGAAGACTTACGTTGCTGCTCGCAGCGGCTCACCTGGCCGGGGAGCACGACAAGCCATGGTCCGCCTGCACCCCTGACGACCACGTTTGCCCTTTGGTGATCGGGAAAAAAAATGAAAACTTCCGGGAACGAAGTCGCTGCTTGCTGACTTGAGTTCGCCGACAGCCGATTTCGTTTTTATTTAAAATCGGTCATTTAAATAAATTGTAAATGCGCGGCATAAAATGCCGCAGTGCCTTACGAGGGGTGACTTCGACCATGCCCCATCAGTGCCTCGATTTAACGAAGGCAAGGTCTCGCTCCGGCGCAGCGCGCCATGACAGCTGTCTCACTGGCGAGACGGCTCTTAATTACGAAACAGCTCTGCTTGAGTGCGCCTCCGGATCGCAGTCCGCCGTCGGCAGGATCTACGCGCGCGAGAAGGAGCAGTTGCGCGCGATGGCGCACCGTATCGTGCACGACAGATCGCGTTCCGAGGACGTCATCCACGACGCATTCGCGCAGATTCTCCGATATGCGAAAAACTTCGATCCTGCACGCGGATCCGCCCGGGGCTGGATCTACGCGATCGTCCGCAACACGGCGCTCAAGATGCGCCAGAACGCCAGGCGCGAACTCGCGCTGGAGGACGAAGCATTGAATGCCATCTGTGCGCGGGAACAGACGGTTCCGAACCCTGCGTGCTGTATCCCAGACAGCATGACGTTGCGAACCATGCTCGATCAACTCGAGCCACAGCGCCGCGCGAGCCTTCTCTTGGCGATCGTCGACGGGCGCACGCACGAGGAGATTTCCGAATACCTCCAGGTTCCCGTCGGAACCGTCAAAGCGTGGATCCGGAGAGAGCTCGTGGCCATGCGCCGGCAGCTCGAATGAAGCGTGAAACTATTTTTCTCGCCGCTGCATCCATAGGTGTGCTTCGGCGACAGTAGGAGTGACGGCGTGGTGATCCGGGCAGGGCACGCGCGCGTGGCGCAGGTGCCTGTGACCGTCGCAAAGCTGAAGCGAGGAACGAAGCCATGTCTATCCTGAGCAGTGTGATGACCATTCTCGGACTGATAAAGCTCACGGGAACCGGCGTCCCAGCCGAGGAATGCACGTCAACCAAGCCGGACGACTGTGGCGACGGCAAGCAGTCAAAGTGGAATGACGATCACAGCGGTAACGACGAGTATTCGACCGGCGACGGCAAAGAAAATTACTCCAAGCTTAGCGGCATGGGCGCTTACCCGAAAGACGGCACCTACCCAGAGCACGATGGGGGCTGGAAGGATGCCAAGGACGGTGAATACCAGCCCAAGGACCATTGCGATCTCCAGCCGGCTGACGATGGCAGCAGGGGCGACACCGATCGCAGTCCTGGTGACGCGCTGGCCAAGTTCGACTTCTCCCACGGTGAGTTCGCGGGTGATTTCAGCTCGCACGGTCCAGATCATTCGGGTGACATACACGGCGCGCTCGCTTCGATGTCTTCCGACGATGCGCTCGAATACGCCATCGGTTTGATGGGCCCAATGGATCACTTCGACGTAGGGCATTTCGACACGGCGACGGATACGTCGCACGACACGGGCGCCTGACATGCCGAAGAGGCTCGTCTGGCGGTGGATGCTGCCGGGCGAGGGTGGTTTTTGAACAAGAAAGGCGGCGGTCATGCACCAGATAGAAAAGCGCGACTTGTTCGAACAAGAGCGGAAGATTTTCGAAGCCGGAGTGCAGCGTGCCGACAAGCGATCCGGCTCTTTCAGTTTCTTGACCCGGTCATTCTTTATTGCCCAGCTAGTTGCCTGCGAGGAGTTTCTTGCCGCCCCGTTCAAATCTGCGCTGGCCAGGCAAGAAGACGCGACAGCCGCTCAGGCAGGTGCGGGGCCGCAAGGAACAAACGACGAGCTGCCTGCGAGCGACCCCGCGCAACCGGGCTGGGAGGATGAGAGGCCCAAGGGGCCGGCCGCCTCGTCGGACACGCATGTGGCTCAGCTCGATCCGACCGGGCGCTTGGCGGAGCCGCATGAAGACGCGCCCAGACCGAGCACCGCTCGTGGCGAAGCAGTTGCTACTGCGAGCTCTGGGGGTGGGGGTGGCGACGATGTCGATTCTTGCAAGCACCATGGTCACATCTCAGCCGACCTTAGTTGCGTCAACTCGCTGTCAGCGGATTCCGACCTCGGAAGCATCGAATCCGTTCGGTCTAACTTGCTTAGCGACTCGTTTAGCCCGTCGATCATCAGCTCCTTTCCCCTGCTTGGAATGATCGGCGATGTGAGCAATGACGTGGTGGTAGGGATTGCGCCGGTTGCGGCGATGGTGCCGCCGGCGCTCGGGACGAGCGACACCGTCAGCACGCTATCCGATGACGAGGCCGGCGCGATCGCGCCGCTTGAGGCGGCGGTGCAGCCGACGCTATCAACTCTGGCCGACACCGCTGGCACGCTGCCCAACGATGTGGTTGGTACGATTACTTCAGTCGAGGCGGCTGTGATGCCGGCACTCGCCACGGCGACCGACACAGTCAGCACGCTACCTAAGGACGTGGTTGGCGCCATTGCGCCGGCCGAGGCGGCGGTGCCGCCGGCACCCGCGACGGCAGCCGAAACTGTCAGCGCGCTGCCGAACGACGTGGTTGGCGCAATTGCGCCGGTCAAGGCGGCTGTGATGCCGGCACTCGCCACGGCGAGCGACACCGTCAGCGCGCTGCCCAACGACGTGGCCGGCGCGATCGCGCCGCTTGAGGCGGCGGCGCAGCCGATGCTAGCGACTCTGGCTGACACTGCGGGCACGCTACCCAACGAAGTCGCCGGCGCCATTGCGCCGGTTGAGGCGGCTGTAATGCCGGCACTCGCCTCGGCGCCCCTCAGCGCACTGCCGAACGACGTAGTTGGCGCAATTGCGCCGGCCGAGGCGGCGGTGCCGCCGGCACTCGCGACGGCAGCCGAAACTGTCAGCGCGCCGCCGAACAACGTGGTTGGCGCAATTGCGCCGGTCGAGGCGGCTGTGATGCCGGCACTCGCCGCGGCGAGCGACACCGTCAGCGCGCTGCCCAACGATGTGGCCGGCGCGATCGCGCCGGTTGAGGCGGCGGCGCAGCCGACGTTATCGACTCTGGCCGACACTGCAGGCACGCTACCCAACGACGTGGTCGGCGCAATTGCGCCGGTCGCGGCGACGGTGCCGCCAGCACTCGCGACGGCGACCGACGCCGTCAGTGTGCTGCCCAACGACGTGGCCGGCGCGATCACGCCGCTCGAGGCGGCGACGCAGCCGACGCTATCGACGCTGGCCGACACTGCGGGTACGCTGCCCGACGACATGGTTGGCGCGATCGCGCCGGTCGAGGCGACGGTGCCGCCTGCGCTCGCGACGGCTATCGACACCGTGAGCACGGTGAGCAACGAGGTGGTTGGCCAGACGAGGGGTCCAGACGCTCAGTCGAGCGCGTTGTCGCAAACGGTTGCATCGGACAGCACGGGAACTCACACCTTTGATAGTTCAGCACCCCCCCTTGAGATCGCGGAGTCGGCACTGACCACGGGTAACGGTGCGCCTGGTGATGTATCCCAGCCCACCGATGTGGCTGGCAATGCTCTTGCGAGTGGCGCGCCGGTCCTTGAGACGAGCGAGCATGTGCTCACCACAACAGCTGCCGCTTCGACCGATCCGCCGAGCCAGCTGTCGCATCCGGCCAATACGGCGAGTGTGACTGGCGACGCTTTGGCGGGTGCGGCGCCGGTGGCTGACATGACCGAGCCGGTGCTCACTGCGACAGCTGCGGCTCCGACCGATCCATCGAGCGAACTGTCGGATCCGGCCGACACGGCGAGTGTGGCTGGCGAGGCTTTGGCGAGTCCCGCACCACTGGCTGCCATGATTGAGCCGGTGCTCACCACAACAGCAGCGGCTCCGACCGATGCGCCGAGCGACGTGTCGCAGCAACCGGCCGACACGGGCAGCGTGGCTGGCGATGCTTTGGCAAGTGTGGCGCCGGTCGCGGACACGAACGAGCCGGTGCTCACCACAACAGCTGACGCGCTGACCGATCCGACCAGCGACGTGTCGAAACCCGCCGATACGGGCAGTGTGGCTGGCGATGCTCTGGCGAGTACGGCGCCGGTCGCGGACACGAGCGAGCCGGTGCTCACCACAACGGCTGCCGCGCTGACCGACCCGACGAGCGACGTCTCGCATCCGGCCGATACGGGCAGTGTGGCTGGCGATGCTCTGGCGAGTGCGGCGCCGGTCGCGGACACGAGCGAGCCGGTGCTCACCACAACAGCTGCCGCGCTGACCGATCCGACCAGCGAGGTGTCGCAACCGGCCGACACCGCCAGCGTGGCTGGCAATGCTTTGGCGGTTGCGGCACCGGCCGCTAACACGGCCGAGCCGGTGCTCACCAGCGCCGGAGACACGCTCAGCAACCCCGCGACCGAACCGGGAGAGCCGGCCGTGCCGGACACCACCAGCGCTCAAACTCCTGGATCGGCCGAAACGCTTCTTGCTCTCGCCACCACCGCTGACGCACCGATCGAGAGTTCGGGATCCGCCACCACTGCCCCGGAGAACGTCATGACGGACAAATCAAATGCCGCGGCGACGACCGCCGTCGCGAACGATGTGATCGCGTTGAACGATGCGCCACCGCCTCCGGCAGATTCGCTGTTCAACGGAACCCAGTATACAGATTACGGCGTCACGCTCAGCAGCGACATCGCGCCCTCCCAGACTGCCGCGTCTCAGGGGGACGCCGCATCGGCTCAAGACGTTTCAGCGCCGGTGGCTGCCGACGTCCAAAAACCCGCGCCGCCGCCTCCCGACATCTTGGATAATACTTCGATTGATCATGTCGGGACTCATGATGCCATCCTCTAGTGGGAGGCAAACATGGCAGCTGTCGAGACACTGGACTGTCCGCCGCGCACCAACTCCGGGGCTCAACTTCGGGTCGCACCCGGCGGCGAAGCCCGCGACTACGTCGGACCTGTCAACGCGCTGGCCGCCTGGCGTTCGGTCGCGCGCATCAACCTCATAGCGGTCGCAGCATTTTCGGTCGTTGTGAATCTGCTGATGCTCACGTTGCCGATCTATCTCTTTCAAATATCCGATCGCGTGCTGACGAGCCGTAGTCTCGAGACACTGCTGATGCTCTCGGCTCTCGCGCTGACGTTCATCGGTATCCTCTCCATCGTGGACATTTTACGTCGACAGGTGCTGGGGCGTCTTGCGACCAAGATGGAAGCGGTGCTTGGCGGCGCAGTGCTGGCGAGCAGCATCAATAACGCCAGGGCCGGCGAGGGAGGAACCATCCAGGCGATCCGCAGCCTTCACCAGGTGCGGGGCTTCATCTCGAGCCCTATCATGCTTCTACTGATGGACGCGCCACTCTCGCCCCTCTACTTCGCAGTCATATTCCTCGTTCATCGACATCTTGGCTGGATCGCAGTCGTATCGGGCTTGGTCCTCGCACTGATTGCGCTGATCAACCAGAAAGCGACCTCGGAGCGTCTGAGCGAGGCAGGCCTGTATGCCGCCGAGGCCGATGCGGCGGCCGAGTCGCTGGCGCGAAATTCGCAGGTGATCAATGCGATGGGAATGCTGAGCGAAAGCATTCTCCACTGGGGGCGCCGGCAGGCGCCAGCACTGACGGTGCAGAGCCAGGCCCTTGACCGGAATTTCTGGATCAGCGGTGCGTCGAAATTCGTCCGGCTCGTGGCCCAGATCACGATCCTCGGCACCGGGGCCTATCTGGCCCTCCACGCCGAGATCACGGGGGGCATGATGATCGCGGCTTCGATCATTGCCGGCCGCGCCCTGCAGCCGCTCGAGGGCTTGATTGAGGGATGGCGCAGCTGCGTTCAGGCGCGATCGGCCTATGCTCACGTCAAGCAGGCGGTTGAGTCATTCCAGCGCGAGGGGCCTAAGCTGCGCTTGCCCAGACCGCAAGGGCGCCTGAGCGTTGATCGGGTCTTGTATTTGCCGCCCGGCTCGAAGGAGCCGGTGCTCAATGGTGTGTCGCTCGACCTCGCGCCCGGAGAGTCTTTGGCCATTGTCGGACCGTCCGGATCGGGCAAGTCGACCCTCGCGCGCATTTTGGTGGGTTGTCTGGTGCCGACAGCCGGCAAGGTCAGACTGGACGGAACGGAGCTGCGCAACTGGGATCGCCGCCAGTTCGGGGAATATAGCGGTTACCTGCCCCAGGAGGTCGAGCTATTTCCCGGGACCATCAAGCAGAACATCTGCCGCATGCGCGACGACTTGCCCGACGAGCGCATCTATGAGGCGGCGATGTTGTCGGGAATTCACGACATGGTCTGCCAGTTGAAGCAAGGATACGAGACCGTGCTCGACCGCAGTGGCGGGCCGCTCTCGGGAGGACAGAAGCAGCGCATCGCGCTCGCCCGGGCTTTCTTCGGTAATCCGTCCCTTGTCGTGCTCGACGAGCCGAACTCGAATCTCGACGCGGCGGGGGAGCAGGCTCTGACCGAGACCCTGCAGCGCGCCAAAAGGCGGGGGGTCACGGCGGTGGTCGTAACCCTGCGCCCGGCGCTGCTGAACAGTGTTGACAAAGTGCTCATACTGCGGGCCGGACGCGCGGAAGCATTCGGCTCTCCGAGCGAGGTGTTGCATCGCCTGGTTCGGTCCCCCGGCAGGGCCGGCGTTGATGAGCCGGTGCAGCCGCAACGCATCGAATCCTCGGGCGGGTGACCAGCGCGGGAGGACAGCATGAGAGCGGTAAAGGACGACATCGGCGAGTGGTACCGCGGTGTTCCGCTGAGCGCCAAATGGCCCATCTTCACCGGCCTCGCCATCCTGGTTGTTTGGCTCGGCTGTTTCGGCGTTTGGGCTGCAGTCGCCCCACTCAACAGTGCGGTCGTGGCTTCAGGCACGTTCGTGGCTACCGGGCAGAACAAGTTAGTCCAGCACTTCGAGGGCGGCATCATCCGCGAGATTGCGGTCAAGGACGGAGATCTCGTCGAGGCCAACCAGGTCCTCGTTCGCATGGACGATACCCCTGCCAACGCCAAGCTGAAACGGCTGGTTTTGAAGAAGTATCGACTGCTCGCCATGAAGGCGCGTCTTGAAGCTGAACTGAGCTCTTCGGATGCAATCGAAACTCCGGCCGAATTCAGCGAGAACGCTCGTGATCCAGAAATCAAAGCGATTCTTGAGCGGCAACGTGCCGAGCTTCAGGCGCGCCGGGCTAGTCGGGTGAGCGAGGAAAGCGTACTCTTGAAGCAAATCGCCGGGCTGGAGGAAAGCATCCGCGGATATCAGGCGCAAGTTCAGTCGACCAAAGAGCGTATTGCCTTGTTCGCCGAAGAACTGAAGGACAAGAATTCGCTTCTTGGCCAGCAGCTGGTGCGCAAGTCGGATGTGCTGGCGTTGCGACGCTCAGAGGCGGGTCTCGGGGGTGAGCTCGGCGAGTATCTCGGCCGCATCGCCGATTCGAAGGAGCGGATCGCTCAGGCGAACGAAAGAATAGCCCAGCTGCACGCGACGGCGCTCCGGGACGCGACCAAGGAGCTGCGCGAAACCGAGGCGGAGCTGGACGACGTTGAGGAGCAAATACGTGCTGCGCAGGATGTGGTTGACCGGATCGATGTTCGTTCGCCAGTCCGAGGTATTGTGGTGAAGAACAACTTCCATACACCGGGCGGCGTCGTCTCTCCTGGTGCCGTGATCCTAGAGCTCCTCCCGATTGGCGACGAGCGCATCATCGAGGCGCATCTGAATCCCAAGGACATTTCGCATGTGAGCGTTGGCCAGGAGGCGCTGGTGCGGCTGTCGGCACTCAACCAGCGCATCACGCCGATGGTCGGTGCGAGCGTCATCTACGTGTCAGCGGACGCCTTGGCGGAGCAAGTGCAGGCGAAGACCGAAACCCGTACCGACGCTGACACGCGTCGCGAATTCTACGTCGTTCGGGTGCGCCTGGACCAGGATGATGTTCTCAGACGAATGCCTGAATTCATCCCGACGCCCGGGATGCCCGCGGACGTTTACATCAAGACCGGAGAGCGTACGTTTTTCGAGTACATCATGAAGCCTATCCTCGACAGCTTCTCCCGCGCGTTCCGCGAAACCTGAATGGAGCGAGCATTTTCGACGTCCATGCCGAGCACTCGCGAGTACGGTGATCTCAAGCCCTTCGGTCTAAGGTTTGTAAGTGCGCGATCATAAGATCGCCTGTCCTGCTTCCGGACAGAGAGCGCCATTTATGTCGACGAGACCCCGGGTACGCTCTCGGTCCAATTCCTGGAGCGTGTCTTCATGAAGAGCAAGACTGTCACTCGGCTTGAAATTTGGCTCTGACCCATATGTGGAACGGCCCGGGCTGCAAGATCTTTTTCTGGTTGAACAAGGGATGACGGTGCAGTCATATGTTCGGCCTGTGAACGCGGCGCCTGGCCGCTGGCCACGATGATATCCGCGGAAGCAATCGCCCAATCAATTTCTCGCGCTCGAAGCGC
>NZ_JBEPRQ010000054.1:0-17972 GCF_040548425.1 Bradyrhizobium sp. i1.15.2 | reverse complement strand
TTTCCACGGCATCTACACCTCCCGCAGAACAAAAGCGGAAAGTGTAACCCATGTGTCCGGTACGAACTGTCACCTATGTCTCGGGTCGCTCACCTTTGAAACTGCGGCGACATTTCTTCTCCTTTTTACGTTCATTGCGCCCGCGCTACCCTCGGGGAAGCACCGGGGAAGCACGAGCGCCAACTCTAGGCCCGTCGAACGGCTTTTACGCCGCCCAGGACCGCTCTTTTCAGTTCAAGTGCGGCCGCCTTTCCGCGGTGGCCTTTGCCTCCAACATTTTCATCGCTGCAGCCAAGGTCACGGCGGCGTCGATTTCGACCAGGTTGCCGGGGAGGGGGCGGAACTGGCCGGCGGCATTGCCTTTGAGCGGCGCCAGCATAGCTGCGGCGATCGCTGAGCTCACGTGGCACCGAATCAAGGCATTATCGTCTTCGATGGCCAGGATCAGGTCCGTCCCGCGGCGAGCGAGCAGGGCGCCGAGGTCATTAGGATTCGTCGAGGTTCGGAGGGCGATTGAGCTGCGCATAGTGTTTTGCCTTTCGAGCAAGATGCGAGTCCAGGGGCGAAATGACCGACACTAGGCGGCCCCGCGCACCTTTGGGCGTGCGCCTTGGACATACGCGCGCGGCCCCTGGACAAGATTTGTGATTGCCGCTCACCGGATTGGCTATCGGCTAGTGTTTCGGGCTTTCGACCCGCGATCAGGATGAGCTCAGTTGAAAAATCAGCAACGAGAATTTTGTCGATAAAAGTCTAATACGTTAAACCAGACAGCTGAGCGCTTGAACTGATTTGCGCATTTGTCGATTTCATCGCTTTTGTCGGGTTTTGAAATCGCGCATCACCATACAAGGAATGCCTGCCCTGCAGGCGTCTTTGCGACTCTAAGTGTCGAGTAGCGCCAATGACTTAGCTCGCTCGCGCGAGGCGCAATCTTGAGCAATCGCGCTTGCAGCGCTCGATGAAGTTCGGTGTCTCGTCGATACGACCGGTGACGGGCGCGTCGGCATGCGACGGCGCAGGGCACGGCCGCCGCCCACCCCCGCCCGCACCCCACCCCTCGGGGGGAGGGGCCTGCTCGCAGTCCAAAGGCGGCAAAGCCGCTCCGCTAATTTCGTAAATTCGAGAAGTCCAAGGATTCTCTGCGCGTTTATTGTGGCGCGTGCGCCGCTACTTAGGCTTGAGCGTAGTCGACCGCTGATGCGCACCTGATAATCTATAATCTACTTAGCGCGCTTTCGCTGCGATCGCCGAGTTTCACGGAAACGGAAATCGCAGGGGTTCGGTTCGCGGCTCGTTTTCGAATTGGGCCGCTATGGCCCCCTCGCACACGTCGTATCCAAAGTTGACGAGGTCCTTTTTATCCGCCTCGTTCAAAGGCGCAAATCGCGTCGCGAGCGCGGCAAGCTCCGATGCCCGCGTTGGACTTATCTTTGATCCGTACTTCTCGAAATTTCGGATCGACCAATATGCACCTCTCTTGTTGTTGGTTTCGAGCGCTTCTATAACCTGTCGACGACGTAGAAGGCGAAGCTGATGATCCAGGACCTCGACGGTTCGAACGGCTTGCTCGACAAATCCAGCGATCCCACCCTTGGGTTCGGGGTTGTCCGGCGAGTCTACGCCGCCGTCGCAAACGAAGATCGTCTTATGCCGCCTCCACGCTGCCTCTAGCCCCAAGTTGTCGATCAGGCTTCCTGTCGCCAAATAGACCTTCTCACGAAACCGGAATTCCGCGCTGTTAGGCGGCTCCCACTTCGCCGTGCCCAAGTGCAAGACAAGGGGGGAAAGGGTTGGCGGTAGGGCGTTCGATGCTGCTACCGCGATCGCGATAAGCTCTGGGTAGTCACGAATGATGCCCGTTACGGCGTCGCCGATATAGGACTTGGAGAATCGGAAGAGCGAGACACGCTGCAGATTAGTGGAGCTGAACACGAAAACAGGTTGGTCCGGCAAGTCTTGCAAAGTCTTTTCACCAAACAGAAAGCTCGCCAGCTTTCCGGCCATCACGTCGGCAGGATTGCGTCCCGGCAAAAGGCCGAGCAAACTCGACGTTACGTCAATACTCTGGTCGGCGAATTCAAGCAGCGGCTTGGCGATTACGTCTGAGAAGTTTACGGCGACGCCGCCAACGAAGGAGAGTTCGTTCCAATGCATACCGAGCACGCCGGCAACGACCGATCCGCCAGCCACGCCCGAAACTCGTCCTAGTCGAGCTAAATAGCCGAGGTCGTTGAGGCGCCATACTGCACCGAGATCGAAGAGCATGGCGCGATAGCCGCCGCCCGAGAGACAAAGGGCTATTTCGCGCCCCGGAGAATTCGGAGCTTCATCGGGCTCCTCGCGGGAAGATACCACCTGAGCCTGAGCCGAGAGGCTAGACCGCTGTTCGCGGCGAAGCTTCCAGTTCCAAAGTACGAGGCCGACCGTGTCGTGGCCAATTGCAAAACAAGGTACCACGCCGCCTTCCCCATCAACGACCTTGATCGGCTTCAGGAGACCCGCCGTCAGGAGTATTCCCGTCGTCTCTCCGAAGCCCAGTTGTGTCCCGGCAAGCCTCTCCTCCAAGTCGGCTTCGCTCTTGATATCGGTCGTTACCGTGCCATCAGGCTGAAGTCGGAGTAAGTCGCATAGCGCCTCCTTCCAGAAAGTCACCTCCTGCTCAGCTTTGAGAGGAGGGAGTCGAAGTGCGGTACCGCGGTCATGTAATGCCTTGTGCACAAAACGTTCGATCGTTCCTTCGACGTTCCCGAGTTCGGCCAGATCGGCGAGTGTGATTTCGTTTGCTTGCCGCGATCGCATCAATGAGTAGAGCTCGCTGAACGCAATCTGCAGAGCACCGAGCCGACCAAGCGGTACTTTATCGAGTTGTTCGATCGCGCTTTCTATTACGTCCTCGTCGATCGTGAAGCCGAACCGCTGTGCAGGTCGCTGCAACGCTTCTTTGATTTGCGACTTCGTCAATTCGCCGAGGTAGTAGTCAGTCAATCCCGTGCCACGGAAGCCCATTCGTAGATGCGAGGCGAATCTGCCAAGATACTCTGTGCGGAGAGAGACCACGATCTTCATCGCAAACCTAGCGATCGAGAACGCGGAAAGGAAATCAAAGAACGCGTCGCGAGCCTTGGATTCAAAGGCGGGATTGGCCAAGGTTAGGACCTCTTCTCCTTGATCGATGATCAAGACCAGCGTGTGCGGGACGATGAGGCTTAACCGTTCGAGCACGCCGAGCAACACGGAAGGATCCCGGCCGGCCGACCGGACGAACGCAGCCGCTTTGACTGCGGCCGGGTCCGGTAGGGCGGCTCGCAAGTTTAGCTTTCGTTCTCCGGTCGGCGTTTGGATAGTTAACGGGTTCGAAGTGAATTCGAATACCGCGTTAGCTAGCTTAGCTAAAGGATCTGCCGTCGAACTGATGAAAACGTCTCGAGTCTTGCCTCTGCGGGCGAATGCGATCCCCGTATCCCCATCTTCCAAATAGGGAATGATGCCCGCTCGCAAAAACGAGGACTTTCCGCAGCCGGTAAGACCGTGAAGAGCGAGAATCCGAGTATTAGAGTCCGCAAGGAACGTCGCGCATCGTCTGATGTCGACATCGCGGCCCGCGAAGAGATGAGCGTCGTCCTCTGTATATGAGGCGAGGCCCTTGTAAGGCTGCTGGCTCTCACTGGCCATGGGGTATCTCCAGCCGTCCGCTTCCGACTACGTCGTCAGAGAAGTTCGTTTGCTTTGAGAGGCTTGGTGCTCCATCCTGGCACATCCGAAAATTCGGGTGCGCGTAGATCCCGTAGACAAGACTTAGAGGGAAATGATCGCGATAGAGGCGGCTCATCGCCTCTCCGAGCGTTTTACCGTCCTTGAATAGCAAGTGGAGCAGCGAGGTGCTGAAACGCAACGCAAAGACGTCCGGAACATCCGTCTCGGTGCCCACAAATCCAACATGCCCGGTCACGCTTGCCGGCAGCAGGAATGTTCCTCCAGGGTCGGCTGCAGCCGTACGGCACCCGTTGATGAAAACGAGGCAGCCCGTCTCGTTGTCTCGTTTGGTATCTGCCAAAATCAGAAAAAGCCCGCTGGCGTTGATAGTGTCGTCGGTTCCAATAGCGAGCTGATTCGGAGTTGCATGACAGTAGAAGTACAGAAGGCCGATTTGCGACGCGCGTTCTTGCCATGAATCCTTCAATGCCTGTTCGGTGTTGATAGGCATACCGTAGCGCTCGTCCAACCAAGCGGAGAAGCTTTTCTCGACCTCCGACGAGATGGTGTCCTTCGCTTTGCCGAAGACAGATGGATGAGCGACGCGAAGCATGCCGAGCGACGATGCATCGCCGACCTGGCTAGGTTTGATTCCGATGTAGCGCACGGTCGTATCGTGGGCGAAGCACCAGAATTGATGATAGGTGTGCCACCATGCTGTTTGCTCAATCCCCCGCCAGTCATCCGGCAAGAGTTCCGGGTCTCCGGAGTACATGAGGCCCCAAGGTACCAATACGCTATCGGCTACTCTGAATTCGATGCGGAAGGGCTCGCCGAGCGAAGCGTAGTATTTTTTGACGCCTGCGGCGTCTTCGTCGCCTTCCATCCTCAGGAACAGCGTTTTGTAAAGCGCGTTTCCCTTGCGCGCCAGCTGCTTGAGAATTGGCGCGGCAGTTTCGGCCTTGTCCTTTAAGCAATGGTTCACGAGCTCGAGAAGTACTTTGCGGATGTCGGCGGCATAATCCAAAACCGCTTGCCTGTTGATCGTGTACGGTTGCCACTCGTTCCACTGTACCCTGAACCGAGTGGGCCCATGCTCGTGGATTTCGACGTGGACCGTCCTCACGTTACCATCCTCTCGCGCCAGACTTCCATGGTCGCATGCTCTTCGCCCGGTTTGACCTGTACGTAGCGAAGAGAGTAGGGGAAGTTTTCGTAAGAGCCGGTCTTCAGAATGTGCCATGGCCGAGTTTTTTCTTCGGGCGCGAAGCGGTAGTAGCGCGTCCAAGATCCGGTGTTAAAGTAGGTAAGACCAGGCACCTTCCGGTCGTGCGGTTCGTGAGTATGGCCCATGATCACCGTATTGACTCCACCAATGGCCGCCTCTGTGGCGCCGACGTAGAGATCTTCGGTTTCGTTGACCTTGTACGCCTCCTTCAGGCTCAGCGTGCCTTCCTGAGCGCCGAGCAGCGCCGCGGACTTCTCGCCGAGACTGGATACGAGTTCGGGGTGCTCGGTGAGATATTCGGCGAGCAGCTCAAGATTTTCGGGTGTGGCTACGAACGTGACGAGCTTCATCGGAAGCTCGAAGCCGCTTCCACGCAAGGCGCGCGTCAGGACTTCGAGCTCGGGGGCGGTAGCTTCGTCCACCCATTTGGCCAACAGTTGTAGCCTGTCGGAGCCGATGGGTGCCTCTATCGTCAGGAGATCTTCCTTACGCGTCGCCGCGATCTTGATCGCGTACGCGAGCATTTTTGCCACGCTGACCGACGCGTCGAGCGGGGCCCAGCCGGGTGTCAGCGCAGATGCGCCGAAGATATGAAAGAAACGGGAGAACGGCTTGACGTTGTCGACGTAGGGGTAACGCGCGTCTAGCCCATTGAGATATTTGATCAGAAAGCGCGTGCCGACGCACTCGTACAAACGATCATTCCCGTCCTTCCCCTTCAGAATGGGCGGCTCGTTCGCGCTCCAGCGATCGTGCCCGTTCACATGGAAAGAATTGACCTTGTCGTATCGATGACCATGTTCGATGTGCAGCCAATTCATTCCGTTTGGGTGATAGTGGCTTTCAAGGCAGAACGTGAGCTTCTTGGAGCCTCGATCGACGCCAACAAACTCCGCGAAGCGTTCTCGGACCCGCGGCCAGAAGAAGTCCGGATCGTGGTTGCCCGGCATGATTACTAGGTGATTGCGTCCGTCCGCGAGAAAGTCCTTCAGTGCAACAAATGTCCCGCGATGTCGCGTCTGAATATTGGCAAGCTTGTTCAGCGATTGCTGCTCGGTGAAGCATAAAGGGATGCCGTCTTGCGTCTCGGATTCGAGTGACGATCCCGTCCAAGGAGATGCCTGCACAAAGTCCAGAAAGTCGCCATTTATGACCAGCTCGACGTGTTCGGACCGTTGCTTGAGATCGGTCAAGAAACCCGCCAGATGCGCCTCCAGCTCGTCATCGAAGTCATCGAGATCTCCGTCACTGATGTGAAGGTCGCTGATAACGGCCAGTAAGCGCTGCATGCCGCTCTCCCTTGCGAGATAGCCATGGTCAGGCATTCGATCATTGCTTCCGTACGGGCGAATTGCAATCATAAAGTGTGAAGATTGAGAAGCGCCAACCCCTCCTATCGCGGGAAGGAGCTCGCTATCAGCCGCTCTGAAAGCCGGACAATTGCCTAGGTCGATGTTCCATCAGCCTGCTCAGAGCTGTGAGGTCCGCCTTGGGTCCAAAGGACTAAACCGCTCGCGCGGTAGAACGCCGCGGCTGGCGACACGGCGAAGCAATAGGCGACAACTCATCGTGACGAGCGGGGCAATTAGCCCGTAGCTGGCGATGATCCGATGATCGAGGACGTGCTGATCTGGAAGTTCGTGGCGGAGCACCAACCATTGCACAAGAGCCAACTCGAACCCTCGATCGCGATTGTGTGCAACGTCGCGCTCGTTGGACCCAGTCCAGGAATCTCGACGTAAGCAGGGTTACAAATGCGGTGATGCTCTTGACGAGCAGTTCGAAACAGTTTCGGCTCTGATAGCTCCGGGGGCTTTCCAGCCGCCAGAGATCAGTTTGCCTCATGGCCTTCGAATATCGAGGAGCTCACGTTTAGATTGTGTGGTGTGGTATTTTTGCTATAGCCAAGCCATTGAAAGTACAGGTGCCGCCAAACATTAAATCCCCATAGGCGATCGTCCTGATCGTCTGAAGGTTGTTCGACGCGACTAGCTCGATCACGCGGCATTGTCCTACGTCCCCCCAGCGCGGTTTCCTCCTTTGGAGGCTTTCGGACGCCGGCCCCCGTGTGCGCGGCAACACCGTCATGGGGCCGGCATCCGAAACCCTTCACAAAGGCCGACCTTTGGAGGCGGATTGGGCCAAGTCCGCTAAGGGCCATTTAACCTCGCTGGGCTCGAGAGAGCTCTTGGAGATTGTGCGAAGTCGAACAACAATTCCGCTTCCGCAGCTCGTGGAGCAGCAAAACGGAGCCTGTAGTGTCCCTAATGTTCCGCTAACCACTCCCGAGTCATAATTCACCTCACGGACGTCTACGCCGCTTCGCCGACGGCACCCACCGCGCAATCCCGCGCTCTTCCTCTCACCCCGTCGGCGGTCCATGTCCTTCCCAACCAAATACACGCGCCAGTACGACTACGTCTCGTACCAGAACGCCAACCCGAGCCGGCCGCTGCCGGCCGACAAAGTCCACGCGGACCTCAACCAGGTCGCGATGTCGACGGCTGAGATCGTGGATTTCCTGAAGAAATCTCTGCGCTCCGACGGTGCTATAGCGAACGGATCTGTGGGCGCAGATCAGCTTACGTTGACCGTGAAGGCGGCCATTGGCGACATCACGTCTGTCGACACCATTTTGGCTGCGGCCGAGCAGGCAAGCGCGGACGCCGCCACGGCGACTACCCAGGCCGGAATCGCGACCACCCAAGCCACCAACGCCGCGACGTCGGCGACGAATGCCGCGTCGAGCGCCACGGCGGCGAATAATGCTTCCGCAAGCGCCGCGACGTCGGCGACGAGTGCGGCCGCGAGCGCGACCGTCGTGATGGGCGATCAATACGCCTTTGGCGCGACCACGACCATGGCCGATCCCGGGACGGGTCTCCTGCGTTTCAACAACGCGACCGTGGCCTCGGTCACTGCGATCGCGATGAGCGCGCTGACGAACGCGACCGGCAACCCGAACATCCGGTCATACCTGTCGACGTGGGGCAGCGGCTCTAGCGCTAACCGCGGCACGATCGAGATCCGCAAGATCGGCACCCCCGCGACGTTCGCGATCTTCAAAATAACTGCCGCTGTGACGGATAACACGACGTGGGAGCAGATCACAGTTTCGTACGTGACCGGCAACGGGTCGTTTTCTGCGGCGGATGCTCTTTCAGTACAATTTGCGCGCGCGGGCGACGCGGGGGGAGTTACGTCGTTTGCGGGTAACACCGGCGCGTTCACTCTTAGCCACGGGTTGGTCGCCTCGACCAACGACATCCAGTTTGATGTAAGCCTTTTGAGAGGCTATCTCGCCGGGCTGACACTTTCGACGGCGGGTTCGTCAGCAACATTCAGCGTCGCCGCCGGCGTTGCGGTTGACAGCACTAACGCCGGCTTCATGTTGCTGGCGTCGGCGTACACCAAGACCACAAGTGCGTGGGCGGTAGGTACTGGCAACGGCGCACTCGACACCGGCACGATTGCGGCGTCAACCTGGTACCACGTCTATCAGATTAAACGTACTGATACGGGTGTAGTCGATGTCCTGATCTCGCTTTCGGCCACAGCGCCGACTCTGCCGGCAAACTACACGCTATTCCGTCGCATTGGCTCAATGGTAACGAATGGATCTAGCCAGTGGCTGAAGTTTGTCCAGGTCGGTGACGAATTTCTGTGGGATACGCCTAGCACTAACGTGAACGTATCAAACCTTGGCACGACGCCCACGCTTTTCGGTCTCAGCGTTCCAATTGGATTCCAAGTCAACGCACTGTTGCGAGGGGCTATGTCCAACGCAACGCTGGGTACCGCTCTTTTGATTAACTCTGCGGACGAAGCTGCATCGTCTACGGGCGCACCACCCGGTAACTATACCTGCCTCAATCCGTCGGCTGGTGTGGCCGGTTCATTCGTTGTCAATGTTCGAACCAACGTAAATGGACAAATCCGCGCTGTCGCATCGCAGGCGAGCTCCACACTACTCGTCGTCACCTACGGTTGGGTTGATCGTCGAGGCCGGGACACCTGATGACCGGCCAAATCGAACCAGTGTCCGAGACGTTAGGCGCACTCAAGACCGACGTGAAGTATCTGCGCGAGCGTGCTGGATGGAATGAGTAATGCCGCAGATCATCGATTTCGAAGGTCAGCAGCACGAATTTCCCGACGACTTCACGCCGGCGGACATTCAACGTGCTCTAAGCTCAATCCCGACGGCTCAGCCTCGCGCGCAGAACGTCTCGCCCAAAATCTCATCTGACGGCCTCATCCCGCCACTCCCTCCCGGCTTCCAGCTCGATGGCTGGCGCCAACCGGCAGCGCCGGAGTTGCCACCGTTGCCGCAGGGCTACACGCTTGACCGCAAGCCGTCGCTGGTCCCCGTCGATCTCGATCCGTTCGCGCCGCAGATGGCCGTTCCTGTGACGACGCCGAGCGGGCGCATCTACGTGGCGCCCGCCGATGTGCCTCAACAGCCCAAGCCCATCGATCGCCCCGCGTCGCTGCTCCCGAGCAGCGTCGGCGGCGCCGTGCGCGACTTCACCGTTGGCGCCCAGGGTGTCGGCAAGGGGCTCACCGACATCGTCACCGGCCCGTTCGACCTCGCGGCCGGCGCGCAGAATCTCATCACCGGCGGCATCAACAAGCTGGCCGGCACGAACATCCCGCAGGCGATCCCGGCGTCCAAGCTGGTCGAGAAGGCCACCTCGGTCCTTCCGGGCATCGATCCCGCCACGATGTCGTCGAGCGAGAAGCTCGCTTACGATGTCAGCCGGTTCGGCACTCAGGCCGTCGGCGCCGGCGCCATGCTGGCGGCTCGAGCGCCGAGCGTCGCCGCTGCGACAACGCGCTCGGAGACGCCCGTCGGCCGTGTGCTCGATCACATGGCCAGGCCGTACACGGACGCGCCGGCGCGGACACTGGTTGGAGATACAATCGGAGGCATGGGCTCCGGCGTCGCGGTGAACGCGGCCGACAACTACGTCCCCGAGCACGCTGTCGTGGGTGATACATGGCCAAAGGCGATTGCCAACGCGCTTGCGCCTGTCGTCGGAGCCGTCGGCGCGAACAGCCTCCAAGGCACTGCGGAGGGACTTGCGGGCCTGATCCGAAACCTCGCGACGAAATCCTTTGGCTCCGCTTCTGCGCCGATCCCGCTCAACCCGAACACCAAGGCGCCGTACAGCAGCGCTGACGTCGACCGGGCAGCCGCCAAGATCCAAGGCACTGCGTCTGGCTCGCCCCGTGCGCTGGCGCAGGACATCCGCGAGAACGCAGCAGCCTTGTCGAAGCCGACCGAGGCAGGAGTCGAGCCGTTGCAAGCCTCGGCCATGCCTACTTCAGGCCTCCTTTCACGCGACCCTGGTCTTATCGCCGCGGAGCAGGGCGCGCGCCTCAAGTCTTCGCCTGACTTCGTCAAGCGCGACCAGAACGTGAAAGCGGCCGCGGCTGACCGTGTCGAGGCCCTGCGCGATCCGGAGGCAGACCTGGGTGCCGTGATGCGCCGCGCTGCGCAGGCGCGTGAGGAGCGAATGGGCGCCGCGGAGAGCGACATCCTCCAACGGGAGGATGCGACCCGAACTGTTGATCAAATCCGGGCAGACCAAGGGGAACCGCTCAGCGCGCTCGCGAACAGCGAAGCCAAGGCAAATGCTTCGCGACGACTGGATGAAGCCCTGGTAGACCGAACCTACATCCCGGCTCGAGCCGAGAAGAACCGGCTGTTCGATACAGCGGCCGGGCGGCATGAGGAGCTCCCCGCAGACGAGATATTTGGCGCAATCGATCGCGTCCGCCGTCAGGCAAGCGGGCTGGCCCCAGGCGTGCTGCCAGAGGACTTCATGCGGCGGCTGAATGCCCTTCGTCCACAGATCGTTGAGCATCCGCCGGAAAGCGGGCAGATGGTCAACGTCGGCGGGCCCGGCACCGCACTTGGCGGCGATCTGGCCGATCTGCGTAAGTTCATCGGCCCGGCTATCGAGCGCGCGCAATCATCTGGCAATTTCGACTTGGCCGACAATCTTTCCGTTCTAAGGCGCGCGGTGAACCGGACAATCGAGGACGCGCCAGGGTATTCAGAAGCCAATGCTAACTATCAGCGCTTCGCTGAGCGCTTCCGCCCGGAGCGAAACGATGAAACAGCACGGTTCACGCGCGAGCTCGATCGTGGCGGGCAGAACGCTGATAGTGAGCTCAACAGGGGCTCAACGCATCCGAGCGCTACGGCAGATCGGTTTTTGGCGGCGCCGGAGAAAGCAGCCAGCCTGACCCGCACGCTCGATGGGTCACCGGCGGCTCCGGCCGGATACGCGGCGCTTCGCGATTATCTTCGTGCGGACTTGGCCAAGTCGGCCCTCAACAATGACGGCACGGTCAACTCGATCCGCGCGAACGCTTGGGCGCGAAACAATGCGGACGTGTTGGCGCAATTTCCGGCGGTACGGGGCGAGTTCGACGAGATCGCCGCCGCCGCACGTCGTGGGGAACAGATGTCCGCGCAGGCGCGATCGGATCTTGATGCTGCTCGCGCCGCCCGCGACGTGACAGAAGCTGAAATCGATCGCTCCGCTGTCGGCACCTTGTTTCGCGAGGATCCTCGCGACGTCGCGCAGAAGCTCCTCGGCGGCAAGTACGACGCCGGGACCAAGCTTGACGAGATCAACGCGCTTATCAAGAACGACCCCCAGCGGTGCGCGGTTGGAAGGCTGCTGTATCCGAGGTCCTCGCCGACAAGGTCCAGGGCACTCGGCAGGTGGGCGAGACGCTCGAAGTTCAATTTGCCAGGTTGGCGCGAGAGTTCAAAGATAATGAAGCGCTGCTCGCAAAGACGTTCTCGCCACAAGAGATGAACAATCTCCGGCAGGCGCACAAAATCCTGTCGTACTTCAAGGAGGCGGAGAAGAGGGCGACCGTTGGCTCGGATACCGCCGAGAAGCTCAACATCCCCGGTTGGGCTCAGTTGGCTGTGCGGCATTTCAAAGGCGATCTCGCGGGCGGCGGCTTGATAAAGCGCTTCAAACTTCTGCTCGAGATGCTTCCGTCTAGCAAGCAGAATGCGGATGAAATCGTGCACATGACGTGGTTCGATCCGAACGTTGCAGCCTACTTGCTCGAGAGACCAGTGAAAAATCCGAACGTGGCACAGTACAATATTGACTTGCGCCGCCTCATCGCGGCCGCGAACGCGTCGCGCGAGAACTAAGGAGCTTGCATGCCATCGATCGCAGCTTACGACCTCAGTGAACAGCAACGCACTTTGGTGCGCCTTATCGTGAACGAAGGTAAGCGACCCGAGGAGGCCGCAGAGCTCGCAGGCTATCATCCGAAGTCCGTTTACAAGACGATGCGCCTGCCAGCAGTCGCGGCGGCGATTTCGGAATCAATCCAGCTCGACCTCGCTGTGGTTGGGGCACCACTGGCTTACAGGGTGGCGAAGTCACTGCTGCAGGATGCCAGTGTTAGTGCTCGTGTGCGGGCGGACCTTTCAATCAAGGTCCTAGACCGGGCAGGGCATATTGCGCCCACTCGCAAGGACTCGTCGTCGCAACAAAAGGCGCTTTCCGAGATGTCTCGCGATGAGCTCGCAACGTTCATCGAACGCAATCAAGCGGAAATCGACAAGGTTGAAGGCGAACTAGCGTCGAGGGCGAAGGATGTGTCGTATCTAGGGTAGTTCGGTCGACAGGAGCGCGCGTTGAAGTATCTGGCGTGTGGCCGCAATTGTCGGCACCCCATGGATCGATCCGGCGGCTCGTTCGGCCGCTTTTCGGGAATTATGTCGACACATCTGCGCTAAGGACGCCCAGGGCAGCAGCACATGATTGGTGGTCAAGCCGCGCCACGTTGGTGGTGGTGTGTCCCGCACACCACCAGCACCACGTCGGCATCGCCCACGCTTTCGACATGCTGGCCGTCGGCTGAATGATCGTGTAGTTCAGCGCGTCGATGTGCTTGAAATATTCGGCATCGAACGCGCGCTTCTTCACATCCATCATCAAAGTGATTGGCTGAACGCTTGCTTGGAGGGTAATCGCATCGCCGACATGCGGTGATTAGAAAGCGGGTCGAGCCGGACAATGCCGGGTATCAATGTTGCGGGGTTAAAGTATCGCGTTGCTTGGCCGGTATCCAACGCACTTTGATTGCGAGCTAAAGTGTCCGACCAGCAGCATCCGCCTTGTCGAGAATTTGTTATGAATTCAGTGGGAGAAATCCCAACTTGTTTGCTCGTGTACCGCATCAATGAGCCCCAGAACAGGGGCACTAAAATGAAACTGGTAGAACGGCTGACTTCGTCAGCACAACTGACACCACGCGAACGTGAGGTTGTGATAGCTGGTTTTCACTATTCGATCAAAACATACACGAATATTATTGTACGGAGGTTCAGCCGTCTCAAATCAGACAGGACGAACCTCCTCCGTCGCTAGTGCGCTGCAAAAGTCAAAGTATGGAGGAACAAAAATGTCTGGTTATCAGCAGTCAGCGGACGTGATGGTCCCGCCTGGTACGACCGTCAACCAGATCGTTCAAGCCGTTCTTAATGAGTTAAACCGCCGCCAACCCGCGACGGCTTCCATGCCCGGGACGTCACCTGCTTCCGCAGGGCCGAACCTTAACCCGCAATTCAATTTCGGCATCAGCACACCAGTCGGAAATTTTGGGGTCGGCTGGAATAGCGCTCAGCCGGGACAAGGAGCACTGTCAACTCAGAGTCTATGGGGCGATATTACCGGCTTCCTTGGCCACGAAGGCAAGCAAATCCTTGAAGGAGTTGGTCAGCAAGTCGCGCAACAGCTGCCCGGGATGATTGGTGGTCTCCTGAAGAGTCTGGCCGCGTCGCCCGAGTTCGCGCAATATACCCAACAGGTCCACGCTCAATCTGCGGGTCCGGGCGGTGCTTTGGCGCCGCAATTCGACTTCGCCAACTTCTTCAAGAGCGCAGCCGACACGATTGGCAAAGCAGTCACGCAGTACGTGGTTCCAAACCTACCAATGATCGCGAGTACCCTTCTTGCGGTCGCGTCTACTCAGGGGCCGCAGGTCCAGGCCGGTCAGGGCCAATGGGCGCCACAAAGCTCTCAAGGACCGATGCAAGGCTTCCAAGGCCAGCAAGGCATTGGACAACCGATGCCGCAGGGCTTTGGCCAACAAAGCTTCATGCATTAGGTCATTTCGGTCCCGGCCGAGCAACACCTTGGTCGGGCCGTTTTCTGGCCGTCGGGAGACAGTAAGATGGCTGATGTCTCAGATAGCAAGAGCTTCACGATTACTCCACGTGACCCCACCGGGGCGGCAGGTCCGGTCTCCCCGATTGCTCAGGCCCTCGTGCAAGCGATCCCAGGAGCGCAGCTCGTAAGAATCGGAACTCTGGCGAATGTCGCGACCGTGGTGCTTCCCACGTCTCAGGAAGCGGCGGCCCGCGCATTGCTTGACGCAAACTGGTCGCTCGACCCGAACGCGCCGCTTAATCTCGGCGGCAACACCGGCGCTGGAGTTGTAACAGGATAGGAGTGAGTCCATGTCGCGGAATCCCTCACGCACGACTACGGCGCGGCAACCTTCGACACCCTTGTCAGGCGCGGAGCCAGGGGACGGCGCACAGGAGGCAACTGCAGAGGTCACGACACGTCGGAAGCAGTACATTATCGGTCCCAAGCAGGCGGCGGGACTGTCCCCAATGGCATCAGAAACCATCCTTACGGCCTTGCAGGCGACACCCGGGGTTCAGATCGACGGCTTTATCCAACTCAGCCGCCCCCAGGTATTCGCTGCGGGCGGGCTGGGTGGGCGCTATGTCAAGGCCAGCATGCCAGTCGATCGAGGGCTTCAGCTGCAGCGTCAGGCAATGGCTAGCAGCACCCTGTTCATGCAGGAGAATGTGCGACTTCAGCACATGAGCGACACCGTGCCATTCGATGTCGGATCGCTGCTGCCCGCACCGGCGGCTGCGACTGCGATCGTGCCTGTGAACGTGCGCGTACTCGGCAGTGACGGCCGTCCCGTCGTGAATGCGATGGTCAGCGCGTATGGTGCTGGCTTCGTTCAGGCGGCCACGGATGGAGCGGGGCTGGCGACGCTAAACTTCTTTGGTGGTACCGTCGACGACCTTGCGGCACTCTATGTAAAGCCCTTTGCTGATTACTGGGAGCGGTGGATCCCATCGCCGTCATTGCGCAGCGATCGCGAGAACCTGGTTACACTACAGCCGCTGGAAAACTGGCCCGGGGCCAACCTGCGACGCGGTCAGCCCTTTGTCGGATGGGGTGAGCGTTTGATGGGGCTGCAGGGCAGCGACGCCAGTCTGACCGGGAAGGGGGCTAAGGTTGCGATTATCGATTCCGGTTGCGACACAAATCATCCCGCTCTGTCGCACATCAAAATTGGACTTGATCTAACTAACCTTGATCCGAACAACAACCCCGACCCGAACACCTGGCGCAATGATGTCATCTCCCACGGCTCGCATTGTGCCGGGGTGATCGCAGGCAATGGTAACAACGGTATTCGCGGCTTCGCACCCGAAGCTGAGGTGCATGTACTCAAGCTGTTCCCTGGCGGCGCGTTCGACAGTTTGATCGAGGCGCTGGTCTATTGCGTGAACCACGAGATCGACGTCGTAAATTGCTCGCTGGGCAGCGATCAGGTCAATGAGGGCGTGGCTCAGCAGATGAGTGAGGCACGCAGAGCTGGCATTGTCGTCGTCGTCGCTGCCGGCAACAGTGCTGGGCCGGTGCAATTCCCGGCGCGACTGGACACCGCACTCTGTGTCTCTGCCCTCGGTCAAGCGGGGACTTTCCCGCCTGACACCTATCACGCCCAAACGGCACCCTCGCAGATGCAGCCTGGGATGACGACCGGCGCGAATGGACTGTTTGCACCGAAGTTCACCTGCCGTGGACGGGAAGTGCGACTCTGCGGTCCAGGTGTGGCCGTCATCAGCTCTGTGCCGGGGGGCGGCATGGCTGCATGGGACGGTACCTCTATGGGAGCACCGCACATCACAGGTTTGGCGACGTTAGTAGCGGCGCACCATCCGATGGTGACCGGTATGGCCCGCAACGCGAACCGCGCGGAGCAAATCCAGAACTTCGTGATTAGTCTGGCGCAGCCGGTTGGCATGGACAGGCAGTTTGTCGGGGACGGCCTTCCGTTGTTTGTTGGGCATTCCGAGCCAGCGCCGAGCCCAGGAATAGCGCCGCAAGCGAGCGACCTGCAGAGCATTGTCAGTCATGCGTTTGACGATGTCCTGACCCATTAAAGTCTGGAAGCAAGCGCGGTGGCTTCAGGGGAGATCGCCGTGGCGCTTTTGATTTCGTATTGGCAGCGCGAGTACGGGCTATCGTAGGGCTATTTTGCAGCCGATCAGCTCCCTTCACCGGGCCCAACTCATGCCTGGCGCTGGAGCAATGTTTGCGCTTCCGCAGGCGGAATAGCCAATCCTCCCGATCCGATTGAAAAAAAGGAATGATTCCGCACAGGAACTTAGAAGTGCCAAGAAATGCATGTTTTTCCTTGTCCACCTGTTCCAGTGAGGGGGGTGTGGACAGCTATCGTTCAGATTTCATGGGTTGCCGCCGGAGAACCAGCACTACATTGATCTGGCGATCGAGGATCTTCGAGGCAATGATCGAAATGTGCAGCGCGAAATCGCCTTCCATTTGAGCTGCGGTATCCTCGTCTCGTGCATAGACATACAGCGGAGCTTGAAAGCACGGGCAATCGAGAGAGTTGGACAGCTTGCGGCGGCCTATCCGAGAAACAGGACGCGGTTATCGCGATCGCCAGGCGGGCGCGCGGATGAACCGTACCGTCACGAAGCGCTGGCAGGCCGAGGGGCGGACTGGCGCTGCGATGAGATATGTTTGCTGCTGCTGAAAGGACGTGGCTAGGAGGGTATATATCCTTTGATAGCTTCAACTGCCCGTTGTTCGCTCCTATGCTTCACGCGATACCGGTGACTCTCCCACCTTGGAGGCAATCATGTCGAAACGTATCGTATTGGCGGACACGCACAGTCCAGAGGACGAATTCGTACGATACTATTCAGCTGGCTCAGAGTGATGAAGAAACACGCCGAAAGGAAAGAGAAGAACAACGACAGCGATGTGAGCGGACTAAAGCCGACACGCTAGCTCGCTGTCTGGGCCGCGTAAGTTCGGCTTTTAGCACCTGCGAAAGCAGCTGTTCGTCAAAGCCCGACCAGTTCGGCTGTCGCGATCAGTGCCGTTCGACCGAAAGTATCGACCGGAATGGCTGCCATACCGGAATAAGCAGTATGACATGCTAACCGGAATTTGCGATAGTCGCATGCCTACACTGGGCGGGTGCTCAAGGGGAAGGATTAGCTCTTTGCGAAGCCGTCGTTGAATCTAAGCGCCGGCGCGAGCATAATCTCGTTGGAAGTGGACTGTGAAGTGGTTCAACCCAACGAAGGATTACGGGTTCATTCAACCTGACAACGGCGGCAAGGACGTCTTCGTCCATATTTCGGCGTCGAGAAGGCCGGTTGCACGTCCTTGGCAGAGGGGGCCAAGGTCAGCTTCGACGTCGTGAACAATAGCGGAAAAGACTCGGCTGAAATCTACGGATCGGGTGAGCCCTCCAAACGCGCCGTGAAGATAGGCGCCACACGAAAAGGCCGCAGCGGCGGACCACTGCGGCCAGCCGGGTAAAATGAAGACGTGAAATATTGATTCCAGCCCCGGCAGGACAAGCCTAGAGCGACAGTGCGGGGGCGCAATGTCGTCGATGTCACACTTATGGAAAACTTAAACGTCAGTCTTGCTGACTGAGGGAGGGCTCGCCGGGGCTGGCGGTAGCGAGCCCTCAACCTCTAGCACGAGGTCGCGAGATTCAGCGGCGCATCGTAAGACGAATAATCTGCACCCGAGCGCGTCAGATTGATGTCAAACCAGTATCGAAATTCGGCAGGCCGGTTCTGTGTGAGCCAGCGAGCTTTCAATGTATTCCTCCGGGGTGGGCCGCCTTGTTGAGTTGCAGGTATCCGACGAGGATCTAGCTTTAAGGCTAGCCTTAAGGTCGGTAGATGCGGGTAGAG
>NZ_JBEPRQ010000053.1:0-20172 GCF_040548425.1 Bradyrhizobium sp. i1.15.2 | reverse complement strand
CATGGACGGCCTCCCGAATCGACCAGACCAGCCCATTTTGATGTGTCAGCTATGTCTCCGAACACCTGTCAGTGATCTGTCCGGTCTAAACACTTGACCGGGCGATCCAGTACTCTGGGACGGCGCGGCTAGAACCGAAAAGCCGCGGCGTACTGGATGCCCCGGTCAAGCCGGGGCATGACAGCTTTCTTTGGGTTTTCGAACCGCCCGCCCCCGCTAAACTTGCCAAAATCTTCCGCTTGATTGTGATCGGCTTCCGCCCAAAATCCGTGTAAGATTCCCGCACCGCACAAACCTGACACGAAAGCCCCGATGGCCAACGCCTTCTTCTCCGACCTGCTCACCACCATCTCCGAGCGTGGCCGCACGCTGCTTCGCCGCGGGGATTCTGCCGACATCAAGCCGGACGCCGATGGGCTGATCGAGCTCTGCGGCGCGCTGCTGTCGGGCCGGGGCGAAGCTTCGGGCACCGCCATGGCGCGTGAGGTGCTCGACATCTACCAGGATTTGGATGCGGCGGGACGTCGCGCCTTTTTCGAAGCACTGGTGCGCGATTTCGGTCCGGATCGGGAACGCCTGTCCAAGGCGATCGAGACATGGCGCGCCAAGCCGGCCGACGAGGATGCCAGCGCCTTGCACTTCGCCTCCGAGCCGCGCCGGCAGGAGCTGATCCGCCGCCTCAACCGCGCGCCCGGCGGCACCGGCGATCTCGTCAAGATGCGCGCCGACCTGCTCGACATGATGAACGGGCACGCCGATCTCGCCGCACTCGATCGCGACGTCTCGCATCTTCTCTCGTCATGGTTCAACAGGGGGTTTCTCGTGCTGCGCAGGATCGACTGGTCGACCCCGGCCAACATCCTCGAAAAGATCATCCGTTATGAAGCCGTACACGAGATCAGCGACTGGGACGATCTGCGCCGCCGCATCGATCCGGTCGACCGTCGCTGCTACGCCTTCTTCCATCCCGCGATGGTCGACGAGCCCCTGATCTTCGTCGAGGTGGCGCTGACGGAGACGATCCCCGGCGCGATCGCGCCGCTGCTCGCGGTCGACCGCCCCTCCGTCCCGATCGAGCGCGCCCGCACCGCCGTGTTCTACTCGATCTCCAACACCCAGCGCGGTCTCGGCGGCATCTCTTTCGGCAGCTTCCTGATCAAGCAGGTGGTGGAGGAGCTGCGCCGCGAATTGCCCAAGCTCGACAATTTCGTGACGCTGTCGCCGGTGCCGGGCTTCATGCCATGGGTGAAGCAGGACAAGGATTTGCCGCTGTCGGACGAGGACCGCGAGATCCTGAAGCGCCTCGACGATCCCAAATGGTTCGAGAACCCCGAGACCACGACACTGCTACGTGGCGTGATCGAACCCCTCGCGGCGCACTACTTCCTCAAGGCACGCACGCCGAAAGGCAAGCTGATCGATTCCGTCGCGCGCTTCCATCTCGGCAACGGCGCCCGCCTCGAGCGCATCAATTGGTTAGGCGATCTCTCGCCCAAGGGGGTGCGCGAGTCCGCCGGCGTGATGGTCAACTATCTCTACCGCCTCGACGACATCGAGAAGAACCACGAAGCCTACGCCAATGACGGCGAGGTCGTGGCCTCGAGCGCGGTGAAGAAGCTGCTGAAGGGCGAAGGGCGGCGGCTGCTGGACATGCGGCTGTCGTAGCGACATTCGGCTCACGGCACATCGTCAAGGCGAACCCAGCCGACGACGCTCTCTCCGCCGACATTGCGAGGAGCTCTGCGACGAAGCAATCCAGACTGCCTCCGCGGAAAGATTCTGGATTGTTTCGCTGCGCTCGCAATGACGGAGATTGTGGCGACACCTCGCGCAATCCCAGCAATTCGCCCGCAGCAGCCGAAGCGCCCGTCGAAGCGCTCCCCTCTCGCCACCGTCATTGCGAGGAGCCCTTGCGACGAAGCAATCCAGACTGCTCCCGTGGAAACACTCTGGATTGCTTCGCTGCGCTCGCAATGACGGAGTGTGTGGCGCGGCCGTCGCGCCCCTCGCGTTGTGCTACTCCGCCAGCGCCTTCATCTCCTTGTAGAGATCCGACTTGCCTTCGAAGCCGATGCCTGACAGCTCCGGCATGGTGATGTGGCCGTTCTCGACGCGGACGCCGTCGGGGAAGCCGCCGTAGGGCTGGAACAAATCGGGGTAGCTCTCGTTGCCGCCGAGGCCTAAGCCGGCTGCGATGTTGAGCGACATCTGGTGACCGCCGTGCGGGATGCAGCGGCTCGGCGACCAGCCATGGGTTTTCAACACTTCAAGGGTGCGCTGGTATTCGCATAGGCCGTAGGACAGCGCGCAATCGAATTGCAGCCAGTCGCGGTCCGGGCGCATGCCGCCGTAGCGGATCAAATTGCGGGCGTCCTGGTGACTGAACAGGTTTTCGCCGGTCGCCATCGGTCCCGGATAGAATTCGGCGAGGACTGCCTGCAGCGCGTAGTCGAGGGGGTCGCCGACTTCCTCGTACCAGAACAAGGGATAATCCCGCAGCATCTTGGCGTAGGCGATTCCGGTCTCGAGATCGAAGCGGCCGTTGGCATCGACGGCGAGCTGCGCGTCGTTGCCGATCTCTTTCAGCACCGCCTCGATGCGGGTGCGATCGTCCTCGATATCGGCGCCGCCGATCTTCATCTTCACGACGTTGTAGCCGCGATCGAGATAGCCGCGCATCTCGCCGCGCAGCATCGAGAGGTCCTTGCCCGGATAATAATAGCCGCCGGCGGCGTAGACGAACACGCGCGGATTGGCTTTGACGCCGTGACGCTCAGCCAGCAGGCGGAAAAGCGGTTTCCCTGCGATCTTCGCCACGGCATCCCACACCGCCATGTCGATGGTGCCGACCGCGACGGAGCGCTCGCCGTGGCCGCCCGGCTTCTCGTTGGTCATCATCGCACCCCAGACCTTGTCGGGGTCGAGATTGTCGCCGGCCGCATTCAGCAGCGATTTCGGATCGGCCTCCAGGATGCGCGAGGCAAAGCGCTCGCGGATCAGGCCGCCCTGCCCGTAGCGGCCGTTGGAGTTGAAGCCGTAGCCGACGACGCGCTTGCCGTCGCGCACGACGTCGGTGACGACCGCAACCAGGCTCGTCGTCATCTTGGTGAAATCGATATAGGCGTTGCGGATCGGCGAAGAGATCGGTTTCGTGATCTCGCGGACGTCGACGATGCGGACGGACATGGGGGACCTCTTGCTTTCGTCATTGCGAGCGTAGCGAAGCAATCCAGAAATGCATCCGCGGAGACAGTCTGGATTGCTTCGTCGCAAGGGCTCCTCGCAATGACGAGGAGAGAGCGCTCGCGATGACGGGTGGAGAGAGCGCGCTCCTACTTCTTATCCCTGAAATACGGCTCGACCGGGCCGTGCACCTTGATGGTCAGCGGGTTGCCGTGGCGGTCCTTGGCGTTGCCGGCGGTGACGCGGACCCAGCCTTCGCTGATGCAGTACTCCTCGACATTGGTCTTCTCGACGCCCTTGAAGCGGATGCCGACGTCGCGCGCCAAAATGTCCGCGTTGTAATAGGGGCTGCTCGGATCGACCGAGAGGCGGTCCGGAAATTCGTCGCTCATGATTGTCTCGCTCATAACAGGGTCTCGATTTGCTGCCGTAATCCTTCGGGCCGCGCGGTCGGCGCATAGCGCGAAACCACCTTGCCGGCGCGATCCACCAGGAATTTGGTGAAATTCCATTTGATGGAGGCGCCCAGCAGGCCGGATTGCTGGCGTTTCAGGTACTTATACAACGGATGCGCATTGCTGCCGTTGACGTCGATCTTCTCGAACAGGGGAAAGGTGACGTCGTAGTTGGTCGAGCAGAACGCCTGGATTTCGCTCGCCGGCCCAGGCTCCTGCGCACCGAACTGGTTGCAGGGAAAGCCGAGCACCGAGAAGCCGCGCGGATTGAGATCGCGATGCAGATCCTCCAGCCCGCGATATTGCGGCGTGAAGCCGCATTTGCTCGCGGTGTTGACGATCAGCAGCACCTGCCCCTCGAAGCGGCGCATGGGCACTTCTTCGCCGAGAAGCGAGTTGGCCTTGAAGTCGTAGATCACGGACATCGCTAACCCACGGGATCGATTGGCGACGGCGGCACGCCGCCCGCCTCGATCGCCTCGCCTGCGAGCAGACAGAGATCCTCGCGATAGCGGCCGGACACGATGTGCACGCCGACCGGCGCCTTGCCGACGAGGCCGGTGGAGACCACGAGGCCCGGCAGGCCCATGAAGGGAGTGGCGATCTGCGGCAGTTGCGCTTCCCAGACCCGCTTAAAGGATTCCTCGTCCTTGCGGTCGAGATGATCCGGGAACGGCAGCTCGCCGGAGACCGGTGTCAGCAGCACGGCATAGGTCTCGAAGAACAGCATCCAGTCACGGGTCAGCGTGGCGCGGCGGGTCAATGCCTTGGCGTAATTCGCCTGGTCCATCGGCGTGACCCTGGCGCGGTTGCCGCGCAGGCACGCCAGCGCGCCGGGATCGCCCTCACGCTCGGCCATCTCGAGCTGCGCCTCATAGCCGTCGCCGAGCCAGAGCTTGATCTGCCACTCGACCGCTTCGCGCATCGGCGGCGTGTTCTCGATCACATCGACCGTCCAGCCCGCACGCTCCAGGCGCTTGCCGGCATCGGTCACGGCTGCCTTCACCTCCGGTGTGGTCGCAAGGCCGTCCGGATTGAGACACAGCGCGGCGCGCTTCGGCCGCGCGGGGCCTTCCAGCGGCGCGGGCACGAACCAGGGATCGCGGATGTCGCGGGCCGACATGGCCGCGAGCGAAATCCTGATGTCGTTGACGGTGCGCGCCAGCGGCCCCGACACCGCCATGATCTGCGGCCCGATCGGACGCTCCGGCAGGGCCGGATTGAAGGCGGGGATGCGGCCGAGCGTCGGGCGCAGGCCATGCACGCCGCAGGCATAGGCGGGATAGCGGATCGAGCCCGCAATGTCGGTGCCATGGGCGATATGGCCGATGCCGGCCGCGACCGCCGAACCGGCGCCGCCGGACGAGCCGCCCGGCGTGAGCGAGGCATCGCGGGGGTTCTTGGTGTCGCCGTGGACCAGATTGGTGGTGAACCAGCGATAGGAGAAGGCCGGGCAATTGGTGCGCCCAAGCAGAACGGCGCCGGCTTTGCGGAAATTGGCGACCACCGGATTGTCCTCGCGCGCGATCAGGTCGCGCTGGAGCTTGAGGCCGTTGGTGGTGGCAAAGCCCTCCTGGTCGACATTGGCCTTGATGGTGACGGGCACGCCGGCGAGCGGGCCTGGGTCCTCGCCCCTGGCGATGGCGGCATCGACGGCGTCGGCCTGCTTGAGCACGTCCTCGGGCCGGTGGTCGATCACGGCGTTGAGCTGGGGATTGACGGCGTCGAGCCGGGCGAGGCCGGCCTGCGCGGCCTCCCTGGCGGAGACCTTTTTGGTTTTGACGAGGGTGGCGAGGTCGGCGGCCGACAGGCGCCAGAGATCTTGCATGGCTTGCTCCGTTTAACCGGCGTCTTTTAGCCCCGGGAACGCGGCAAAGCCATGCGGATTTCGCAGGGGCGAAGGGCGAGAGCCGGGTGACGCCTCATTCGCCGTCATTGCGAGCGAAGCGAAGCAATCCAGAGTGCCTCCGCGGAAGCAGTCTGGATTGCTTCGTCGCAAGGGCTCCTCGCAATGACGGGGAAAGAGCGGCGGACCTCTAATGCCGGGTGGCAGACTGGTCCGGGATGTCCAGCAATGCCTCGGTGAAGGGGAATTCGAGCACGATCTCGCCTTCGCGGTCGGTAACTTCGATCACGGCCTCAAGCAGGGCCGGCTGGGTGCCTTCCGATCTCAGCACCTCCAGAATCATCTGGCGGGCAACCTCCCAGGCACGGTCGGGATTGCGCAGATCCTCTCCCTCAGGATCCACGATCAGTTCGTTGCCGATACGGGTGTTGAAGAAATATCTGGGCATCACGAAGTTCCAGTTGGGTCGCCTGTACCGGATTGGAAGCTGCACTGCACTCACAACTGCTTTATCAGGACAGGGTTCGCGACCGAATGCGCCGAGCGCAGGGCCGCATCACCAGAAAGTACTGTTCCCCACGCTTTTTTCGCGGCGCAATATGCCCGTCCTCGGGAAAATTTCACTGGCGAACTTTTGTGCTCGCAGTAACTTAGCCCCGGGCGGATACGTCCGAAATCTCGAAAATGGAGAGCCGAAATGGCCTGGAAAGCCCCGAAGATCGTCGAAGTGCCCTGTGGCATGGAAATCAACATGTATGTGAGCGCTACCCGCAAGTAAGCGGTTGGTGAGTTCGCGTTCTGCGCAGGTGGATCTTTCGGTCACGATGCATGTCCGGAAGACAGGATTTGTGTTGGCGTGAGGTCCACCTCGCGACATTGCCTCCAGGAGACGGATCATGCTTCGCGTCGTCGTCCTGGGCGCCGCAGCCGGCGGCGGAGTGCCGCAATGGAATTGCGGCTGCGAGGGCTGCCGGACGGCCCGTGATAACGGCCAAGAGCTGCAACGGACCCAAGCCTCGGTCGCCTTCACTGGCGACGGCGAGCACTGGTTCTTGATCAACGCCTCCCCCGACCTCCGCCAGCAATTGAATGCGACGCCACAGCTGCATCCGAAGGCAGGCGCGCTGCGCCATACGCCGATCGCAGGCGTGATCCTGACCAACAGCGAAGTGGACGCGGTGGCAGGCCTGCTGTCGATGCGCGAGGGCTCGCCCTTCACGGTCTATGCGCATGAGAAGGTGCTGGCGATCCTGAAGGCCAACAGCATCTTCAACGTGCTGAACGAGAAGAACGTGCAGCGCCAGCCGGTCGGCATCAACGAGCCGTTCGAGCCGCGGCTGCCGGACGGGGCGCGCTCAGGACTTGAGGTGCTGCCCTTCGCCGTTTCGGGCAAATCGGCCTGGTACCTGGAAGGCAAGGCGCATCCGGGCGGCGACACCGGCGAGGGCGATACGCTGGGGCTGAAGATCACCGACAAAGCGACCGGCAAATGCTTCTACTTCATCGCCGCCTGCGCCGAGGTCACCGACGCGCTCAAGGCCGAGATCGACGGCGCTGCGCTGGTGTTCTTCGACGGCACGGTGTGGCAGGACGACGAGATGATCAAGGCTGGGCTTAGCCACAAGACCGGCAAGAGCATGGGCCATGTCGCGATGTCCGGCGACCACGGCGCCATCGCGCGGCTCGCCGACCTCACACTCGACAGGAAGATATTTCTGCATATCAATAACTCGAACCCGGCGCTGCTGCCCGCTTCCCCCGAGCGCAAGGCCGCTGAAGCGGCGGGCTGGCAGATACCCGCCGACGGAACGGAGATCGTGCTGTGAATGCCGCGTCACTGACTGGAATGACCGCGCTCTCGGTCGGCAAGGACATCAGGCTCAACTCGGCCGAGGAGCTGGAGGCGGCGCTGCGCCATATCGGGGCGACGCGCTATCACAGCCTGCATCCGTTTCATAAGCTCCTGCACGGCGGCAAGCTGAACAAGGGGCAGGTCCAGGCCTGGGCGCTGAACCGCTACTATTACCAGAGCACCATCCCGATCAAGGACGCGGTGGTGATCTCGCGCTTCCGCGACCGCGCCACGCGCGTGGAATGGCGCCACCGCATCGAGGACCATGACGGCGATATCGGCTCCGAAGGCGGCATCGAGCGCTGGCTGAAGCTGACCGACGGCCTCGGGCTGGACACGGCTTATGTGGAATCGACCGAGGGCATCCTGCCCGCGACGCGCTTCGCGGTCGAAGCCTATGTCCACTATTGCCGCGAGAAGTCGCCGCTGGAGGCAATCGCCTCCTCGCTCACCGAATTGTTCGCGCCGAACCTGCACGAAGAGCGCATTGCCGGCATGCTGGAGCACTATGACTTCGTCAATCCTGACACCATGAGCTACTTCAAACGCCGGCTGGCACAGGCGCCGCGCGATGCCGGCTTTGCGCTCGACTATGTCAAGGCGCATGCCACCACGCCCGAGCAACGCGCGTCGGTCTGCAACGCACTGATCTTCAAGACCAGCGTGCTGTGGGTGCAGCTCGACGCGCTCCAGCACGCCTATGTCGAGGGCCACATTCCGCCGGGCGCATTCGTGCCCCAAGAACACCAAAAAGCGAGCTGAGGAACAATGGCCGGGCCGCGCAACATCAGCGTCAGCGAGACCAGCCGGCCGGTGCTGCCGCGGCACGCCAAGCTGAAATATGACGAGACGCGAAAAGTCTGGGTGATCCTGGCGCCCGAACGCGTGCTGGCGCCGGACGAGATCGCGGTCGAGGTCTTGCAGCTCTGCGACGGCGAGCGCAATGTTGGCGAAATGTCCGACCAGCTCGCGGCAAAATACGCCGCGCCGCGAGAGGCGATCCTGGCCGACGTCATCGTCATGCTGCAGGATCTCGCCGACAAGGGCTTTCTCACGGAGGCCCGGGAGAAGACGTCATGAGCGATGTGCTCGGCAATCCCACCATTCCGCCCGACGCCAGTGACAGCCTCGCGGTGCTGGAGAAGAGCCGCTCGACGGCGGAGACCTTCGGCATTCCGCTCGCCGTGCTGCTCGAGATCACCCACCGCTGCCCGCTGCAATGCCCCTATTGCTCCAACCCGGTCGAGCTCGACCGCTCGGGCAAGGAGCTGACCACCGAGGAATGGAAGAAAGTCCTGAGCGAGCTCGCCGAGATTGGCGTGCTCCAGGTGCATTTCTCCGGCGGCGAACCGACCGCGCGCAAGGATCTCGTCGAACTGGTCAAGCACGCCAGCGACGTCGGCCTTTACACCAACCTCATCACCTCGGCCGTGTTGCTGACGCGCGAGCGGCTGAGCGAGCTGGCGGATGCCGGGCTCTGCCACGTGCAGATCAGCTTCCAGGGCGTTGAAGAAGGCTTGGCCGATCGCGTTGGCGGTTACAGAGGCGGGCACCGCAAGAAGCTCGAAGTGGCAAAATGGACGCGCGAGCTGGACCTGCCGCTCACCGTGAACGCGGTGATGCACCGGCAGAACCTGCACCAGCTGCCTGAGATCATCCAGATGTCGATCGATCTCGACGCCGACAGGCTCGAGGTCGCCAATGTGCAATATTACGGCTGGGCGCTGAAGAACCGCGCCGCGCTGATGCCGACGGTGGCGCAGCTCGACGAGTGCACCCGTATCGTCGAGGACGCGCGCGAGCGGCTGAAGGGCCGGCTGACGATCGACTATGTCGTGCCCGATTACTACGCGCTGCGGCCGAAGAAGTGCATGGGCGGCTGGGGCCGGCAGTTCTTCAACATTTCGCCGGCCGGCAAGGTGCTGCCCTGCCACGCCGCCGAGAGCATCACCGGGCTCGACTTCGAATCCGTGCGCTCCAACCATTCGATCGCATGGATCTGGCAGAACTCGGAGGCCTTCAACCGCTATCGCGGCACCGGCTGGATGAAGGAACCGTGCAAGAGTTGCGAATTCCGCGAGATCGATTTCGGCGGCTGCCGCTGCCAGGCCTTTGCGCTGACCGGTGACGCTGCCAACACCGATCCGGCCTGTGCGCTGTCGCCACTGCACGAGACCATCTTCAAGCAGGCCGAGCGCGAGGCCGAGGGCGAAACCAACCGCTTCGTCTATCGCAATTTCGCCGGTGGCACTCTGGAATCCGGGAATGATGCCTGACGCCGACGCGGCCAGCTCAGTCAAGCGCGCCGATCCTTTTGCGCCGCTGACCTCCGAAACGCTCGACGTCGGCGACGGCCACGAGCTCTATGTCGAGAGCGTCGGCCGCGCCGACGGAATCCCCGCGGTCTACCTGCATGGCGGCCCCGGCAGCGGCTGCCAGCCCGACCACCGCCGGCTGTTCGATCCCGACCGTTTCCATGCCGTGCTGTTCGACCAACGCGGCTGCGGCCGCAGCCGTCCGAAGGGATCGCGCGAGCACAACACCACGCAGCATCTGATCGCGGACATGGAAAAGATCCGCGAGAAATTCGGCGTCGCGCGCTGGATGGTGGTCGGCGGATCCTGGGGCGCGACGCTGGCGCTGGCTTATGCGCAGGCGCATCCCGCGCGCGTTTCCGGGATTGCGCTCCGCGCGACGTTTCTCGGCACGCGTGCTGAAGTCGAGATCGCCTTCACCTCGCGCCTGTCGCAATTCTACCCCGCGCTCTACGAGGATTTTCTGAGCGTGCTGCCGCTCGAGGAGCGCGCGCGGCCGGTGGAAGCCTACTATCGCCGCATCCTCGATGCCGATCCGGCCGTGCATGGCCCGGCATCGCGCGCCTGGTACGATACCGAGCGCGCCTTGTCGGAACACAAGGCGGCCAAGACCCGGCTGGACCTGGCGTCGCTGAACGTCTGGCGCACATTGCCGGCGACGCCCTTCATGGAGGCGCATTATTTCGTCCAGGACAGCTTCATGACGGAGAACGAGTTGTTGCGGAACGCCGGCAAGCTCGACGGCATTCCCGGCATCATCGTCCAGGGCCGCTACGATCTGTTGTGCCCTCCCGAGACATCGCAGGCGCTCGCGAAAGTGTGGCCGGGTTCCGAGATTCGCATCGTGGAAGAAGCCGGCCATTCGCTCTATGATACCGGCGTGCGGGACGCGGTCATGAAGTCGATCGCAGATATCGCTTCGAAGATTTCGCGATAGCGGGACAAGAAAATGCCACTCGCTGGTCAAGGCATGCTGCTGACGTCGATGAACATCGACGTTTCAGATGAAGCCGATTTCAATCGCTGGTACGATCGCGAGCATCTGGAAGAGCGCGTCGCGATCGAGGGATTCCTCGAGGCGCGGCGCTATGTCGCGCACGCCGCCAATCCCAAATATCTCTCGCTGTATTCGACTGCGACGCTCGACGTGCTCGACAGTCCCGCCTACCGGGCGCGGCTCGCCAATCAGACCGAATGGTCGCGGCGCAGCATGGCGCATTTCAAGGACATGCTGCGCGTGGTCGCCCGCATCACGATCAGCAACGGCACCGGCCGAGGCGCGGCGCTCGGCCTCGTGCGGCTGCGGCCGACGCCGGACAATGCGGCCGCATGGCGTGACGCACTGCAAGAACGGCTGGCGCCGGAAAAGCACGACGGCATCATCTCGATGCACCTGCTCGAGAGCGAACCGGAATTGTCGGGCGCGACTGCGGACATTCCGGCGGTGCGCAACGAAGGCGCGCGCGACTGGTTCGTGCTGATCGACGGCACGCATGTCGGTGCGGTCTCGGCCGTGATCGCCGCGCGCTTCACCGGCCCTGCCGCCTCGCCATTCCCGCTTCCCGTGTCGGTCGGCACCTACAGCCTGATGTGGGACCTCGCGAAGAGCGACATCGCGCGCAACTAGGCCATCGGACGCATCGCAACATGCTGCACCGCCACATAGCGCGCGCGGCCGTTAATGCTGTGCGCGCGTAGCTCCCATGAAAGAGGGGAAGCGCGAATTTTGCCGTTGTACTTCGGACCGGTTCTAATAAGCTAACCCAATGACGTCATTCAGAAACCAGATCGCCGCGCGTTAGCGTTCGCCAAGCTCAAGAAAAGGCCGCCGGGTCTTTGGGCCTGCGCGGACAGGGTAGGAATGAAACCGACCGACATTGCGGCCCCCGACTACTTTCACAAAGTGGTCGATTGCCAATGGGCCTGTCCTGCGCACACCCCCGTTCCCGAATACATCCGACTGATCGCCCAAGGCCGCTACAGCGACGCCTATATGATCAACTGGAAATCGAACGTGTTTCCCGGAATTCTGGGACGCACCTGCGATCGTCCATGCGAGCCGGCGTGCCGCCGCGGACGCGTCGAGGAGACCCCGGTCGCGATCTGCCGCCTGAAGCGCGTCGCCGCCGATTTCAAGGACGACATCACGCAACGCCTGCCGCGGCCGTCGGCCAAGAACGGCAAGCGCGTTGCCTTCGTCGGCGGCGGTCCCGCTTCGCTGACGGTGGCCCGCGATCTCGCCCCGCTCGGCTATCACTGCACGGTGTTCGACGCCGATCCCAAAGCCGGCGGCATGATGCGCTCGCAGATCCCGAAATTTCGCCTGCCGGATTCAGTCATCGACGAGGAGACCGGCTACATCCTGGGTCTCGGCGTTGACTTCAAGGGCGGCCACCGCATCGAAAGCATGAAGGCGCTGCTCGCGGAGAAGTATGACGCGATCTTCGTCGGCTCCGGCGCACCGCGCGGACGCGAGCTCGACATCCCCGGACGCAAGGAAGCAGCCGCCAACGTCCATATCGGCATCGACTGGCTGTCCTCGGTCTCGTTCGGCCATACCGACAAGATCGGCAAGCGCGTCATCGTGCTCGGCGGCGGCAACACCGCGATGGATTGCTGCCGCACCGCGCGTCGCCTCGGCGGCGAAGAGGTGAAAGTGGTCGTGCGCTCCGGCTTCGAGGAAATGAAGGCCTCGCCTTGGGAGAAGGAAGACGCGCTTCACGAGGACATCCCGATCCTCAACTTCCTCGTGCCCACAGCCTTCGTCCACGACAACGGTAAGCTCACCGGCATCACCTTCCAGAAGGTGAAGGCCGAATACGACGCCAAGGGCCGCCGCAACCTCGTGCCCTCGGGCGAGCCGGACCAAACCATCGAATGCGACGACGTGCTGGTCGCGGTCGGCCAGGAGAACGCCTTTCCCTGGATCGAGCAGGACTGCGGGATCGAGTTCGACAAATGGCACATGCCCAAGGTCGATCCGCAAACCTTCGTCTCGACCAACCCGAAAGTATTCTTCGGCGGCGACGCCGCGTTCGGGCCGAAGAATATCATCTGGGCGGTGGCGCAGGGCCATGATGCCGCGCTGTCGATCCACAAGATGCTCTCGGGCGAGGACGTCACCGAGCGTCCATTGCCGGAGGTGCACATCTCCTCGCAGAAGATGGGCATCCACGAATGGAGCTATGACAACGACATCTCCAACGACAAGCGCTACAAGGTGCCGCATCGCGACAAGGTGATCGCGCTGAAGGACATCCGCACGGAGGTCGAGCTCGGCTACGACGTCAAGCTGGCGCTGGGCGAGGCCGAGCGCTGCCTGAACTGCGACGTCCAGACCGTGTTCTCGACCTCGCTCTGCATCGAGTGCGACGCCTGCGTCGACATCTGTCCGATGGACTGCATCACCTTCACCGACAATGGCGAGGAAGGCGATCTCCGTCAGCGCCTGAAAGCGCCCTCGCTGCATCCGGACCAGGATCTCTATGTCTCGAGCGACCTCAAGACCGGGCGCGTGATGATCAAGGACGAGGATGTCTGCCTGCATTGCGGGCTGTGTGCCGAGCGCTGTCCCACCGGCGCCTGGGACATGCAGAAATATTTGATCGAGATGACTCACGCAGGTTCAGCATGTCCGACAAAAAGCCGATCAGCAGCGTAAACGACTTCGTCGTCCGCTTCGCCAACGTCAACGGATCGGGCTCGGCCAGCGCCAACGAGATGTTTGCGCGCGCGATCCTGCGCCATGGCGTTCCGGTGAGCCCCCGTAACATCTTCCCCTCCAACATCCAGGGCCTGCCGACCTGGTACGAGGTGCGGGTGACCGAACAGGGCCATCTCGGCGCCCGCGGCGGCGTCGACATGATGGTGGCGATGAACCCGCAGACCTGGGACAAGGACGTCGCCGGCATCGAGCCCGGCGGCTATCTGTTCTACGATTCCACCAAGCCGATGCCGTCAACGAAATTCCGCGACGACATCACCGTGATCGGTGTTCCCCTGACCGCGATCACCAACTCGACCTACACCGATCCGCGCCAGCGCCAGCTGTTCAAGAACATCATCTATCTCGGGGCGCTCTCGGCGCTGCTCGATATGGACCCGAAGCTGATCGAGCAGCTGATCGGCGAGCAGTACAAGGGCAAGGAGAAGCTCTTGTCCTCCAACGTCCACGCGCTGCATCTCGGCCGCGACTGGGCGCTGCAAAACCTGAAATGTCCGACCGGGCTGCGGGTGAAGAAGTCCGATAAGGTCGGCGACCGCATCTTCATCGAGGGCAACAGCGCCGCCGCGCTCGGCGCCGTCTATGGCGGCGCCACGGTGTGCGCCTGGTATCCGATCACGCCGTCCTCGTCCGTTGCCGAGGCTTTCACCGCCCACTGCAAGAAGTACCGGCACGATCCGGAAACCGGCAAGGCGAAATACGCCATCGTGCAGGGCGAGGACGAGCTCGCTTCGATCGGCATCGTGATCGGCGCCTCCTGGAACGGCGCGCGCGCCTTCACCGCAACCTCCGGCCCCGGCATCTCGCTGATGACCGAGTTCATCGGCCTGTCATATTTCGCCGAAATCCCGGCCGTGATCATGAACATCCAGCGCGCCGGTCCCTCGACCGGCATGCCGACCCGGACCCAGCAATGCGACATCATCGCCTGCGCCTATGCTTCGCATGGCGACACCAAGCATGTGCTGCTGTTCCCTGAGGATCCCGCCGAGGCGTTCGAGTTCGCGGCCGCGGCCTTCGATCTCGCCGAGCGGCTCCAGACCACCATCTTCCTGATGCTCGACCTCGACATCGGCATGAACCACCGGCTCTGCCGTCCCTTGAAGTGGGACGACGCCAAGCAATATGACCGCGGCAAGGTGATGACTTCGGAGATGCTGGAGGAAGGCCGCGACTTCGGCCGCTATCTCGACGTCGACGGCGACGGCATCCCCTACCGAACCTATCCCGGCACGCATCCGACCAAGGGCTCATATTTTACCCGCGGCACGTCGCGCGACCGCTATGCGCGTTACTCCGAAGAAGGCTCGGTCTACGCCGACAACATGCAGCGGCTGATGCGCAAGTTCGAGACCGCGCAGGATTTGGTGCCGCGGCCGCTTCAGGCTAATGCGGAACGGCCGACCAAATACGGCGTGATCTATTTCGGTTCGACTACGCCGGCGATGGACGAGGCGATCGGATTGTTGGAGGCACGAGGCCATCAGCTCGATCGCCTGCGCATCCGCGCCTTCCCGTTCCACTCCAGCGTGGCGAGCTTCCTCGCCGAGCACGATTTCGTCTACGTAGTCGAGCAGAACCGCGACAGCCAGCTGCGCCAGCTCATCGTCAACGAAAACGGCATCGACCCGGTGCGGCTGGTGCCGATCGTGCACTACGACGGCTCGCCGATCACCGCCCGCTTCATCGCAAAAGCCATTGGCGACCACCAGGATCACCTCAAGGTGACCCCGCTCCGCAAGGCCGTGTCATGATGGTAAGGCGCAGGCATCGGATGCAATCACCTCTCCCCGCGTGCGGGGAGAGGTCGGATTGCGCAGCAATCCGGGTGAGGGGGACTCACCACGAGTCGAGCTCGTCGAAAGAGCCCCTCACCCCGACCCTCTCCCCGCGAAGAGCGGGGAGAGGGAGCAGAGAGAGACGGTCATGACCTACATCGCAAAGCCGAAATTCCACCATCCCGGGCTGAAGAAGAACGAGCTCGGCTACACCCATCGCGACTACGAAGGCAAGATCTCGACGCTGTGCGCCGGCTGCGGCCACGATTCGATCACGGCCTCGATCATCGAGGCCTGCTATGAGCTTTCGATCGAGCCGCACCGGGTTGCGAAGATCTCGGGCATCGGCTGCTCGTCGAAGACGCCGGACTATTTCCTCGGCAATTCGCACGGCTTCAACTCCGTGCACGGCCGCATGCCCAGCGTGCTGACCGGCGCCAATCTCGCCAATCGCGACCTGATCTATCTAGGTGTCTCCGGCGACGGCGATTCCGCCTCGATCGGCTTCGGCCAGTTCGCCCATTCGATCCGGCGCGGGGTGAACATGACCTATATCGTCGAGAACAACGGCGTCTATGGCCTGACCAAGGGCCAGTTCTCGGCGACCGCCGACCGCGGCTCGAAGTCCAAGAAGGGCATCACCAACACCGACAACGCCATCGACCTCGTCGCCATCGCGCTGCAGTTGGGGGCGACTTTCGTCGCGCGCTCGTTCTCCGGCGACAAGACCCAGCTCGTGCCGCTGATCGCGGCCGCGATCCGCCACAAGGGCGCGTCGTTCATCGACGTCATCAGCCCCTGCATCGCCTTCAACAATCACGCCGGCTCGACCAAGAGCTTCGACTATGTTCGCGAGCACAATGACGCGGTGAACCGGCTCGACGTGCTGGTCGGCCGCGATCCGATTGCGGTGGATTACGCACCGGGCACGGTGCAAATGGTCGAGCAGCATGACGGCAGCAGGATCGCGCTGCGCAAGATCGATGCCGACTACGATCCGCATGACCGGCTCGGCGCCCAGACCTTCCTGCAAAAGCACGCCGCAAAGGGACAGATCGTCACGGGGCTGCTCTACGTCGATCCCGACGCGGAAGATCTGCACGAGCATCTCAACACGGTCGAGACGCCGCTCAACACGCTGGAAGCGGACACGCTCTGCCCGGGCTCGGCGATGCTGGACAAGTTCAACGCCAGCCTGCGGTGATCGCTACCGCGCCGCAGCCGGCTGCCGGACGCGTATGGTGATCTTCTCCGACACGATGGGCGGCTCGAACGGATAGTGCTTGGCATCGCCCAACACGAGTTGAAGCGTGTGCGTCCCGGGCGGAAGCTCGAGAAGCGTTTCGGTCTGCCCTGCCCCGAAATGCAGATGCGACTTGTCCTGCAGGATCGGCTCCTTGGGATCGATGGGGTCGTTGACGTCGATCAGCAAATGATGGTGACCGGCGTTCTGATACTCGTCGCCGGCATGGGTCACTCCCATGTTGCGCAAGCCGAACCGGACCCAGAATCCGCCGCGCACCTTCTGCCCGTCATGCGGGGTGATGAAATAGAGCTTCGCGTCCTTGGGCGCTGCCTTGCCCTGCGAAAAGGCTGCCCCCGGGAGCAATGCGAGCGCCGCCGCCAGCGCGACGCAACGAAGGATCTGCATCAAACCAACTCCACCACTTAGGGACTGAGCGCCACGCGGAATCCGTGCGTGGGATAACGAACGTTGGTGTCGTAGCCGTCGCGGTTGGACGGCCGCACATATCTCGAATCGTTCTTCCAGGAGCCCGAGCGCAGGACATGAGCGCTGCAGTCCCCGCTGCTCCATGCCGAGCCGTCACCGGGCGCGCCCTGATAGGTCTTATGCCAGCAGTCCTCGACCCATTGATCGATACCGCCGCCCATGTCGTGGAGCCCGAACGGATTAGGCCTGAAGCTGCCGACCTTCGCCGGTTGCTCGGCCGCGAGATCACCGCAATCCTTGCAACCGGCCATGCCCGGCTGCAGCTTGTCGCCCCACCAATATTTGGTCTGCGTTCCGCCCCGCGCGGCATATTCCCATTCGGCTTCGCTCGGAAGCCGATAAGTCTTCTTCGTCGCCTGAGCGAGATAAGCCGCATATTGCTGCGCGTCGGTCCAGCTCACATTGCTGACCGGCGCATCGTCCTTGCCGATCGCCGTGAAGCCGCACGCCTTTACAGCGGCGCACTCATTCCATTCCTGCACGGTGACCGGATATTTGCCGATCGAGAACGGCTTGACCGTCACCTGATGGACGGGACGCTCGGTCAGATCGTCATTGCTTCCCATCGCAAAGCTGCCGCCGCGAATGGCGACCATCTCGGGTTCGCGGGCGGGAATGGCCGAATGACTTGCCGATTGACTCGGCGCGGGAGCGGGCGACGGAGATGACGAAGCCGACGAGGGAGAAGGCTGCGGCGTCTGCGGCGCTGCTTCGCGCGACGGAGGCTGCGGGCTCGGTGATGCGGCAGGCGAAGCGGTGGGAGAAGCGGTGGGAGAAGCGGTGGGCCCGGTGGCCTGCTCGCTCACCCTGCCCGGTGTCTGAGCCAGCAGATACCACAGCACACCGGCGGCAATCACCGACAGCGTGATACCCAGGAGAAAGATCAGAGTATTCTCGCGCCGCCCCCGCGTCCTGCCGACCGCGTCTGCATCCGGCAGCACTTTATAGACGCGCACGGGATCGGTGATGTTCTTGACCTTGCGGTCCCCGAGCGACTCGTAACCGCACACGACCTTGTGCTTGATCTGCTCGTAGATCGCGCCGGAGATAAAGACCTGGCCTGGCTCGGCGATGCCCTCGATGCGCGTGGCGATGTTGACGCCGTCGCCGTAGACGTCGTCCGGCTCCACGATGACATCACCGAGATTGACGCCAATCCGGTACTCGATCCGAGTGTCCTTCGGAAGCGAGGCGTTGCGGCCGATGAGATTCTGCTGGATGACGATGCTGCATCGGACGGCCTCGACCGGACTGTCGAAAATCGCGATGAAGCCGTCGCCCGTCGTCTTCACCAGACTTCCATTGTGCTCGACGATGCTGGGCTGGATGAGATCCCGCTCGATCCGCTTGACGCGGACGTGCGTGCCCTCCTCGTCGGCCTGCATCAGGCGGCTGTAGGAAGCGATGTCACCGACAATGATGGCCGCGAGGCGACGAGGCATAGGGCCGTGCGAAGGCGGCTCGTCATTCCCGGATCTGAAGTTGCGAATTTCGCCCATTGCGGGGACTCCACAAACTTACAAAGGCAGACCCCAACCTACGACTGCCAAAGGCGATCGTCTGTGAAGGCTATCACATCGACGAAATCGGGCAATGTCCGTGGGGATCGCAGGAGTCGAGTTCCGAAAGGCGAAGGCGTTACATCGAATGAACCTTTATGACCCCACCGATGACTAACGCCCCGCGTGGAACTAATCACCTCGCTCCGCCCTGCGATGCTCGTGTCATTGATGTGCGAACCATGAACGCGTCGCACCGGGTTCGCGTCTAAAGTACAGCTCAGTTGCTGCACGCGAGGCCATCATGAAGTCTTTTCTCGTTGCGGCCGTCTTCCTTGCCGCGCTCGGCGGCGCCGCTCACGCCGAGGAGGCCGACGATATCCGTGAGGCCAGCAAGGCCGAAGCCGAGACCTTCAACGCGCGCATGTATGCCGGCGCACCCGGCAACAAGGCCTATGCCTGCTTCGTGCGCCGCTACGATGCCGAGCACCTGGCGCGTCATCCGAAGCAGAAGGTCGCCGCGATGAAGCTGCTGATCTCGGCGGAGATGGACACCGAAGACAAGCAGCTCCACAACTCCTTCCGCCTTGGTTTCAGATATCGTCACCGCTCCGGCGATTTCGACTCCAGCGGCTTCTGTCATCACACCGTGTTCACCAAGGACGGCACCGAAATCCGCCTCGGTTGCGGCGTCGACTGCGAGGGCGGCGGCATCGGCGTCGCGCTCTCAAGGGACGACAAATCGGCGATCGTGCGGCTCGCGCGGGTCAGGGTCTGGCAGAACAACAAGCCGGATGAGGATGCCGAACTGTCACTGGTCGCCGGCGCCGACGACGGGATTTTCCGCCTGGATCGAACGGACAATAAGGAATGCGCCTCGCTCGTGACCGACCGCAAGGAACTCGCCGCGCTCCGCCACAAATGATATGTCTCCGGCGCAATCGAGGAGATCGTCATGAACCGCCGGAACATGTTGTGGAGCGCCATCTCAGGCCTGGGCGCAGCGCTTGGCGCCTCCAGCGCGAACGCCGCGACGGACGCCGGCGCGGGCAACAAGCTGAAGGTGGTGTATCACCTGAGCGATGCCGAGAAGGTCAATTTCGTCCTTGGCAACATCCAGAACCACATCGAGGGCGTCGGCGGCCCCGAGCATGTGACGATCGCACTGGTGATCCACGGGCCGGCGCTGAAGGCGTTTCACTCGGCGCAGGCCAACCCTGACATCAGCAAGCGCGTCGGCGATTTCTCCAAGGATGGCGTCGAGCTTGCCGCCTGCGGCAACACGATGAAGGCGCAGAACGTCACGCTTACGGATCTCTTGCCGGGCTTCGTCAGCGCGGAGAAGGGCGGCGTGGTCCGTTTGGCCGAGCTCCAGTCGCAGGGCTATCTCTATCTGCGGCCGTAGGTAGCAGCGAAAGTGGTGGGCTCCCTCCCCCGCTTGCGGGGGAGGGTCGGGGAGAGGGTGTCTCAGCAATCGAGAACCCCCAAAGTGGAGAGAGCCCTCACCCGGCGCTGCGCGCCGACCTCGCCCGCCTGCGAGGGCTTTGCTTAATTGGCCGAGCGGGAGTGAGGCTCGATATGGGGTATTTTTTTGTGCGGCCTCGGATGGCGCGCGAACGCAGACGGTCTTGTTTTCGTGGCCGATCGATGGCCTTGGGCTGTGGCGGTCACACCACACCTCCCGCGGGACACAGGGCGGATTCAAACGGTCGTCGCAACACCAGTTACTTTCACTCATAACAGAAGATCGTCAAGCGCCTCCGCCGGCGTTTTCCAGCCTAGTGTCTT
>NZ_JBEPRQ010000052.1:0-23037 GCF_040548425.1 Bradyrhizobium sp. i1.15.2 | reverse complement strand
CCTCAAGCCCCCAATCCCTGCAATCTCAAATGCCGCCGCAACCGGAAAACTGACTCCTGCTCAATCGCTTAGAGCCTTGTTCACGGACGACTACTGAGATCGTCCGGCACCTCGCCGAACTTCCCGATCACCTTGGCGTCGCCAAAATCGCCGCTCGACGGGTCTCCGGTCCGCGAAAAAGGCGACCGCGCCGTCGCAGCCTGGCTCTTCCGGGAGAGCGCTTCGGCGCGCATGACCGCGGCGTTGGCGCTTAGGCCCTCCAAAGCTTCGCCGGGCGCGACGCCGTCGTCGGCCATGACGAACGGAACGCCACGGGATAGGTGATGGCCATCGCGGTCACTCCCTGCGTTCGGATCCCGCTGCCGCGGACTCTGCCGCTCGAGTTCTTCGATGACCGTATCGCGGTCGCGGCAAACCGAAAAGGCCTCGAACTGTTATGTCGGTCATATCCTTAAATCAGTCGCTCTCGTCGGTCACACCAACCAAGGTGCTGCCCAGGTGAATATCCTTTCGAGGCCGCCGCACGCAGCTCGTGGGCCGCGGCGTCGAGAAAATCCATGGCGACCAACAACGCCTTGACCCTCCCGACGATCTCCGCCGCGGGTTCAATGGCCTATTTGGCGGCGTGCTCGAGATCGCCCCGGCGAGTGCAGCAGGTTCGGACATAGAAACGGTCTTCTGTACGCGGTGAGCGTGGTGCGACTGGGAGCCTACCACAGATTGTCGGGCATCTTGACGTGAAATGGTCCACGGTGGCGCGGCGACCATAACAATTAAATAAGGATACAAGCCGTATTAAATCTAGCGATCTATTTTACTTGGATTATAATTGGGCAATTGTGCCGGATGAACGCACAAGATCGCAGAGAGCGACTCCAGCATTCCTGCTTCGCCCCCCGAATGCAGGAGCCGTTTCTTCGAGTGCTTGAGCGGAGGGCGTGCCCTGTACTCGCTGGACAAGACGCGAAGGCGAGATTTTTCGGAAGCCTGTGAATTTTCGAACATCACAGACGTCGCTTCAGTCAAAGGATTATTAACTTTATTATTGAATTATAATGTGATAATAAGTCTCAATTTAATGTGACATTTAATGTTTCGATTGTCGGCTCCGGCACTCTAATCTTTTGGAAAATCCTGCAGGGGACCATGTGGATCGGGAGGAGAGGACAATGACCCAACGCAACATCCGCCCTCCGAACGAACACGACATAGGCAAACTTGAAACCTTGGCCATGAAAGCCCCCAGCGCAGATATTGCTGCTCAGTTTGGTCCAAGTTCCGCAGCACCGAGGGTGGAGTTCCTAAAATTATTATTGACCGAGCCGGAAAAGTTAGAGCGCAATCATTGCGGTCGGGACCTTGGCCCATCAGGCTTTGATTGGCCGAATGATTAGAGCTTCGAAAAGAACGGAATCGGCGGATCGCCGGAGAGGCGCGTCAGGGGCACTGGTCGGCTCGAAGCAGCGCGTGCGCATCGACTTCACTGCCGCAGCAGCACTAAAAAAATGGCCTTCACTTGGAAACCAACGCGCAGCGGCATCGGTTAGTTCTTACCTTGTATTCGAGGGCACTTTGGACGCATGCATCCGAGCTTTCCTAGCGAAGCCTGCCAGCCAAGGTCATCTCTACGAGATACATACTGCTCCGCAAACGCAACTTGTTACGGCCGTGCTGTCCGCAGAACAGATAGCCGAAATCGCTCGGCTGCGAGATTTTCTTTGAGGAAAGCAAGCCCCTGCCGCTGCCGACAGGGCGTTGAAAGTGAATTGGCTAATCAAATTGTGAGCCAACTCTTCGGTGAGATTGATGGGTACGCACCATCGCCGCCGAATCATTGCCCATGGATTTGCGCTCCTCGGGCCTTGGAGGACACTATGGATGAGAAGAACCCTCATTCGAAACAAGTTACCAGACTAGGCTTGATCAGCTTCGGCCGTTCGAAAACAGATTGCACCATTCGCAGCATATCTGCGTTCGGTGCAGCCCTCGATCTTGCTGCAGATGAAAAAATTCCCGACGAATTTGCTCTGACTGTTATTCCCGACGGTGACCGCCGCCGCTGCGCGGTTGTCTGGCGTAAAGAGAAAAGAGTTGCTGTCGCGTTCTATTAATTAATGCGTCAGGGTCGCGGGCTGGAATGGCGGTCAAGGGCAACATGGATATCGAGCTCGCCGTGGATGCCATGGAGCTCGCCGAGCATCTTGACCACGCTGACGCAATATCGAGTGAATACTGGGACATAGCGGCCTTCGTGAAGACTGATTGTCGATGAAATTTGTGGCGATTGTCTGAAGTTAGACCATCCCGCCCCTATCGACGGCGCAGCGCCTTGTCGAAAGGAACCGGCCCGGCTGTCCATCTGAGGTCCCGATATTCTGCGCGGCCTCCAAATTTCACATCGCGTCCACCAACGTCCGAGAGGAACCAACTGGTGTCTTCCTCCCTTTTGCGGGAAGTGACCCGCCTGACGATCGCGGCTGTGAAACTCGAAGGTAGGAGCGTCGCCGAAACGGCAGTTCGGTACTGCATGTCGGAATCAAACGTGAAGATCACCATCCATCGCGGATTGAAGGCGCTGGCGGCGCTCATCGGCAGAGAGACGCGCACATGAGGACGGAAGATCTGATGACGCTCTCGCACGCAATGCCCTACCAGTCGACCGGACGATGATTGGGCGCGGGTTCACTGCTGCCTTGCTCATCGGCGGAGCTTTCGCCGTCTGCATTGCGCTCGCTTTGCTCGGGATGCGCCCCGACCTCGCGACGTTGGCTGCCGTGGGTTTCGTAGCCGCCAAGCTGGTGTTCGCTGCCGCCGTCTTTGTGGTCGCGGCATTCTATCTGATGCGGGTCGCCCGGCCCGGAGGCGAGGCAAGGATATGCTTCCTGGCGATCAGCGACTGTCCGATGGCCCCGGCGGAAGTGGGCGCGCGGTTTTGTCTGCCACTTTTCAGCGCGCGAGTGATTTGATTCAAGCCGCAGAAGCTGACGCAATATTTTCTGTCGCTCAACAATGACCGCGGCTTGATGGATCCCGGGCTCGCGACTTCGTCGCGCCCCGGCATGACGACCGTAACTCCCGTCCTGCGACCGTTCAGTTGGCGGCGCGGCGCAGGAAGGCCGGGATATCGAGAATAGCTTCATCGGGCGTATTGGGCGCAGCTGTGCGGCCGTAAGGATCGAGCAGCCGGTCGGCGGCGTGGCGCGCATATTCCGGAGCCGCCCTTGCCGGTTGCCCTACGGGCTGTTGCGCTTCGGAGCGGAGCGGCGGGCTTTCCGCTTGCGGAAGAGGTGCACTGCGCTCGATGCGGCGGCCGTCGTTGCGCAGCCTGCCCGCGAGCTGGGCGATGGCGGTTTCCACCGGTTGCGCCCGAGACTCCGGGTCGAGATTATCGATTCCGGTCGCCACCACTGAGACGCGGACGATACCGTCGAGGCTATCGTCAAACGACGCGCCGACGATGATGTTGGCGTCCGGGTCGGCCTCGTCGCGAATGCGGGTCGCAGCTTCGTCGACTTCGTACAGCATGAGATCTTTGCCGCCGGTGATGGAGATGATGAGGCCGCTGGCGCGCTTGATCGAGGGATTCTCGATCAATGGATTGGAAATCGCGGCCACAGCAGCGGCAAGCACGCGCTTCTCGCCGGAGGCCTCGCCCCGTCCCATCATGGCCTTGCCCTTCTCCTTCATGACGGAGAGGACGTCGGCAAAATCGAGATTGATTAGGCCTTCCTTGACGATCAGGTCGCTGATGCAGGCCACGCCGGAATAAAGCACCTGGTCGGCAAGGGCAAAGGCATCGGCGAACGTGGTCTTCTCGCTGGCCACCCGGAACAGGTTCTGGTTCGGGATGATCAGCAGGGTGTCGACCGTCTTCAGCAACTCCTCGATGCCGGCTTCGGCAAAGCGCATGCGGCGCTTTCCCTCGAAGTAGAATGGCTTGGTGACCACGCCGATCGTGAGAATGCCGAGCTCGCGCGCGATCCTGGCGACGATGGGGGCAGCGCCGGTGCCGGTGCCGCCACCCATGCCAGCCGTCACGAACACCATGTGTGCGCCAGTCAATTGATCCCGGATCGTATCGATCGCCTCTTCGGCTGCGGCGCGTCCTAATTCCGGCTGCGAGCCGGCGCCGAGGCCTGCGGTCACCTTTGTGCCGAGCTGGATGAGGTGCCTCGCCTTCGACATGGCCAGCGCCTGCGCGTCGGTATTGGCGACCACGAACTCGACCCCTTGCAGCCCGGCCGTGATCATGTTGTTGACCGCATTGCCGCCGGCGCCGCCGACACCAAACACGACGATGCGGGCCTTCATTTCGTGGATATCGGTGGTGCCAGTCATTCTTCCCTCGTGATTGCTCCGGCAAGCCGGGGATGGAGATGAGGATCGAGTGCTACCTGCGACTCGGGCGGTCTGCTTCCACGATCGCAGCGGCCAGATGTCCCAATCGACGACGCGCGGCTTGTCCCGCGATCGCGCCGCCGGCGTGGCGACCGTTCCGCAGAACCGCCACTTCGTTTTCCAGTATTGCCGCCCACGCATTGGCGGCCGTCGTCTCGGCGGCCGCTTGCGTCAACTCGACGGCGAGGCGATCGGCGCGCTCGCGCTCGAACACTGCTCTGTAGGCAGTTGCGACGGCCTCGAGCCGCGCGACCTCCGCCTTGAATGCCTCGATCTTGACTGCTTCGATCTGTGCCAGGGAGGCATCGATCGGGGCCCGGCGGGCGCGTCGTGGGCGGGGTGTGTACCGGAGCTCGGAGACATCAACGCTCACCAGGGCCTTGCCGTCCTCCGACTGCGAGCGCGGCAACCGGCGGCGTCTCGCAAGCGAACGCGCGGCCTCTCGGGAGATACTGAGTTGGGCGCCCAGATCGGCATACGTCAACAACTCAACGCACATCGGCGCTTCTCCTGGAGCGAACCGGGAAGGCATTTCGAGCTAATGATGGCTGGACGATTACCGCAGGCTAGGCCGCGTTGGTTAATGGACGGTTAACGTTACGAGTGCCGTCACCGCGCCGACTCCGGCAGCCGCAGCGACGTCCTGTCCGTCTTGCGCTGGCAGCGATAGAGCTTCAGGACGGAGATGTTTTCGGAGCTCTCATTGCCGGTGCCGTCACAGCAGATGACGAGGTATTTGGGCTCGGGTTTCGGTGCGTGCTCCACGGGATGCGCCTCCGGGTGATGCTACCGCAGCGATTATAGCGGAAATGGATGGCGGCGAGGAGACAAAGGCGGCGTCGCCGGCATGGTGCCCCGTGTATCATCTGTTGACATTAACCACTTGTTAACCATGCCGGCGGCTAATGTGGACGAGTGGGGGATCACCATGTCGGCCCATGTGACGCGACCGAAGTTGATGCCTGTTTCGGCCGATCCAGCCTTTCGGTCGCTCAACCGGCTGGCGGTTCGCGCCAAGGCCGTCCTACAGACCAAAACGGCTGTCCTACGGAGCAAAGCCATGTTCGGAAAGGACGATTTACTGGACAATCTCAGCCGCGATCTTGATCGCGCGCGCGGAAGACGCGATGCACTCGCATCCGAAGCCACGACCCTGACGGCCCAGATCGCCGAAATTGAAGCCCGCCTTTCGGAGGAGAAGTCCAGGCGGGAGCGTGATCGCGTTTTGGGCGAAATCGAAGCGATAAAATCCCGAATCAGGCAAGCCGCCGGCGCGTTTGCACCCGTCGTCGATGGTCTCTCCAAGGCGATCGAGTCGGCTGCAGCAGTTGTGCCCGAGGCTCGCGAGCTTAATAGTTTCCTCGTGTCGGTGGCGACCGAAATCGACAGTGTGCTCGATCCCCTGCTGCGCGAACTGGATCAGCGCGCGGATGCGGTGCGAGTCGGCCACGTAGCACTGGACCTCCCGAGTTCGTCCAATGAAGCTCCCATCGAGCTGCCGAAAGACGGCAACGAACGCCTGCTTCGCTTTCCAGCATGGCTGTCTCGCGACAAGGAGACGGACAAGGAAACAGCGGAGAGTCCGCGCAGCACGGCAGCGTGAACCTGGCGGGTGGCGTCCTTGCGGCGCATCCTTCGAGACGCCCCGCCCCAAAACTCACCGCTGCGCGACCGCGTCGCATCGTGCGAGGCGCGCTTGACGTCTGCTATGCCCTTAGTAGCGGCGCAAAACGCCATATGGCCGGAGGTCCGAGTCGGGCCAAGAAACGGAAGGGGAAATTTGTTCTTCGGCGATCTGACCGCGATATCCAACGTCAAAGCCCCGGCGTGATCCGGGGCGTTTGCTTTAGTATGGGGCGCAAGTCCGCTTGGGGTCGCTTCAATAATTCGCTCCATCATACGAAGGAATCAAGCTGTCCATTCGACGAGCACTGTTACCGAGAAGGGAAGCTAGGTTCTCGTGACCAAGGAACCCACGCCCAAGCAATGGAGCCAGCTTCTATCCGCACGGTCGAAGAGCCGACGCAGGCCGCCAACGGGACACCATACGGCGAAGACAAGCAAGCGCGTCGTAAGGAGGTCGGGAGGCAATCTCGACTTTTGAAGCAGCGCAATGCGGTGGCCACGGCGTAAGGCATTGAGGGATATGGTTTTATTTGGTCGTCGTGCTCGGCGCGGAAAGCCGCAGAGCCTCTGCCAGATACAAACCAAAGAAATAGAGCGCTCTTACCTTGCTTTGCGCTCCATACTGAAAGCTCCATACTCAAACATGCAACTCAACCAGCGCTTCCAATGTCACCATTTACTACGCAGCTCGAAGCGAATGTCATAACGATGCAACTTCGCATAGACCGTACTCTTGGCAAGACCGAGAGCGGCCGCGGTGGCCGTCACGTTGCCGTTGCACGAGCGGAGCGTGCGCGCGATCAGGTCACGTTCGGACGCTTCGGCGAGAGACAGGCCCGGATTGTGCTCGCTTGTTCGTTCCGTTCCCCGGATGGCATCGGGAAGGTCCGAAGGTTCGATCAGCTCGCCGTTGCTGGTCAGCATGAGGCTCTCGACCAGATTGCGCAGCTCGCGGACATTGCCGGGCCAATCATGGCGCTGAAGCTGCGCAAGCGCCTCCGGCGCAAACCGGCGATCGGAAAGACCGTAGCGCGCCGCTGCCTGAGCGATGAAGTGATCGACCAGCAGCGGAATGTCCTCGCAGCGCTCGCGCAGCGGCGGTATGCCGACGGGGACGACAGCCAGCCGGTAGAATAGGTCCTTGCGGAAACGCTGGGCGTCCACCTCCGCCTGCAGGTCGCGATTGGTCGCGGCGACGAGGCGGAAGTCCACCTTGCGCACTGCGGTCTCGCCGATCCTGCTGATCTCGCCGTTCTCGAGCGCCCGCAGCAACATGGGCTGGAGGTCGAGCGGCAATTCGCCGATCTCGTCAAGGAACAGGGTGCCCCGCGCCGCGGCTTCGATCTTCCCCGCCACGCCGCCGCGCCGGGCGCCGGTGAATGCGCCGTCGACATAGCCGAAAAGCTCGCTGGCAAGCAGTTCGCGCGAGGCGCAGCCGCAATTGACGGCAATGAACGGGCCGCTCCGGCGCGGCGACACGGCATGGAGTCCGTGCGCGAACACCTCCTTGCCGACGCCGGTCTCGCCAAGCAGCAGGACCGGAGCAGCTGATATGCCGACGCGACGGCACGTCTCGACCACGTTGTGCATCTTCGGGCTGCTGTAGACGGTATTGGCAAAGGCCTGGGACTCGCCTCGCGCGGCTGACAACAGTTTGCCCGAAGGGGCCGGCTTCGGCGCCACCATCACGGTGCCGAGGTGTTCACCCCCTTGCACCACCGGCTTCAGCCATTCCTCCTTGATCCATGCCGGACGCGAGGCGCCAAAGAGCTGATCGTCGCGGCTGCCGAGATGGGGAAAGCCGGACTGACATCCCGGCGCGCCCAGGTCGCGCATGATCTGCGACATCTCTCCACTGGCCTTGAATGGACGTCCGGCGCTGTCGAACAGTACGGCATGATGCCGATCCGAAGGCGGCAGCATCCAGAAGCATTGGTCGAGCAGCCGGTAGCGGGCGTCCAGCTCCATCTGCAGTAGCTGAGCCTCGATGCGCGCGGCCGCCGAAATCGCCAATGCGAGGGCCGGCCGCCCATAAGACGAGGATAGTCCGGAGATGTCGATCACGCCGATCACAGCGCCGTCGATGGGATCGCGGATCACGCAGGCCGAGCAAGTCCAACGGTGGATGCCGGAACAGAAATGCTCCGTGGCATGCACTTGGATGGGCTGCCCGGTTTGCAATGCAGTGCCGATCGCATTTGTCCCGCAGGTCGTCTCGCTCCAGTTGCTGCCGGGCAGCAGGTGGGTTTTTTCAACGGCATCGCGCAGCGCCAGCTTGGTGTCGCCCTCCAAGCGCAAAACAATGCCGTCGGCGTCGGTCAGCACCATCACGGTGCCGGTTTCCAGCAGGTAGTCGCGCGCCAGGGACATCGTCGAAGCACCCGCCTGAACCAGGCGGTTGCGCTTGTCGAGCAGGCGCTGCAGCTTGTCGTCCCTGATCGGCATCGGAGCCTGGCCACGCCGGTAGTCGACGTCCGATTTCTGGCAGCGCTGCCACGAATCGGTAATAGCCGACCGCACGATCTGCTGACGCGTGCTGTTGCTTCCGGATAGGAAGCGTTCCCAGCTCGTCAGGACGTCGCGTTCGATAGATGGATTTGCGAAAGCATCCTCTGGCGCCTGACCCAACACGTTCCCTCCTTCGACGCGCTGAGTAGTCCGAAATGATCTGACGGACCCCGAGCTTTTATCTCCTGATTGTGAGGCCATCCATGGAAACGCGCAATCGCGTATCCCGACCTTGGTGCCATTTGGCTCGCCTCCGACCGCACCGCAAAAAGAGTGAGATCGGAGGCGGAATGAAGGCATCGAGCCGGCAGAAGCTAGGCGACCCTGCGCTGGCTCAGGCTGTCGTAGAAGGCGGTTTCGAAACGCATATAGCCGGTGAACGAAGCGACGTCGGCAAAGGGCAGGATCTGGGTGGCCCAGTAGCCTCCGAAGCCATTCTGACGGTCGATCCAGTAGAACAGGTTCGCCAGACCAGCCCAGCCGAGCGCGCCCGCCGGGCGGCCGGTCGGCGCCTTCTCGTCATTGACCATGAAGGTGAACGCCCAGGATTTCGACAGACCCGGGAAGAACTCCGCGTCGTTCGACAGCGATTTGATGACGCCGGGCAGCGCCGTCACCTTGAGATCACCGAGCTGGTTCTTCTCGGCCATCGTAACGGTCTCCGGCTTCAGCACCCGGCCGTGCGGGCCGGCACCGTCGTTCAGCCACATGCGGATGAAGCGCATGTAGTCGCCGACCGTGCTGTAGAGGCCGTGGCCTCCCATATGGACCTCGGGATTGGCAGGCAATTCGAAGTCCATCGGGGTCAGCGAGCCGTCGGCGTTGCGCGCGTGCACGCCGGCAAGTTTGCCGCGCACCGCATCGTTGATCTCGAACGTCGTGTCGCTCATGCCGAGCGGCTTGAAGATGCGCTCGGCGAAAACTTCGCCAAGCCGCTTGCCGGTGATGCCCTCGACCACTTGCCCGGCCCAGTCGACGTTCGTGCCATACTCCCATTTCGAGCCGGGATCGAACAGCAGCGGCGTCATGAGGGCGGCCTTCGACGAAGTGATCACGCTCGGCTGTCCGTGGTCGGTCGCCAGCCGCAGATAGTTCTCGTTGAAGAAATCATAGCCGAATCCGCCGGTGTGCAGCAGCAGCATGCGCGTGGTCACCTCACCCTTCGGGGCACGAAGCCGGGGCTGGCCCTCGGCATCGAAGCCCTCGATCACCTGCAGCTTGCCGATGTCGGGGGCGTAGGTTCGTGCCGGGGCATCGAGGTCGAGCTTGCCTTCCTCGATCAGTTGCAGCGCGGCCGTGCCGGTGATTGCCTTGGTGGTCGAAAAAATGGCAAAACTGCTGTCGGCCGTCATCGGGGCCGGTTGGTCGATGCGCCGCTTGCCGGCGGCGCCCTCGTAGATGTTGCCAGTACGATCGGTCACCATCGCCACCACGCCCGGGACGCCTTGGCCCGTCGTGACCGTCTCTTTGAGAATGGCGTCAGCCGCCGACTTGAATTCCTTGGTCATGTGTTGCTCCGAATTGTTGTGATGATGCGGGTGCAGGGCCGCGCCACCAAAAATGGTTGCGCGGCCCCTTGTGTCGTTACTGCTTGGCAAAGCCGGGATAGGCCGAGGAGGCGACCTCATCGCACTTCTGGCGATAGGTTCCGACGCCGCCGATATAGGAGAGCAGACGGCGCGGCTTGCCCTCGACGTTGGAGCCCATGTACCAGGAGTTCGTCTTGGTCACGAGGGTCGTGTTCGCGACCTCATCGTGATGCGCGACCCAGGCATCCTGCGCATCCTTGCTCGGCTCGATGACGCTTAGGTGGTTCTTCTTGAGATAGGCGATGCAATCGCTGATCCACTCGACCTGCTGCTGAAGGCATGTCGTCATGTTGCAGAGCGCTGTCGACGGCGCCAGCGGCGCGCCTGTCGTGAAGAGGTTCGGGTAGCCGTGAACCTGAAGCCCCATCGTGGTCCTGATGTCGCGGCTCCACTCCTCCTTCAGCGAGCGACCGCCGCGGCCACGAATGTCGATGCGCGTCAAGGCACCGGAGCCGGCGTCAAAGCCGGTGGCCAGGATGATCACGTCCAGCTCATACGACGTTCCGTCCGCGAGCTCGATGCCTTGAGGCGTGATCCGCTTGATCGGGTTGTTCTTCACGCTGATCAGCTCGACGTTCGCCTGGTGGTAAGCCTCCAGATAGTTGCTCTCGAGCGGGACGCGATGCGTGCCTAAGCCATAGTCCGTCGGGATCAGCGTATCGCACAGCTTGGGATCTTTGAGGCGCTCGCGCATCTTCTTGCGGACGAACTCGGAGATCTCCTCGCTGACATCCTCCTCGAAGAACATCTCCACGAAGGAGGCGAGCCACAGCCGAAGCGAGCCTTCATCCCAGATCTTCTCCAGAACGGCATGACGCTGTTCCGGGCTGAGATCCTTCCACTTGCCGTTGGTGAAGTCGTATTCGAAGCCGGTGAACGAGTGGGGCAGGGTTTTGCGGAATTCGTCGAACCGCGCCTTGTAAGCCTCGACCTCCTTCGGCCCGTATTTCGGGTTCTTCATCGGGATGATGTATTGCGGCGTGCGCACGAACACCTTCATGCTGCCGACTTCGCCGGCGATGGTCTGGATCACCTGGATGCCGGTGGCGCCATTGCCGACGACACCAACGCGCTTGCCGGCGAGATCGAGCTTCTCCTTCGGATAGCGCCCGGTGTGGACCAGCGTGCCCTTGAAGGTGTCCTGTCCGGGAAACATCGACGTCAGCGGCGCCGACAGCATGCCGCAGCAGGTGATCAGGAACTGCGCGTCGATGGTGTCGCCCGCGTCGGTCGTGATGGTCCAGCGCTGGGTCGCCTCGTTGAAGACGGCGCTAGCGACCGTCGTGCTGAAGCGGATGTCCTTGCGCAGGTCGAGCTTGTCGGCGACGTAGTTGAGCCATTTTTCGATCTCAGGCTGACCGGGGAAGCGCTCGCTCCAGCTCCAGCCTTTGTAGAGCTCCTCGGAGAACAGGTACTGGTAGATATAGGCCTCGGAGTCGAACCGTGCGCCCGGATAGCGATTCCAGTACCAGGTGCCGCCTACGCCCGTGGCGGTATCGACGGCCTTGACCTTGAGGCCTTGCTCGTCGCGCAGCTTGTAGAGCTGGTAAAGGCCGGCAACCCCAGTGCCGATCACGATGGCGTCCAGGCTTTCATGTTTACGCGCGCCGTTGGTCTTGTGCTCACTCATGCATTCCCTCCCGTTGTGAAAGCTTTGTTCTGTCCTCCGCTACGAGGCGAGGGACGCAAGGGGAGCTACGCAGATTGCGTGCCAAAGCAGAGTTCTGGGCTTAAGCGGTTGCTGGGACTGGATTGTTGGTTGCGGGGGCATGCCGAAACTGTTCGAAATTCAAACCCGGCAAGCCTGATCGACCGAATTTCGATCGAAGTTCCTCTGCATTCCGGCGCCGAGGGCGCTAGGATATCTTGGATCCTTCAGCCGTTCGAACTCGGCGCCAGCCTACCAAGGCTGCGCCGGCACGAACGCCGGTAGCGCCGCCGTGCGGCTCGCGAATGATCTCGGGCGAACGCCTCCTAGGAAGGCCCTGTATTCGGGACCAAGAAACCCTTTGCTGCTTCAGACTCGCCCCAATGCCCAGTCCATATGGCGAGGAGACACTCGGGCGTCGATGCGTGCGCGCTCGTGCGCGAGATCACTTCGCCAATGCGGAGCAATCGATGACGGTCTAAGAATCTCTCTGTTCAAATGTCGGGCGAGCTGGCTGAAGCCATTGATATAGCTAAATTTTATTTGTTCGCAGAACATAGATTTTGGAATTTATCCTAGCCGACCAGCTCATGAGGCACGGCAAACGCCAAAAGTTCCCAAGGATCGGCTTGGGACAAAGGGCAGGGACCCAGCTGGTCAGGAACTTTGGGCCATTTCGTTTATTTCGCTTGTTGCGTTTATTTCGAATATGGCCTATACAAAAGGCCGTACAGGGGAGAAGATACGATGACGATGCCAGCCTACGCTGAAGAGCTGGGAGGTACTCGCCTGCCTTCCGCGAGCGAGAAGGCGGCAGCCAACCAGCTTCGTCAGATACTCGCTTCGCATGCGACGGGAGATGCCAAACTGCGACTGCTCGACGATGCACAGCAGGCTGCTGAGATAACCTTGTCGCCGGCGCTATCGAGTCTTTTGATGGAATTGCTGCGGCATATCGGTCGCGGCGATGCGGTGACGCTTGTGCCTGTGCATGAGATGTTGACCACGCAGCAAGCTGCCGACATTCTGAATGTCTCGCGTCCGTTTCTGGTCTCGCTGCTCGAAAAGAACGAAATTCAGCACGTGACAGTGGGGCGTCATCGCAGGATTAGGGCAGAGGACCTATTCGCATATAAGCGCACGCGTGATGAGAAGCGGGGCAAAGCGCTTGCGAATCTCGCTGAGCAGGACGCGGAGCACCTGTAAGCTTGTTTGCAAACCGCTTCACCGCATTCGTCGATGCGTGCTCGCTTGCAAGCGCGCTCAAAAGGAACCTGCTTCTCTCATTGGCGGAGGCGGAATTTTTTCGTCTCCGCTGGTCAAGCCGCGTTCTGGATGAGACCGAAACAGCTATCGAGGAGATCCTGAACGCCAAAGGCTTTGCCGATGCCGCGGCGCGTGCAGAGCGGGCGCGCGCCAGCATGGAAGCTGCCTTTGAAGATGCCATGGTTACGGATTTTGACAACTTCTTGTCCGTTGCGGCTGGGCTCCCCGATCCTGGCGATCATCACGTTGTTGCTGCGGCGGCCAAGACGCAGGTCGCAATGATCGTAACGGAAAACCTTAAGGACTTTCCCGCGGCAGTTCTTTCCGACCTGAACATGGAGGCGAAATCGGCCGACGCTTTCATTGCGGATACTATCGCACTCGACGAAGCTCGCGCTGTTGCAGCCATTCGGTGTATGCGCGAACGCTTCAAGAAACCGGAAATGACGCCGGCGGAGCTCTTGCTCGTGATGGAAGCTGCGGGGCTGATTGAGACGGTTGACGTGCTAAGGCCACACGTGGAATCCCTCTAGCTCAGTAACTAACCAGGCGGGCTTTCCGCAACACGATCTTGATGTAAACTCGACTTCGATATTCCATAATGAAGGATACCCGAACGATCGCGCGGCTTGGGAACGCAGACACGCTGATGCCTGCTGGCGTCGTCCGCCGGGAATATACAGGAGACCAACGCAGCAGCGCCGAAAATTGGCGGTAAACCGCAGCCGAGAATCGGTCTGCCGCTGCGCAGGACGGGCGCGGTCGTTCATCTCTGCGTGGGAGAAATTTTGAACCGATGTATTTCCATTTTCTGACCGATGCCCTTCAAGTTTTGGTAGTCGCGCGACGCCGGGCATCCTTTGACGATGTCACTGACTCCGGGAGCCTCCATCACCATCTCTGTCAGGCATATTTCGTTGACACCGGCTAGACCTTGCACACGGGCGGCGATATTCACGTCCTGTCCGAAGTAGTCGATCCGATCGTTGAGCCTTACGGCGATGGCCCTGCCTCTGTGCACGCCGATTTTGAGGCCGAGCGGCCGCGAAGCGGTTTTGTTGAATCGCGACAGCTCTTCGATCATCTCGACGGATGCAACAACGGCATCCTGTGGACGCTCGAAGCCAGCCATGACTGCATCGCCGATCGTCTTCACGATCGTGCCAGATCGATTCCTAATGATCTTATTCAAAATGTCGAAGTGCTGACGGACGAGAAAGTAGGCATTCACATCGCCGATGCTTTCGTACAGCGGAGTCGAATCCTTTAGATCAGTGAACAGATAAGTGATGTCGGAAACGGCTAGACTATCGCGCTCGTCCACCAATTGAGTCTTATAGAGTTCGGCGAAGCAGGGGGTGAGCAATAATCGCTTACCGGAAAGAAAAGGCTCATACTCGACCAGATGGGGCTGGAACTGGGAAGGATACTGGAGAAACCAGAAGCGGCCTCGATCCTTGGTGCGGTTCTCAATGTGGATGATGTGTTTGCCTGGGCTAAGATCGGCCGTCTGTCGAAACGCAAAGCGTCCGTCGCCAAGGATCATATTTCTCGGTCCAGTGGGCCGATCAGCAACTACGAACCGGCCCGATTCGAGCTGGACCAGCGTTTCTTGGCGTTCCGCCGGTTCACCGTTCGCGAAGAAAACCAGAAGAAGCTTATGGCTAAGATCGAGCACCTCGAATCGGCCGGCCGTTACGGCGAATTCAAAGTTCAACCGCTGACCCGCCTCGATATCGGCAAATCCCCGCGAGAGTGCCGCAACGAGTTGCTCGTGTGTCATTCCGTGCGGGGGCTTGAAGTCCTTGGAGAAGTTGTAACGGAGATAGTAGTCCTGGACGGACAGCATGTCCGGATGACGATATAGGATGTCGCGAACCGAACTCGAGACCGTAAAGGTGACTTGGATGTAGTCGTCAAGCGCCGCCTCATTGAGGGCGTTGCAGAATTCGCATTGGAAACGTGGATGAACCTGGTCTAGCTCACGAAAAGTGCCGGCGACCTGCGGGCAATAGGCGCAGATGAGCAGCCACTGCATCTCGAATAGGCCAACCTTAGCGGCGTGCACGAACAGCTCGATTCCTTCGGCGTCACTTAGGCCGTTGGCAGTCGCATATTGGATAGGATTGACTCGAAAGAGATCATAGTCGCCGGAGGCGCGAATAAAACCTTCGAGGTCCGAAAGGGTCTGCGGCGCCCAGCTCGCTATTGACCCGAGCTCTATGAGGCGCTGATTCAGGAGGCCTTCGTTGACTGGGGATGACCCTTGCATATCAGTATGATACCTCGCTCATGCCGGCAATACTGGTTGGTCGGCCATTCGACTAGCCACGCGACAATCGACGCGGTTCCTTTGTGTCCAACTGGTTTTAGTCGAACCGAGCCGGATAAGAAAAGTCAGCTCTATTGGCCTGTATCAGTCGGCAATGCGACACTTTGATCGATAGGCAGTGTCTGGTCTCGTCCATCATGTCCATGAGAGCGGTGCGTTGACTCGAGAGCGGGCCGTGCGCGCCACGTTATGAAATAAGCTCCGGATTCGTGCAGACGCCCCTCCCTCCCATTTCCGTCAACGTTGATCGCCATATGAGCTGGATACTTCGGAGGATCATGCGTCAATGGTCAACCAAAGCCGTTTGAATGACGCGGATGAAAAGCGCGACGCTGTTGGTCGTTGGCTTCGTGTCTGCTGGCGTTTGGTAGCAGGGCGCCGCCAAAGGTCAGACCTTAGTCGCTCCGCCGCTTCCGCTCGCTCCGCCGTCGAGCGAACGGGAGCCGGCACTCCGGCCACCCCTAAGAATGCCTGGCCGACAACGGCGGCGGCCAAAGTATCGTCGCCACCGGCGCCGGCCAAGAATCCAAGGCCTTCGGCGAAGACCAATGGCGGGCCGTCATCGCGGACCGACGCTCTCCGGCCGGCAGCGTCGGACAAGGTTTTGTCTACACCATTGATCGGCGCGCCTGCGTCGGTCCTCAGCCCAGCCGGGGACTACGATGGCTTTAGCGTCGGCACGGTTGACGATAGTAAAACGTCAGGTTACGCGGCGCGAACCATGAAGTCCCGCGCAGCAAGACCTTCCTAGCCCAATTCGGGGGCAGACAACATCGCGGCACAGCACCTGGTTGAGCAAGTAGATGAGGTATTGCAGCGCAAGCTTACGATCTGCCGCGGCTGCAGGTAGGTGGTCGGCAATGACGGCAGGCGCTGTTGACCAATGCAAGCGCTTGTTGATTCTCGCATGGACCTATTGTCGGATGAAAACTATGGCATGTGGAGGTCGCGGAGCAACGTAAAAGCGTGCCTCACAGGCGAGGCATTCCAAGTGCTCCGCAATGTCAACCCGCAATCCAGATAACATCTTTTTTGACCCGCAATCCGGGCATTCTCTCTGGTTCAATGCGTCAAGAGCATCTGCGACAGTCATTTCGAGCTCGTGAAACTGGCTGCATCAGACACCGAAAGAGCGACTGATGTGTTTCGCCATCACGATAGCAACGTCCGTATAGCGGCCGTTCGACCAGAACTGATCGCAAACCAGCAAAAAGAACAGCGCACTAAGCGAAATCAGAATTCCCTTGCACATAGCGGACTTGTCCCTTGATGAGACTGCCAACCGAGAACTGAGAGAGACGATATGCTTCTGAAGTCGCAGTTGCGACGATCTGCAATGATTCAGGCTGGCAAGAAGCCGTTACTAATCCGTTAACTGACGGATCCGAAAATCTCTGCGGAAGGTCGGCCTCTGGTCCGAAGCTGCTGATCTCGGAGAGGTCCGCTATTCGGGCTATCGTCTCGAACCCTCGCGTGCTCTCCCCTGGAGTCAACAACTATTCATTCGTGAGTCGGCTGACCGTGAACTCTGAGCTGAGAGCAAAGTGTGAATGTCTCAGGCGACTTGGTCAAACTCAGTCCTGGGTGCTCAAGGTGTAACAGTCACGCTCTTGAAGACGGTGCCGCCATTGTTGGACCGGCCGCTGAAGCGGACGGTCTGCGGGCCTCGCGAGGTGGCACTGAATTTCCAGATGGCGGAGCGCGTATCGGCCTCCGTTACAGTGCCAAGTGTGAGGCTGGCCGCATTTGAAAAATCCATCGCCACGCCATCCTCGCGGGTGGTCGAGACCCCGAGCAGGCTTAGACCGCTAGACCCCGCCGCCGCTGACACCTGAACCCCATATGCCTCGTAACTCGGGTTGAAAATGGTTGTCTTGATTGTGAAGGTCGAACCGATCGCGGGAGACGTTGTGCTCGGCATAGCCGTCATCGAAATCGCAGGCGTTGGATCGCCGCGAATGATTTTAGCTGCGATTGCCACCGGCAAGCCAAATGAGGGAGCTCTCCAGTTGATTGCTTTGAGCCGGAGAACGCCAGGAGGCGGATTGTCGATGATGAGATATTCGACGTTGTCGATATTAGACTGCGAGGCCCAGCCACCACATTGTCCAACTGCGTCCGGCGTGCAACTGGCGCCGGGATCGGCCCACAGGTCAACATCGTATGTCACCGCCTGTGATGCTCCTGCGCTCGCTTCGGGCTCGTCCCAAGTAAGCACAGCGACGACCCGCTTGGTACCCCGAGGCACGTCGATGTCGAAGAAGCCCCAAGACTTGTCGGTGATTGTCATCCACGCCCAATGGCCGCTCCAGCCGTTGGGGTCGAGGCGCGCCCAATGCGATTGATAATCGGAGACGCGTCCGAGCCCAAAATCATTGCGTCCGCCACCGGTGTTGTTCGCCGGACTGACCTCGTCCGAATGCAGCGTAGCGGAAGCCATGAGATGGGCACGCAGCAAGTGCGGTCGATCTCGGAAATCAGGATAGTGCTCCAGCAACGTCGTCGCGATGCCACTGACATGTGGCGTTGCCATGCTGCATCCGCTCTTATCCACATAACCATCCGTCGTTCCCGCCTGCGCGGAGGTCACGACAGCACCTGTTGCAACGAGGTCTGGCTTCATCCGATTATCGCCGGTCGGGCCGCGGCTGCTGCTGCCGGACAGTTCGCCAACCAAGCTCGATCCCGCGTCCTGCACGTTTCCGACCGTAAGAGCATTCTTGGCCACGCCGGGAGACCAGATCGATTGTGCGCCCGGGCCGTTATTGCCGGAGCACACGATGTAGGCCTGGCGTGTTTCCCAGACGCGGGCGTCGAGCTTGCGCGATTCGGAATCGGTTCCAGTCTGTCCCGATCCGCTCGCCCCACCGCTCAGATTGATGACAGAGGGGCGTGGCGCGTCGCAGCTGGTCGGGTCCGCCATGTAGTCGATTGCGTCCCGCAACCAAGAGTTTTGTCCAGTGTTGGTCGATTTCCAGATCTTTCCAACCCGGATGCGCTCACGCGAACCGACCGCAGTTGCGACGCCCCGGAACCGCGCTTTCGCAGCCCCAGTTCCGGAGATGGTTGCGAGGACGTGAGTGCCATGGCCATTCTGATCATTCCAAACGCCCGCAGCGTCGCTCGTGAAATTAATCCCGCAACCGTTCTTGTTGAGGTCTTGGTGCATGGTTGCCGCCGCGCTTCCCAACATGGCGCCGGTGTCGAGTAAGCCCAACACAGTTCCCGCACCCAGGAAGCCGGACGCTCGGATGTAATCGACGCCATTCGTAGCCATGCTCTGATCGTGTCCGCCGCCGCTGCGACGCTCGATTTCGATGAACAGGATGAAATCCAAACCGGAAAGAATGCGGATCTGTTCGGGTGTTGCGAGAGCCTCATAGCTCCGCAACACCGGGTCGTAGCGACCGACCTCCGCACCCGTAGCTTGGACCCGTTCGGCGAACGAAGTTTTGGGATCAGTTTCAAACAGGCTGATGACAATTGGAAATCGAACCACCTCGGCCCCGAAACGCTCGATGGCAGATCTCAGCTCCGGCGCTAATTTTTGGTCGGGCAAGGGGTAAGCCAGTGATCTAAACCCGGGCAATCTGGCAATACCCTCCAACGCCTGGGCCTGCAGGGGGACGCGGACCTTGAGTGCTGTCCCATGCAGCCCGAGCGATGCGACCCCGAACTCGCTCATCAGCGTGCGCTCCGTGGCCGCGTCCGGCAGGAAATCCATCAGCAGAAAGGCATAGGTCTCAGTCCGCTCCCCTGCGGCTAAATCCGATCGTATGCGCGGGTCGATCCCGGTGGCCGGTGTCGTCGTCCCTCCCGAGAACCCAAGCCGATAGGCCTCAAACGATCGGACATCCGACGCGCCGCGCGAAGGATAATTGGCCGGAGGCTTCGGGCGATCCTTTGGCGCAGAGAGCGGCCTGTTGGGCGCCTCCGTTTGGACTGTTGTCGCCTCAGTGCCCCGATGCGGAAGTGCATCGCGCGGCGGCTTGCGATCAACAGGGGGAACCAACCGATCCGCAACTGATTCGTCAGACTTGGTCGGCCCGAAGTCGCGGCGTTTGGTGTCATCCGCGCTCGTCGCACTAGGTAGCCCAACGCCCGCCCGGCGCAATCCGAAGTTTTTGACCCCGTCCTGGACGGCCTCGAGCGAAAGGGGGGCGCCCTCGTCGTCTCGATTGATGCGCATAGTGCTATTTTGGCCGCTCGACGCGCCTTCCGCGGGAGCAACGGTCTGCGCAGACGCAAGCGCGACAGGCGCAGCAACCAGTAAGGTCGCAACGAGTGTTCTCAACGGCACTGAACGACAGCAATAGGTTAAACGCTTGGGTAAGAAGGTTTCGTTCATTGGCTTCCTCCAAATGAACATTCTTACGCGGCGACTTTGATCCGACACCTGAATCGTCGGAATGGCACACACAAGCCGGCAGAATCAAATCTGCTTCGCGCGAACATCACGACGCGGTCGCGCTCGATCTTTTGCGTTGAGCATCCTGGCAAATCAATAAATGAATCCTAACAGCACAACGGAAGATTATGCAGTGATTTAGTTCACAAGATTGCTAATTCGATTCAAAATAGACAGGCTCGTGAAATCCAATCGGCCCGTCCTTCCATAACAACACATACGCAGGCCTGCAGGCCCAGCGTCGGCGTGGGCGTTTTGAGCCCAGGTCACCTATCTGAGCAGTGCCCGATACTGCGGCACTGCCATTGCTACGGCCTTACCAGCGCCGCCTCATCGGAAACGCGCCACGCTGCGACGCCAAAACACAGCGTAAGCATCAACGTGGTCAGCAATAGCAGGACTGAGAAAAAGTGGCTCACACGCGTCTCCGCAACAGAACGTCCCAGTACGGGCGCAGGTGGATGGTTCGAAAAATACAGCTGCGCTGACCTGGCTTCCTTTTCCACAGGTTGTAAAATGCTAGATCAACAGCTTTGAACAGCGGAGCGCATCGTCGATCGGTTCGCGCGGGGCCGGGCAACTTCGCGCCGCGCTGATGTAGCTAAGCGGCACGGCAGGAGTTATGATCTTTCCTTCTCGCTCCGGTCGTTCGCTTTCAAGGAGTCTGGCAGTGATAAAAATCTTACAAGGAATGCTCCTCGCGACCTCGGTTCTCACTGCTGCTAGTGCGGCGCACGCAGCGGGTGGCTGTGGCGAGGGCTGTCACAGGACAACCGGTGGCGCATGTGTCGTTGACGGCTGGGGCACGGGAGCCAAGGTTCGGAACGAATGCCCGGCGACCTCTCGCCCCCGTCCACCCTGCGGCGGCGGGGATTTCATCTGGGACCGCACCAAACAGGCGTGCTTTCAAAATAACCGCAGCTGGTTCTGATCTTAGTGCGTTGCCCCAGCGCCGGTGCGAACGAGTTCAGACAGGAGCAGCTTGGCCGTCATTTCTGGCGGCACCCCTCCCACGTGGGTTGCCTTACTTCCAAGCGCCGACTGCAGGTACACGATGGAGTTCTGGACGAAATATGTCCCGTGATGCGCAACACCGTCGATTGTGACCGTTAGGGTGCGAACTACAGCAGGCCTTCCCCTGTGAAGCCTCGCTCACGGCAGTCCTTCAAAGCTCACGCACTAAGTGCATGATTCAGGCTGGCGTAAAAACTTAAACCAGCGTGTCACTCTCTGAGGCGTTACTCGCGGCAGGCCCGGCGCACCGTGGCAGTCCTGCGTGGACTAGAGAACGATCGAGGGGCCGCCAGTAAGGCGGCCTCTTTCGCCGGTTCACGCTGGCCGGCCTAGCACTCCCGGCGCTCAAATCCGCAATTGGATGGGCAGCCGAGAGCATTAGGGGCGGCAAGCCGTGCCATGTTCGCTCTAATGTGACAAGGCGCCACCGGTAGTTGTCCGGAGTCCATTTTCGGAACGGGGTGTTCTACTGTCGGAACACCGGCGAGATTTGAGACCAAGTTATTTGTAGTTGCCCGGGATGGCCGCAGTGGGGCTGGAACCACGCTGCGGCCTTTCCCTTGAGTGCACCTGAGGGGCAATGTTTTCTGCGGGGGGATTTGTGAGCATCCAAAGCATCGGGGCGACTATCTCGGAGCGCGAGCTGGCAGCGCGCGGCGTGCAATCATTGCGGCATTCCGATTGCATGGAGATCGTTGAAAATCTCCTCGTTCGCTTGAAGGCCCTGGACCAGGAATTGGCCGCACGAAACAAGAGCCAAGCTAAGCTCGAACGAGAGACGATCCCGGCTTGGGGGCCTGAGGGTTGATGCGGGGGCCGCTCCGCCAGCTCGAGGAAGAGAGCTAGCGAGACAGCAAGCCGGGCAGTGATGCTAGGTTCCTACGGCTTTCAGCAGCCGCACGTAGGTACCGCTCTCGTGCAGCTCCAGCCAGCCCTTCTCGACAGCGCGCCTGATGCCGGCGCCGAACTCCGCGCCGCTTCCCTGGAGCGTGTAGAGGGAGGAGTAGCTGATCTTCTCGATATGGATTCTGCCGTCCTGTATCGCCTCGATGCCCGAAGCCAGCTGGACGAGCTGGCGGCCTGCGGCTTTTGGATCTGCAAAAGGGCGTTCGGTGACGTGCTTCATCGCTGGAATCAAAACCTCAAGCCTATGCTTGGCCTGACTTGCCCGCTGCTGTCATGCCAGTTCGGGACGATATGCACAGATCCTGCGGCGCCGCGGTCTGAGCAGACCAGGCGCAAGCCGACGCGCGACCACGGCTGATCCTGCGGGAGTGTCTCGAGCCGCACGTCCACCTTGCGATCGCAACAGCCGTTCAAGCATTCGATGTTGCAGGTCACATGGCGTCAGCCAGCCATTCCGCAGGACTGCGGGGCGGATAGTGGCCGGACCATTTCGTGTGCCGAGGAGCGCGCATGCCGCCAGCAAAGCTGGCATCTTAGGTATCTCGCAAATTATCGATTCCTGGTGGCTCGGAACGCGCGAGCGACCGCTTGTTGTAGGTGGGGAAAAGTCGCCTGAACGTCCGCCGCGTCACGCTCGCAGGCGCTCCCCTGAGCCGACAAACGAAAATGAAGCCGCCGGGCAAACAATACCTTGTCCCGGCGGCCTGATATCCGTCCAGCCCCCGGGAGAGGATTAGCAAAAATCCCGGATACTGATCAGTATAGGCGCGCGGTGTGGGGGTTCAGTTCGCTTTTAGAAAATATACCCCAAAGCCCGCCGGCTCACGCCAGCATTGCCATGCTACAATCCAAGGGCAGTCGAGGGTCTTTCTGCTCCCATTGATTGAGAGCGATGCCGAGGCAGGTGCCACTATTTTCTTGTAGCGATTTGATCGACGGCAGGTAGGAGTGCGCAGAATGATTAGGCCGCTTCCATTGCTCTGGCTTTGGTCGGAGGCGCTGCACAGGCTCAGCAGGGCGCGCCTCGCAACCCTCAGAAATTGGAAAAGTGCCAGTAGCTTGCTACCGAACGTGGTTTTTCGAGTGCGGGCGAAAGAGGAGAGGGACAAGGTCGCGCAAAGCGGGAGTTCGTGATCGCCTGCATGCATGGGAAGCAAAGCTGACCAGGCGCTTTGTCGAGCGGCCATTTTCGGCCCGCCGGTCACGCTGGCGGCCATACGGCGAAGGCCGCAGCGGGTGGTTAAATCGTCGTCCGTGAACAAGGCTCTAAGCGATTGAGCAGGAGTCAGTTTTCCGGTTGCGGCGGCATTTGAGATTGCAGGGATTGGGGGCTTGAGGCCCC
>NZ_JBEPRQ010000051.1:0-23573 GCF_040548425.1 Bradyrhizobium sp. i1.15.2 | reverse complement strand
CGTGCGCGGTTTGCGTCGCGAGCGATTTTACTTCCTGGGCGACAACCGCGAAACCTCTGCCGCGATCGCCGGCGCGCGCGGCTTCAATCGTCGCACCGCCACGGCCGTCGCCGTTCTGACCTCTCCCGGCAACCAGGCCGTGTCGGCGCCGGGCGGCGCGGTCCAGACAACCGGCGCCATGGCGCGGAGATCATAGATCATCGGTCGCCAGACCGGCTCGATGAAGTTTAGCCCCGTGATGGAGACCGGGCCCCACACCGCGGGGACCCCATTGCATTCGCGCGCGCGCCTCATCACGGAGATCCCACTTGCAATGCAGCTCGCAATTTCTGCTTTCTGGTTGACTGCCGCGAGGATAGTCGCGAACGTGTACCAAATCGCTTATACGTGTTCGGTTTCTGACACGGGTGGCGACACGCTGGCGCGGCAGAACAGCTCAAGACTTACCGGCAGCCGCTCTTTCAGGAAAATCAGCAGCCGAGCGCGTTTTGAATGCTGATGGCACGGACGTTGCTATTGAGAGGCAACGATAGCTTGTGAAGGACGATGGCATTCAGACACGAAGACATACCATGCTCCCATTCCCATAGACTTCATGCCCTGTACAGAGCACCGAGCGTGCGGCAGCTGCCGAGCCCGCTACAAAATTGGAGAGTTGAAATGACCGCCCCCCTAGCCATATCGGCGCGGCGCCAAACGACCGATGTCGACGCAATGATCGCTGATCTGCGGTCATGCGAACATTCGCACGATGTGGAAGTGTGCGGTATGCGCTTGCACATTCTCCCTGGCGTGCTGTCACCACGCCTAAGTCACGCTCCCGATGTCTTGATATCGAAGTGGCACATCGAATCTGGAGCAATAGTGCTAGATCTGGGATGCGGATCAGGTGTGTTGGGGCTGGCAGCACTCCGCGCTGGAGCAGAACGCCTAGTGGCTCTCGATATCAATCCGCAAGCCGTTCTCACCACAACGCTAAACATCGAGCAGTTAGGTTATTCCGAACGCGCAGAAGCGCGCCACAGTGACATCTATTCTGCGCTGCAGCCTAAGGAAAAATTCGACCTTATTCTTTTTGCTGCCCCGTATTGGAATCGAAAAGCAAAGGACGACCTGGAGCGCTCTTGCTTTGACGAAGATCATAGAGTCATGGCCTCGGCTCTAGGGGGAGCACGTGTCTGGCTCAATGCGAATGGCCGAATGTATGTCGTCTTTTCTGATCAGGGAGACATTGGGCGTGTTGTGAACTTGATTGATGACAGTAAGCTGCGCGTTAGAAATATGCATATTTCCCGACCATCGATTCATGGAGGGCACATCCGGATCATCTGGGAGCTCACGGTTCGGTGAAGCCTACCAACAAGAGCCCCGGCCTTGCGCCCCTCCCTCTAGCCGTTCAGCGCATCCTTGAGGGCCTTGGCCGGGGCGAACGTCAGCTTCTTCGCCGCCGCGATCTTGATCGTCGCGCCAGTCGAGGGATTGCGGCCTTCGCGCTCCGGGGTGTGCTTCACCTTGAACTTGCCGAAGCCCGGCACATTGGTTTCAGCATCGCTCGCCGCTGCATCGGCGATAGACTTGAAGATACCGTCCACAATGGTGTTGGCTTGCGCCTTTGGCAGATTGTACGCCTTGGCGATCTCGTCGGCGATTTCAGCTGCGGTGGTCATGGTGTGACGTTCCTCGGGGATGTCGGTTGCAATCGGCTGCGGGCAGCTTCGGCGCCCTCAGCATAGAGGAGCGCGCATCGCAGCTACTTCAAGACGCGGCTTGGCCGCTTGCGCGAATTATCCCAAAAAAATTCGACTTAGGTCGGCAGCTTTCGCGAATGGGCGCTGCCGCAGGACGGGCAGGAGGTACTCCGTGAACTCCTTGTAGGAGCCGAGGATCGTCCAGTTAGTCAAACTGATGCCGTCGATCCTCGTCTCTCGCCAGCGAAGGCGTTCGTCCGCGATTTGCTCCGGCGTTCCGACGAAGCGGGGCGCTCGGCGACGAGCAGGCCGACCGTCGGTTCGCGCTTGCGGAGCCATTCGATAGGCCAAGCAGAAATTGGCGCAGCAGGCTGCATTATTTCATTGGCCAACCCAAGATGTCCTGACGTGCGTCGGACTACCCCGGCGCGGGGTGGCTATGTCGCAAGTAGTTTGGGTATGCAGATCAGGTTGTAGGCGATCAGATTGAGCAAGAAGTCGGCAGCGCCCCCCGGTCCCGCGGAAGAAGTCGTTCTAGTCCGCAATATCTATCAGGCTTTCGTCCATGAAGGTCGCAGCGCGGGCGAGATTGCGGCCGATCTCAATGAACGGACATCCCAACCGACCTTAGATGCCGTGGACCAGGGGCACGGTCTCATTAGCTTCTGCTCAATGAGAAATATGCCAGGACAACAGAACCAGCGCAGCGTCCCCTACTCCAAGTCCCGCCACCGCGTCGAGGGGCATCGCACCTGAGGTCTCTGCGGGTCTTGGCCCGATCTCGCGGTTACTTAATCCGGAGGATCTTGATGAGCCTCGACCAATTCCCAATCGCGGCTCAGATGGCCGGGGAATTGATCCTGATATTGCCTGAGCACACACCGATTGTGCCGCTCGATCTCAGAGCGGCTGATGTGCTGTTCACTAGCACATTTGACGACGATCGCTTGCGGCTCGATCTTTGCCCCGCGGTTCACCTTCGCGCGCAGCGCAGAGGTAGAAAGCCGCAATGTCTTGAGGCCGCGCGCCGCAGCATAATCGAGAGGCTCATAATAGCACAATACGAAGTATCTGTAATCGTTGAGATCGATATTGTAGTTTGCCCCGAAGTAGCGCAAGTGAAGTGCCGTTCCGAAGCGATAGAAAACGGCCATACCGGTTATCTCGTTGTTTCGTTTGGAAATTGCTACGGCACCAAAATGCGAGACACCTGCCTTCCTCTGCCCGGCGAGGATCCGTTGCATCCAGTCGCCATCATCGGCATTGCCGTACCTAGACCTGTTCTGGGTTATGAAATCAGCGGCTATTAAGTCATCGAGTTCTTCGGCTGGTAGCCATTCGATCTTGCCTCCCGTTCGCCGGAACGCCGAGATTTCAGACTTACTTTGATTACGATCATGCGCGGACGAGCGCGCCATCATCCCGGGGAGCCCTGTGTCCGGCACTTCCAGTGACGCTTCGGCAGAATGCAAAACGACTGCCCCCCCTATGGCCCCAGCAAATTCCACTGCCGCCTGATAGGGCATGTACGGCATTACAAAGCCTGCGTATCGCCGTTCCTGAGCATAGTGTAGAGCGCTGCGTCCTAACGCTGTCAAAGCCTCACGCCTTCGCCTGCCCTGGACGCAGGGAATCTCGTTGTGGGTGTTGCGCCGTCCCCCCAGCCAGAGAAAGGTTTGTTGCCAAGGGCCAGGAATACCCCCCATGCAATCTGGTAGGAAGAACATCCCAGCTGATTGGCTTCCCTCCCAAAGCGTACACGCAGCCACGAGTCCGGCCGACCCGTGGACCGCGAGCACGTCGGTTGTACCGAATGTATGTTCGAGAGCTCCTAGCCATCGGTAGCTGTTGTAGAAATTGTTATCACTGACCAGCGCATCCCAGTCATGCTCGTTTAGGCCGCATAGAGCGTGCGGAACGCCCGACAACTCGGTCCTGAATGGGAGAAACGTCATGGGTTTCGCTCCGCATGTCCACGGGCGAATACACCTTCAATCATGATCGCGTGCGGGCTTTGGAGATATGCAGGCAGCTCTTTGGGGAGCTGTTCTATATGGGAGTATGCTGGAGCACCCAATTCCCTCCATTTCAACGACCGGAACCCGGCTTGGCCTAATGCCCTTTCCAAAGAAGGAGCGGGCCAATGCCATGCGAATACGCCGCCCTGTTCTCCGTTTTTGCAGAACTCGATCCTGATGCGTCGACCTTCTAAATACGGGTTATCAGGATCGTCGACAACGAGCCTGAACCCACAGGCTTCGTAGTGATTTGAGTGTGGGTTGTAAGACGGATGAGTCGATAGCGATACCAAGCGCCCGCCGGGACGCAACAGTCCGGCCATTTCGCCGCACATGCTGTCCAGATCAGTCTTGTTGGCAGCATAGGGAAGCACATAGGATGCAAGTACCACGTCGAATTGGGCTGTCATATTGGCAGAGAGATGGGCGATGAAGGAGAGATCGGACGCCTCTTTCTCTGCCCGACGCCGCGCGTAGTTCAGCATGCCTGGCGCCGGATCATATCCTACAACGCAGCGCGCTCCGCGTTGCTTAAGCATTCGCGAAATTGCCCCCGTGCCGCACCCGAAATCGAGGATTGATAGGCCATCAACGTCGCCGATCGCCTCTAGTACACTCGGCACTTCGATGTATTTTCGAAGGGGCCACTGAGCCATGTTCTCGTGCAGACTTGCAAATTCATCGAATTGAGCAGCATTGTCGGACATGAGAGCGCCGGTTCCTCCATTTGCAATACCCAATCTCGCCGCGAACCCAGCGTGTTGGGGTGACGGGGCAGTTCGGGACTTAATCAGCGGGCAAGGGTCTTGCTGCACATGAATGCCAGACCGCAATCGCCACACAGCCTTCGAAATCTGCCCCCAATAGTGAAGGCACCATGCACTCTAGCTCGCGCGAACTCATGTGGAATTTCCGCTCCGGCGTTCGGGGAATAACCGCCGACCAACGCCACTTTTGCTGTGAGCCGTGACCATCGAGCCTCATGGCTCGATCCGTTTCGACCAGACCGACACCGTCTTGGATCTGTCGAGATACTTCTCGTAGAGTTCCTCAAGCATTTCCTTGCCGACCACAGCCAGCTCAGCTTGATAGGCAGCGCGATCGGTCACCTCAATACGCTCGATATAATCCCACGGTCCGCCTGATATGCCAGAGCCGGTTTCGGTGATGCGGTGCGTGCAATAGCTGACAATAGTCTTCAATTTGCCCGCGACGATATAGTCGACCTCGCGCTCAAAACGCTCATAGTCGGCTCCGCTGACACCCGGCTTCAATGCGGCAAATACAAATCGGACAACAGCCATTTTGGATCCTTCTCGTATCGTGGCGAAGCAAATTCAAGCGGCCAGCTCTGAAGCAAGACCGTAAGCGACGGATCGTCTCAGTGCGCTTCCAGCGCGCTCCTTTAGCGCTGGTCACCTGGGCCGATGGACATCGACCCCGCGAAAACGGGCGCGCAAAACGTGCGGAACGCCTCGTCTCCGAAGGGAAGAACTCGATGGGTTTGCCCCTGATATCGTGAGTGACAAGTGGGCACACGCTCGACGATTATCGATTGCAGCCTTTGAAGCACGGCGCATGTCATGAGCGTCGCTGCCGCTCTCTAGAGGTGATGAGGACCAAGTCCTGCACAGCACGAATGATAGAAGTCCCTTCGACGCACCCGACGGGATTTCAATTGGCGAAATCTCACTCAACCGTGCTGTGTCGATGGCATTTATTTGAATCAATCGAGCAAGCGCCATGTGAAGCTCCGGGCTGGGCTGTCTGCGAGACCGCCATATTCGAAATGGTTTTCCACCGGAAGTTAGCAAACTGCGTGCCACAAACGCCTTATGCGAGCTTGCTTGGAAGCGGACAAAACAACTCCTTCGCGACGCATGGGCGGACTACTTGTGCCGACTTGTCGAATTTCGCACCTTATACGTCGTGATCCAGACAGGGCTGAATATGACAACGCGGTGGCCACGTGGCGGCGACTGCAGCTCTTGAGATCGAGGGGGCAAGATATGGTCCTTGATAGGCTCCTCGAAGTTCGAATTTTCCAGCGCAGTATAAGATGAAAGCGCAAAACGCTTCGCGAAACGCTCCAGGCGCGGCGTACCGCTTGAACGCGTCATACGAAGATGAGGATCGTCTACGTCGAGAGGCGCCTGTAATGACGGCGAAGAGATCGTCGAGCAGCAAGACGGCAGAGCCTGCTCTGGGGTCCAGTCGGCGCGGGTGAGGAAGGGCAAACCGCGTTGGAGGCTCGAGGGCAGCAGAGGTTTTAGGCTTATGACTGGACAGCCTTTGGGGATTTTACTGTGACGTGGCGCTTAGTGCGGATTTCGGCGCGTTCGCGATGCAAACCGTCCTCCTCAGTGCACGGCAAGCACCGGACGATCGGCGGGAAGCCAAGCGCGGTTTCAATTCTTTCCTGCTGGATGCGGAATGATCGACTAGCGTGGCGAGATCCGCCGAAGAGCGTGTCGGGCACCGGATACGCGTCGCATAGCCAAGAGCTCCTTTTCGAAAGCGGAGCATTGTAAAGTCGCTCGCTATTCGCATGCAAATTGCTGCTTTGGGTCACGCAAATAAATGGGAGGCCTCATCGAGCTGGCAACGCCTTTAGCTTGCCGCCTACAATTGGAAAGACATCGTGATTCAATGGTAGCTGCGGGGCATATTAATCTGCAAGTGCGGAATTGTCGGCATTTTGGGACGCCGGCCGGTCTCGAAGCAATTGGTCCTTTCGGCGGCGATGACTCCGGAGGCGTTGCAACGCTGGAAGGTCCTCATCTCCATCGGCGGCGCGCCGCGGGCAAGTTGGAAGCCTAGAGAGCCGATTGCGCGCAGTGCCGCTCTGAGGGCATTCCGGAAATGGGGCTTACCCGCTGGGCCACCCACGGAAAGCCGACTGAGAATAACGCTCATCCGCATGCGACTGACAATGTGACGGTCGTCCATAATGGCATTATTGAAACTTTTCTTGGGCTGCGCGTCGAGCTGCAACAGCAGGGTGCCCAATTCGTTTGAAGGGCTGTTCGCCTCAGGACGCGGTGAAGGCTTCGCTGCCCAGATTGCGCGGCGCGTTCGCGCTGATCTTTCCTTTCAAATATTGATCGGCTTCCGCAATGGCTCACCACTTACGATCGGCCATGGCAACGGCGAAATGTATCTGGCGTCGGATGAGATTGCACTTGCGCCTTTCACGGAGACCATTACCTAGAGGACGGCAACTGGACCGTTCTGACCCGCAAATCCCTCGTAATCTATGGCATGCAAGGCATGGTACCGACGCGAGCAGGTCGAAGGCCTTGGTTTTTGGTCGTTCTGGTGGTGGCTTCTCGCTCATGATCCCATCACCCGGCCGGAGCCTCGACATCGGGCGGTTTCATATAGGCTCGGAAACCGGCCAGATCCTCGTCGCTCGGATTCTCGGCCTCGGGAATGCACCGGATGGTCTCGGCGATGTCGCGACGCGTGACGTAGCTGATGATCGCGCCACCATTGCTCAGTTCATACTTCATCGAGCCGCACCAGCGGTTGGGGCGGGCAAGGCCCGGCGCGAACGCAATGGGTTTCTTGTTGCCCTTCTTGCTCACCTCGTGCTTCGCGAGCGCCACCCGGATGAACTCAAGCGTGGTGAAGCCCGCAGCATCACACTCGATTCCACGTCGCGAAACCTGGTGTAATTTCGTCGGATCCACTTATGCATGGCAAGGCGCTCTCCTTCGATGTCAGTCTGAAGGAGCCGTCATGGCTCGATTACCTCCCCAACATCACGGAGACCGCAGATGTGATCGATACTTACGGCAAGATGCGGCTGATGGACCCGCTGATCATCCACGATGGGGTCGCCAAGGCTCGCAATAGGCCGCTTCACAGCTCAACCGCGTGGTCCCCGAGCACCTGGCGCGTTAGAGCGCCCTTGATCTCGCGGGCGATCTCCTCGCGAATCTGGGCTCCGAACTGCAACTCAGCATCGCTGTTGCCGGTCAGGTCATGATCGGCGAGCCGTTGGTCGAGGCGGCTCTGGAACTCCCCGTCCATCGCCTCGGCGAGCCGGTCCTGCATCTCTGCATGGGCTTCGGGGGCGATCCGGCTCACCACCGTCTCCCAGGGTTGCCAGCGAGTTGCCAGATAGTCGGCGAACCCCGCCGCCTCCTCATTCCGCACCTGTGTCTCGGCTGTGGTGAGGTCGTGCTCAGTAACGTAGGCGACATCAAAGAACCGCATGTCCGGAGCGACGAGCTGCAGGTCAAGCCGCTCACGTAGCTTGACCTGATAGGCGAGATAGACTTCGATCTCGTCGACAAACTGGAGCGAGCCGACCTTCTGACGGGCAATCGGCTCGAGCGCGTCCAGGCGGAACAGGACCCGGGCCTGCTGGATGAGTTCGCCGAGCCGATCGTCATAGGCCCCGTCCTCGACATCGGCGTTCAGGCGTGCGGTCTGCATGCCGTTCCAGGTCAGGGTGATGCGATCCTGGCAGCTCTCGCTCGCCCCGAAGGCCAGCTGAAAATACTGCTGGCGCAATTGCGGCCTAATCGCTGCCTGCCGCAGATCCTCGGCGACGACCTGCTGGAAATGGGGATTGTCATAATTCACGGTCTCCCGCAGCCTGTCGAGGAAGATCGCGTATTCCGAAGCACCCGCCTCGTCGGCGAAGTTCTGCCAGGCGGCGATCGCCTCCGGCTCGGCCTCCATCCAATCCGCTACCACCTCGGCCAGCGGCCGTTCCTGACCCACCGCCGTCCCCCCGCCCATCGAGAAGAAGACCCGCGGGCCGGCATAGCTCAGGGTATTCAGGGCTCCCGCCAAATTCGTCCGCACCTGCTCGGGCAGCGGATTATCCTCCACGTGAACCATGCACTCAGAACCTAGCCGGGTTAGCAGGGTCTCCGGCAGGCTGGTCAGCCGATTGTCGCGTGCCTCGAGCACCTGGAGCTCGGCCGGGAGGGTCTCGGGCAAGCTGGTCAGCCTATTGCCGCTGACGTGGAGTCTCTGGAGCTCAGGTGGGAGGGTCTCGGGCAGGCTGTTCAGGTGGTTCTCGCGCGCGAAGAGCAACTGGAGCTCGGCGGGGAGAGTGTCGGGCAGGCTGGTCAGCCGGTTGCCATCGGCTTCGAGCTCTTGGAGTTCGGGCGGGAGCGTGTCGGGTAGGCTGGTCAGCCTATTGCCGCCGACAGCGAGCAACTGAAGTCCGGTCGGGAGGGCGTTGGGCAGGCTGGTCAGCAGGTTGCCCCGGACATCAAGGTCCTGGAGCCCGGCTGGCAGAGTGTCTGGCAGGCTGGTCAGCCGGCTGTTGAAGACGGCGAGTGTCAAAAGGCCCTCCGGAAGGGTTTCGGGCAAGCTGGTCAGCCGGTTGCGGCCGATGGCGAGTGACTGGAGTCCCGTCGGCAGGGTGTCGGGCAGGCTGGTCAACCGGTTGCCGCTTGCGTCGAGCGTTCGGAGTCGGGACGGGAGGGTGTCAGGCAAGTGCACCAGCTCGTTGTCGCTCACGTTGAGCGACTGGAGCCCCGGCGGAAGGGCGGCGGGCAATGTCGTCAGGCCTAGGTTTAACAGCTCCAGCCCTACATAGCCGTCGCCGACCTCTCCCCAGGCACGCATTCGTCTTACCGCCTCTTGCCGGTTCTCGTCTTCCGTCTGCCCCTCCTCGCCGGCCCAGCTGTCCAAGATCTGGTGAAGCCGCGATTGCCTGAGCACGGAGTCTTCAAGGTCCGTCGGAAGGCGTGCAGGGCCTGAGGCCCGCGTGCCGTACAAGGCTTCGGTCCACTGCGCCGCGGCTGGGGTGAGCCGGCGGCCTCCCCTTAAAGTATTGCCATCGCCCGGCCGGGGCTCTCGGCCGAGGATCGATGCCCCGAGATTTTGCTCCCAAGGAATTTCGGAGGTCGTTGGCCACTCCGGCACTACGTCACCGACCTCCGCCCACGATCGCTCCTCCTGATCGACACTATGCGTCGGCCAATCGGCAGCTGCATCCATGCCGTGCCAACAATCCGTTAGACCGAAATTGCCGGCTGGCAACTGGCCAGCGCGATCCGCCGCCGCAAAAAGCATATGCCGATTGAGCCCTTGTTCAGAGTAGGCGGGCGGATCCGAGAGCCACCGCGAGGTGCCTTGCCCGACACGATCCTCGTCCGGCATTCTCAAAGGATTCGCATTCAGGTGCTGCTGAAACCCCGCTTGGTCCGCCTGCTGCTGTTCTAGCCCGCCGTAATACGTCCACTCGACATCTGGGCCCTCGAATTGGTTGAGATTGTTGAACGGATCCACCCGACTCTCCTTCGACAGATCTGAGTAGCTAACGCCGGACGCGGATAAACACATTCTTGGTAAGATGCTTGGCTTTCGAGAAGCTGACGAGAAATTGGCATCAAATCCGCTCCACGTAAGGGTCGTAGGCAGAACCGCCCAGGCAAAGGTTGTCCGTTTCGATCTTTTGCCCAAACGGTCATCTTTGCAGAAGGGGAAGAAACAGGCTTCTCAATGCCTCGTCGTCGAATCTGTCGCTCTCCTGCTGCTTCCCGCTTCCGAACGACGGCGAGCTCGAGACGTCAGTCTCTTCCTCGAGCTTGGTGAGTCGCGCTCGCCGTCGTCAACGATCTTCTCACCGCGGTCGCGGATATCGGAATACTTCTTGACGAAGTCGACGATTACCCCGCCGGGGTCGTCCTTGATGACCAGCGCGTGCGATGGCAACACGGCAGCCGTCATCAGCAGGCCCGCGAGCAGGAATGATCGGACGTCGATATTCGGGAGGACGCCGAGCGCGTGGAAATTGTCGGCGAGATCCTGGGTCGATGCCGCAGCCGCCTCATCGATCGGTTTGAGCGCGATCGCGGTCGACTCGGACAGACTGGCATCGCGGACAAGCTTCTCGTAGACGGCCTGCTCGGTCCCATTAGGCGGAAAGCCGCCTTGCGATTCGGCCGCATGCTCGAAAATATAGGCTTGTGTCTCTCGGATGATCTTCACGAACTTGGCGAAGAGCCGCTCGCAGGCTATCCGTTGCCGGTCGACGAAGTCGATTTCCTGGTGCAGGCCAATTCCCCGATCAAGACGGCTGCCGACCTGAAGGGCAAGAACATCGCCCACCAGAACGGCACGACCGGGACTTACAGCCTGATCAAATATCTGGAAACCGCAGGTCTCAGATTGTCTGACGTCCAGGCCGTCAGCCTGAGCGGGGCAGACGCGTTCACGGCCTTCGCGCAAGGAAGCATCGACGGCTGGATCCACTGGCAGCCGGCCACAGCGCTGGCGCTGACAAAGCTCGGCCAAGTCCCGCCTGCTGCCCGACGTGAAGACCTACGACTACGCCTTCTACGTCGCGCGCAGTGACGTCGCGGTGAAATATCCGCAGCACGATTGGAACGCGCGCCGGAACGGCGTCTACGACCGCGGTTGCGGTCGCAAACGTAAAATCGACAGAGCCGGCCTTGACTGCCTCCATCACCGGAAGCGATGCCGTGAAGCCCGGTTGCCAGACAATCTTGGTGCCGAGCTCCTGCTCGAGATTGCGGCCACCCACGCCGGCCCGCAGCGAGGCCCAGACGCCAGTGCGGCCGTCTCCGATCACAGCGACGGTCAGTTGCGGCGGCACCGCATCGGCAGCATTCGCGCGCGGTAAGCTACCGCGCCGAGCATCTGTTTGCGCTCGAGCAGGCACTTGCGCTTTACGACGCCTACCACGAGAAGGCATCTGCCTGCGACGCCGGGATCGAAGCCGTGTTGAAGGAACTGATCGTCCATCGCGGTGATGGCCATGGACCCGCGCCGCGGGCCTCGCGGCGTCGGAATCGAACCAATCAGGCGAACACTCTAGCTTTCGACGTCCGCGAGGCGCTGTTCGCGTTGCTCGGAAAGGACATCACCACGATCGACGGCCTCGGTCCTTACCTCTCGCTGAAGCTGATCGCTGAATGTGGCGACGACCTCTCCTCGTGGCCCAGTGCAAAGCATTTTACCGCCTGGCTGGGACTGGCGCTGAGCAACAAGGTCTCCGGCGGCAAAATGCTCTCGTCCCGAACGCGCCGATCCGGCGGCCGAGCGGCGGCACTTGTGCGCCTTGCTGCCGTGACCGTGGGTCGTACAGACACCGCGCTCGGCGCCTTCTATAGACGTCTCTCAGCGCGCATCGGCGAGGCCAAGGCCGTGACCGCCACGGCCCGGAAGATCGCAGTTCTGTTCTACAATGCTGTGCGATACGGAATGGACTATGTCGATCCAGGGGCCTCGTCCTACGAGACGCGGTACCGGACGCGAGTGGTCAACAATTTGCATCGGTGTGCCAAGGCATTCGGCTTTGTTCTCCAGCCCTTGGAGCCGAAAGTCGGTGCTGCCGTTTCTTAGGAATCGTTCTCCAGCGTCAGTTCGTCGATCTTGGCATGGAGCGACTTCACATCGATCGCACGCGTGGCTGGCGCAGCGCTGCCGGGTCCAAAACTCCGGAAGCGCCACCCTCCAGCTGCGCCTTCCATGCCGCAATCTGATTGGGGTGAACGTCAAAGTGCTCGGCCAGCTGAGCTATCGTCCGGTCGCCCTTGACGGCGGCGAGCGCCACCTTCGCCTTGAAGGCCGGTGTGTGGTTCCGGCGTGCTCGTCTGCTCATCGTCGCTCCTGATTCGCAGGCACCAGCGTGCCCGCTGTCAGGCAGAAACTCCACTCGTCGACCTGTTCAAATTTGCGGAAGCGGCTCTCTCAAACCGAGACCACGTTCAGCCGCAGGTGCAATCTTGCTTCTGTCAAACAAAACCACCTCGTACGAGCTTCCATTTTCCGTCTTCACTCCATCCAAGCCATATTTCTGCGCCACGGTAACCCATGCGCCTAGTTCGTCATGTTCCACCTGATCACACCGCTCGTCCATGACCGCTAGTTTGAGGGGCTTTTGCGCCTCGATAACAAAGTACTTTCCAGAACAACCCGCATAGCCGCGTGCCGCGTTCACATCATTTTCTGAGGTCATCCAAATTGCTTCGCCCGTATGCCCGCTTTGCCCCGAACCGCCCCACACGCCATCCCTATTAGCGTGGTTGAACTTTGTCCCCGCAGGAAGTTCTTCCATCTTCTTCCTCTCCCAACCAACTAAGGCTGCCTGACGTATGTCGTCAGCAACCGGCGGACTGAGTTGCAACTCGCTCAGCTGGCCGTTCCTATGGTCCGAAATAAGGGGAGCATGGTTGTCCTCGACATGCAGAATCTGGAGCCCAGGCGGGGGGGTCTCCGGCAGGCTGGTCCCCTGATTGGCGGCAACATCCAGGCGCCGGAGCCCGGGCGGGAGGCTGGGCAGGCGGGTCAACCAATTTAATCCGGCGTAAAGTTCCTGGAGACCGGTCGGAAGGAACTCCGGCAGGTAGGTCAGCTGATCGTTGGAGACGTCTAGGCGCTGGAGCCCCGCCGGGAAGGCGGGGGGCACGACCGTCAGCGATACAAGGTTTAGCTGCGCAGCGGTCGCGGCCATCTCCAAAGTTCTCATTCTTAGTACCGCGTCTAGTCGATTCTCGCTTTGGCTCAGCCCCTCTTCTGCAGCCCAGGCCTCAAGAACCCGGTCCTGCGGCAATCCGCCAGGAGCCGGAGCCTCGCGGTTCATCGAGTCGGGCGTAATGTGATCACCCTGTTGTTGTGACGTGTCAGACATCGCGGAGTCCGCGCCGTGGGTGACTGGTCGATGATTATCGTCACGCAACTCGGACGGTATGATCGGGGGCGACGGCGCAGGTGAAGATGCGCCGGAATACGATGGCTCGGCTTGTCCGGCCTGTTCCCGCGGCGTTGCGTCGATGGGCAATGACTCGGGATCACTGCCGCCCGGACTCGCGCCAGTGCTCCGCGTGGCGTTTTCGGCCTGCCACATCGGTTCGCGCAAATGTGTTCCCACAGCTAACAGTGCTCCAATCCATAATGGCGCACCCAACTCGCGAGGTATGACGTCAGAGATTTCGGCAACGACGAGCGACCGCACGTTGTGTCACTCGATCGGTCGCGTCAATGAAATTGAGCGATGACGGCGGCTGCCCCTCAGCAGAGGCCCTCTCGGCAAAACGATCGCGCCAAATTGCCGCGGGCCTATCGGGCTGAGCAAGACGAGCCGATGCAGAAACAAAGGCGACGTCGAGGGCCTCAAAGACAGTGGAGATGGCTGGCCAACAGCGACCGAAGTCCCTTCCTTGGTCGACATCACGCAATGATTGTTGTGTCATGAATTCAAGAAGTATTGCGAGGAGCTGGCTCCCGCAGCTCGCGGGGTCAGCAGGGCATCGTGCGAGACAAACCGGAAGGCTTCAGCCACGAGGTTTGCGGCTCCAGGGCCGTAGGCATACCGCTGTGTTGCCGTTGGACAGAACCGCGGCTCGGTAGGGATCGATCTTGTGGGGTGATGAGCTTCCAATCTGCCCAAAAGCGACTATGCTACTGTGCGCTGCGACGCAGAACGTCGCAAGCGCCGCTGTCACGCTGGGCAAGAGACGCGTCAGCTGGCTTGCCGGCACGTTCGGAGTTCCCGCCATCGAGAGGGCGAACAGATTGTGTCGGCCGCTCACCGCGAAACCCTCTGCAATAGGCCTCCTGATTGCCTCTCGCGCGCCAGGTGTGGAGGGCCCGCTCTTGCACCTGCGACCAGTCCATCTGACCGCGGCATGTACCGCCATCGATGTATCGCAGACCTCCTGTCGATGTTGCGGTTCGCCAGAACGCACACGCACCGCTTCCTGAGCGAGGCGACCAGCAAAGGTCTCCATCGCGCACAGCGTTCCGTTCGCGAACAATAGCGCCGGCGGTCCAGCTCCGCCAGCGGGAGCGGCCGCCAGAGAGCCGTTGATGTTCGGCCTGCGCGTCCGCGTCAGATCGCTGCGCTGCGCCGTCCTGGGGCGGCTCTACCTGCACCCCAGCATCATCTGGTGCGGAACACGCGTCTTCTGACGACTACGTACCGGCACTGACAATTTCGTGCACCATCGACATCTCTTCAGATGTGCCTTCGTACGCTCGTCGTTGGTCATCAGTCAGCGTAGGCGGCCCGCTGGGGTTATCTCGTTCCTAGACGCGCACAGGTGTTGGATCGCCTGCGCACTGGGGCGGACTCCCGACCGCCGCTGCGTGGTTCACCACATTCGAAATGCTTGTCATCGCGCCCCCTTCACCCGTCCCGCCAGGTGCTGGCCTGCAGTGCCAACGCATTAAGCAATGGCGCGAACGTTGGCGGGCCGATCTGCGCAAACTCGAACTTCAGGCCTAAGACTAGATGTTGACTCGAGGGATTGACGAAGAACAGCAGCGCTCGCCACGATCGTCCCCCGTCGAACGCCAATCGCAACAAGCGATCGGCGACGGGGATGGATAGAAAAGGCAGGAAATGGGTTCGTTCAACAAGTATTCAGCTGTCGTAGTGAGTCAGCGTAGAGCAGCGAAAAAGTACTTGCTGCATAGCAGGCTGCTGACCGCCCCTGATGACAGACTCGTCGTAGAGACATGTGCGACCGTGAATTTGCCCAGGCTTTGAAAGACTATCGGCAGACTTCTTGAGTGCGAATCGGTCATGACACCGCTCGCGGCGCGTTCAATCGATCCCGCAATACGTTGCGCGCGCGAAGGCACTGAAGATCGTCTATTTTTCATTGTTTAGCGGCGGAGTTCTTCGTTCATTCGCCGCCGGTGACGCGTCGTCCCCGACTGCCGAGATTTCCGTGCAAATCGACGAACTCCCGTTAGTCTTGAATGGGATCAATATCCCTGGCTCGCGAACCTTCTCGAGCGTTCACGCCAAGTCCTCCAGCGTCCACTGCGTCGTGCCGGGCGGCGGCCTCTCGCCCGATAGCGCGCGCTGGATCGCCAGCCGACCAAACTTCTTCCTGGCCGCCAAACCGCTCGCCCGGCTAACATTTACCATCCCGGCGCGTACGGCGCTTGCGCGCTCGATAATGGAAGAGTTGAGTTTCGGGCTCTTGCAGACCTTCGCTATCAACGTAATTCATTGCTCTTCTATCTGATTGCTTCCCCGAGAAACAGCGACGGTGCCATTCGCCATCGGTCCGAATGAAGGACCGCGTTGTGAAGCAGCAGACGCCGCTTCACAGACCAAGGCCGCGTTTGTTGAGCACCGTGTCCCTCAGAGCACCCTTGATCTCGCGAGCGATGCCCTTGCTGACCTGGGGACCGAACTCCCGCTCGGCATCCGCAACGACATCGGCTTCAGCGCCGATCAGTCCGGCTTCAACGAGTTTTTGCTTCAGTCGGCCCGGGAACTCCTCCTCCAAGGCATCGGCGAGCTGTTTCTCCATCGTGGCATGGTGTTCGGGTTCAATGCGGAGCACCACATCGTCCCAAGGTTTCCAGTCCGTCGCCAAATAATCGGCGAACCCCGTCGCCTCCTTGCTCCGCACAGACGTCTCAGCCCTGTTAATGTCATCCTCGGTGACGTAAGAGACGTTGAAGTAGTTCATGTCCGGGGCGATGTGCTGCAGCCCCAGCCGCTCGCGCAGCTTGGCCTGATAGGCAAGGTAGACCTCGATTTCGTCGACGTCGTCGATGGTGTCGTCCGTGAGGAGCGATTGGACCTTCTCGCGCGCGATCCCCCCCAGTGCGTCCAAGCGGAACATGACACGGCCTAGATCAACGAGGGCCGCGACCCCCTCGTTATTGTCATAGAGCCCGCTCTCGACGTTGGCGAGCAGGCCTGCTGTTTGCATGCCGTTCCAGGTCAAAGTTCTGCGATCCTCGCAGCTCTCGTTGGCGTCAAGAGCAAGCTGGAAGTACTGCGCGCGCAATTGCGGGTTGGCCGCCGCCTGCCGCAGATCATTGGCCACCGCCTGCTGGAATCCTTCGTTCCCAGAGTTCACGGTAGCCCGCAGCCCGTTGAGGAAGTCTGCGTATTCCTGTGCGCCGGGTTCTTCCGCAAAGCTCTGCCACTTGGCCACCACCTCCGGATCGCCCTCCTTCGGATCCCGGTTGAGCCAGTCCGCTACCGTCTCTGGAAGAAACTGCGCAGCGGAGTCTTCCTCCGACTGACCTTCCGTTTCGGACAATTCACTTCCTTCGTTGGGCAGAAACAAGACCCTCGGGCCGGCATACCCATCGGTACTTTGGATTGTGTCCAGGTTCGTCAGCACCTGCTCGGGCAGCGGATTGCCAGACAGAATTATCTCGGCATCAGCACCCAACTGCGTCAGCAAGCCCGTGGGTAGGCTGGTTAGCTGGTTTTGGCTAAGGTCTAGCCCTGCGAGCACGGCCGGGAGGGTCTCGGGCAGACGCGTCAACAGGTTCTCACTAACGTCAAGTATTTGGAGCCTGGCCGGGAGGGTCTCGGGCAGGCTCGTCAATTGGTTGTGGCCGACGTTGAGGCCCTCGAGCGCGGCCGGGAGGGTGTCAGGCAGGCTGGTGAGCCGATTGTGGTACACGTCCAGCAAGGCGAGCTCGGCCGGAAGCGCGGGCAAGCTGGCCAGCTGATTCCCCATAACATTGAGCGAAACGAGCGCGTCAGGGAGAGTCTCGGGCAGACTGGTCAGCCGGTTGAAGGACGCGTCGAGCAAGTAGAGCCCGGCCGGAAGTGGAGGCAGGCTGGTGAGGCGCAACATTCGAAGATCCAGCTCGCCCTGATTCCAAGCATTGACTCGCCTTACAGCCTCTTGCCGATCCTCGCGCGGGTTCCGCCCCTCTTCGGCAGCCCATTCCTCCAGCATCTGGTCGTGCCCCCCCTCCGCAGGAGCAGAATCCCCGAGGGATGCCGGATCGTCGGCGGCGAGCACCGCGTGGGTCAAGACTCCAACCCACTGCGCCTCCTCACCTTCCCGTCCCTCGCGTTCGGAAGATTCGGGAGTGCTGCCGTCACCGCGCTGAACCTGCCCTGCGTCGAAGGGATCCATTTCCTACTCCATGTCGGACTGAGCAAATCAAGGCGACCTCTCTCAGCCCAATCGAATGGTTGCAGCAACTAAGACATTCAGCTTTCGACAAGCTGACGAGCGTTGAACTATGTTGAGAGAACAGTCAGAGTGCCTTGCGGCATTCTCAGTCGTCGAAGCGACACGGAACAGATCTCCTGGGGTAAACTCAGCCGCCTTCCGCGCGCTGTCGCCGAATCTATGCTTCGCATCCTTGAAGGATATGGACTTCGCGGTACGTTGCCCGCTTGTCCGATGCTTGCGCCTTGTATTCGGTTTTTGTCCATCGACTCACGCGTTTGCTCGATGCTACCTTCAGACACCGCCGCGCAGCGGTAGCCCTTGCACTTTGCTAGTGACCTTGCCCCAAGTTTTGTCCAATTCTGGGTTCGGTCCGGCTGTTCGGTTTGCCCGGTTGGGCAGGGATAGAGACGGGAGCTGGCGCGGAGCTCTCGGCATAACGCAGCGCCAGATCCCGGCGCGGATGGCAGGGGAAGGCGAACTCCGACGGCGTCCTCCATCCGAGCTGCGAGTGTGGTCGTGCGTCGTTGTACAACGAAGTTTGAGAACGCCCACAGGACCGTTCTTCGCGAGGTTCTTTATCGATATCATCCTTGGTTCGGTTGCCGAGTTTGCGTTCATGGGGCCGTCGACAAGGCTGGCGATGTCGCCTTCCGCTGCACGAGGTTCGTCATCGAACTGATGGCTCATGACCTCCTGCTCCAGCGCGTTCAGCATGTTATCGACGAGGCAAAGCTGGCTCGCCTGCATGGCTAGGCGCTCGGTCCATTTCACGAGCTGCCGCGTCGGTAAGCATGAAGGTTGGGCAAGCGGGATTGCCGCAGCCGCAAGGCCGAATTTCGCCAGAGGAAAGTAGCGCCTTGAACCGGCGTCGGAGCTGATCCAGTGTAAGCGCAGCTCTGCGGCCCTTTTGAATGGCGTTTGACGTCTATTTTGTTCGCGTAGCGCGTCGCCGCGGTTTCCATGTGTCGGACAACGCGTTTACGGCGGCCTCGAGGGCATTCCGGTCGATCACGTTGGGATCGAACCGCTCCGGACCCCAGCGGCGCATATGTTCGTGCTCCGGATGAGCAGGGTCGCTGATGGCGTCGAGGTATTCGGCATAGCCTGGCGCACCGCCGACGTCTTCCGGAGGGCAACGACCGGCGGCCTCGAGCAGGAAGGGCATGCCCTCCGTCGTGGTGTTGTCGAACCATTTTTCGAGCTTGATCACATGGTCCCAGCTGTCGCCGAAGTCATAGAGATAGTGGATGGTCTTGGCGCCGGTCTCTCGAACGATATCGCAAAGCCGCGCTTTACGAGCATCCATGGGCTGGTGGCCGTAATCATTGTCGGGGTCGGGAATCCCCCAATGTGCCTCACCAGCGAAGAACTCGAAGAGGTGGCTGTTCGTCCAGCCAAACGCCTCCTGAAGCGTCAAATGCAGCCGGTCTAGGCGCAGGGTGACGGGTACGACAAGGCGACGCACGACCTCCGGTTTTACGTCCTTGAGGGTCACCTTGATCCGGACCGCGGTCCTGTTCAGGCTCATGCCGCCAGCCTCGGAACGTGTGCATGCATCGTGTAGATCGATGCCCAAGGGAGCAGTTCGTCCAGTCGCGCCGCAGGCCAACCATTGACGAGCTTCGCGAGAACATCAGCGAGCCAGTGCTCGGCACTGACGCCATTGAGCTTACAGGTCTCGATCAACGAAGCGAGAACTGCCCAATTCTCGGCGCCCTCGTCGCAACCGGCAAACAGGGAGTTTTTGGCGTTGAGCTTGATCGGCCGCATCGCACGCTCGACAGCATTCGTGTCCATCTCGATGCGCCCGTCATCAAGATAGAGCGTCAAACCGTCCCAATGACGCAGCGCGTAGCGCAGGGCCTTCGCCGTGTCGCTCTTCTGTGCAAGGTGATCAAGCTTGGCCTCAAACCACTGCTTCAAGGCTGTAGCCAGAGATCGGGCATGCGCCTGCCTGCCAGCACGGCGCTCGGCATCCGATCGGCCGCGGAGCGCTTTCTCGACCGCGTAAAGCTGGGCGATGCGCTCAAGAGCCTCGCGCAACCGGAGCTGGCGCCGGAGCGGCCTCGCGCTCGATCTTCACAAACTGGCGCCTCAGATGCGACCAGCAGAAGGCGAGCGTCCCGGACAAGGCGTCCGCACGCGTCTCTCGGGTCATGGTCTTGTAGGCCTGATAGCCGTCGCAATGGATGATGCCGCGATAGCCTTCGAGCAGCCTCAAGCCATGGACGGCCCCACGGCCCGGTGCATAAGCGTAAACCACGCCAGGTGGGTCAGGTCCGGCCCAAGGCCTGTCATCGCGTGACAGCGCCCAGAAGTAGCCGGTTTTGGTCCTGCCGCGCCCCGGATCTAACACCGGTGCGGGAGTCTCATCGACACAGAGCTTCGAGGAGGCGAGCAGAAGCTGGCGCAGACGATGCCACAAGGGCTTCAATTCCTGGGCGGCATAGCCGACCCAGAAGGCGAGCGTGGAACGGTCCAGCGCTATTCCGTGCGTCGCCAGCATCTGCGCCTGGCGGTAAAGCGGCAAATGCCAATGATACTTGGCGTCGATCACATGCGAGACCAGCCGCTCAGTGGGCAATCCACTTCTGATCAGTCGCTCGGGAGCGGCGTGCTGGAGGACGACGCCCTGACAGGCGCGGCAGGCCAGCTTGGGTCGGCGGGTGACGATAACGCGATACTGCGCCGGTACGACGTCCAGCCTCTGGCTCTCATCGTGACCAATCTCAAAGAGGTCGCCCTCACAAGACGGGCAACAAGTCTCCGCTGGCATCAGGGTTTCGACGATGCGCGGCAAATGCTCCGGCAACTGACCACGGTTGGCCCTGCGCGCGGCCGTCCTCTTCTCGCAAACTCTGGGATTGGCGCGATCCTCGGCCGCTTCGAGGGCTGCGACGGCCTGATCGATATCCTCCAGAACAAGGTGAAGCTGATCAGCGTCAAGCTTTTCCGAGGACCGACCGAACCGCGCATCTTTTGCAAGCTTGAGCAACCGCTCGAGCCTGGCGCAGCGATCCAGCAGAGCCGCGGCAAAGACGCGCAACTCGGCTGGATCGCTCGGCAGCTCATCAGGCAAATCGCTCATTAGCCCGAGTTTGCCATGCTTTGCGCGCCGATGCAGCGAAGATTTTATGTCCTACGCAAGCGCTTTCGGCTGCGGGATTCGAGGCGCGTGCATGCGCGTCCAATCCATGCCGGCCAGAAGCGCCGACAGCTGGGCGGCATTCATCCGCATCACGCCGGCCACGATGGGAGGCCATTTGAAGCCGCTGCCATCGAGCCGCTTCCAGTACATCACAAGGCCGCTGCCATCCCAGACGACGATCTTCACCCGGTCAGCGCGCTTCGCACGGAAGACCACGGCCACGCCCTTCATCGGATCATGGCCCAGCGTCTCCTTCGCCAACAGCGCCAAGCCCTCCGCACCTTTTCTGAAGTCCACAGGTTGCGTCGCTACGTAAATCGTAAGGCTCGCAGGCGGCGTCAGCATGAACGTGTCCGTCGAAGCGCTAAGAACACATCACTCAACACAGCAAGGCCAGGCGCCCCCCGCACCTCCACGCGTGCTCCCTGGAGCTCAACCGTCACAATGGCTGCTTCCGGCGACCCGGTAGGCTCTGCGGCCGCCGGTAACGCCGATTCCGACACTACCGGCACGAACGACAGCGTATCCGCCGAAGCCGGCAGCACCAACTGGCCCAAACGCGCCCGGCGCCGCCAGTCATGCACCTGCTGGGGCCGGCAGCCATGGCGACGTGCGACATCTGTTACGATCGCGCCCGGCTCGAGACTGTCCGCGACAATCTGCGCCTTCAAATCATCTGGCCACTGTTTCCGGCCGCTGCCGGCGTACACTTCTATGCGCGACGACAACGGTCGTCTTATGTCGTCCGAATGGTCGTCCATTGTGAGCACCCTTCCAGAAGATGACTCTTCTAACGGCGCTCACAGGTCTACGCACAAACAATCTGATGGGCCTCGCAGCCCCGCTTACGATCCAGTTCACGGACCGTTAGTTCCACGGCGCTGCGGATGCCGGCATCGCGGATGTGGTGAAGCGAAGGAAGTCGGTGGATTTCGGCACGCTCTCGCGTTCGCCATATCCCCGTGCTGAGCACCCGGATTGTGTCGTCGATGGCCTGTTGGAATGCGTGGAGATTGCTCTCTTGTTGAAACGGCGTTCGAAACGCCGGTCGATCGAAGGCGCGGACGAACATCGACAGGGCCTGTTCGTCATCGACGTCCTGAAACTTATCGACGAAATTGCGCAGCTCGACCTCGCTATCAGGAAAGGGGACGCCCTCGACTAGGCGCCGTAGGAGGAATTCGGCTCGAAGCCGCAGATGCTCCTCGAACTCCGCGCCGGACCAGATCACCACTTTTGGGACGCCCAGTTTCGCGGCTGCCGAGCGAACCTCGTCGCGACGCTGGGCCGAGATACAGCTGCGGCATACAACTTGAAAGCGTCAGGTTTGCCCGTCACGGCGTTGACCGCTGCCGTCATCCTTCTCAGCCTTCGCTTGGGTCAGGCTGCCTCGATTGACGCATTGAATCACTGTGCGCTCGTCCGGTTGGTCGTCGAACGGACGTGTACCGATGATGTCGCGCCCTTGGTCGCTTCCCGTCTGGCCGAACCAAGCAAGTTCAGTCCAGCCGTCGCAAAGGTGGTAGGCGAACACAAGGCGCTCGAACTCGCTGCCGCCGAAATCCTCGAAATGAATCGGCCGGACCGTCCGAGCTATCGTCACCTGCCTGCCTGCTGGCTTCCAAAGCTACGGAGCGGGTTGATGATCTGGACGCCCTCGAAGTCCTTTTCATTGTCGGTCACGACGACGCAGTCGTTAGCTTCGGCTACGGCGGCAATGATTGTGTCTAGGGCGCTTCGCGAACGGCCTTTGGCTTTGCCGTTGGCCATCAGCCGCGCCCAGACCAGGCCAGCTTTCTCGTCGAACGATAGGACGCGGCCGGCGAACAGCGCTTGCGGGCCTTCGGGGCCGGCGAACCAAGTTTCAAGGCTGCTACGCTTCTTGCCTTTCGGCTTCTCCAAGATACCTCGACAGATTTCGGCGACGGTAAGCGAAGCAATGAAGAGGTCGTTGTCCTTCTGCGCGCCCATCCAAGCCAGCAGCGAGCCCGCCGGCTCCGACTTTATGACGTTGCTGATGATATTTGTATCAAGGAGATAGCGGGTCACAGATCGACCTTACGCCCCTCTTCTCGCGGCCGGCTGAGGTCGGGATCCGCACCAACCAGAGGTGAGCGACGTAAAGCGGCGAGAATGCCGCCCGCTTTCGGAGGCTCGCCCGCCACTGCCTGCTGTATGGTGCGGCGAAGCTGCCCGGCTTCCGGACCTTCCTCCGTCAATTTCCGGGCAAGGGATCGGAGTAGATCGCGGTCGGCGTCGAGCGCCTGGATCTCGAACCGCGCGATGCCGCGCTCAGTCAGACGAGACCGATAATTCTCGAGGGCTCTCTTCTGCGCACTGTTGCTCATTGCCTGCCTCCGTGCTATATCCAGATATATAGCCACGTTTTCCTTGGAGTGCAAGGCTGGTGGAATCGTTATCGTTGCCGGCAAATGAAGACGGCCTCTCCAAGGTGCTGGGAGTGCCACCGTAGCAAGACGTCCCCCTTTCAAGGGAGGCGATCACAAAAATATTATTGCTACGACGACGGTCCACCCGTGCCCCGCCGCTACGCTGCGACCCTCCAGCATCCGCTCCGTTTCCATTCAAGCCATCGAATTACAAGATCTTTCTATCTTGCCAACGCGCTAAGCCGAGAGAATCGCGCAAGCTCGAGCCGTCGTACTCCGTGCGGAACAGGCCGCGACGTTGCAGCTCGGCACAAGTGCGCATGGCAGCGGCAGAGGCTCCACCTATCGAGTCGTCCGTGAAGAGCGGCTAAGCGATTGAGCTAGGATCGCATTTGACTTTGTGGACTGTTTTTGGAATGCAGGATTTTGATGCTTGGGGCATC
>NZ_JBEPRQ010000050.1:0-23824 GCF_040548425.1 Bradyrhizobium sp. i1.15.2 | reverse complement strand
CAGACCCGAAGACACTCGGCCATCGGCTATATCAGCCCGGTCGAGATGGAGCTAAAATCGGCTTGATCCATGTCCACTTTTTTGGGGGAAGATCACTCAAAAAGAAAATGGCCGCGCAGGCTTTCGCCGCGCGGCCATTTCGCTATGCGAAGAACGAGATCAGAACGGGCGGCAGCGGCCGGCGTACCAGCGGAAGCCGTAGGGGCACACGCGCGCGCGCGGCACGACCACGACAGGGGCTGGCGCAACCACGATCGGACCCGGGCGGACAACGACCGGACCGCGCATCGGGCGGCAGCCGCCATAGGCGCCGCGATACCAGCCGGGGCCGCAACCGCCGGCGGCGCTGGCCGCCTCGCTGAAACCAACGACCGCGCTGGCGAGCATCACGGCGGCAAACAGGTATTTCATTTGATCTTCCTTCTCGTCCTTGGGGAGGTTTTGCGGGCAGGATTGGGGCAGCTTCTAGGAGGGCTTGGCGCTTTCGGCGCACCATGAATCAAAAGACACGATTCGACACGTTAAAATTCGCAACATGCCGACACGACGCGAGCCAAATCTGCCAATCATGACCTGAATGCGGCATGAACATTCCCCGCACGCGGCTCCGGACGACAGCAATGTCGCTAGCGGCCGAGAAAGCCCAGGACCAGCTCCTTGTACTTCTCCGGTGATTCCAGGAAGACGAGATGGCCGGTGTCCGGGATCACCTCGGCCCGCGCATTCGGCATCTTCGCGGCGAGTGCCTTCGCCAGCTCGGCGTTCTCTCCCATTTTCGCGCGCAGCGACTCCGGCGCGTTCGGCCGGCCCGGTGCGTTGTGGTCGTCGGCACCCATGATGAACAGCGTCGGCTCGGTGATCAGTGCGACCTCGTGCGCCACCGGCTCGCGATAGATCATCTGGCCGGAACTGACGAAGGCGCGCAGCCAGCGCGGATAATCAGGGCTGCCCTTGATGTTGAAGCGGGCATCGATGAACGGCGTAATCGCCTCCGCCGGCAGCTTGATCGCGTAATTGGTCTGCAGCTGCTTGCGATAGCCATCGGCCGTGAGCTTGTCCTCGGTCTCGATGATCTTCTCGGTCGGCGTCGGCGGCACATACAGGCGGTAGTCTTCCAGCCCGATCGGGGCCGTCAGAACAAGGTGAGCGACGCGGTCGGGATAGGCGCGCGCGATGCGGACGCCCAGCATGCCGCCGAGCGAATGGGCGACGATCTCGGCCTTGTCGACCCCGAGGTGATCGAGCAGCGCGATGGTGTTGCGCGCCAGATTGTCGAAATGCAGCTCGCCCGCCGGCTTGGAGGATTTGCCGAAGCCGATTTGGTCCGGCACCACGACGCGGTAACCGGCCTCGCTCAGCATCTTGATAACAGGCGCCCAGTAGCTCGACGGGAAGTTGCGCCCGTGCAGCAGCACGACGGTGCGGCCGTTCGGCTGCGCAGGCGGCACGTCCATATAGGCCATGCTGAGCTGCTCGCCATCATTGACAAGAGGCAGCACGTGCACGGGATAGGGATAGGCAAAGCCCTCGAGCGCGATGCCGTAAGGCTCGCGCGGGGCGGTGTCGGCGGCGCGGGTGGAGGTGAGCGGAGAGGCGATGAGGGCGGCGACGAGCGCGGCCCAAGCGAAGCGGTTCATGGAGTCTCTGAGGGTCATGGAACGATGGTTCGCATAATGACGTGGACGGCCGCGGGTCAAGCCCGGCCGCGACGAGAGACGTCGTTCACACGGAGTTGTGTCTAGTCCCGCCCGTCACCGAACAACGCGGCAAACTGCTTCTCGCCGGTTCGGGTGAAATTCACCACGCGGCTGCCGGGCGTAGCGTCGCGCGCGGCCCATTTCAGCTCGGCAAAACGCTGCATCATGGCGGCGCCCAGCGTGCCGGCGAGATGGTGGCGCCGCTCGCTCCAGTCGAGACAGGCCTTGCACACGGGGCGGCGGGGATGGGTGAGCATGTCGGGCGAGATCTGCAGATGCTTCGCCAGGAAGCGCTCGCCATCCGCCGTCAGCTCGATCTCCTGCTTCCTCTGCTTGACCAGGTTTTTCGCGCGCAGGGTGTCGAGCATCTGCACACCGAGATCGCCGGCGAGATGGTCGTAGCAGATCCGCGCTCGCCGCAACGCCGGATCCTTCGGCCCGGTGCGCACGCGCATGTGGCCGGTCCGTGCGGCGAGGCCCGCAAGGCCCTCCAGCACGCCGGCGACGTCGTCGTCGGTGAGGCGATAGTAGCGGTGGCGGCCTTGCTTCTCCGGCTCGATCAGGCCACCGGCCTCGAGCTTGGAAAGATGCGAGCTCGCGGTCTGCGGCGTGATGCCGGCCTCCTGAGCCAGCTCGCTCGCGGTGAGCGCGCGGCCGTTCATCAGCGCCGTGAGCATGTTGGCGCGTGCGGGATCGCCGACGAGCGAGGCGATCATGGCGATGTCTGGGCCTGATTTCATGCTTCGATGGTAGCCGAAGCATTGCGGTGGGGCAAGCGCGTAGCGTGGTGCTACATACACGTCATCGCGAGCGAACGGCGTAGCAAAACTGAAATCTCGATCCTCACCCCGAGGAGCGCGCTCTTGCGCGCGTCTTGAAGGGCGAGGCCACCGGCGGAGCCTTCGTCATTCGAGACGCTTGCTGCGCAAGCTCCTCAGGATGAGGAGCTGTCGCTTCGCTCGCGCAAACAAGGAAGAGGAAACTTAGATGTCCGTCACCGTCTTCATTCGCTACCAGCTCGATCCCTTCAAGCGCGCGCAGTTCGAGGAGTATTCGAAGCGCTGGCTCACCATCATCCCGAAATGCGGTGGCGATCTGATCGGCTATTTCATGCCGCACGAGGGCACCAACAACATCGCGTTTGCACTGATCACCTTCGAGAGTCTCGCTGCGTATGAGGCTTATCGCGCCCGGCTGCGTCAGGATACGGAAGGCATGGCGAACTTCCACTTCGCCGAGGAGCACAAATTCATCCTCGCGGAAGAGCGCACGTTTCTGCGCCAAGTGGTCTTGTAAGTGATATTGTAGGCCATCAACGACAGGAGAGACGCCCATGATCGCCGTGATCTTCGAGGTCTGGCCGAAGCCGGAACACCGCCAGGATTATTTCGACCTCGCGGCCGACCTCAAGCCGATCCTGCAAACCATCGACGGCTTCATCTCGGTCGAGCGTTTCGAGAGCCTGACCGACAAGGGCAAAATCTTGTCGGTGTCGTTCTGGCGGGACGAGGCGGCCGTGCAAGCCTGGCGCAACACGATGGAGCACCGCCGCACCCAGGCCAAGGGCCGCGCGAAAATCTTCGCCGATTATCATTTGCGTATCGCCAGCGTCATCCGTGACTACAGCATGAATGATCGCGAGCAGGCGCCGAAGGATAGCCGCGCGGTGCACGATGCGCACTAGCGCGCGCCGCGGCACGTCCCCATCTCTGCGCGGCCAACAAGGGAGAGAAACATGCACGTGACAACTGCTGACAAGCGCGCGACCTTCAGGAAGATGCACGAGAGCGGCTGCTTCATCCTGCCCAATCCGGTCGACGTCGGCAGCGCGAAAGCGTTGCAGCACCTCGGTTTCAAGGCACTCGCGTCGTCGAGTGCGGGCTTTGCCTGGACCATCGGCAAGGCCGACAACCACGTCTCCGTCGAGGACGTATGTCAGCATCTGGCGGCATTGAGCACGTCCGTCGACATCCCGGTGAACGCGGATTTCGAAGGCGGCTTTGCAGTCGAGCCGGACAAGGTCGCGGACAATGTCGAGCGCTGTGTGCGCACCGGCGTTGCCGGCCTGTCGATCGAGGATTCCACCGGCGACAAGGACAAGCCGATCTACGAGCGCGCGCTCGCAGTCGAGCGCATCAAGGCGTCGCGCAAGGCGATCGGCGATAGCGGCGCGCTGCTGGTTGGTCGCTGCGAGGCTTATCTGTGGGGCGTGACCGACCTCAAGCTCGTCATCGACCGGCTCACCGCTTACGCCGATGCCGGCGCCGATTGCCTCTACGCGCCGGGCCTGAAGAGCCGCGAGGACATCGCCGCGGTGGTGAAGGCTGTCGCACCCAAACCATTCAACCTGCTGATCGGCGGCTCCGGGCTGTCATTGCAGGAAGCTGCCGATCTCGGCGTGCGCCGGATCAGCGTCGGCGGTTCGCTCGCTCGCGCCGCCTGGGGCGGCTTCATGCGGGCCGCGAAAGAAATGGCGGAGAAGGGCACCTTCGCGGAGCTCGCGAGCGGCTATCCCGGCGGCGAGCTCAACAAGATGTTCAGCTAAAGACAAACGAAAGCGGCAGGATCTGAAATCCCGCCGCTGTCGCATATTGTTGCAAATCGTTACTTCGCGCCGTCGGCCGGTGCGGGCGTATCCGGGGTCGGCTTGCTCGGCGCGGCGCCCGTGGTCACGCCCGGCCCGGTGTTGGTGCGCGGCGTCACGTCGCGCATGCCGGGAGGTGCAGCCGGATTGGTAGCCGGCGCCTGCTGGGCGGTCTGCGTCGCCGGCGTGGTGCTCGCCTGGTTGCTGGTGCCGGTGTTGTTCAGGCCGTAGAACACGGCACCCAGCACCAAGGCGATGGCCACGGCGAACAGGGCTACTTTGCCGCTGGAGGCGGGGCCTTCGCCAAGCTCCGGGTCGACCTGGAGCTGGGCATCCCGTCGCGCCGCATTGCGATACTCATCATCGGCGAGATTCGGGCGATACGGATCGTTGATAAAACGGTCGTCAGCCATCGATTGGTTCTCCTCGATTATTGCGGCGGGACAACCCGTGGATGCGAGATTCTGTTCCGCCCTCCTTAATGCTTTCGTCGCATGTTGCGCCCGCGGCGGGAATCGGGAACCTGTTCGCTGGGGAACCTGAAGCGTAAGCTCCGCTGACGGAAGGGAACAAAGCGATGTGGAGCTTGCCGCCGAGCGATAGCGTGCTGCATCTGTTGTCGCTGGTCGCGGTCGCGGCGCAAGGCATGACGGCCGCGCTCGCTGCCGGCCGCCGCAGCATGGATTGGCTCGGCGTCTGCTTCCTCGGCTGCATCACGGCGCTCGGCGGCGGCACCTTGCGCGATCTCTTTCTCGGTCATTATCCGCTGGCCTGGGTGCAAAATCCCATCTACCTCGCACTGGCCGGCGGCGCCGCCTTCCTCACCATCCTGATGGCCCGGCTGGTGCACCGGCTGAAATTGGCCTTCATCGTGCTCGATGCTATCGGCCTCGTCGTCTTCACCATGACCGGCTGCGACATCGCCTGGCAGATGGATGCCACGCTGCCGATCGTCATCGTCTCCGGCATGGTGACCGGTTGCGCCGGCGGCGTCTTGCGGGACGTGCTCTGCAATGACGTGCCGTTGCTGTTCCGCTCCGAGCTCTATGCCAGTGTCTCGGTGGTGACGGGACTGTTCTATGCGACCGCCTTTGGCCTCAAGCTGAACGCCGAGCTCTGGACCATTTTGACGTTCGTCCTCGGCATCAGTTTTCGCCTGCTGGCGGTGCGCTACAAATGGGAAATGCCGAAATTCGTGTTCACGGAAGAGGAGGAGGAGGAGCGGTAGGTCTTCTTTCTTACCTCGCCCCGCTTGCGGGGAGAGGTCGACGCGCGAAGCGTGGCGGGTGAGGGGGCTCTCCGCGAGTCCAAGTGTCACGATTGTCGCCGAAGCAGCCCCTCACCCCAACCCTCTCCCCGCAAGAACGGGGCGAGGGAGCGTACCGTCGCGGCCGCGCGAGGTTCGTTCGTTACGGCTCCTGCTTCCGCGCCTTTGCGACCTGCGCCGGCGTCACCAGCGGAGCGGCGTTGCCCCAGGAGTTGCGGATGTAGTTCGTCACCGCCGCGACCTCTTGGTCGGAGAGCTGGTTGGAATAGGCCGGCATCTCCCCGGTGTTGGGCGCGCGCGGCGTGGTCACGGTGTGGGCGCCGTCGAGGATGATCCGCAAGGTCGAGGACGGATTGACCGATTGCAGCAGCGCGTTGGCAGGCAGCGGCGGATAGATGCGCGGTGCGCCGGATCCGTCGGCCTCATGGCAGGCGATGCAGAGCTTGGCGTAGACGGCTTGGCCGGCCTTCATCTCGGGATCGTCAGGCGGCGTCACGATCGTCTCACGCCGCGCCGGCGGCAGGTCCTTCAGGTAAACCGCGATCGCGCGCACGTCGGCATCGCTCATCTTCGAAGTCGAGTTGACGACCACCTCTGCCATCAGCCCGCTGGCATGGCTCCTGGCGTTGCGCCCGCTCTGAAGATATTCCGTGACGTCCTCGACGCTCCACGATTTCAGCCCGGTGCGGGCGGCGCCATCGAGCCGTGGCGCGTACCAGCCGCCGACCTCGTTGCCCGCGAGTGCCTGCGCCTGCTTGTCCGCGCCAAAATAGTTCTTCGGCGTGTGGCAGGCGCCGCAATGGCCGAGCCCGGTGACGAGATAGCCGCCCCGATTCCACACCGCGCTCTGGCTCTGGTCCGGCTCGAACAGCCCGGGCTTGAAATACACCATGTTCCAGATCCGCATCAGGCCGCGATGGCTAAACGGCCAGCGTAGCTCCGGCGGCTTGTTGCGGCTCGTGACGGCCGCGAGCGTTCCGAGATAGGCGCGGATCGCTAGTGTGTCGTCTTTCGTCATCCGCGTGAAATAGGGGTAGGGGAAAGCCGGGTAATAGTTCGAGCCGTCGGGCGCGACGCCGGTGCGCACGGCGCGGGTGAAGTCGGCGTCGGTCCAGCCGCCGATGCCGGTGTCGCGGTCCGGCGTCAGGTTCGGCGCGTAGATCGCGCCGAACGGCGTGTCGATGCGCTTTCCGCCCGCGAACGGTTTGGCGGGATCGACGGTGTGGCAGCCGGCACAGTCGCCGGCCTCCACCAGCGCCTTGCCGGTGGCGATCAGCTCCGGTGAAGGCTCGGCAGCGACGGCCGCGCTCGCAACCGCACTGCACAACGCCAGACCCACGAGAGCCAGGCCAGCCAGAATCGTCCGCATCGAAAGCCTCTCCTGCGCCCCATCGACGCCGTCCCGGATGACCGGGCGTCAATTCGTTGCGCGACGGCGGGGGTATGGTGACACAAAATGAAAATCGCGGATGCCAATGCAGCCACGAAATTGCGATTTTTACCCGGCGCTGCCTTTGGTCCAGAATTGTGATGCGGAGCGTGAAATATCCGACATAGAGTGGCGGAAATGGTCGGCGCGCCCTAGCTAAAAACAACGGGCAGGCAACGGCTTAAGCAGCCAAGCGCTCAAAAGGGCGGAAGAGGACATAATGGGCATCAACCAGGGTCCGATCAGTCTCGATCAGAAATACACCCAGGACACCGGACATATTTTCACGACCGGCATTCAGGCCCTGGTCCGCCTGCCGATGGCCCAGATCCGGCGCGACCGTGCCGCGGGGCTGAACACCGCGGGCTTCATCTCCGGCTATCGCGGCTCGCCGCTCGGCGGCTACGACCAGCAGCTCTTCGCCGCGCGCAAGCATCTCGAGCAGTACAACATCAAGTTCCAGCCCGGCGTGAACGAAGATCTGGCCGCGACCGCGGTCTGGGGCTCGCAGCAGCTCAACCTCTCGCCCGGCGCCAAGTATGACGGCGTGGTCGGCATCTGGTACGGCAAGGGCCCCGGCGTCGATCGCTGCGGCGACGTCTTCCGCCACGGCAATGCCGCGGGCTCGGCCAAGAACGGCGGCGTCTTGTGTCTCGCCGGCGACGACCACGGCGCAAAATCCTCGACGGTCCCGCATCAGTCCGACCACGCCTTCATGTCGGCGCTGATGCCCTATCTCTATCCCTCGAGCGTCCACGAGATGATCGAGATGGGTCTTCTCGGTATCGCGATGTCGCGCTATTCGGGCTGCTGGGTCGGCATGAAAGTGATCACGGAGACGGTGGAGACCACCGCCGAGATCGACCTGACCGACGAGATGACGCCGTTCGTGATCCCGACCGATTTCGAGATGCCCGAAGGCGGCCTCAATCTGCGCTGGCCCGACGACCGCTTCGCCCAGGACCGCCGCCTGCAGGACTACAAGGGCTTTGCCGCGATCGCCTTTGCGCGCGCCAACAAGGTCAATCGCATCACGATGGACTCGCCGAACGCGCGCTACGGCATCATGGCGTCCGGCAAGAGCTACGAGGATATCCGTCAGGCGCTGCGCGAGCTCGGTATCACCCCCGAGGTCGCCGCCAAGATCGGACTTCGATTGTACAAGATCGGCATGCCCTGGCCTCTGGAGCCGGAAGGCGTCAGGCAATTCGCCGTGGGCCTCGAGGAAATCTTCATCATCGAAGAGCGCCGCGAGATCGTCGAAAATCAAGTGAAGCAGGAGCTGTTCAACTGGCGCGACGATGTCCGTCCCCGGATCATCGGAAAGATGGACGACCACGACAAGCGCTTCCTCCCCTTTGCCGAAGAACTCAGCGTCGCCTCACTGGCCAGCTCGCTCACCGAGCGTCTGCTTCGACTTGATCTCAATCCCGAAATTGCAACGATGCTGCGCGCCAAGGCCGATTGGTTCAACGGCCGCCAGGCGTCGCAAATGCAGGCGACCGCGCCTGTCGCCCGCACCCCGTATTTCTGCTCCGGCTGCCCGCACAACACATCGACCAAGGTGCCCGAAGGCAGTCGCGCCTTTGCCGGCATCGGTTGCCACTTCATGGCCCTGTGGATGGATCGCTCGACCGAGACCTTCACACACATGGGCGGCGAGGGTGTGCCGTGGGTCGGCGTTGCCCCCTTCACCAAGGAAGAGCACGTGTTCGCCAATCTCGGCGACGGCACGTATTTCCACTCCGGCAGCCTCGCGATCCGCCAGGCGATCGCCTCCGGCGCCAACATCACCTACAAGATCCTCTATAACGACGCGACCGCGATGACCGGCGGCCAGCATGTCGACGGCGAATTGTCGCCGCAGCAGATCACCTTCCAGCTTCACAGCGAAGGCATCCGCGAGATCTATCTGGTCTCGGAAAATCCCGACGCCTATCCGGCGAACGAGATCGCGCCCGGCGTCAAGACCGCGCACCGTGACGAGCTCGATGCGGTCCAGAAAACCCTGCGCAAGGTCAAGGGCGCGTCCGCCATCGTCTTCGTGCAGACTTGCGCCGCCGAGAAGCGCCGCCGCCGCAAGCGTGGCACGATGGAGGATCCTGCGCGCCGTGTGCTCATCAATCCCGCGGTGTGTGAAGGCTGCGGCGATTGCTCGGTGCAATCGAACTGCATTTCGGTCGAGCCGCTGGAGACCGAGTTCGGCCGCAAGCGCGCGATCAACCAGTCGACCTGCAACAAGGATTATTCCTGCGTCAAAGGCTTTTGCCCGTCCTTCGTCACCGTCGACGGCGGCAAGATGCGCAAGCGCGCGCCGGCGGGCGTCGGCGATATTGGCGCGCTGCCCGAGCCGGCATCGCGCCCGAACCTGGACAAGCCCTACAACATCGCCGTCGGCGGCGTCGGCGGGACCGGCGTGCTGACCATCGGCGCGCTGCTCGGCATGGCCGCCCATATCGAGGGCAAGGCCTCGATGATCCTCGACATGTCGGGTCTGGCGCAAAAGGGTGGGGCGGTGCTGAGCCACGTCCGCCTGTCTGATCATCCGGCCGAGGTGACCTGCTCGCGCATCGTCACCGGCACGGCCGATGTCGTGCTCGCAGCCGACGAGGTGGTCGCGGTTGCCAAGGACACCATCTCGCTCTGCGACAGCAGCCGCACCCGCGGCATCATCAACAGCCACGTCATTCCCACCGCCGACTTCGTCCTCAACCGCGATTTCAACTTCCAGACCCGCAAGCTGAACGGGTTGCTGGAGACCGCGCTGCACAAGGATTCGGTATTCTTCGACTTCACCAAGCCGGCCGAACAGCTGCTCGGCGACAGCATCGCCACCAACATGATGATGATGGGCTACGCCTATCAGAAGGGCCTCTTGCCGTTGTCGGCGGACTCGATCGAGCAGGCGATCGAGGTCAACGGCGTCTCGATCAAGATGAACAAGGAGGCCTTCCGCCTCGGCCGCCTCGCGGTCGCCGACCCCCAGCGCCTCGCCGATATGCTGAAGGGAACGGACGAGGCCGTTGCGCCCAGGACCCTGGACGCCATGACGCTCGACGAACTCGTCGAGCACCGCGCCAAGCATCTCACCGCCTATCAGAACGGCCGGCTGGCCAAGCGCTACCGCAAGCTGGTGGACCAGGTCAGCGACGCCGCCAGGCAGGGCGGCTATGACGAGGCGCTGACGCGCGCCGTTGCGGTCAACTACGCGAAACTGCTGGCCTACAAGGACGAATACGAGGTTGCGCGCCTCTACACCGATGGCGCGTTCGAAAAGCAGCTCCGCGACCAGTTCGAGGGCGACTTCAAGTTCAACTTCAACCTGGCACCGCCTATTCTCAGCAGGGGCGTCGATGCGCTCGGCCGCCCGAAAAAGCGCGCCTTCGGCCCGTGGATGCTTCCGGTGTTCCGCGTGCTGGCAAAATTCAAGTTCCTGCGCGGTACGCCGCTCGACATCTTCGGTCGCAGCGCCGACCGCAAGCTCGAACGCGATCTGATCACCGGCTACGAGAAGGACGTCGCCACTGTGCTCGGCCTGCTGTCGCCGCTCACGATCGACACCGCGGTGGAGCTGCTGTCGTTGCCCGACCGCATCCGCGGCTACGGCCCGGTGAAGGAGAAGGCCGTAGCGGATGCCAAGGCCCGCTACGCCCAGCTCGCCGCCGACCTCGCGAACCCGCCGCCGGCTCCGCGGCAGATCGCGGCGGAGTAGAATTTTCGTGGGTGGACTCGCTAATCCACCCACCAAATTCCTGTTTGAAATCAACCACCGGTCTACTGTGCATCGGGTTGTTTTCGCAGAAAAGTGTGTTCCGATAAAACGAAACCGCTTGTGCCGTCGGGCAAAACACCTTTAGGGTTCTGCCCGTCGTTCCCGTCATTGCGAGCGTAGCGAAGCAATCCAGAAATGCGTCCGCGGAAAGATTCCTGGATTGCTTCGCTGCGCTCGCGTGACGATTCCGGAAGCAGAGGCCCTCCCACCGCACCTCGGCCATTTGCGCGAACCCGCTGCTCTCTCGCCCGGCGGAATATTTCCGCGCTTGCCAACAGGGCAGCAGCGGTTCAGAAAAAACTGGAAGTGAGAAACGCCAGCGGAGACCTTATTTGACCATCAAGGGCAAAGCCTACATTTCCGGGATCTACGAACACCCGACCCGGCATGCGCCGGACAAATCCACCGCCCAGCTCCATGCCGAGGTCGCCAAGGGCGCGATCGAGGATGCCGGGCTCAGCAAGGACGATGTCGACGGCTATTTCTGCGCGGGCGACGCCCCGGGCGGCGCCTGGCCGATGGTCGATTATCTCGGCCTGAACACCAAGAAACTCCGCCATGTCGATTCCACCGAGACCGGCGGCTGCTCCTACATCATCCATCTCGGCCACGCCGCCGAAGCGATCGCCGCGGGCAAGTGCTCGGTCGCGCTGATCACGCTGGCCGGCAAGCCGCGTACCGGGGCGATGCCGCCGCGCGCGGCCGGCGCCGAGGCCGATTTCGAGACGGCTTACGGCGCGAGCACGCACAATGCCTACGGCATGTGTGCCATGCGTCACATGCACGACTACGGCACCACCAGCGAGCAGCTCGCCTGGATCAAGGTCGCGGCCTCGCACCACGCGCAATACAATCCGCATGCGATGCTCAAGGACGTCGTCACCGTCGAGGACGTCCTGAACTCGCCGATGATCTCCGATCCCTTGCATCGCATGGATTGCTGCGTCGTCTCCGACGGCGGTGGCGCGCTGATCGTGACCACGCCCGAGATCGCAAAAAGTCTGAAGAAGCCGCTGGTCAGACTGATTGGCCACGGCGAGGCGATGAAGGGCCCGCGCGGCGGCAAGGATCTCGACCTCACTTACTCCGCCGGCATCTGGTCCGGCCCGCGTGCCTTCGAGGAAGCCGGCATCACGCCGAAGGACATCAAATACGCCTCGATCTACGACAGCTTCACCATCACCGTCTTGATGCAGCTCGAAGACCTCGGCTTCTGCAAGAAAGGCGAGGGCGGCAAGTTCGTCGCCGACGGCAATCTGATCTCGGGCGTCGGCAAGCTGCCGTTCAACACCGACGGCGGTGGCCTCTGCAGCAACCATCCCGTCAACCGCGGCGGCATGACCAAGATCCTCGAGGCCGTGCGGCAGCTGCGCGGTGAGGCGCATCCGAAGGTGCAGGTCAAGAATTGCGATCTCGCCATCGCCCACGGCACCGGCGGGCTTCTCGGCGTCCGCCACGCCGCCTCGACTGCGATTCTGGAGCGCGTGTGATGAGCGAAGCCAAGAAATATCCGGCCCCGGTGACGAACCCTGAGACAGCGGCGTTCTGGGACGCGGCCAAAGAGGGCAAGTTCATGATCAAGCGCTGCACCGCCTGCGGCGAAGCGCATTACTTCCCCCGCGCGATCTGCCCGTTCTGCTACTCCGACAAGACGGTGTGGGAGGAGTCTTCGGGCGAAGGCACGATCTACACTTACAGCTTGATGCGGAAGTCGCCGACCGGTCCTTACGCGATCGGCTACGTCACGCTGAAGGAGGGGCCGTCGCTCCAGACCAATTTCGTCGATTGCGATCTGACGACGTTGAAGATCGGCCAGAAGGTGAAGGTGGTGTTCAAGCCGACGGACGGGGCGCCGCTGCCGTTCTTCACGCCGGCGTAGTAGGCGCGGCGAGTTCTTCCCTTCTCCCCTTGTGGGGGAAGGTGGCGCGAAGCGCCGGATGAGGGGTATCTCTCCACAGAGAGATTGTTCGATGAGGAGCGAACCCCTCACCCAAACGAGTTTGTTGCGGGCACCTTGTAGCCCTCTGCCACAAGGGGAGAGGGCGCAACAATGGGCGCCGCTCAGCTGAAGCTGCCGGGAGGAAACAACAAAAATGTCCGCCAGATACGACGAACTCAAAGGCCTCAAGAACCTCGGCCAGAAATATGCCTACACCGACCGCGAAGTGATGCTCTATGCCTACGGTATCGGCCTCGGCGCCGATCCGATGGACGAAAACGAGCTCGCCTTCGTCAACGAGGGCACGCTGACGCCGCGACCGCTCAAGGTGGTGCCGACCTTTGCGTCCGTTGCGGCGTGGGGCGCGGGTCCGGGCGAGATGAACCTCAACCGCGTGATGGTGGTCGACGGCGAGCGCGACATCACCTTCCACCAGCCGCTGCCGGTCGCCGCGCACATCACCGCCGATTCCTCCGTTGTCGAAGTCTACGATAAAGGCAAGGACAAGGGCGTCGTCATCAGCCACCAGACCGTGCTCAAGAACGAGAAGGGCGAGAAGCTGGCAACGCTGGTCGCCTCGCGCTTCGCCCGCGGCGACGGCGGCTTTGGCGGGCCGAACCTGACCCAGCCGGATCCGCACAAGATCCCGTCGCGCGCACCCGACACGACCATCGACATCGTGACGCGTCCCGACCAGGCGCTGGTCTATCGCCTCTGCGGCGACCGCAACCCGCTGCACTCCGACCCTGAGTTCGCGAAGAAAGCCGGCTTCCCGCGTCCGATCCTGCACGGCATGTGCACCTACGGCATCACCTGCCGCGGCGTGCTCCAGACCTATGCCGACTACGATGCCTCCGCCTTCCGCCAGCACGTCGCGCGGTTCTCCTCGCCGGTCTATCCCGGCGAGACCGTGACCATGGACCTCTGGAAGGACGGCAGCGTGATCTCGTTCGAAGCCAAGGTGAAGTCGCGCGGCGTCACCGTGATCAAGAACGGCAAGACGGTGTTGGGTTAGCAACACGCGACGGCCGTCGTCTCCCTCGCCCCGCACTTGCGGGGAGAGGGCGGGGTGAGGGGCTCTCACCACGAGCCGAGACGGTATTGAGACCTGTACCCCCTCACCCGGATCGCAAGGGCGATCCGACCTCTCCCCGCAAGCGGGGCGAGGTAAGAAAAACAAAACCAGGGAGAGCCACCATGGGACTACTCGACGGGAAGGTTGCGCTGATCACCGGCGCGGGCGGGGGGCTCGGTGAGGCCTACGCGAAGCTGTTCGCGCGGGAAGGGGCCTCCGTCGTCGTCAACGACCTCGGCGGGCCCCGTGACGGCTCCGGCGCCGACACATCGATGGCGCAGCTCGTGGTGGATGCGATCAAGGCCGAAGGCGGCAAGGCCGTTGCCAATCGCGCCGACATCTCCACGATGGAAGGCGGCCAGTCGGTGTTCGACGACGCCATCAAGCATTTCGGCCGCGCCGACATCCTCGTCAACAATGCCGGCATTCTGCGCGACCAGACCTTCGCCAAGGCCTCTGAGTCCGACTGGGACAAGGTCATTAAGGTGCATCTGAAGGGCACCTTTTGTTGCACCATGCCGGTGTTTCGCTGGATGCGGGAAAACGGCGGTGGCGTCATCGTCAACACCTCCTCGACCTCGGGCCTGATCGGCAATTTCGGCCAGAGCAATTACGGCGCGGCCAAAGGGGGCATCTGGGGCCTGTCCAACGTGCTGGCGATCGAGGGGCGCAAATACAACATCCGGATCTGGACGCTTGCGCCGGGCGCGCTGACCCGCATGACCGCAGACCTGCCCCGCTATAAGGAGAACCCCGGTGCGGCGCTGGGGCCGGACGGCATCGCGCCGGCCGTGCTATACATGGTCAGCGATTTGTCGGGCGACCAGACCGGCAAGGTGCTGGGCGTGTCCGGGCCCCGCGGCGTGCGCGAAATGCGGATGATGGAAATGGACGGCTGGAAGCCGCCGCACACGGGCTGGAACGCCCAGGACATCGCCGATCATGCCAAGGAGATCTTCTTCTCCGAAGAGCAGATCAAGATGGGGGCGCGGCGGTTTTAGGCATCGACAGAGAGAAACAAGGACAACGATGAAGCTCACCGCCGACGCCAAGGGCACCTTCGCAATCGCGCCGACGCCGTTCCACGATGACGGCCGGATCGACGAGCGCTCGATCGACCGCCTGACCGATTTCTACGAGGAGGTCGGCTGCGACGGCGTCACGGTGCTGGGGATCCTCGGTGAGGCGCCGAAGCTCGATGCCGCCGAGGCCGAGCAGGTGGCGGTACGCTTCGTCAAGCGAGCCAAGAAGATGCAGGTGATCGTCGGCGTCTCCGCGCCGGGTTTTGCCACCATGCGCTCGCTGGCGAAGGCCTCGATGGAGGCCGGTGCAGCCGGTGTGATGATCGCGCCGCCGCCGTCGTTGCGGACCGACGACCAGATCATCGGCTATTACAAGCAGGCGGCCGATGCCATCGGCCCCGACGTGCCCTGGGTGCTCCAGGACTATCCGCTGACCTTGTCGGTGGTGTTCACCCCCGCCGTGATCCGCAAGATCGTCACCGACAATCCGAACTGCGTCATGCTCAAGCACGAGGACTGGCCGGGGCTGGAAAAGATCTCGACGCTGCGCAATTTCCAGAAGGACGGCTCGCTGCGGCCGCTCTCGATCCTCTGCGGCAATGGCGGGCTCTTTCTGGACTTCGAGATGGAGCGCGGCGCCGACGGCGCCATGACCGGCTATGCCTTCCCCGAACTCCTGATCGACGTCGTGCGACTTTCGAAGGAAGGCAAGCGCGACGCCGCGCATGATCTGTTCGACGCGCATCTGCCGCTGATCCGCTATGAACAGCAGCCCGGCGCGGGCCTTGCCGTGCGCAAATACGTGCTGCAGAAACGCGGCATCATCGCCTCCAGCGCCCAGCGCAAGCCCGGCGCCACCATCACGCCGACGGCGAAGGCAGAGGTCGAGTACCTGCTGTCGCGAGTCGCCCGCGTCGACAAGCGCGCAAATCTCGGCTCGCAATCCAGCGCGGCAGGTTAATCGAATGGCCGAGGCATCAGCATCACGCCCTGCGTCGACGATCCTCCTGCTGCGCGACGGCGCGAAGGTCGACGGCAAGAGCCGCGACGAAATTGAAGTCTTCATGATGGTCCGCCATCATCAGATCGAGTTCAATTCGGGCGCGCTGGTGTTTCCCGGCGGCAGCGTCGATGCCGGCGATCAGGAGATCGTCGCCCGCTCCGATCTGTATTCGGGCGGCGAGGGACTGAGTGAAGCGGACCGCGGATTTCGGATCGCCGCGATCCGCGAGACCTTTGAGGAAAGCGGCATCCTGCTGGCGCGCTCGAAGGACTCGGGCACGCCTGTTGACGCCAAGCGCGCCGGCGAAATCGCGGATGCGCATCGCGTGGCGCTCAACGAGCACAAGATCAGCTTCCTGAGCATTCTGGCCGATAACGGCCTCCAGCTCGCGCTCGATACGCTGGTGCCTTACGCGCACTGGATCACGCCCGAGGGGATGCCAAAACGTTTCGATACCTGGTTCTTCCTTGCGGCGGCACCGCCCGACCAGCTCGGCGCGCATGATGGCCGGGAGTCGACCGACTCGATCTGGGTCTCGCCGCGCGAGGCGGTGGAGGGAGGCGAGAGCGGCCGCTTCAAGCTGCCGTTCCCGACCACGCGCAATCTGATCCGGCTCGCCAAGCAGGGAAGCGTGAGCGCGGCGCTGGAGCACGCCCGCGGCATGTCCGTCGTGACGGTGATGCCTGTCATGACCAAGACCGAAACCGGTCGTCAGCTCCGCATTCCCCGCGAGGCCGGCTATGACGGTGAGGTGTTCGAGGTCGGGGCGCTCGGCTAGAACACTTCGACACACAACGAAGTATCGGCGAGGGCAGACGCGCTAGGTTCCGTCCCTGACAACGGGATCGAGCGCGCGACATGGACAACCGACAGGACAACAACATTGCCGTCGAGCTGGCGTTGCTGCTCGCGCTGGCGACGCTGTGGGGCGGCTCCTACACCTTCATCAAGCTCGGCGTCGCCACCATTCCGCCGATCACGCTGATCGCGGCGCGCACCACGATTGCGGGCCTCCTGCTGCTCGCGATCATGTGGGCGCGAGGCATCAGGATGCCGACGGATGCCGCGACCTGGCAACGCTTCGCCTTCCAGGCCGTGCTCAACAGCGTGATCCCCTGGACGTTGATCGCCTGGGGCGAGCGGCACGTCGATGCCGCGCTCGCGACCATCCTCAACTCGGCCGGCCCGATCTTCACCTTCCTGCTCACGGCCCTAGTGACGCGTCACGAGGCGACGACACCGCGAAAGCTGGTTGGCGTGGTTGCCGGCATGGCCGGCATCCTGCTGATCGTCGGCGTCGACGCCGTCCATGATGTCGGAAGCGGCCTCGTCGCGGAGGCCGCTATCGTTGCCGCCACCATCTGCTACGCCTGCGCCGCGATCTTCGGCCGCAGCTTCAAGGGCCTCGATCCCATGGCGCCCGCGGCCGGCTCGCTGCTGGCGGGGGCGGCGGCGCTGGTCCCGGCCTCGCTCATCGTCGAGCAGCCCTGGACACTGTCGCCCTCGCTGAGTTCCGTGCTGGCGCTGCTCGCGCTGGCGACATTCTCGACCGCCGCGGCCTTCGTGATCTATTTCCGCCTGATCCAGATCCTGGGCTCGGTCGGCACCACGGCGCAGGCTTATCTCCGCGTGCCGATCGGGGTTGCCATCAGCGTCGCCTTCCTCGGCGAGAGCCTGAGCCGGACCGCCTGGATCGGCCTTGCCTGCGTTGTTCTCGGCGTCGCCGCCATGACCATCCCGGCCCGGCGGCCGGCCGACGTCAAAACGTCATAAAAGCCGAGGCGGCGGGGGTCCGGCAGGGCTGCAATATTAAGGATATTCGGCGGCGAGACGCATGTTCCCCCGGGACCGCAATACGTCGTATATTGGAGCTCCAATAGCCGGGTCCTCACATCACCAATGTCCGCCGAATTGACGCCGACCCCTGAGAAAAAGCGAACATTCTCGCTCTCCATCGGCCAGCTCACGTTCGGCAGCTTCCTTCTGGTGCTGGCGGTGATCATCGTCACCTCGACCGCGAGCGTGATCGCGATCCGGCACATCGACACGACCTTTGCCGAGCTGCAGCGGCTGCAGAGCGTCGGCGACCTCGCCGAGGACATCGACCGCCGCATGAACGAGCTGCGGCTCGCCGCGCGCGACTTCGTCACCGATCCCGGCGCCGGCATCCAGTTCAAGCAGGTGGGCGAGGCGGCCTCGACGCTCAGCGACATCCTGAAGAAGACCCGCATCGAGCTCGTGCCCGAGCAGCAGGACATGATCGACGGCGTCAGCGAGCGGCTTGCGACCTATCGCAGCGGGCTGGAGCGGATCTCGACGCTGATCGACCGCCGCGCCCAGCTGCTTGCCGGCCTGCCGCCGCTCCGTGACCAGTTCGACGCGGCTGTCTCTGGCACTGCGGACCGAGAGCTGGCGTCCCGCTTGTCGGAAGCGCAGAGCCGGATCGCGCTCGGGTTGCTTGCGCGCAACCCGTCTGCGGCTGAGCAGGCGGCGCAGAGCATGCGAGCGATGGGCGTCACTGATCCCAAGCTCAGATCGGCGGTCAACGACTACGCCGAGGCGATCATCGCGGTCGCTGTCCGTGAACGGCAGATCGCCGACATCGATCGCGAGGTGCTGGGAACCGAGGGCCGGCTGATCGGCCGCGTCACCGAATTGCTGCGCGAGGTCAGCGCCCGGCGCGGTCACGTGCTGTCGCGCGACTTTGCCCGTACGCTGACGGAGGCGCGCTGGGAGAGCATCGTGCTCGGTACCATCGGTGTGCTGATCGGTATTCTCGCGGCCGGCTTCGTGGTGCGGCGGACAGTCCGTCCGCTCGCCCAGATCGCGCGGTCGATCCGCGCGCTCGCAGCCGGCGAGAAGAACACCTCGATCCCGTCCGCCGATCTCGACAATGAGATTGGCGACATCGCGCGGGCGGCCGAAGTGTTCCGCCGCGCGCTGGAGGAGGCCGACACGGCGCGCGAGGCGGCGGTGCGCGCACTGACCGAGCAGCGCCTCGCCGAAGAGAGCTACCGGAAACTGTTCGAGGGCTCGGTCGATGGCATCTATGTCACGACGCCGGCCGGCGACCTCCTCAATGCCAATCCGGCGCTGGCGCGGATGATGGGCTACGACAGCCCGCAGCAGCTGATCGACAGCATCAACGACATCGCCCACACAATCTACGTCAATCCCGAGGCGCGCGTCGAATATCAGCGGCTGATGGCACGCGACGGCATGGTGCGCGAGTTTGAGTACCAGGTGCGCCAGCGCGGCGGCGACATCCTGTGGCTGTCCGACAGTGCCACCGGCGTCCGCGACGAGGCGGGCAACATCGTCCGCTACGAGGGCACGCTGCGCGACATCACCGACCAGAAGCGCGCGGAAGACGCCATCGCCGAAGGACGGCGCCTGCTCCAGCAGGTCATCGACACCGTGCCCGCGGTCATCAACGTCAAGGACCGCGACCTGCGCTACGTGCTGATGAACCGCTACATGGCCGGCATCTTCGGCATCGAGCCCGGCGATGCGCTCGGCCGCACCACGGCCGACCTGATGTCTCGCTACGGCGCGGCCAAGTCCGACGAGAGCGACAAGCGCGTGCTGACGCTGCGAAAAGGTCTCGGCTTCTACGAAGAGGAGTACATTGATTCGTCCGGCCACATGCGGCAATGGCTCGTCAACAAGCTGCCGCTGCTCGATGCCGAAGGCGAGATCGAGCGGATCGTGACCGTGGCGCTCGACATCGGCGAGCGCAAGCGCGGCGAGCAGGAGATGCGGAAGGCTAAGGAATCCGCCGAGACCGCGCTGCGCAATCTGCGCGAGACCCAGGCCTCGCTGATCGAGGCGGAGAAGCTGGCGGCGCTCGGGCGCCTCGTCGCCGGCGTCGCGCACGAAGTCAACAATCCCGTCGGCATCAGCCTCACGGTCGCCTCCGCGCTGGAGCGCAAGACCGCGATGTTCACCGCCGAGGTCGAGCGTGGCGAGCTGCGCCGCTCCACGCTCAACGACTTTCTCCATACCAGCCGCGACGCGTCCTCGCAGCTCGTCTCCAATCTCAACCGCGCCGCCGAGCTGATCCAGTCGTTCAAGCAGGTTGCCGCCGACCGCAACTATTCGGACCAGCGCAGCTTCGATCTCGGTGACCTCACCGAGCAGGTGGTGATGAGTCTGCGGCCGGGCCTGCGCAAGCACAATCTGACGCTCAACGTCGAGTGCCAGCCTGATCTGACCATGAACAGCTATCCTGGACCGTACGGGCAGGTGCTCACCAATCTGTTTCTCAACGCGGTGGCGCACGCCTTCCCGGACGGTCGGCCGGGGACCATCGACATCCAGGTGCGCGAGTCCGGCAAGGACAATGTCGAAATCATCTTCTCCGACAATGGCTGCGGCATGTCGCTCGACGTCCGCCGCCGTGCCTTCGATCCGTTCTTCACGACGCGGCGCGACCAGGGCGGCACCGGCCTCGGGCTGCACATCGTCTACAGCATCGTCACGAACAGGCTCGGTGGACGGCTCGATCTGGATTCCGAACCGGGCAGCGGCACACGCATCCAGATCATCCTGCCGCGCGTGGCGCCGCTCGAGCAGGCCGCGGAATAGCTCGAGCATTTCGAGCGAAGTAGATGCCGGTTCGCGTGAAGAAAGCGCGTCGAAACAACAATCAGAGCTTCGGTCGATTCAATTAAAACCCGAAGTTCTAGTCGGCCTCTGCAAGCTTGTGCAGCGTCGCGCCGAAAATCTGGCTGGCCTTGCCGACCAGCGCGGTGCCCGTCATGTCCCCGCGCGTCTCCGTGAAGGTGCCGCTGACGCCGATGCCGACCGCGGCCGGCCCGCCGAACAGCGGATTGTCGTCGCCCCGCGGCGAGGTGTGACGCTGGACCAGCACCTCACCCTTGAAGGTGTTGTCCTTCACCGTGTAGCTGCCGGTGTAATAGAGGTAGGCATCGCCGCCAAGAATCTTGCCGTCGCGAAAAAGGATCACGCCGCTGCCCTTGCCGACCCGACCATCGAGCAGGTTCACGTGAATCGAATAGAGGCCGTTCTTCATAACGTCCCGAGGCCGGCCGCCATCGCCCAATGGCGTAACCGGTAGGCATTTATGCCAAAGCGCATGCGGCCACGCAACGCGGGAGTTTGGCTGCCGGCCTTGCGAGCCTGTCCGTGAGCCGTAGTTGTCCCGGCTTGTCTATGACACCGCCATGACGGTCTGATTATGAAGCGAGGCCAGTCGTTGCGAATCAAGTTGGCCCGCGAAATGCATAACCATTGTTGCACTGGCCGCGGGGTGCTGGAGCAAGACAAACGTGAGCAACTGGATCGATTCCGGCGGCGAGGAGCCGCGTCTGTACAGTGTGCGTCCCACGATTTGCGAAACACGACAACAGCGGATTGGCGGCGCGGTACGCTGGCGAACCGTGGCGAGCCTCGCTTGCGCCCTGGCCTTGATCGCACTCGCACCCCCCTTCGGGCACGCGCGCGACCGCGGCCAGTTCGTCAACACCAATGCCGAATTGAAGGCCTGGTTCGACGGACTGCGAAGCGGCAAGGGGCCTTGCTGCTCCGATGCAGACGGCTCGGCACTCTCAGACACCGACTGGGACAGCAAGGACGGGCACTATCGGGTCCGCGTCCCGCGCTATGGCTACGTGATCGACGGCCGACCGCAGGAGCTCGTCTGGGTCGAGGTGCCAGAGGAGGCCGTGATCTCGGAGCCGAACCGGGTGGGACGCACTATGGTCTGGCCGATCTACGGCTACATGGGCGTGGCCATCCGCTGCTTCATGCCCGGCAGCATGACTTAGGCGCGCGGGGCCGCACGTCGCCCGGTGCGCCGATGCGGCGCGCGCCGTGTCAGGTATATTTCTTGTCGCGCTCGAGCAGCTCGATGGAGATGCCTTCGGGGCCGCGGATGAAGCAGATGCGCACGCCGGGGCGGATCGTGGTCGGTTCGCGCGTGAAGGTGACGCCCTTGGCCTTGATCTCGGCGGCGACGGCGTCGATGTCCTTCACCGTGAGACCGAAATGGTCGAGCCCCTGATGCGGGTGCGGCGGCGGCGGGTTGACCGCGTTGTCGCCCTCGAGTGGCGCAATGAAGATCCTTGCGCCTCCAAGATTCACGTCGATCCGTCCGGGCGCTTGCACGATCTCGCCACCAAGGATGTCCCGCAGCCACGCCGCCGTGGCCTCCGGATCGGGGCTGCGCAGATGGACGTGATCCCAAGTGACGACTGGCATTTCATGTTCTCCCGACGGGTCTTGATGTTGCAGCGCATGTTAGCCGCCTCGGCCGGTGACCGCCACCGCTCTTGCCGACTCGCCAGTGCGCGGGAACCTTAGTTCGTCTTCCGGATTAAGGTAAGCAATGGCGGAATCCGTTGTCGAACGTGCTTCGGCCGCGATCGGTGAGGCAACCATGAACGCTGGGTTTGACCGCATCGGGTTAGGGCGTTTCGCCGGGACCGGCGAACGACTGGCGCGGGCGGTGACGATCGCGAGCGTTTCAGTTGGGCGAGGCCTGCTGTGGCTGTTGGCGGCCATCATCGTCGGTTGCGGCGTCTGGATGCTGCTCCCTGTTTCCAGAGGCAACAGTGCCGAACCGGTGAGGTCTGACGTGGCAGCGGTCGAGACGGCGCCTTTGGGCGATGCGGCCGCCCCGTCGTCGCCTTCCGAAGCTCAGATTCCGACAATGGCAGAACTCGGTCGGATCAGGATTTCATCTCAGACCTGGCGCCGCGGCGGCCTTGGCTCGAAGGCGCTGGTGACGCTCACGCTCCGCAACGACAATGACTATGCCGTAAAGGATGTCGAGATCGTCTGCGCTTTTGCGCGGCGCGATGGCAGTCATCTCACCGACCGCAGCCGCGTTCTGGCTGATACGGTCGGCATGAAGAGCCGCAAGACTTTTGCGCGCATTCCTGTCGGCTTCGTCAACGTGAATGCCGATCAGGCGAAGTGTTCGCTTGTGGCAGCACGCCGGACCTAAGGCCGGCATTTTCCGGTAGCGGAAAAGTTACTGTCCTGGGGGCTTGGGCAAAAAACTTGGCGTCGCCATTTGAACCGAACGGCTGGGCCAGGAACCAATTAAATGATCGCCCGTTAAGGCGGAGAGCCCACGCGGGGATGCGACGGGCGGAGCGTGGCCAAATGCCCATTTTTCGGTATTTCTTCTTTGTCGGTGGAGCCTTGCTCGCACTGCTGTTCGCGGCGAACTCCGTTCTGCCGACTTCGCCTGTGACGCAGGCTGTCGCAACCGCAAGCAACGAACAGCCTTTGATCCGGATCCGGTCCGATCGCCACCTGCCGGAGCGCGTCGTTCTCGACACCAGTCAGCCGACGCTTGCCGCCCCTGCGGTGAAGATCGCCGCCGTCGCGGCTCCCCAGCCGCCCGTGGAGAGCATGTCTCCGGCTTTGGCCGAGATTTCAGCCAAGGCACGGGTCCGCGAGACGTTCGCCCAATTCACGCCGGCCGCGAAGGCCAATACCGCTGCCGCCAAGAGGACCGAAGCCAAGACGCAAATTCAGCCGCAAGTTCAGGCGCAGGCCCAGCTTCCTCAGGCCCAGCCCCCTCGGCCCCCGGCGCAGCAGCCCAAGCGCAAGGTCGCCAGAACGCGTCCGATGCCGCAGCAAGGTGGGCCGATGATGGTGATGGCGCAGCAGCCGCATTTCGGCTTCTTCAACAGCACTTGGTAAGAGCGGGTCCGACCCTTCTCGAATCCGGCGGGAAGGGCTTTTTATTGGCCGGCCTCTCTGCTAATTCGAACCCATCCGAACGTCGTCCGGCCTGCTGGCTCGCCAGCAGCGATCTGGGGCGTCTCGGTTGCGGCCCATTGCCTGGGCCAGGGCGCTCGTAGCTCAGCTGGATAGAGCATCGGATTTCGATTCCGAGGGTCGGGAGTTCGAATCTCTCCGAGCGCGCCAATTCCGGACATGTCCAGACCGGAGACATAGGTAACGGGTCGTACCTAAGACATGGGTGACAACCTCGTGCCGAACGGGTTGTCGAGGGGTTTCAAAGTCGTTTACTCCAAAAGTCGATCCAGTTTGAGGCC
>NZ_JBEPRQ010000049.1:0-24126 GCF_040548425.1 Bradyrhizobium sp. i1.15.2 | reverse complement strand
GGGCATGGACGGCCTCCCGAATCGACCAGACCAGCCCATTTTGATGTGTCAGCTATGTCTCCGAACACCTGTCAGTGATCTGTCCGGTCTAAACAGAAGGCGGGCGATCCAGTATTCCAGAGACAGAGAGATACGGAGAAGCCGCAGCGTACTGGATTCCCCGCCTGCGCGGGGAATGACAGCGGAGCAAAGAGGCTTATTGGCCCCACACTTCCTTCGCGATCTCCACGGCGAGGCTGAGCTTGGCCCACTGCTCCTCTTCGGAGAGGACGTTGCCCTCCTCCGTCGAGGCAAAACCGCACTGCGGGGAGAGTGCGAGCTGCTCCAGTGGGGCGAACTTGGCGGCTTCCTCGAGACGGCGCTTGATCGCATCCTTGTTCTCGAGTTCACCGAACTTCGAGGTGATGACGCCGACCACGACGACCTTGTTGCCCTTGGGCAGGAAGCGCAGCGGCTCGAAGCCACCGGCACGGTCGCTGTCGTATTCGAGGAAATAGCCGTCGTAATTGGTGCCAGCGAGCATGGTCTCGGCAACCGGCTCGTAGCCGCCTGATGAAATCCAGGTCGAACGGAAATTACCGCGGCAGACATGCGTCGTCACCACCAAGTCGGCGGGCTTCTCCGCCAGCGCGTAGTTGATGACGCGCGCATAGATCTGCTGGAGACCCTCAGGATTGTCGCCGCGCTCGCGCGCCTTCTGCAATTCGTCCGGCGAGCAGAGATAGGCCCACACGGTGTCGTCGAACTGGAGATAGCGGCAGCCGGCGTCGTAGAACGCCTTCACCGCCTTGCGGTAGGTCTTGCCGAGGTCTTCGTAGAAGGCGTCGAGATCGGGATAGACGTCCTTGGAGATCGCCTTGCGGCCGCCGCGGAAGTGTAGCACCGCCGGCGACGGGATCGTCATCTTGGCGGTGACGTGAGCCTGGTCGGCGACCTTCTTCAGGAAGCGAAAGTGATCCAGCATCGGGTGGTCATGTGGGAAGTCGAGCTTGCCGATCACCCGCACCGCGTCGTGCCGGGTCTCGACGCCCGCGAACTGGATGCCCGTGTCGGGGTGGAACATTTCGCAGCCGGTTAGCTTGGCCAGGAAGTCGAAATGCCACCACGAGCGGCGGAATTCGCCGTCGGTTGCGAGCTTCAGGCCGAGCGAAGCCTGCTTATGCACGACCTTCTCAATCTCCATGTCCTCGATCTTGCGCAGGTCGTCGGCCGAGATCTCGCCCTTCTCCAGCCTGGCGCGGGCTTCCTTGATCTTGGCGGGGCGCAGGAGGCTGCCGACCTCGTCGGCGCGGAAGGGGGCTTTGGTTCGCTGCATTTCTTACTCCCAGTTATTTTTAGTGGGCCGCCGCCCCTGCAACGCCGAGGTGGCGCTCGAGGACCGACGGGTCGGCCTTCAGCGCGGCGCTCGGGGCGTCGTGGACGATCGTTCCGCGCTCCAATATCACAACACGGTCGGCCAGCCCCAGAATCTTTTGGGCATTCTGCTCGACGATGATCGAGCAGATGCCGCCCGCCCGGGTGATGGTCCCGATCGCTTTCAAGAGCTCCTCGACGATGATGGGGGCAAGGCCCTCGGTCGGCTCGTCCAGGAGAAGCACTTTCGGATTGAGGGTCAGCGCGCGGCCGATTGCCAGCATCTGCTGCTCACCGCCGGAGAGCTGGTTGCCAAAATTGCTCCGCCGCTCCTTCAGCCGCGGGAACATCTCGTAGACCCTCTCGACGGTCCAGGGACCGGGCTGGGCCACTGCGGACATGTTCTCCTCCACCGTGAGCGAGCGGAAGATATTGCGCTCCTGCGGCACCCAGCCGATGCCGGCGCGCGCCCGCTGATCGGGCCGCAAGGTCGTGACGTCGGCGCCAGCCAGCCCGACAGTGCCGGAGAAGCGGCGGGTGACGCCGACGATCGAGTTGATCAGCGTGGTCTTGCCGGTGCCGTTGCGCCCCAACAGCGCCAGCACCTGGCCTTCGGCGAGACGCAGGGACATGTTCGGCAGCACCACGGCCTCGCCGTAGCCGGCGCGAAGCGAGTCGATCGCGAGCAGGTCAGACATTGACCGCCTCCTCGCCGAGGTAGACCGCCTTGACCTGCGGGTCGCGCGCGACCTGCTCGGGCGGGCCTTCGGTGAGCAGCGCGCCGGAGACCAGGACAGAGATGCGGTCGGCGAAGGAGAACACGAGGTCCATGTCGTGCTCGATCAGCAGCACGGTGACGTCGCGTGGCAGGCTGCCGACGACGGCGAGAATGTCGTGGCGCTCGCTCTCGGGCACGCCGGCGGCAGGCTCGTCCAGCAGCAGCACGCGCGGCTTGGCGGCGATCGCGACCGCGATCTCGAGCAGGCGCTGCTTGCCGTAAGGCAGCGTCACGGTCTGCTCGTTCATGACGTCGAGCAGGTGGAAGCGCGTCAGGAGGTCGGCGATCTCGCCGTTGACGTCGCTGCGCGTGCCCATCCGCCGCCACCAGTCGCCGCCATGGCCGAGGCGCTCAGAGACAGCGAGACCGATGGTCTCGAGCGGGGTCAGGTCGGGATAGAGCTGGTTGATCTGGAAGGTACGCGACAAGCCGCGCAACACGCGCTTGTGCACGGGCAGATCCGTGATGTCCTGGCCTTCGAGCAGGATGCGGCCCGAGTTCGGCTTGAGCACGCCGGTGAGCTGGTTGATGACCGTGGTCTTGCCGGCGCCGTTCGGGCCGATCAACGCGTGGCGGGCGCCCTGCTCGATTTTCAAGGACAGATCGCGGGTGACGCGCAGACCGCCGAACTGCTTTTCGAGATTCTGGGTTTCAAGCGCGATGGTCATGCGTCGCTCTCCGGCACGGCGACAACGGCTTTGCGCCCCGCTATCTGCCTGATGACCAGATTGGGCACATACAGCATCCAGCGATGCAGGCGCTGGCGGCCGACCAGGACGATCACGACCAGCACGAGGCCGATCCAGAACTGCCAGTATTGCGGAGTGATGGTCGAGAATAATTCCTGCAGCATGCGAAACAGCACTGCGCCGATCAGCCCCCCATAGAGATAGCCGGTGCCGCCGATGACGAGCACCAGCATCAGGTCCGCCGAGCGCTCGAAGGCGAACACATCGAGCGAGGCGATCGCGGTGGTCTGGGTGAACAGCGCGCCTGCGATGCCGGCATAGAACGCCGCGAGCGTATAGATCGCAATCAGGCGGCGGTTAACGGGGATGCCGATGGCGGCCGCGCGGAGCGGATTGTTCTTGATCGCCCGCAATGACAGACCGAACGGCGAGTGCACGACCCGGCGAGCGAACAGGAACAACAGGAACAGAACGGCGAGCGAATAGAAGAACCCGGTTTTGCCGAACATGTCGAACGGGATCTCGCCGAAGATCGGCTGCATCTCGATACCCTGCAGGCCGTCGGTGCCACCGGTGATGTTGGAGAAGCGTTCGGCCAGCGCCTCAAGCAACAACGCGATCCCGAGTGTCACCATCAGCCGCGTCAGATCGACGCCGCGGATCACCAGGAAGCTGGTGGCGAAGCCGAGTACCATCGCGACAAGGCCGGCGACGACAAGCGCAAGGACGGGCTCGTTGATGATCCCGTGCAGCGCAAGAAGCCCCGCGGCGTAGGCGCCGACGCCGAAGAAGGCGGCATGGCCGAGCGAGACGATGCCGGCGTAGCCGAGGATCAGATCGAGCGACATCGCAAACAGCGCGAGCCGCAGGATGTCCGTCATGATCAGGTAGCGCGTGGGAAATACGAAGCCGCAGGCCAGCACGATCAGCCAGAAAGCGGCCTCGCCATAGTGCCAGCGTGCCTGGCGCTGGGCGTGATAGCCGACGTCGGAGGAGGCGCTCATCGGCGAACTCAACGCGCGGCCGTGCGGCCGAACAGACCGTTCGGGCGCCAGATCAGGATCACGATCATCATGGTGTAGATCACGAAAGGTCCCATCTTCGGGACGTAATATTTGCCGGCGACGTCGCCGATGCCGAGCAGGAGCGAGGCCAGGAAGGGACCGGTGATCGAGGACGAGCCGCCGACGGTGACCACGATCAGGAAGTAGATCATGAACTTCAGAGGGAAATACGGGTCGAGGCCGAGGATCTCGGCGCTGAGCGCGCCACCGAGACCGGCAAGCCCGCAACCGAACGCAAACGTGAAGGCGAACACCTGCGGCACGTTGATGCCAAGGCCGCTCGCGGCGCGCGGGTCATCGACTGCGGCACGCAGGCGGCTGCCGAACCGCGTCTTCGCCAGCACCATCTGGAGCGCAATGGTGAGCAGCCCGCAGATCACGATGATCATCAGCCGGTAGCGGCCAATGCCGACGCCGAACACGTCGAACTGACCCTGGAGCGCCGCCGGCAGGTTGATGAAGACCCGCGACGAGCCCTGGATGTAGTCGACGGCCGCGACCGACATGAACGTGAGGCCGATCGTGAACAGCACCTGGTCGAGATGGCTGCGCGCATAGAGGTGTCGGTACAGCGTGCGCTCGAGCACGATGCCGATCGAAGCGGAGGAGACGAAGGCGAGCGGCAATGCCGCGAAGAATGGCCAGCCCATCCGGTTGACCAGCACCATGCAGACATAGCCGCCGGCCATGGCGAAGGCGCCATGGGCGAGGTTGACGAAGTTCATCAAGCCGAGCGTGACCGCGAGCCCGCAAGCCAGCACGAACAGCAGCATGCCGTAGGCAACGCCATCGAACAGATTGGTGAGGATTGAGGTCATCGCGGGTCGAAAATCATCCCAAGTGTAGCCAAATGCCGTGCTGCGCTCCCTCCCCCGCTTGCGGGGGAGGGTTGGGGAGAGGGTGCCTCAACAACGAAGACTCCCCCAGAGGAGAGAACCCTCACCCGGCGCTTTGCGCCGACCTCTCCCGCAAGCGGGAGAGGTGAGGGTCCGGAATGACGCGCTTTCGCACGTCACTTCTTGGTCTTGCCGAGATCCTTGACGGCCTCGAAGGTCGCGAACTCGACGTTGTAGAGCTCGCCGTCAACCTTCTCGACCTTCCGGATGTAGATGTTCTGCACGATGTCGCGGGTCTCGGGGTCAATCGAGATCGGGCCGCGCGGGCTCTCCCACTTCTGGCCTTTCATGGCTTCGACCAGCTTGGTGCCGTCGGTGTCGCCATTGGTCTTCTTCAACGCTTCGTAGATCAGGTGAATGCCGTCATAGCCGCTCACCGCCATGAAGCCCGGCCGGTTTCCGTACGCCTTCTTGTAGGCCGCGACGAAATCCTTGTTCATCTGCGAGGGATGCGCCGCCGAATAAAGGTGCGCGGTGACCGTGCCCAGCACGGCGTCGCCCATGTTGTTGAGGAGGTCGTCGTCGGTCACGTCGCCCGGTCCGATCACCTTGATGCCGGCCTTGTCGAGCCCGCGTTCGGCATACTGCTTCATAAAGTTACCGCCCTGGCCGGCCGGCACGAACACGAAGATCGCGTCAGGCTTGGCATCCTTCATACGCTGGAGGAACGGTGCGAAATCGGGATTGGCAAGCGGCGTCTTCACCTCTTCGACCACCTCGCCGCCACCGGCGGTGAAGTTCTGCTTGAAGAAGTTGAGCGCGTCGTTGCCCGGCGCGTAGTCGGAGGTGAGCGTCGCCACCTTCTTGATGCCGTTCTTCACCGCCCAGTCGGCGATGATGGTCGAGGACTGCGCCAGCGTGAAGCTGGTGCGCACGATGTAAGGCGAGCGTTCGGTGATGATCGACGTGCCGGCCGCCATCACCACTTCCGGGATCTTGGCTTGCGTCGCCAGCGGCGCGGCGGCAAGGGCTGCCGGCGTCACGCCGAAGCCGGCGATGAAATTGACCTTGTCGTTGACGATCAGCTCCTGCGCGGCGGTCTTGGTCTTGTCCGGAATCGCAGCATCGTCCTTGAGGATGATCTCGATTTTCTTGCCGGCGACGGTGTCGCCCTTCTGCTGCATGTAGAGCTTGATCGCGTTCTCGATCTGCTTGCCGGTCGAGGCTTGGCCGCCGGTCATCGGCAGGATCAGACCGACCTTGACGCTATCCTCGGCCTTGGCCGGTGCGATGGCCGCAAGGCCCGCGATGGCGGCAGCTGCTGCAGCCCAAACAGTCCTACGAGACAGTTGTTTGCGTTCGAACATCAGATGTCCCTCCCCTTCATTCCTGATCTCTTGTGCGCTGGACCGAGTGCCCGATCTTTGCCTTAAGTTTAGCTCACGCACGCGTGATGCCGTGCGCCACATGGCGTCTTTCGCGCCCTTATTGTCAATCGGACGTTTGGCGACCATTCGGCGCAAGCCGAGCGTTTCCGATTGCCGACGGCAGAAGCGATATCGGGTCACGTCCGACTAACGCCGGCATCGCAATTGCAATCGCTCTCATTTGTACGATTGTACAAACAAAATGGACCTGTCAACGAAAAAGCCTTATCTCCGGATCAGGGCGCTTTGTCGCGAGCTCTCCCCGCAGTCTAGAAACGCTGTCGGCCGGGTGGATGGAGGATTTCGTCTTTTGTTTGCAGAATTTGAACATCGGCAGGGCCTGGGTCGGCACACTCCGGTATCAAATTACCTACCTCGAATAAGTCTATTTTACCTTGTTGAAGGCTACTCTCCCGGCGACAGCCTGACCTGGCGTCCAACACGACTGACCTCGCCTCCGTACAATGCCCAGATCCTTCCGTTCCCTCCTGATCCTCCTCGCGCTGTCCGCGGGCCTGTCCGGCTGCGGCACCGTCAACGAAAAGCTCTCGTCCGGCATGGGCGACTACGTCCCGCAATGGGCCGGCGGCTTGCCGGCGGACGCCCCGCCGCGGGCGGGCACGCCGCAATACGATGCCTACATGAAGGAGCGCGAGCGCAAGCGGCTGATGCCGGCAGCAGATCGCGAAAAGGAAGAGCAGGCGCAGAAGGGCACGACGGGCTCAGCGCCCGGCACCGCGGTGCGTTAAATCGTCCGCCTCGCGGCTTGCGGTGAAGCAAATCAATCCACGAACACCACGGTCTTGCGGCCGTTGAGGATGACGCGGTCGTTGAGATGGTAGCGGATCGCGCGCGCGAGCACGCGGCGCTCGATGTCGCGGCCCTTTCGGACGAGATCCTCAGGCGTGTCGCGATGGCTGATGCGCTCGACGTCCTGGTCGATGATCGGGCCCTCGTCGAGGTCGCGCGTGACGTAATGCGCGGTGGCGCCGATCAGCTTGACGCCACGCTCATGGGCCTGGTGATAGGGTTTTGCGCCCTTGAAGCCCGGCAGGAACGAGTGGTGGATGTTGATGCAGCGTCCCGACAGATTGGCCGAGAGATGGTCGGACAATATCTGCATATAGCGGGCGAGAACGACGAGATCGGTCCCGGTCCTGGCGACGAGATCGAGGATCTGCGCCTCCTGCTCGCGCTTGGTCTCTTTCGTAACAGGCAGATAGTGGAACGGAACCCCGCCGAAATCGAGCCCGTCATAGACCTCGCGCGGATGGTTGGAGACGATGGCGACCAAAGTCATAGGCAGCTCGCCCGTGCGCCAGCGATAGAGGATGTCGACCAGGCAGTGGTCGGACTTCGACACCAAAAGCATCACCTTGCGATGCGCGGCGCGATCTCGCATCTGCCATTCCATGCCGAAACGCTCGGCGATCGCGGCAAAGCCGGTCTGCAGCGCCGACAGCTCCACGGCGAGATCGGCGGCTGTGAACACCACCCGCATGAAGAAGTTGTTGGTCTCGATGTCGTCGAACTGTTGGGCGTCGAGGATGTTCTGTCCGGAATTCGCCAGGAAGGTCGACACCGCCGAGACGATGCCGGGACGATCCGGACAGGACAGGGTCAGGACATATTGATGATTGGGCATGGTCTTTGAAAAAGTGGGCCTTGATGAAGGTTTGGGCAACGGCTGCGGAACGCCCCGCGATTTGCGCCCTGCTCTATCACCGACCCCACCTTGCGCCAATCCCGACCGTGGAGTCAGGATGAACGCACCATTGCTTTGACTGACCGGAGTAGGCTCATGGCCGACCGCTTAAACGGCACCCGCATCCTGATCCTGGAAACGCGCGAGGAGGCGCAGTTTTCGAAGCTGCTGGCTGAGCAAGGCGCCGAGGTCGTGCAATGCCCGATGTTCACCATCCAGGATGCGCCGGACCCCGCCCCGGTCGAGGCCTGGATCCGCCGTGCCATCGACAAGCCCTTCGACGATCTCGTGCTGATGACCGGCGAAGGGCTGCGGCGGATCATGAAGCTCGCGCGAACACGTGGTCTCGACCAGGCCTTGGTTGCTTCCCTCGCCCGATCGCGAAAATTTACCCGCGGCCCGAAGCCCGGCAAGGCGCTACGCGAGATCGGGCTCGAGCAGCAGCAGATGACGGAGAAGCCGACCACCGAGGGTGTGATCGAGATGCTGGGCAAGCTCGACCTAAACCGACGTCGCCTCGGCCTCCAGCTCTATCCCGACAAGGACCACAGCGCGCTGACCGGCGCGCTCGCCGCGCAAGGTGCCGAGGTCGATACCGTGTTGCCTTACGTCTACGATCCAAAGGCTGCGGACGCCAGCATCGTCAATGCAATCGACGACATGGCGGAAGGGCGGATCGACGCCATCGCACTGACCAATCTCGGCCAGGTCCGCCGTCTCCTCGAAGCTGCGAGGGCGCATGGCAGTGAGGCGCGCCTGCGCGCAGGATTCGAGCGGACGCTGATCGCGTCAGTGGGGCCGGCCGTCTCCGGCGAGCTCGTAGCGCTCGGCTTGCGCACGGACATCTCGCCGGTGGAAGACCACTATTTCATGCGCCCGCTGATCTCGGCGATGGCGGCAGCATTGGTGGACAAGGGGCCGAAGGTGGCGGAATGATCGCCAGACGCGGTGCCTAGCTTGCCATCTGCGAGGCGGCCGACATCAGCTCCTGCGGGCTCGGCGCGGCAAACATGCGATGGCCGCCTTCGGGCACCTCGGTAAAGCTCCAGCGCACAACCCCCTCGCGGTCGAGCAGAAACTGCCCGAAGAGCTGGCCCTGGCCGGTTGCCGCCATGCGCTGATCGGCTTCCGTTATCTCATAGCCGTCCTTGTTATTGAGGTACTCCGCGGCCGCGGGCCGGTTCATCGGGCCGGGCAATTCGCCGGGCATGTCGACTTGCATGCTCATGACCACGTTCATGCCGACCTTGTGCGGCCACTCGGTCTCGTTCTCCGTGAACTCGAGATTGGGCAGGCCGAACGCGCGGTGCGAGATCCGCTCGGGATCAGACGCAGCGAGCAGGTTGGGCAACGGATGGTAACGGAAATAGAGTCGCGCGCGCTCGATCGGCGTGTTGACCACCGTGAGACTTTCGACGCCTTTCTCGTGCAAGGCGGCATCAAGTTGCGCCTGTGCCGCGATATGGCGGCGGCAGAACGGGCAATGCAGCCCCCGATACAGGCCCACCAATATCGGGCTTTGTCCGCGAAAGTCTTCGAGCGCGATCTTTCCGTCGCGTGTGATCGCGTCCAGCACGACGTTCGGTGCACGATCGCCCGGTTGAAGTGGTCCCTCGACGTGACGTTCAGACATGATGGCACTCCTTCACATGATCTAGTCAAGAAACGGCAGTACGATCAGCCCTGCGGGATCAAGCCCGTGCCGCGTGCAGACGTCCTGTGCCAGCGCGAAATATCGCTCGGCTTCGGGCATGTCGCCTCGATCAAGGTTCAGCGTCGCAAGACCATCATAGCATGGAAACAGCTGCTGCGGCTCGCCGGTTTCGCTCGCCACCTCGATTGCCTCATTGTAGCAACGAGCAGCCAGATCGGGCCGGAAATGGCATTGATGGATTTGCCCGAGCACGATCAACGGCACGGAGAGATGCTCGCGCTGATCAAGCGCGCGGTCGATTTCGATCGCCTTTTCGGCGGCCGGCACCCCCTCCTCAGTACATTTGTCGGTGAAGGTGCAACAGGCAACGGCAAAATTGGCGAGAAGGCGCGCCTGGAACCCGAGATCTCCGATCCGACGCGCGACATCGAGTCCGCGCCGGCAAATCTCCACGGCTTTCGCAGGGTCGACAATCGTGTAGAGCACACCAAGATTGGTGTAACCGCGGCAGGCCACGTTGAGGAGACCGGCGGCCTCGGCTGCTGCGACACTTTGCTCCACCTCGCGGACCGCCTCCTGGTGTCGGCCAAGCCGCGCCAGTGCCACCCCCTTGGTGTTGAGCGACTCTGCAATGGCGCGCGCCGCCTCGAATCCGACTTGCCTGTCGGCGTCCGCCGGTACGCTTCGGGCGTAGCCAAGCGCCTCGTCCGCCCATCTCGCGGCGGCCACGTGATCGCCCGTGCGAAACGAAAGACGGCCGCGCTCTTGCAGGAGGTGCGCCCACTCGATGGGCGCGTCGGTCCCTCCCAGCCGTTCGGCCGCCTCGGCATAATGCGCCTCTGCCTTGATCCGCTTGCCGGCGTCCCACAACAATCGGCCAAGCTTGCGGAGAATTCGCGCTTCGCCGATGCGGTCCTCCGCATTGCGATGACCTTCCAGCGCATTCTGGTAGTGCTCCTCAGCCGTGATCCTCCGGCCGGCCGCGGCACACAGCTCCGCGATCCGCTCGCAGAGGATCAGGCGTTCGGGCTCCCGTTCCCCGCCGGCCAACAACACGGCGAGAGCCTGTTGGTAGAAGCGAATGGCATCGTCATTGGCGTAGGTCGCGCGGGCGCGATCGCCGCCCGCGCGCAGATAGCGCGCACCTTTCGGCTTGCTCGCGCTCAGGCTGAAATGGTGTCCGAGCAGTATGAGGTCCTCGAGGCGCTCGGGCTCATTGCCATAGAGCCGCTCCAGCGCGGCACCAATCCGTCCATGGAGCTCGATCCGACGCTGCAAGAGCAGGTTTTGATAGATCACGTCCTGAAGCATGGTTTGCGTAAAGCGATAAGATCGCAGCGAGATCGAGTTGGCGCCCGCGACCTCCTCGACAATCTCGGCATCGCACAGAAGTTCGAGCCCCCCTTCCACCTTCGTCCTCTCAGATGCCATCGCACCGAGAAGAGCCGCGTCAAAACGGGGGCCGATCACCGCGGCCTCCTGGGCCAAGCGGCGCACCTCATGCGGCAGCCGGTCCAGGCGCGCCAGTAACAGGGCCTGAATGCTTGCCGGTATACCGGCGGCGGCTTCATCTGACTTGATCCGCCACCGTGAGCCGTCACGCTCCAAGGCGCCAGCTTCGATGAGACCGCGGATGATTTCCTCAAAGAAGAGTGGATTGCCGCCCGCGCGCTCGAGGATTCGGCTGAACAGATTGCCCGGCGGTTCACTCCAGCCGTGGCTGAAGTAGGCCGCGAGCAGCTTTTGTCCGTCTGCATCACCAAGTGGAAGCAATCGAAGGGTTGTATGGCTGATCCGTCCCGAGCCGAACTGATCCAGTTCCAACATGGGCCGATGCGTAAACAACAGCATCAGCCGCGTACGCTCCAGCCGGTCCATCAGGAATCGCAACGCTTCAAGCGATACAGCATCGGCCCAGTGCAGATCCTCGACAATGATCAGGAGCGGCGACAGGACCAGGCGCCGTTCGAACACGGTACGAATCGCAAAGAATATCTGCCGCCGAAGCTGCTCGGGCTCGACGTGCTGCAGCGCGGCGTCCGGATCGCCGAGGCCGAGAACGTGGAAATAAAGGGGCATCAGGCGATCGGCCTCTTCGACCCCAAGGCCGAGCTCCGACAGTGCCGTGGCCAGCTTGGCCTGGGCCTCCGCCACGGTCGCCTTCTGCGCGATGCCGTAGGCGCTGCGCAGCACAGCGGCAAGGGTGCCATAGGACTGTTCGCCCAGCGGCGAGCAGACAGCGCGCCGGATCGCCACGCCGGCGAAACGGTCCTCATCGCGGGCGTGGGCAACGAATTCGTCCACCAGACGCGTTTTGCCGATGCCGGCTTCACCGACCAGCCGCACCAGCTGCGCCGCGCCGCCACACGCGAGATCAAGATTGTCGACTAGACGGGCGAGCTCGGCGTCGCGCCCAATCACCGGCGCACTGAGGCCCAGCGTATCGAGGCCGCGTGCCGCACGGGGCGTGTCGAGCGGTCCGTTCAAGCGATGGACCAGGACGCTGCCCATCTTGCCCTTCAGCGAGACCTCGCCAAGCGATTCATATGAGAATGCATGCCGCGTAAGACGGTAGGTCAGCGGCCCGACCAGCACCTCGCCCGTGGAAGCCATCGACTGCAATCGTTGAGCCGTATTCACCGTATCGCCCGTGACCGAGTAGGATTTGGCAACTCCGACACCCAGTCCGCCAGCAACCACATGCCCGGTGTTGATGCCGACATGAAGCAGGAGCGGTGACCCGGCATACGCCTTTGCACGTTCGCTGAGTTGCGCCGTTCGGCCGATCATATCGAGCGCGGCGCGGACGGCCCGCTCGGGGTCGTCTTCGTGCGCGGCCGGCGCTCCGAATAGCGCAAGCAGCGCGTCGCCGATGAATTTGTCCACGAAGCCGCCAAAGCTTTGCACCGCCGCCGTTAGCTCCTCGAACAATTCGTTCTGAAGCGCCTGCATGACTTCAGGATCGAGTCGCTCGCTCATCGTGGTGAAGCCGCTAAGGTCGGCAAACAGCACGGTAATGGTGCGGCGGTTGGCTTCGCTGTCGATCTTCTCCGGCTGCGATCGAAACCCGTATTGGGCGTCGGCCGTCGGCGCCAGCGGTGGCGAGGACGCCCTGGTTGGGATTGTCACCCGGCTGGCCTGCATTGATGCCTGCCCGCCGGCCTTGGAGGCTTCACTGACGAGGGCGCCGCATTTCGGGCAGTACGCGAAATCCGGTGCGCACGCATAGCCGCAGCCGGGGCAGGCGTTCGGCTGCTTCGTGCCGCATTTCGGGCAGAAGGCAAAGCCGCTCTGAACCTCGGAACCGCAACAGGAGCAGTTCATGGGTCGAGACCCCGCGGGCGCCGCGATGGCGCAGTCTGCTGGACCCGGTCAGATGGGCCCAGGATCCCGGCAAGGATGGGCTCGTCGTGCCGGAAGAGCAAGCGGTGGGTTGCGGCCGCGAACGCGGCTTCACTCCTCCCCGTATCCCCTTAGCCGCTCGATATCCAAAATGGTCACGCCGCCGTACTCCAGCCGCAGCAGCCCCTCTTTCTCCAGCCGGTTCAGCGCGCGGTTGGCGTTCTGGCGGGACATGCCGGAAAGCGCGCCGATCTCCTCCTGGGTGACCTCCAGATGCGCGGTGGATTCCGGATAGAGGATCGGATTGAACAGCGAGGCGATGCTGCGGGCAAGCCGCGCAGTTGCATCCAGCGTGCGGTTGACCTCGAGCATGCCGATGAACTGGCCCAGCCGTTCGTTGAGCTGGCGCACCAGGAAGCGGTTGAAGCCGACGCTGTTCTCGAACAGCCACATGAAGGCGCTGCGTTCCATCAGCGCGACGCGGCTGTTGCGCAGCGCGACGACGTCATAGCGGCGCGGCTCGTTCTTGAGCACGCTGCCCTCGCCGAACCAGGCCCCCGACGTCAGCCCGGCAAGACTCGTCTCCTTGCCGTCGCGCGAGACCCCGCCCATCCGGGCAAGCCCAAAGACCATGCCGGCCCAATAGTCGAACGTGTCGCCGCGCATGAAGACGGTCTCGCCGGTGCCGTAGGACCGCTCCGTGATCCCGGCACGAGCGACCTCGATCTCCGCTTGCGTGAGCTCGCGCGACCAGGCAGCGACGCGCTTCAGTTGATCCTCTGAAATCATGAACCCGAAGCCCGCCGCACCGCTCGTCACTCCTTGTTCTGCTGCAATGCAGCATGATCGTCTCGGCTACCATCAGACGAAAGATGGAGGCTGCGAGCGCCAAAAAACTTTGTCGCAGAATTGTCAGGCGTGAGACATTTCAAAATAGCGCTTTCCCCTATTGAGGACCACCTCGGGCGATGCGGCTTTTGATCCCAAACGGGAACGAGAGCGGCGCGGCTCCGGTCGAGACCATCTGCTGCATGGCCTCACCGGCACGGCCGTACTAGGATCGCCCGACAGAACGGACGAAGAGCGCCACTGAATGCGCCATCACCGGGAGGGATCTGTTTGGTGGCTACCAGTCTTGAAGTGCGCGGCGTGTCCTTGCGATTCGGCGGCGTTCGTGCGCTGACCGATGTCGGCTTCGCCATCAGGGAGGGCGAGCTGTTCTCGATCATCGGCCCCAACGGCGCCGGCAAGACCTCGATCGTGAACTGTATTTCCGGCCGCTACAAGCCGACCGAAGGCCAGCTGTTCTATCAGGGCCGCGACATCACCGGCCTGACGCCCAACGCGCGCGCTTCGCTCGGCATCGGCCGCACCTTCCAGAACCTGGCGCTGTTCCACCATATGAGCGTGCTCGACAACATCATGGTCGGCCGCCATCACCTCCTGAAGAACAATTTCCTCACAGGCTCGCTGTACTGGCTCACCGGCGCGCGCAAGGAAGAGCTCGAGCACCGCCGCAAGGTGGAAGAAATCATCGACTTCCTCGATCTCCAGTCGGTCCGAAAGGCGCAAGCCGGCACCCTCTCCTATGGCCTGCGCAAACGCGTCGAGCTCGCCCGCGCCATGGCACTGGAGCCGCGCCTCATTCTCCTCGACGAGCCGATGGCTGGCATGAATTTCGAGGAGAAGGAGGACATGGCCCGCTACATCGTCGATCTCAACGAGGAGTTCGGCATGACCGTGGTGATGATCGAGCACGACATGGGCGTGGTGATGGACATCTCCCACCGCGTCATGGTGCTGGATTTCGGCCGCAAGATCGCCGAGGGCGATCCGGCCGCCGTGCTCGCCGATCCCCACGTCAGGCGCGCCTATCTCGGCGAAGAGGACGAGGTGCTGGTCGATCCTGACGATGCTCCGCCGGCGCAGGAGAGCGCGGCATGATGGATTACGCAGGCCGCGTCGCCCAGGCCGACACCTATCCGAAAATGCTCCGGCTCAATGCGAAGGAGTACGGCAACGAGATCGCACTCCGGGAGAAGGATCTCGGGCTCTGGCGCCCGTTCACCTGGCACGCCTACCAGACGCGGGTGCGCGATTTCGCGCTCGGCCTCATCGAACTGGGCCTTGGGCGCCAGGACGTCATCGGCATCATCGGCGACAACCGGCCGGACTGGGTCGCGGCGGAAATCGCCACTCATGCGGTTGGAGGCTTGAGCCTCGGGCTCTATCGTGACGTGCTCGACGAGGAAGCCTCTTATCTCCTCAATTATGGCGAGGCGCAGCTCGTTTTCGCCGAGGACGAGGAGCAGGTCGATAAGCTGCTCACCCTGGCCGACCGAGTCCCAAGGCTGAAGCACATCATCTATTCCGATCCGCGCGGCATGCGGAAATACGACGATCCGCGTTTGATGTCGGCGGAGACGTTTGCCAAACTCGGCCGGGCTCGGGCTACGCGCGAACCGGAACTCTACGATCGGCTGGTGGATGCGACCAAGGGCGAGGACGTCGCGATCCTCTGCACGACGTCTGGCACCACCTCGCATCCAAAGCTCGCGATGCTCGCCGCCGGCCGCGTGCTGGGACACTGCGCGACCTATCTCGCTTTCGACCCGAAAGGGCCGGATGACGAATACGTGTCGGTGCTGCCGCTGCCTTGGATCATGGAGCAGGTCTATGTGCTCGGCAAAGGCCTCTTGTGCCGGATGAAGATCAACTTCGTCGAAGAGCCCGAGACCATGATGAACGATCTGCGCGAAATCGCACCGACGTTTGTCCTGTTTGCACCGCGCGTTTGGGAATCGATCGCGGCCGACGTCCGCGCCAGGGTGATGGATGCAACGCCGTTCAAGCAGCGCCTGTTCGACATCGGCATGAAGAGCGGGCTTACCGCGCTCGAACAGGGCGAGCGTTCCGGCTTTGCCGACGCGATCCTGTTCCGTGCATTGCGCGACCGCCTCGGCTTCACCCGCCTGCGTTCAGCCGCAACCGGCGGCGCGGCGCTCGGCCCCGAGACCTTCAAGTTCTTCCAGGCGATGGGCGTGCCGCTGCGCACGCTCTACGGCCAGACCGAGCTGCTGGGGGCCTACACGCTGCATCCCGCGGGCAAGGTCGATCCCGACACCACCGGCGTGCCGATGGCCGACAGCGTCGAAATCCGCATCGACAATGCCGACGTTCACGGCGTAGGCGAAATCGTGGTGCGGCATCCCAACATGTTCCTCGGCTACTACAAGAACCCGGAGGCGAGCGTCGCTGACCTCAGGGATGGCTGGATGCTTTCCGGCGACGCCGGCTATTTCAACGGCGACAAGCAGCTCGTGGTGATCGACCGCATCAAGGATCTCGCCGAGACCTCGCGCGGCGACCGCTTCTCGCCGCAATTCATCGAGAACAAGTTGAAGTTCTCGCCCTACATCGCGGAAGCCGTGGTGCTGGGCTCGGGGCGCGACGCGCTCGCGGCGATGATCTGCATCCGCTACTCCATCATTTCCAAATGGGCGGAGAAGAACCGGCTCTCGTTTACGACCTACAGCGACCTGGCCTCGCGGCCCGAGGTCTATGCGCTGCTCAAGAAGGAAGTCGAGACCGTCAACGCCACGCTGCCGCCGGCGCAGCGCATCTCGCGCTTCCTGTTGCTCTACAAGGAGCTCGACGCCGACGACGGCGAGCTCACCCGCACGCGGAAAGTGCGCCGCAGCGTCATCAACGAGAAATACGAAGGCATCATCGACGCGATCTACCGCGGCCAAGCCGACATCCCCGTCGACACCATGATCCGCTTCCAGGACGGCACCACGCAAAGGGTGCGGACGACGCTGCGAGTGGTGGATCTCGGCGGACACGGGCAGCTCGCGGAGGCGGCGGAGTGAGCCTACTTCGAACCGAGAGCGCGATGCTGGTCGATGCGCCCTCTCCCCTTGCGGGAGAGGGCATCTCCGCTGTTAGCCACACCCTGGCCGGGGTGAGGGGTCCTCTCTTCGATTCCTCACTGCGGAGACAACCCCTCACCCGTCTTCGCTTCGCGAAGCCACCCCCTCCCACAAGGGGAGAGGGGAAGAGCGCGCCGAATTTATCAACGAGCATCACTGCATGAACACCGCCTTCCTCATCCAGCTCCTGGTCAACGGCCTCGTGGTCGGCACGCTCTATGGCGTGGTCGCGATGTCGTTTGTGCTGATCTACAAGGCTAGCCAGGTCGTCAATTTCGCGCAGGGCGAACTCTTGCTGGTCGGCGCCTGGGTGTGCTGGACGCTGCTGGCGAAATACCAGGTGCCGTTCTGGATCGGCATGCCGATGACGCTGGTGTTCATGTTCGTGTTCGGCATCGCGGTGCAGGTCCTGATCCTGCGGCCGATGATCGGCGAACCCATCATCTCGGTGATCATGGTGACGATCGGCCTGTCCACCGTGCTGCAGGCCACGCTGAAATGGATGTTCGGCGTCAATCCGCAGCCGTTCCCGCGCGTGTTCGAGAGCCAGTCCGTCAGCCTGCTCGGGCTCCAGATCCAAACCGTCTATGTCATGAGTCTCGTGGTCTCGATCGCGATGATGATCGGCATGGCCTGGTTCTTCCGCGCGTCAAAGTACGGCCTTGCGATGCGCGCCACCGCGTTCAACCAGCAGGTCGCGCAATCGCTCGGCATTTCCGTCAAAAGCGTGTTCGCGATGGCCTGGGCGATCTCCGCAACGGTCTCGGCCGTTGCGGGCGTCGTCGTCGCGGTCGTGAACGGCGTATCCTCGGGCCTCGCCGCCTATGGCATTAAAGTGTTTCCGGCCGCGATCCTCGGCGGGCTCGATTCCGTCGGCGGCGCCGTGCTCGGCGGCATCATCATCGGGCTTCTCGAGAACATCGCGCAATACGTCGACAGCGAATACCTGCACTGGGGCAATCTCTACGAGATCGCGCCATTCTACGTCCTCATCATCGTGCTGATGATCAAGCCCTACGGCCTGTTCGGCACCCACGACATCGAACGGATCTGATCCATGGCCGGCCCCGCCCTCATCCCTGCTGGTGATTTCCGCACCTCTTACGCGGCTGACACCACGATCTTCCCGACCACGACCAGCCGCAACTTTGCGATCGTCGGCGTGGTGCTGCTCTGCCTCGTGCCGCAATTCCTTGGTGGGTACTGGCTCAGCATCCTGATCCAGATCGGCATCTTCTCGATCGCCGCGCTTGGCCTCAACATCCTGGTCGGCTTCACAGGCCAAATTTCGATCGGCCACGCCGCTTTCTTCCTGCTCGGCGCCTTCACGTCTGCCTACATCTCCAACAGCGCATCGATCCCGGTGTTCTTCGCGATCCCCCTCGCGGGAATCGTCACTGCGCTGGTCGGGCTGATCTTCGGCATCCCGGCGGCGCGGCTGAAGGGGCTTTACCTCGTCATCGCGACGCTCGCGGCACAATACATCCTGCTCGACTTCTTCTCGCGCGCGGAGTGGTTCACTGGCGGCTCGGTGCCGGCCAGCGCCAGTCCGTTCTCGATCTTCGGCTACACGCTGCGCGGCGACAGGCAATATTTCTACGTTGTGCTCGCCTACGTGGTTGCAAGCTACGTCCTCGTCACCAACCTGATGCGCACGCGCGATGGCCGCGCGCTGGTGGCGATCCGCGACCATTATCTCTCCGCGGAGATCATGGGCATCAACCTCACAAAGTATCGCACGCTGTCGTTTGGCCTCGCCGCGTTCTTCGCCGGCATCGCCGGCGCGCTCTATGCGCACTACCAGCTCGTGGTATCGCAAGAGGGTTTCGGCATCGAACGCTCGATCCTGTTTCTCGCCATGATCATCATCGGCGGCACCGGTTCGATCATGGGTACGCTGATGGGCACCGCGTTCGTGGTGCTCCTGCCCGAGACGATGGAGTTCCTCAGCGTGGCGCTGAAGGGCGGCGCGATCGACAAGGCGCTGTCGCTCAACAACAACATCACCTTCCTGCGCGAGATCGCGATCGGGGTGATCATCATCGCGTTCCTGATGTTCGAGCCTGACGGGCTCGCGCATCGCTGGCGACAGATCAAGGCGTACTGGAAACTCTACCCGTTCTCGCATTGAGTGCGGGCGACTCTCTAACCAACAAATAAACAGGAGGAGGCAACCAATGAAGACAAAATCCCTTTTGAGCACCGCGTCACTTGCGCTGGCGATCGCCGCATTCTCGTCAGGCGCGCAGGCGCAGATCGCGATCGGTCATCTCGCCGATTATTCCGGCGGCACGTCCGATGTCGGCACGCCCTACGGCCAGGCCGTCGCCGACACCTTCGCCTGGGTCAACAAGAACGGTGGCGTCGGCGGCAAGCAGCTCAACGTCGACACCAACGACTATGGCTATCAGGTGCCGCGCGCGATCGCACTCTACAAGAAGTGGTCGGCGCCGGACTCCAAGGTCGCGGCGATCATGGGCTGGGGCACGGCAGACACCGAGGCGCTGACCGGCTTCCTAGCCCAGGACAAGATCCCCGATCTCTCCGGCTCCTACGCCGCCGCTCTCACCGATCCCGAAGGTGTCAGCGGCAAGGCCAAGCCCGCGCCCTATAATTTCTTCTATGGTCCGAGCTATTCGGACTCGCTGCGCGCGATGCTGATGTGGGCGGCCGAAGACTGGAAGGCCAAGGGCAAGTCCGGCAAGCCGAAATTCGTCCACATGGGGGCCAACCACCCGTACCCGAACGCGCCGAAGGCCGCCGGCGAAGCCATGGCGCAGGAGCTCGGCTTCGAGGTGCTGCCGCCGCTGGTGTTCGCGCTCGCGCCGGGTGACTACAGCGCGCAGTGCCTGAGCCTGAAATCCTCAGGCGCCAACTACGCCTATCTCGGCAACACCGCCGCGTCCAACATCTCGGTGATGAAGGCCTGCAAGACTGCCGGAGTCGACATCCAGTTCATGGGCAATGTCTGGGGCATGGACGAGAACGCCGCCAAGACCGCGGGCGATGCCGCCGACGGCGTGATCTTCCCGCTGCGCACCGCTGTGAGCTGGGGCGGCGATGCGCCCGGCATGAAGACCGTGATAGAGATTTCGAAGATGTCCGACCCGACCGGTAAGGTCTATCGGCCCGTGCACTACATCGCGGCGGTCTGCTCGGCGCTCTACATGAAGGAGGCGATCGATTGGGCCGCCAAGAACGGCGGCGCCACCGGCGAGAACGTCGCCAAAGGCTTCTACCAGAAGAAGGACTGGGTGCCGGCAGGCATGGAAGGCGTCTGCAATCCCTCGACCTGGACCGACAAGGACCACCGCGGCACGCTGAAGGTCGATCTCTACCGCACCAAGATTGCGGGCGCGACCGACGGCGACCTCAACGACCTCATGGCCAAGGGCGCGATCAAGCTCGAGAAGGTCAAGACTGTCGAGCTTCCGCGCAAGCCGGAATTGCTTGGGTGGTGAGCTTAACGCTCACCTCAAACATAAATGTCATCCCCCGCGAAGGCGGGGGATCCAGTACGTCGCCGCCTCTCCTTGAGTCCCAGGCGTCTCTGGAATACTGGGTCGCCCGGTCAAGCCGGGCGACGACAGCGGAGTATGAGGCATGACCGAAATTCACGAAGCAGCTGCTCGTCCCTCCCCCGGCATCGTACCCGCGCCGCCTCTCCTTGCCGTGCGCAACATCGAGGTCGTCTATGACGACGTCATCCTGGTGCTGCGCGGTCTCAGCCTCGACGTGCCCAAGGGCGCGATCGTGGCGCTGCTGGGCGCCAACGGCGCCGGCAAGTCGACGACGCTGAAGGCGATCTCCGGGCTGCTCAAGACCGAGGACGGCGAAGTCACGCGCGGTGAGATCCTGTTCGAGGGCGAGCGCATCAACGGCATCGATCCCGACAAGATCGTCCGCCGCGGCATCTTCCAGGTGATGGAGGGCCGGCGCATCGTTGCCGACATGACCTCGCTGGAAAACCTCAAGCTAGGTGCCTTCACCCGCAGAGACCGCGAGGTCGGGGCCGATCTCGATATGGTCTTCAACTACTTCCCGCGCCTGAAGGAGCGCACCGGGCTTGCCGGCTATCTCTCCGGCGGCGAGCAGCAGATGCTCGCGATCGGCCGCGCGCTGATGGCTCGCCCGAAGATGATCCTGATGGACGAGCCCTCGATGGGCCTGTCGCCGCTGCTGGTGAAAGAGGTGTTCTCGATCATCCAGAAGATCAACCGCGACCTTGGCGTCACCATTCTCCTGGTCGAGCAGAACGCCCGCGCCGCGCTGTCGGTGGCAAGCCACGGCTACATCATGGAGCAGGGCAAGGTCGTGCTCGACGGCACCGCGGACGAATTGCGCGACAACGAGGACGTCAAGGAATTCTACCTCGGCGGCGCCGGCGACCAGCGCAAGAGCTTCAAGAACCTCAAGAGCTTCAAGCGGCGAAAGCGCTGGCTTTGACATAGCGTTTTCGAGCGAAGTGGGAACCGGTTCGCGTGAAGAAAACGCGTCAACACAGAACACTCTTACTGCAGCACCTGCTCCGCTTCCGTGACTGCGCAGAGAACATGATAGAACGACGACGCAGGAATGGTGTCGATCAGCGATTTGCCGTCGCGATCGAACTGGTCGTACCAGCCGCCCCGCACGGGATGGCTGAGATAGTGCCGTTCGAGCCGAGCCAGCGCCATGCGCGCCTCGTCCGCCGCGCCCGCCTCGCCGGATTCGGCCTGCGCGATCCACGCCTTCGCGATCTCGGTCTGCGGCCACAGCCGGCGCGTGCTACGGCGAATGCTGCCGGCGTCGTCACCCTCGTCGATCAGGCAGCCGGTGGCCTCGTCGCGATAGCGCAGCGTGGTTTCCAGCAGCTCGGCGCGCCGCTGTCCGGTCGGGCAGCCCGTGATGCGTTCGAACCCCTTCAGCAGCCAGACCCATTCCGCCTGATGGCCGGGCTCGACGCTGACCGGCGCGATCTTGGACCAGTCCTCCTCGAAATATTCGCCGAGCGCGCGCGTCTGCTTGTCGTAGAGATTGGCGAGGAACAGTGCGAAGAACTCGCCGGCGCGGTTCTGGAACGACAAATCGTGGGTCGCGTCGAAGCATGCGATCATCGCTTCGAACAGATGCATGTGCGGGTTCTGCCGGCGCGGCAGCGAGACCGGAAAGCCTTCGTGGACGCCGCCGTGCGGAGAACGCAGATGAGCGTCGAGGAAGGCGAGCAACGTGTCGATCTCGGCGCGAATTTGCGCGTCCTGGTCGAGCGCATAGACGGTCGCGAGCGCAAACAGGATGAAGGCGTGGTCATAGGCATCGCGCCGGCCGTCCAGCACCGCGCCCTCGGGCGTCAGCCGGTGCACGTAGCCGGGCCGGCCGTCGGGCGCCTTTGCCTTGGCGAGCAGATGCTCGAGCCCCTTCAGTGCGATGGCGCGCCCTTCAGGGTGCCAGCCCATCTGCGCAGCCTTGGCGTAGCACCAGATTTGACGGGCCTGCACGAACACCCGGCGCGGCGCGGCGCTGTCCGGCGTGCCGTCACGATGCAGCCGATCGATGAAACCACCCGCGCCATGGTCCCAGCCGACCGTCGACCACAGCGGCAGCGCCTCGTCGATCATGCGGCGCTTCAGGCGCGCGACGACGTCGGCCGCTCCGTCCGCCGCCCTGATTCCCTCGTTCGCCATCGCGTCCTCTTCAAACCTCGCCCATGGCCGTCTGATACCCATGCCGGCGGCGGCGCGCAACGGATGCCAACCCGGAAAGATCAGCCATGACCGCCCATTACGACGCCCTCGAGACGCGCGAGCAAGCCGCGCGCGAGGCCGATCTGTTCGCCCGCCTGCCCGGCGTGCTGCGCTCTGCGACGACCGCGCCCGCCTATGCCGATCGGCTGAAAGGCGTCGATCCGGCCGCCGTGACCTCCAGGGCGGCTCTGGCGGGCCTGCCGGTGCTGCGCAAGTCGGAACTGCCGACCCTGCACAAGGCCTCCGCGCCCTTCGGCGGGTTCATCGCGGCGGCGCCCGGTTCGTTCGCCCGCCTCTTCACCTCCCCAGGGCCGATTTTCGAGCCGGAGGGGCGACAGGCCGATCCTTGGCGCGGCGCACGGGCACTGTTCGCGGCCGGGTTCCGGCCCGACGACATCGTGCTCAACACCTTCAGCTACCATCTCACCCCCGGCGGCTTCGTCTTCGATGCGTCGGCGCGCGCGCTCGGTTGCGCCGTAATCCCGGCAGGTCCAGGGAATACCGAGCAGCAATTCGAGCTGATCGAGGCCTACCGTCCCGTCGGCTACAGCGGCACGCCGGACTTCCTGAAGATCTTGCTCGATGCTGCCGCAAGCTCGGGCCGCGACGTCTCCTCGATCAAGCGCGCGCTGGTCTCGGGCGCGGCCTTCCCGCCCTCGCTTCAGGCCGAGATCAAGGCACGCGGCATCGACGCTTACCAGGCCTTCGGCACCGCCGATCTCGGCCTCATCGCCTTCGAAACCAGCGCGCGCGACGGCATGGTCGTGAACGAGGATCTGATCATGGAGATCGTCAAGCCCGGGACCGGCGATCCCGTGGCGCCCGGCGACGTCGGCGAGATCGTCGTGACGTCGCTCGACCCGCACCATCCCTGGATCCGGCTCGCTCTCGGCGACCTCACCGCGGCACTGCCCGGGACCAGCCCCTGCGGGCGCACCAACATGCGCATCAAGGGCTGGATGGGTCGCGCCGACCAGACCACCAAGATCAAGGGCATGTTCATCCGCCCCGAGCAGATCGCCGAGATCGGCAACCGCTATCCCGCGCTCGGAAGGCTGCGCCTCGTCGTCACGCGCCAGGGCGAGGCCGACGCAATGACGCTGAAAGCGGAGACGGCGGCCGCGAGCGACGTGTTGCGCGAGGAGATTGCAGGCACCTTGCGCGCAGTGACGAAACTCGGAGGCGAGGTTGAACTGGTGAGGCCCGGCGCGCTGCCGAACGACGGCAAGGTGATCGCGGACGAGCGGTAGAGCTGACCAAACCCTTGGATATTGCGGCGATACGCGCTGGCCAGACGATCACCACCGAGATTAATCGTCGATCGCGAATCTCGCCCCTGAAGACCAAGGGAATCCGAGAGCGGCGGAGTCGTTTGCTTCGGCGCTAGCCGGTGACCCTTTCAACCCGTCGGATTGAGGTCTTGGAGGCTAGCGCCGCGGCGATAAACCCAATCCTGGCGCAACGCTTCTACGCGCCAGATCATGCTGACGGCTTCTACCACCCACTGAGATGTTCATTTCCATAAGCGGTCGTCCGTTAAGAAGCCGAATTGAGCGGGAGCGGACAGGCAAGCGTATGCGATAGCTGGATCAGGAAGAGGCACAAGAGTTCTCTGAGCCAGGC
>NZ_JBEPRQ010000048.1:0-26270 GCF_040548425.1 Bradyrhizobium sp. i1.15.2 | reverse complement strand
GCAATGGGGCTCGTCCTGACCGCGCCGATCTGCGCCTTACAACGTTCATCGCAACCTCCAAACTCCTGGTGTTGCGACGACCGTTTGAATCCGCCGTACAGACGCTGATCAAAATGATCAAAGGAGGGTCGAGATCGCGACCGAGCTTGGGAGGTATATCGCGTCCGTCGAACGTGTGGCCGCGGGTATGGCCTTTTGCTGCGAAGCGCAAGGAGCGCTGCACAAAGACGCAGACGTATCAGCCGCTTGTAGAATCGCACTATTCTGACTCAGCCAAACCTTACGGGGAAAGCAGGGAATGGTTAGGCCCGGCGCATCATACCGGACTAGGACGCGTCGGGCCGCGACTCCGCAATCGCGCACAACTACGGAAGGCACGTGGCAATAGCGAGAACGATATCGGCGCCGAAGTCTCCGGAATAAACCGAAATCAGAAATCCCGCGGCCAGAGCAGCTACAATCACTTTGAGTGTCAGCATTTGACATCTCCACTTAAGTCGCGCGGACAAAAGTCGGCTCGGTCTTTTTCCAGGGTGCTTCGCGGGTCTAGCTGACAGTTTCATTCACTGAGTTGTTATCCCGGGCGTGCCGCGGTCCAGCCTAGCGGCCCTCGAGCCAACCAGCCCCTGCCGGTGCACTCGACCGGGGCTGCGCAGGTGGATGGCGGGAGGCTCAGATGTGAGGTGTCGCCCACCGCCGACGTCCGGCCGCTGGCGAAGCGATGCATATTCCGAGGATGAGAAACATTGCGAGCACGCGCATTTTGGTTTCTTCTGACCAGGACCCTTTAGCTCTTTGCTATCTCACGTGCATTTTCTCGACGATCGAATAGAGCAGCATGAAGATCGGCAAGAAGACGAAGAACCAAACGGCCTCCGGTTCGACCCGGGAAAATTCGTGGTTGGGATCTGTTTCAGTGCCGAACGGCACAGGTGCCACGGGCGGCTTTGGACGCCTGCGTTTTACCGCTCGGCTTAGCAGCCGTCGAGTCGCTGGTTCGTCGGACGGCGGATCGCTTGCGCGTCGGCTCTGGTTCGTCACGACTTTAGACCGCGAACATCAGCGGGTATTTGCGGACCAGTTCGAGGTCAACGTAGCCGGCGGCATTGATCCACTCGTGGGGACAGTAAACGAGCGAGCCAGGGTCGAGCTCTAGGCCATCCCGTTTTATTGCCTCGCGCGTCCCCAGTCGGCCGGCCCATTGTCTCCGTCCGTTTGGATCAGGTCGCATCGTGTCGAACACGGTGTCGTTTTTCGTCATCGCAATTCCTGAGGTGTTGAAACCAATCTTTAGGAAATGACCTCCGCTTGACGCCGGTGTTCTCGCCGACAAGTGATATTCGCTTTTGCAGTTGCTCACCTCAAGCCCGCACAGGTCGTGCTGACCGTCTTCCCTGTCTCACTCTCGCCGTTGCAGGTTGCAGGAGTTTGGCGAAGGGTGGTCCAGAATTGATAGGTGCGGCCGGACCAGCCTCGGCACCCGCGGGCTGGAATGGTGGCTACCCGTCTGCTCCTCAGGGTGGGTGGGCCGCCAGCATTGGATCGCTCTCTTCGTCGAGTCAGCGCTTCTAGTGGCTTTAGGAGGAAGCCCACCATCCGTCGGGGAATGGCTCTAGCAAAGTCCGATCGACTTGGTTGTCGTTGTCAGGGGGCCTGAGAGCTCCTGCATTCCGCGCTAGTGGCGCGTGGCGACGGAGGCGGACAGACATGGCGCCCGGTTTACGAGTTCGAAGGCGGCGCGAAGGAGGATGTGTCAAGCGTAATGGGGGCACACCGCGAGCGCGGCGCTCTGCTTCTTCGACCAGGCCTCGAAGATATTCCAATTCTGAGAGCTGAGAAGTGAGTTCGCTAAGTCGTTCGGCGTAAACGATTGCGCGAGAGCCTCGCATAAATGTCCTCCCCAGCACAAAAAAGCACTATCAGGATGGCGTCAGAGCAAATAGCGCGAGTAGCAAAAGTGGAACACTACCACCGGTAAATTGCGGATTTCAATACGTCAGGCTCACTGCCTCAGGCTCACTGCCTCAGGACTGCGTCCACTCCCTTGCCAACTCGTCAACGATCTTGACCTATTTTGCCGAAAGCTTGGTTGGGCCCTGCAGTCAAAAGGGCCTGGGTGTAGAAGCCAGCGTAGAAGTTGCGCCAGCCTTTCGGCTTGCACTAAGCTCATCCGATTAGATCCGAATTGTTTTTGTGGAGTAGCGTCATGTCGAGTGCGATTGAGTTGATTGTGGACGGCTACGCGAGTCTGAAAGACCGCCAGTCGCTTGAGGAGCTGAGGATGCACCGCCGGCGCCTTGCCGGAGACCTGAAAGCCTGGGCGGGCTTTGACTGCAGGTTGTCGATTGCGCAGATCGAGCAGGACATCGAGGCAATCGAGGCCGGCTTGGAGACGTTGTCGGGGCCGGTCGGCGGTTAAGCTAAGGCGCCATCCGATGGCGGCGAGCGCGCAGGGAGGGCAAGTGCTGCGATCTTTCGTCAGGCTGCCCTCATGGTGGTTTGGTCATGTTCGTCCGCGCTCTGCCTGACGTCTGAGAAGATCATCGCTAAGCTTCGCGCCGCAGGCTACTCGCAGATCCAAGGAGGTGCCGACCGGAAAGATCAAGACCTACGTCAAGGAAAGCACCGCGCGCTCGCCAATCGTCGACAGCACCGGCCACATCGCAGAGGTGGCGAGATAGCTAGACGGGCAGACGAAGCCAAACGTCTTTACTGGACAGCGTGCCGGTTGGCGTCGCAATCTCCATATCGACGACGCGAAACGAGCCATGACTTTCGTAAACGTAGCGAAGGTGCCAGACCGGACCGAGTTCCGGCGAAAGGGCGAAGTCGTCCAACGCACGTGCGATGTTGTGAACGGCATCGCGTCGCCCGATCGGTGCGGAGAACATCGTCTCTATCAGCGCGGCCAGGCTCATGCCGCCGACCAGCATGGCTCGTGCAGCTTCGTCGCCGTGAGAAAGCCGGAGGGCGGTCAGGATCACGGCAATAGCGTCGGGGTTCTTCAGAGTCACAGCAGGTTCGCCTCGCCAGCAAAAACATAATGCCGGATGCCGCCCTTTTCATGCAAGCGACAACGAGCCGACGCCAACATATCTCAAGCGACAAACATGCCCACCGCGAGCCGCGCTTGCGGAATGCGGGCGCCGCCTTCAGGGTCTAGTCGTGTGGGTCATTTCCCTTCGGCTCCTGCAAGAATTTTGGCATGTGTCCACGCGCTTCACGATCACGCGGGGCCGGGCGTTCGGACGGGTCGCGGCCGAGTTTGGACTGCAGCTCGACGAGGTCGGTGAAGACGTCGGCCTGGCGGCGCAGCTCGTCGGCGATCATCGGCGGCTGGCTCGCGATCGTGGAAATCACGGTGACCCGCACGCCGCGGCGCTGAACGGCCTCGACCAGAGAGCGGAAGTCGCCGTCGCCCGAGAACAGCACCATCTGGTCGATGTGCTCGGCGAGCTCCATGGCGTTCACGGCGAGCTCGATGTCCATGTTGCCCTTGACCTTGCGGCGGCCGGAGGCGTCGATGAACTCCTTGGTCGCCTTGGTGACCACGGTGTAGCCGTTGTAGTCGAGCCAGTCGATCAGCGGCCGGATCGAGGAGTATTCCTGATCCTCGATGATCGCGGTGTAGTAGAACGCTCTAAGTAGCGTCCCGCGGCTCTGAAACTCCTTCAGCAGACGCTTGTAATCGATGTCGAAGCCCAGAGTTTTCGCCGTCGCGTAGAGATTGGCTCCATCGATGAAGAGCGCGATCTTGTCAGTCGGGATTGGTGACATTCAGTTCACGCTTTCCGTGAAACAGCAGAGATCGGTAGCGAAGATCTTAGAGTACAGACTATGTTTTAAGCTTCAACTATTTTCGACCCGGGCTCGAACTCTGACAATAGCCGAAAGTTGGTGTGTCGGATTTGTAATGTATGCTGTCTAATTCCAGGTGCTTATCTCCATGGTGCTCACGCCATGCCTGCCGGCGATTTTGCCCTGTTTGATCTTTGGATCCACCGGCGCGGCCGCGGCGGGCGGTGGTCTGTTTCAGGTCCATGCGGAAACGTTCTGTTAGTCGGGAGCGAGAGAAGCCGGCCCCGCAGCGCAATACATGGCTGCTCGGGCCATCTTCCAGTTGCTGCTGACCGCTCCTTATCTCGATCCGAAGGAGATCAAAGTTGCGTCGGCGCCTTACATGACTTTCGGACTCGTTTACACTGGGATGCGGTAAGGGTTCTTCGGTCGCCGTAGCAACGGAGCTCAGCGGGGGCGCTGCCCGATGGGTTCCCCCGTTTGGCGTCGACCAGCTGCAATGCGACATGCCGGCGTGTTGGCACGGTGCCGGTAGGGTGCAGCCGCAGCCGCGCCGGCGCCGGAGGCGCTCCCGCTCCTGTTGCGCGCAAGGTTCGACGCCAGGAGGAGCGCCGTCCTGAACGCTATGGATCGGCTACCGAGCTGGCTTCCAGCCGAGAGCTTCGCGACCCCAAAATCGCGTAATTATCTGAGCCGCTAACGGCCAGGCCGAGTGACTACTGCCATTTTGCGATCGGCCCAGTTCTTAATATCGCCGACGGTCATCGCCTTGAGGAACGCGTTCGCGTTGACCAGCTTTTCGCGTGTGGTTCGACCCGTCATGTCAGCGGCGGCCATAACTGAAGCAGCATCTGCAGTTTCTGCGCCGGAAAATAGCGCCACGGCTCCCGCCGGTCCCGCGAAATGGGCGAGGTAGAGAGAACCGGGCGTGGCCGGCAGACCGCGCTTGGTCAGCATCGCGGCATGTTGCTCGACCAGCCGTGCGGCAACCTCGCGCGTAAGCTCAGCATCTCCGCGCAAGTCCAAGACTTCCTTGTCGCTGCGGCCCTTGATCAGATCGCGTCGGTGCCTTCGAACGGCTTCGAGCCACGTATCATCGAGAAACTGGGCGGCGCCAGTGGCGCTCGACCGCTTGTTCCTTGCATTCGGGTCACCGTTGGACTCGGCTATGATAATTCGCTCGACCAGCGCCTTGGCAGCCGCCCTGTCGATCGAGCTCCCCTTCAACTGAGCATCGCGAACCAGGACGAAACTCGCGACGAAAGCCAGGCCGATTGCCACTCCAAAAACGAGCGTGATGGATTCCGCGGACAACCACTTCCGCGCGGTGACAACGGATCCACGCTCGTCGGGGCGAGGCGGTCGGATTTCCTCGGCACGGCGTATTTGCCCTGACACATGCGGCGGGAGCCGCGGGTCGGCTGTCGTTCCAACGCAGAGGTATCCGTGCGCTAGGTCTGGCATCGCGTCTGCAGGTTCAATGCTTTCAAGACGCCATCGAAGGCACCTGACAGGCACGGCTTCGCCTCCGCGACCGGTTTGGCGCGACTGGCGCCCGCGCTTGCCTTGGAAATTCCGTGCCGGGGCCGAGGTCTGGGCAGCATGATCGCGGATTTTCCGCTTGCGTTACCCTCCTGCTCGATGATCTTCGAATGTGCTCGTGCAACGATCGGAATGTGGTCCGACGGATTCTTTAGTTCGCGCGAGGAAAGTGGCTGCGGTGGCGCTTCGAATGGCGGAATTTCGAGCCGGTCTGCCTTGGTCAGTGTATCGTGTGAGGGACGTAATCCGACGGTTGCCAGAGCCGGCGGCTCGTTCGCAGGCTCTGTGATGCGCGGCGGCGCCTCGAGCTCCATCACGGCGAGTGTACCGAGGCCAACTAGGAAGAGAGCCACCCTCATCTGATTTCACGCTCTCCGAACGAGAAACCTCACTCAAATCCTCTTAGAAATGAGCTCCAAAAATCAAGAACGATTGCAAAGGTCCAATAAGGCCGCTTAGTGGCAGAGGTGAACCTGGGAAGCGCTGCTATGGGAGAAGATCAAAGACAGGGTTAACGCGGGGCATGCGAACTGGCCGAGTGAAGGGGATAGTCAACTCGATGTGGCGCTGGCGGCTGTCACCGAACGCCAGCTCGACGCCGTCTCGTCCTCACTACTCCCTGGCAAGTTCGCGACTGCATTTTGCAGCGGGAGGTGTGCGTCTGTGAGTTGGTTCAACCCAGCAAGGGGGACGGCGGACGGACGTACATTTCCGCCGTGGAGGACTTCAGCAGCTTGGCAGGACGTGAGGGTGAGCTACGGAATCGTGAGCGATCACTGCAAACCGTCGGCAGGTTATCTGAAACTTCTAAGCGAGGCCCCGGCCCACGCAGTGGAAAAGCACGAAGGCCGCAGCGAGGAAAACTCGCTGCGGCCCGCGCGTGGTCAAAAAGCCGGGTCAAAATGGACAAGTACAATATCGGGCCAGCCCCGGTGTCGGAGATTTTAGCGCTAATTTCGTCTAGATGGCGAAAATAAGTTCGCTATCACCGATGCGCGGGTGTCGACAGTTGACGAAGCGCGATAATGGCGGACTGGCTTCTGCCGTGTCATAGAGATTTGCAAATGGGGAACACCGGCCGCCGAGCTACTTGACCTAGATCATTCGTTCCTTAGTGGCCCGCAGGCTGCGGATGTAATAGCCTTGTGCCTGAACGGCTGACTTGATTTCGTTGCTAACCTTGAGAACTCGTTTTCTGCTCTTTCGCCAGGTATGTGCAGAGCAAAGCGTAGGTACGGCCGAGCCTGTACTTAGAACGAGCAAGCCGCGCTTGTCATTGCGATAGACATCAAACATCGTTCGCCCCCGCTGACCATATTGAACTAAGAATGGAATATGTTTCGGTTGTCTCAATGGCCGAGCTTAGTATTTCGGTCCGCTGTGCGGGTTGTAAATCTGCAACGCCAGCGACTTTCCTTCAGTTCGTTCCGGATACGGAACGAACTGAAGCAAGCCCCGGCCGCCGTCAAATTGCTGCGTATGCAATTATTTCAGTCACGATGTGTTTCGGATGTTGTTGATTGGGGGCATCGAGCGGCAAGCGGCCGCCGCCGTCTTCACGGATTCGCCCCGTTGGTTGCTCGTGCACGGCAGCGCCGACACGTCGTCGTGGGCGGCGATGCACCGGGCCCGTTGGCGATGTAGCTACATCTTTCGCTGACTGCCTGTTCAGTAAGAATGGCCGACTAGACCTGCTCGCGCTCTGCGCTTCGCGTTTTGACCCGCAGCGCACCTCGCAACGGCTCGGCTGCACGTTCACTTGAGATCGACGCAACTTGGCGTCAGCCGATGTCACCGTTGACCCCTTACGAATTTTTGGGTGTCGTAGTTTTCTATCTTTTGATAGTCGGTCGCAATAACGGGAAGCCACTCTCTTTCTTCTTCTTCTTCTTCTTCGGAGAGTGGGCATGAACCAGCATCCAAGTCGCATCGATCGGTAAATTCCGGGGCGCGCACTCTGCGATTCAGGTCTGAACTGGTCAGGCAGGAGTCGGGACCTATGGTGGTCCACCTGTTTGATTTGCCGAGATTACGACCGCGAGGCTACGCCAAAGTCCTCGCTAACTCATCGGGCGGTGGTGCTCGCCCTCGTCAACGGAAGGCCGCCTCAGACGGCCCTCTTTCCCTTGGTCAATCCGCGCGCATGCGGAAGGGCGTCAGGTTCGAAGCTTTGGCACAACAACCTGCGGCCATCGCTCAGCGAGTGCAAATAGAGCGGCCCCAGCGGCGATTGGGGGCCCGCGCATCTCAAGTCGCACCTTGCCTACATCACCCGCAACGGTGAGCTGGATGGCGAAACAGAGCAGGGCGCGGCCCTGGCAGGTCGTTCCGGAAAGACCTGCAGCAACGGTGGGTGGATGATGCCCGTCTAGACCATAAGCGTCGCCGCGACGGATCGCTTTCGGTGAATATTATTGTGTCGATGCCGGCTGGTACCGACGCCATCGCCGTCAAGGATTCAGCCCGGGCATTTGCCATCGAAACGTTTGGCTATAATCATGACTACGTCTTCGTCCAGCACCTCGATGACAAGCATCCTCACGTGCACTTGACCGTTCGATCCCTCGGCCATGACGGAAAGCGCCTTAATCCCCGTAACGCGGACCTTCAGGCCTGGCGAGAACGTTTTGCTGGCGAACTTCGGCTTCGCGGGATCGCGGCGGAGGCAACGCCGCGGCGAACCCGCGGACGAGTTCGAAAGGCCGCGCGCGGGGCGGTCCTCGCTATGCGCAAGAGAAAGATCACGCCCGATGTCGATCGGCGTGCCCGCAACGAGGTGCTTTCGGAAGTGAAGAGCGGAAGGAGCGCCAAACACTCTTGGGACGAACAGATCAAGTCACGTCAGGATGTGATCCGGCGGCGATATCTTGATTATGCCGCCGAGCTGCAGCGCTCTGGAGCAGGAGCTCTGCGTGCGTGGACGATCACTATCCCGCGTTCGCCTTCAACCCCGCAGCCTGGATGCCCGCCACGGCACACGCCTCGTCATTGTCCGAGGTGTCGCCGGAGACGCCGACGGCGCCGAGCAGCGTCGTGCCGTCCATGATCAGCACGCCGCCGGGGACCGGCACCAGCGCGCCCTTGGCCATGGTGTTCATGGCGTCGATGAAATAGGCCTGCTCCTGCGCGCGCTGGAAGAGAGCGCGCGAGCCCATGCCCAATGCGAGCGCGCCATAGGCCTTGCCGTGCGCGATCTCGGCGCGCATCAGGCTGGTGCCGTCCTGCGCCGCGGCGATCTTGAGCACCCCGCGTGCGTCGAGGATGGTGACGACGAGCGGCTTCAGCTTCAGCTCGGTGGATTTCGCGAAGGCGGCATCGAGGATCTTGCGGGCGGTGTCGAGGGTGAGGTCAGCCATGACTGGTTTCCTTTGCAATGGGAGTGGTTGTGGATTGGGTCTTCGCACGATCGAGGCTCATCGCGAGCACGCGCGCGACGTGAAGCGCCTCGCGCTGGGCGCCGTCGTGGATCTGGTGCCGGCAGGAGGTGCCGTCGGCAACAATCAGCGTCGCCTGCTCCGCACGGCGCACGGCGGGCAATAGCGACAGCTCGGCCATCTCGATCGAGGCATCGTAGGTGTCCGCGCCATAACCGAAGGCGCCGGCCATGCCGCAGCAGCTCGACTCAACGGTCTCGACCTTCAGGCTGGGAATGAGGCGTAGCACCTGCTCGACCGGCTTGAAGGCGCCGAAGGATTTTTGATGGCAATGGCCGTGCACCACGGCCTTGTCGGCGACAGTGCCGAGCGGCAGTTGTAGCCGGCCGGCCTCGGCTTCGCGCACCAGGAATTCCTCGAATGTCAACGCGTGGGCGCCGACCGCCTTGGCCTCATCGTCCTGGCGCAGCGAGGCGAGTTCGTCGCGCAGCGTCAAAAGGCAGCTCGGCTCAAGCCCGACGATCGGGACGCCGCGCCCGGCAAAGGAGGCGAACGCAGCGACCAGACGATCGAGCTCGGACCTGGCTTCGTCGACAAGGCCCGCCGACAGGAAGGTGCGGCCGCAGCATAGCGGACGGCCGCCGCTTGCGGGTTTCGGCAGATGCACGCGATAGCCGCCGGCTGCGAGCACGCGCAACGCGGCGTCGAGATTTTCGCGCTCATAGATGCGGTTGAAGGTATCGGCGAACAGCACGACCTCGCGGCCAGTCTCCGGCCCGACCGCTTCGGCAGGCGGCGCGAACACGTCGCTGCGGAAGGCGGGCAGCGCCCGCCGCGCGCTGATGTCGGCAAAACGCTCGAACAGCCTTCGCAGCAGCGGGCTGCGGTTGCGCAAATTCGCCAGCGGCGCGAAGCGCGACGCGAGGCCGGCATAGCGTGGGAGGTAGCCGACCAGGCGGTCGCGCAAGGTCAGGCCATGCGAGGCCGCGCGCGCGGCCAGCACCTCGATCTTCATCTTGGCCATGTCGACGCCGGTTGGGCATTCGTGGCGGCAGGCCTTGCAAGACACGCAAAGCTTCAACGTCTCCATCATCTCGTCGGAGGCGAGTGCGCCCGCGCCAAGCTGGCCGGAGATTGCGAGGCGCAGCGTGTTGGCGCGGCCTCGCGTCACGTCCTTCTCGTTGCGCGTCGTCCGGTAGGACGGACACATCACGCCGCCCTCGAGCTTGCGGCAGGCGCCGTTGTTGTTGCACATCTCGACCGCGCCCTGAAAACCGCCGCCGGCCCCGGGATAAGCGGACCAGTCGAGTTTTGTCTTGAGCTCAGCGACGCGATAGTCCGGTTTGAAGCGAAACAGCGAGCGGTCGTCCATCCTGGGGGCGTCGACGATCTTGCCGGGATTGAGCACGCCATCGGGATCGAAGCGCTGCTTCACTTCCCTGAAGTCGGCGACCAAGCGCTCGCCGAACATGGTTGCGTGGAATTCGGAGCGCACCAGGCCGTCGCCGTGCTCTCCGGAATGCGAGCCCTTGTATTCGCGCACCAGTTCGAAGGCTTCCTCGGCGATGGCCCGCATCGCCTTGACATCCTTCTCCAGCTTCAAATTCAGCACGGGCCGCACATGCAGGCAGCCTTCGGAGGCGTGAGCATACATCGTGCCGCTGGTGCCGTGCTTGGCAAACACCTCGCCCAGCCGCGCGGTGTAGTCGGCGAGATGCGGCAGCGGCACGGCGCAGTCTTCGACGAAAGAGACCGGCTTTCCCTCCTGCTTCATCGACATCATGACGTTGAGGCCGGCGGCGCGGAAATCGGCGATCCCGCTCTGGAGCGCGGGCTCGGTGATTTCCACCACGCCGCCCCATTTGCGCTTGTCGTTGTTCCAAGCGAAGCCGAGATCGCCCATCAGCTCGCCGAGCTGCTTCAGGCGCACGAAATTGTCCGCCTGGTCCTCCTCGGCGAACTCGACCACCAGCACCGCATCCGGATCACCCTTGATCGCGGCGGAGATGATCGGCCGGAACATCGCGATGTCACGGCCGAGCGCGAGCATGGTGCGGTCAACCAGCTCGACCGCGATCGGCTTCAGCTTGACCAGATGCTGAGCCGCGTCCATCGCCTCGTAGAAGCTGCCGAAATGGCAGATGCCGAGCACCTTGTTGCGGATGACAGGCCACAGCTTCAGCTCGACCTTGGTGGTGAACGCCAGCGTGCCTTCGGAACCCACCAGCAGATGCGCCATGTTGTTGCGCGCATTGCGCGGCACCAGCGCATCGAGATTGTAGCCGCCGACACGACGCTGCACCTTTGGGAAGCGTGCGGCGATCTCCCCGGCCTCGCGGGCGCCGAGATCGAGCATGTCGCGGAACAGGGCGCGTGCGCTGTCGTTCGCATCGAGATCGGAGAGATCGCGCGACACCTCGCCGAAGCGGCTCAGCGTGCCGTCGGCGAGCGCGGCGTCCATCGACAGCGTGTTGTCGCGCATGGTGCCGTAGCGCAGGCTACGCCCGCCGCAGGAATTGTTGCCCGCCATGCCGCCGATGGTGGCGCGCGAGGCCGTGGAGACGTCGACCGGAAACCAGAGGCCGTGCTTTTTCAGCCGGCGGTTGAGGTCGTCGAGCACGATGCCGGGCTCGACAACGCAGGTGCGCCCTTCGACGTCGAGCGACAGGATCCGGTTCAGGTGCTTCGAGAGATCGACCACGAGACCGTCATTGACGGTCTGGCCGCATTGCGAGGTGCCGCCGCCGCGCGGGGTCACCTTCAGTCCCTCGTCGCGCGCGATCGCCAGCGCCCGCAAGGCCTCGTCCATGGTGCGCGGCACCACTACGCCAGTGGGCACGATCTGGTAGAAGGAAGCGTCCGTGGCGTAGCGGCCCCGGCTGAAAGCGTCGAACAGGACGTCGCCGGTCACTTCCCGGGCCAGACGGGCCGCGATGCCGTCCTTTTTGGCCGATTCCTGTGATTTCCCGGGCACTTCCGCCGCCATGGTCCGCTCTTGCCTGTTCGCCGCCCCCGTCTTGCCTTCGGTCACGGCCCTTGGCAAGGCGAGCCCTGCTTCTTGTGCATTGACGGACCCCGCCGGGCGAGGGACAAGCCCGGCGAATAGTGATATTCGAGCGGCTTGCGCACCCCTTGAGGCCAAAGGGCTCGAAGTCAAGTTGAGCTCAAAGCCAAGACAGACGCAAAAGACAGACTCAAAGACCGGGAAGGACGCCGATGACCGTGCACACTGGAAGGCATTTTCTCCAGATTCCAGGACCGACCAACGTGCCCGACCGGGTGCTGCGGGCGATGGACATGCCGACGCTGGATCACCGCGGTCCGGAGTTCGCAGAGCTCGGTTTCGCCGTCCTCACCGGCATGCAGCGGGTGTTCCGCACCAAGCAGCCCGTGATCATCTTCCCCTCGTCCGGCACCGGCGCTTGGGAAGCTGCGATGGTCAACGTGCTCGCCCCCGGCGACAAGGTGTTGATGTGCGAGACCGGCCAGTTCGCTGTGCTGTGGCGCGGCATCGCCGACAAGTTCAAGCTCGACGTCGACTTCATCCCGAGCGACTGGCGCCATGGTGCCGATCTCGCCGAGATCGAGAAGCGCCTTGCCGCCGACAAGCAGCACACGATCAAGGCGGTCTGCGTCGTCCACAATGAGACCTCGACCGGCTGCGTGACGCCGCCGCTGGAGGTACGCAAGCTGCTCGACCGGGTCAAGCATCCGGCGCTGTTGATGGTCGACACCATCTCCGGCCTCGGCTCGATGGAGTACGAGCACGATGCCTGGGGCATCGACGTCTCGGTCGCTGGCTCACAGAAGGGCCTGATGCTGCCGCCGGGCCTCGGCTTCAACGCCGTCTCGGAGAAGGCGCTCGCGGTGGCCAAGGCCAACCCCGGCATGCGCTCCTATTGGGACTGGCAGGAGGTCATCGGCTTCAACAAGCTCGGCACCTTCCCCTATACGCCGGCCACCAATTTGCTCTACGGCCTGCGCGAGGCGATCAAGATGCTGGAAGAGGAGGGGCTCGAGAACGTCTGGACCCGCCACAAGCGCCACAGCGCGGCGACGCGCGCCGCGATCAAGGTCTGGGGCCTGGAGACGCAGTGCGCCGATCCTGCCGCGCATTCGCCGGCGCTGACCGGCGTGCGCGTGCCTGATGGCCATGACGCCGATGCCTTCCGCAAGGTGGTGCTGGAAAACTTCGACATGTCGCTAGGCACTGGCCTGAACAAGGTCAAGGGCAAGGTGTTCCGCATCGGCCATATCGGCCATTTCAACGACCTGATGCTGATGGGGACGCTCGCCGGCGTCGAGATGGGCCTCGATCTTGCAAAGATCCCGCACCGGAGCGGCGGCGTGTTGGCGGCTATGGACGTCCTGAAGGGACGCGACGCGGTGCCGATGACCAAAGCTCAGGTGGCCTGAAGGCCCAGGTTGCCTGAGCCAACTTCGAGAAAAGAGAGCGCGCGATGAACGCACCGACGACCGCCAACGAAGACCTGCTCTACTCCGTCACGGACGGCATCGCGCGGATCACCTTCAACCGCCCGCAGGCGCGCAACGCACTGACCTTCGCCATGTACGAGCGCATGGCGGAGATCTGCCAGGAGATCAACACCGACCGCTCGATCAAGGCGCTGATCCTGACCGGCACTGGCGACAAGGCGTTTGCCTCCGGCACCGACATTTCTCAATTCCGTGCGTTCAAAACCGCGCAGGACGCACTCGACTATGAAGCGAGGATCGACCGCGTGCTCGGCACGCTGGAGCAGTGCCGCGTGCCCGTGATCGCGGCGATCGCGGGGGCATGCACCGGTGGCGGCGCCGGAATTGCGGCCTGCTGCGACCTCCGCATCGGGACTGAAGCGACGCGCATCGGCTTTCCGATCGCGCGCACGCTCGGCAACTGCCTGTCGATGTCGAACATCAGCCGCGTCGTCTCGCTGGTCGGCCCCGCCCGCACCAAGGATCTGATCTTCAAGGCGCGCCTCGTCGAGGCGCCGGAAGCTCTGGCGCTCGGCCTCCTCAACGAGATCGTCCCTGATGTCGAGACGCTGCAGCGCCGCGCCGACGAAACCGCCAGGCTCGTGGCGAGCCACGCCCCGCTGACGCTTGAAGCGACCAAGGAGGCAGTGCGCCGCATCCGCCGCACGCTCTCGCGCGAAGAAGGCGAGGATCTGATCCTTAAGGCCTATATGAGCGAAGATTTCCGCGAGGGAATGGACGCCTTCCTCAACAAGCGCACGCCGAACTGGAAGGGCAAGTAGCGCGCGTCCTCTGCCGATTGCGCCGTGCAACTATTCAATTCAAGTGGTTCCGCCTGTCGGAATCACAATTGCGCGCTTCTCCCTTTAGGCGAAGCAGGCATGCCGTTTCCCTTTAGGCGAAGCAGGCATGCCGTTCTTGTTCGTCGACCAGCTGGACGTCCAGGTGCCGCAGACCACGGCGCTGAGTGATGTGGCAACCGGCCGCGTCAGGGTGATCTGGGCGTCTCCGGCCAATGGCAGGCGGGAAGTAGGGGGCCTCGTCAACTCACGACGTCGGCTCACCAAGCGTATTTGAACACGCCCTTGCCGGCATAGCTGGTGACGTTGCCGGAGAACTCGCCGTCGAAGGTGCCGGCGATCGAGAAGCCGCTCAGCCATTTCATCTCGGCGCTGGCGCTGACGAGCGCGGAGTCGGCATCGACCCGGGCGCCGTTCACGACGAAGCTGGTGCCCGGCAGGGTCTGGAATAGCGCGGTGACGGCGCGGCCCGGATTGTAATCGTGCGCCCAGGCGGCGCGACCGCGCAGCGTTAGCACGCCGTTCTGCATCGCGTACGATTTGTCGGTGCGCAGGCCGAGCTCGGAGCGGGGGTCAGTCAGCGATTGCGAGGCATAGTTCAACGCGAACAGCCCGCCGCCATTGAGGCTGACTTCGGAGTAGTTGGGCAGGTTGAAGTTCGTCACCTGTGCCGCCGCATAGGGGGTGAGGCCGATCATCGGCGTCGCGAAGCGGTAGCCGCCCTCGAAGCGGGACGAGAAGGTGTCGGCCTTGAAGCGGCCCTGCAGCTGGTCGAAGCCGCCGGGCGCCACGGTGCGGTTGGTGGTGACGTCGTGCCAGCCATAAGCGAGCGCGGCGGAGATATAGGCCGGCCCGAAATTGTGCCGGCCGTAGACGCCGGCCTGGAACAGGTCTGCCGAGCCCGAACCCATCGCGTTGGCGAGCGAGTAGCTCAGTCCACCGCCGCCGAGCGCGAAGCCGACCAGCGTGTCGACCGAAACCCTGTAGTCGGCACCGGCCGCGCCGCCCCAGGCCCGTGCGGTCAGGTCTTGCGAGCCGACCGGCGCATTGCCGCCGACTTGTGCCGAGCCGCCATAGCCGGCGGTCCAGAGGCTCCAGCGGCTGGCCGGCTGCGAGACGAGCAGCGGTGCCTTGGTCGCCATCGCATAAGCCTCGCGCTCGCGCGCGTTGGCCGGGCGCATGGACGCATAGGCGGCCGCGTCGTCGCTCGCGGCGAATTGCGCCACGCGGCCCGCCTTGGCGAAACCGCCCGAGCGGCCGATGACGGTCGGGTCGAGCATCAGATTGAGAAATTGCCCGTCGGCATTGATCGCGGACTGGATGATGCCGGTGCCGAGTTCGCCCGAGGCCGTGGTCAGTCCGGCCGGCGTCAGCGCAGCGAAGGCTGCCGGAATGCCGCCGGTCGAGTTGAAGAAGTTGGTCAGCGTGTTCGCAACGTTTTGCTGGTTGACGGTGAGGCCGCCCCCGCTCGGCGCGAAGTTGACGCCGATGTTGAGGAACACATTGTTGGTGCCGTAGCTCAGCGACGCGTTGATCGTCGGCACGTTGGAGAGGACGGCTGCGTTGAAGGAGGTGCCGCCGAAACCGCCGGTCGCGGACAGGATCGTGTACTGCTTCTTGATCGTGCCCGAGGCGAACATCGCGCTCACCGTCGCGTTGCCGAGCGTGGCCGCGCCGTTGACATTGGCCAGGCTGGCATTGCCGGAGGAGATCTGCACGAGATAGATCGAGGCCGCCGTGAAGCTGAGGGGGCCGTTGATCGTTAGCGGTGCGAACGAGTTCGTGCTGCTGCCGGGCGCGAGCGTACCACCATTGACGGTGACATTGCCGACGAGGCCCTGGCCGGTCAGCGTACCGCCGCCGGCGAGTGTGCCGCCGGCATTGACGGTGATCGGGCTCAGGATCGAGCCGTCCACGACGAGTTTGCCGCCGTTGATCGTGGTGGCGCCGGTATAGGTGTTGGCGCCGGACAGTGCCTGCGTGCCACCGGTCAGCGTGAGGCCGCCACCCGCGCCGCCGTCGTCGATGACGCCCGCAAAATTGCCGATGCCGTTGGTGATCGTCAGTGTGTTGGCCCCGATGTTGACGTTACCGGAGCCCGCCAGCGACTTGATCGAGGTTCCCGTGCTCAGGGCCGAGATGTCGAAGAAGCCGTCGGCGACGACATTGCTCGAGGTCGCGATGCTGCCATCGCTGCCGCCGAAATTGATGAGATCGAGCTCGCCGCCGCTCGCGATGGTCGTGGTGCCGGTATAGGCGTTGGTGCCGTAGAGCTGCTGGGTGGCGCCGTTGGCGATCACGACGTTGCCACCGGTGCCGCCCGCAATGCCGCCATCCTGAATGACGCCGCCGAAGAAGCTGCCACTGGTGATTGTCAGTGTCTTCGATCCAAGTGCGACGATGCCGCCAGCGGTCAAGGAGAACAGAGCGTTCACCGACGTGCCGGAGGTTGTTTGCGAGATGTCGAACGTGCCGCCTGCGCCTGGCGTGAACGTGACGCTCGCCGAGTTCGCGATCGATCCGCCGCCTTTCAGCGCCAACGTCGCGCCGGCATCGATCTGTGTGGCATTGGCGTAAGTGTTCACACCGGAGAGGGTCTGCGTTCCGCCAGCGACGTCAAATCCACCGGTGGTGCCCTGGATCACGCCCGCGAACTCGGTCGAGCCGTTGGTGATGAACAGCCCGTTGCCGCCCATGTTGACGACGCCGCTCGAGCTGCCGGCGAGTGTCGTGATCGCGGCGGATGACGGGGTCACTGCCGAGATATCGAACGTCGCGTTCACCGTGACGATGCTGGAGCTCGCGATGCTGCCGAAGCCGGAGATCGCAAGCGTCCCCGCCGAGATCGTCGTCGCGCCGGTGTAGCTGTTGAGGCCGGTCAGCGTCATCGTGCCGGTGCCGACCTTGGTCAGTCCGCCGCCGATGCCGGAGATCACGCCGTCGACCTGGGTCGAGGTGTTGAGGCTGCCTGTGGTGAGGGTCTTGGCGCCGAGCACGTAATTGCCGGCGCCTTCGATCGAGCCCGCGGTCATCCCGCCGCTGGTCAGGCCGGAAATATCGACCGTGCCTCCGGCATTGTTAACGAAACGCGCGCTGCCGCCCGTGCTGGAGCCGTCGAAGTTCACCGTTCCGTCGTTGGCGATGGTCGAAGTGGCGGCGGTGGTGGTGTTGTGGAAGTTCAGCGTCGCCGAAGCGAGGTTGTTGATCGTGGCGCTGCCGGCCGAAGCGCTGGTGAAGAAATCGATCTGGCCGCCGGCGTCGTTCGTGATGATGACGGCTCCAGCCCCGACGCCGCCGCGCGCGGTGCTGCCGTTCTGGAACACCAGATTGTTGCCGGAGGTGACTTCGAAATTCTGCGTCGTCCCGGAATTGTTGACAATGCCTGTCGCGTTGACGGTGAACGGCTTGCCGATCGTGATGGAGTAGGCCTGGGCGATGCTCGTGAACTGGACGGTGCCAATGACGACGACACCGTTATTGTTGTCGACCGCTGTGCTTCCGGTGTTGGTGAACGTTGCGGTCCCGTCCGGCACGACCGGGTTGGTTGACCAGTTCGTGCCATTCGTCCAGTCGCTGGTGCCGCCGGCCCAGGTGCTGTCGACGGCATGCGCGGCGACGACGCCGAGCGCAGTGGTCGCCAACAGGGTCGCCAAGGAGTGGCGCACGACGGATCGCAGCCCGTATCCGATCCGCCCACCTGCCATCGGTTCGGCCATCTAATCTTCTCAAATCAGCAATGAAATTATCGCGAGCATGCAACCCGGGCACGTACTGATGCCCCTATACCCTGCGACATGATCTCATGGCGCCGCAACAGCCTGCAATGAACGGCTATCCATTCGCGCCGGGTTCTGGCCTGTTCCGCTTTGCATTTTCAGCCATCGTGGCCATTAGGCAACATATCCGTGTCGCTCGCCATGCGCTCACGCGGGGGAAGCTGCCGGTGAAGCGGTGCGCCATATCCGCCGCCCGCGGTCGCGCGCGAGGATGGCGAGGACCTGATCCTCGAAGCCCCTATAAGCGAAGATTTCCGCGTGGGAATGGACGCCTTCCTCAACTGGCGCACGCTGAACTGGAAGGGCAAGTAGCGAATCTCCGGCTTGGCTTCATCATTCGAAAGTCAGTGACAGCGGATGCCTGTGTGCTTGAACTCGCCCGCGTTAGTCCGCACAATGCATCGATAAATTCCTGGCAAACAAAGCCAACAATCCAGGGGACGAAACTCGTGCGAATCCTAATGAAAGCTGTTGGCGTCGCAGCAGTGCTATCGTTGAGCGCGCCGGCCTTGGCTGGGTGGGAGCCGACCAAACCGGTCGAGATCGTGGTGGCGGCAGGCGCGGGCGGCGCCTCCGACCAGATGGCGCGGATGATGCAGGCCGCCATCCAGAAGAACAATCTGATGAAGCAGCCGATCGTGGTCTCGCTCAAGGGCGGAGCTTCCGGCGCCGAAGCGCTGATGTACATGAAATCCAGTGAGGGCGACCCCAACAAGGTGCTGATCGCCTATTCGCTGATCTACATGTTGCCGCTGTCGGCAAAGATCCCGTTCAACTGGCGTGAGCTGACCCCGGTTTCGGTGATCGCGCTCGACCAGTTCGTGCTGTGGGACAACAGCGCGGGTCCCAAGACGGTGAAGGAGTTCGTCGCCGCCGCGAAGGCGGCAGGCGCGCCGTTCAAGATGGGCGGCACCGGCTCGAAGCGCGAGGATCACGTGCTGACCGTGTTCCTCGAGCAGAAGACCGGCGCGAAATTCTCCTATTTGCCCTACAAGTCCGGCGGCGAGGCCGCGACCCAACTCGTCGGCAACCACACCGAATCCAACGTCAACAATCCATCCGAAAATCTCGAGGTCTGGCGCGCGGGCCAGGTGCGTCCGCTCTGCGTGTTCGACAAGGAGCGAATCTCCTACACCAGCAAGGTGACGGAGACGCAGTCCTGGGCCGACATCCCGACCTGCAAGGAGGAGGGTGTCGATGTGCAGTATCTGATGCTGCGCGCGATGTTCCTGCCCGGCAAGGTCACCGCGGAACAGCAGGCGTTCTATGTCGAGCTGTTCCACAAGGTGACGCAGACCGCGGAATACAAGGACTACATGGAAAAACAGGCGTTGAAGCCGATCTTCCTCACCGGCAAGGACATGGTGCAATTCCTCGAGGAGGATGATGCAGTCAACAAGTCGCTGATGACGGAAGCCGGGTTCGTCGCGAAGTAGCCTCTTCTCCCTTCTCCCTCTCCCCGTTCTTACGGGGAGAGGGTTGGGGTGAGGGGCTCTCTCCGCAACTCCAACTCTCACCGTCCCCGTTGAGACTCCCCCTCACCCCAACCCTCTCCCCGCAAGCGGGGAGAGGGGGAATTGAACTTACTCCGTCCCAAACGGCTCATGCCCCAAACCGATCTTGAAATCGTCGTCGACGATCCGACTGCGCCCGCAGACGACTCGCCTTCCGTCGTCTCCTCCGGCACGATCGAGATATTCGTCTGTCTCCTGTTGCTCGCGCTGGCCGCCACGCTCGGCTACGACAATTGGCGCACCGGCGCCTCCTGGGATTCGACCGGGCCGGAGCCCGGCTATTTCCCGTTCTACCTCTCCGTCATTCTCGGTGGTGCCAGCCTCTACGGCCTGATCGTGGCGCTGGTCGCGCACCGCGCGGCACCCGAAACCTTCGTCACGCGCGCGCAGGCCCGCCGCGTCATGGCGGTGTTCGTGCCGACGCTGCTGTTCTGCCTGGCGACGCAGTTTCTCGGTCTCTATGTCGCGAGCTTCCTGCTGATCGCCAGCTTCATGCGCCTCGTCGGCAAGATCGCGCTGTGGAAGTCGCTGCTCACCGCTATCGTATTCACGGCGATCATGTTCGTTACCTTCGACATCGCTTTCGACGTCATCATGCCGAAAGGGCCGCTCGAAGCGGCCTTCGGCTACTAGGCGGGCCCGCGATGGAAGCTTTCGGTCTGTTGCTTCACGGCTTCGCGGTCTTGCTGACGTGGAAGACGCTCGTGCTGATGATGGTCGGGCTGGTGCTCGGCATCTTCGTCGGGGTCTTGCCCGGACTCGGCGGACCCAACGGCGTCGCGATCCTGTTGCCGCTCACCTTCACGATGGATCCGACCTCGGCGATCGTAATGCTGTCCTGCATCTATTGGGGCGCGCTGTTCGGCGGCGCGATCACCTCGATCCTGTTCAACATCCCCGGCGAAGCCTGGTCGGTCGCGACCACCTTCGACGGCTATCCGATGGCGCAGCAGGGCAGGGCGGCCGAGGCGCTGACGGCGGCGTTCACGTCCTCCTTCATCGGCTCGCTGGTCGCGGTGCTCCTGATCACCTTCCTCGCCCCGATGATCTCGTCCTTTGCGCTGAAGTTCGGCCCGCCCGAGTTCTTCGCCGTGTATTTGCTGACCTTCTGCTCCTTCGTCGGGCTGGGGCGCGAGGCCAAGCACAAGACCGTCATCTCGATGTCGCTGGGGCTGTTGCTCGCCGGCATCGGCATGGACACGGTGTCAGGCAATCTGCGCATGACCTTCGGCTCGTCCGAGCTGCTCCGCGGCATCAACTTCCTCGTCGCCGTCATCGGCCTGTTCGGCATCAGCGAGATTCTGCTGACGATGGAGGAGCGCCTCGCGTTGCGCGGACACGCAGCAAGCATTTCGCTGCGCGTCGTGCTGAGCGTTTGGAAGGACCTGCCGAAATACTGGGTGACGCTGCTGCGCTCCTCCTTCATCGGCTGCTGGCTCGGCATTACTCCGGGCGGCGCGATCGCAGCCTCTTTCATGGGCTACAATCTCGCCAAGCGTTTCTCGAAGGATCCCGAGAGCTTCGGCAAGGGCCGGATCGAGGGCGTGTTCGCGCCCGAGACGGCGGCGCATGCCTCCGGCACCGCGGCGCTGCTGCCGATGCTGGCGCTCGGCATCCCCGGCTCGGGCACCGCCGCGATCCTGCTCGGCGGGTTGATGGTGTGGGGGCTCAATCCCGGACCGCTGCTGTTCGTCGAGCACAAGGACTTCGTCTGGGGCCTGATCGCCTCGATGTATCTCGGCAATGTCGTCGGCCTTGTGCTGGTGCTGACGACAGTGCCGATCTTCGCCTCGATCCTGCGCGTGCCGTTCGCCGCGGTGGCGCCGATGATCGTGGTGTCCTGCGCGATCGGCGCCTATGCGATCCAGAACGCGATGTTCGACATCTGGCTGATGCTCGGCTTCGGCGTCGTCGGCTACGTCTTCAAGAAGATCGGCATTCCGCTCGCGCCGTTCACGCTGGCGCTCGTGCTCGGTAACCGAGCCGAGGACGCCTTCCGCCTGTCGATGATCGGGGCCGGCGGCGACCTCAAGGTGTTTTGGTCGAACGGCCTGGTGGGCTCGATCACGACGCTGGCGATCGTGCTGCTGTTTTGGCCTGTGATCGACGGCTTGCTCGGCCGTCTCGGTTGGACGGCGGCGGGACAAAACGGCGGCACAACGAAAAGTTGAATTAGATCAGTGCTTAGTTTTGTTGTGTCGCCGCAGCCCAGCCGCTGACGCCTGGCGATTGTTTCCAGATGTTGCCGCCCTGCGACAGCCGGGGTTTTACGTTCTAGGATACTCTGCGACTAGATTTTGCTTTTTATCGCAGGGGGAATTTCATGAAGCTGATTGTAGTGACAGCGGCGCTATCGTTGCTCGCGACGAACGCGATGGCTGCCGATCTCGCGGCCAAGCCGTATGTGAAAGCGCCGCCGATCGTCGATCCCGGCTATAATTGGACCGGATTCTACGCCGGGTTGAACGGCGGCTATAGCTGGGGTCGGGCGAACGAGACCGCGTTGATCGGCGCGCCCTTTGCAGGTGCGGCCACTGTCAAGCAGAACGTCGATGGCGGCCTCGGCGGGGCCCAGATTGGCTACAATTGGCAGGTGGACCGGAAGTGGGTCGTCGGCGTCGAGGCCGACATTCAGGGCACTGGCGAACGCGGTCGATCGAACAATGGGCTGGGAACGCTCCGCATTGGCGTGTTCGGCGTCACGGCGTCCTCCGCCACCAGCACCGATTTCCCCTGGTTCGCGACCTTCCGTGCACGCGGGGGCTTCCTGATCGACCCGAGCCTGCTGCTCTACGCCACGGGCGGTCTGGCGGTCGGTGAGGTCAAGTTCGCCAGCACGCCGGCGGTCACCATTCAGTTGTTCGACGGCAACACGCCGATCGGCGCTCCCGTGTCCGCCACCGGTCCGACTGCGTCGGAACGCCAGACCCGGGTGGGTTGGACCCTCGGCGCAGGCCTGGAAAAGAAGTTTACCCCCAACTGGTCCGCGAAGCTGGAGTATCTCTACGTCGATCTCGGCACCAAGACCTTCTTCAGCGGAACAGGGAACGACATCGACGTCCGCTTCCGCGATCACATCTTGCGTGCCGGCATCAACTACCAGTTTGGTGGTCCGGTGGTTGCGAAGTACTGAGAACTCGAAGGCATCAACGAGAAGCAAAGCCCGGCCTCGCGCCGGGCTTTGTCGTTCGCCCGGTGTGAGACGTTCACACCACTTTGGCGTCCCTGAGCTTGGCAATCTCGCCCGCGCCGAAGCCGAACTCCTTCAGCACTTCGTCGGTCTGCTCGCCGAATTCCGGCGGCCGCGCCACCATCCTGCTCGGCGTGCGCGACAGCGTCACGGGCTGGCCGACCAGACGGATGTCGCGACCCTCGTCATTCGGCACCTCCTGCGCAATGCCGAGATGCTTGACCTGCTCGTCTTCGAACATCTGGTCGATGGCGTAGATCGGCCCGCAGGGCACGCCGGCCTCGTTGAGTTCGCGGACCCAGGTCTCGGTGGATTTCGTCAACGTACGCTTCTCGATCTCCGCATTGAGCGCGTCGCGGTTCTTGGAGCGGGCCGGCGCGGTCAGATAGTCGGGATGGCTGTAGAGTTCCGGCGCGCCGATCGCCTGCGCGCAGCGCTCCCAGATCCGGCCGCCCGTGGTGGCGATGTTGATGTAGCCGTCCGAGGTCTTGAACACGCCGGTCGGAATGCTGGTCGGGTGATTGTTGCCGGCCTGCTTGGCGACTTCCTTCTCCATCAGCCAGCGCGCGGCCTGGAAGTCGAGCATGAAGATCTGGGCCTGCAGCAGCGAGGTCTGCACCCACTGGCCCTTGCCCGAGACCTCGCGCTCCAGCAGTGCGGTGAGGATGCCCATGGCACAGAACAGGCCGGCGGTGAGGTCGGCGACCGGAATGCCGACCCGCATCGGGCCTTCGCCCGGCGCGCCGGTGATCGACATCAGCCCGCCCATGCCTTGCGCGATCTGATCGAAGCCCGGACGCTTGTGGTAGGGCCCGTCCTGGCCGAAGCCCGAGATGCTGCCATAGACGATGCGGGGATTGATCCTGGCGAGGCCCTCATAATCGATACAAAGCTTCTTCTTCACGTCGGGGCGGAAATTCTCGACCACAACGTCGGCCTTGGCGGCGAGGCGCTTGAACACGGCGAGCCCGCGCTCGTCCTTCAGGTTCAGCGTCATCGCCCGCTTGTTGCGGTGCAGATTCTGGAAGTCGGCCCCTTGCCGCGGGCCGCCTGGCTGCTCGCCGCCGGCATCCTCGGTCAGCGCGTCGATCTTGATCACGTTGGCGCCCCAGTCCGCGAGCTGCCGCACGCAGGTGGGTCCGGACCGGACGCGGGTCAGATCGAGCACGGTGAAGCGTGACAGGGCTTCCGAGGCATGCGGAAAGGGCATCTTGATGGGCTCCGGGACTGATTGCGGGCCTACCATAGTGCCGAAAGACCATGCAGCAAGACATCACGCGGCAGGTCTGGGCCGCGCGGATGCCGCCTGTCGAAATGCAATGCCTGAGGGACGCGGCGAAGGATCAGCGCGCCAGCTGTTTCAGCTCGGCGCGCGCCCGCTCGGCCAGCGGGTCATCACCGTGGCGCGCAATGAACAGCTCGAACGCCTCCCGCGTTCCCAAGCGACGGGCCGATTCGTACTCCTCCGCGACCGCAGCGGAGGGGTCGCGGGCCAATGGAACGGAGGGGGCACGCCCCGCTGTGCCGCCTTCCTTGCCACTCTCATCCGCATTGGCTTTTCCGACCATGACAGGCAGTCCTCCGAAGGGTAGATGGCCCGGCCCGGCCAGCGCCACCAGGGCGCCGAACAGACCGGCCGAGAGAGAACGTGGTTTCATGATTCACCCGCAAAACGCCGTGAGCCGGAAACCGACATCCTTGTCCTGGCCCGTATGAACACGGGATCTGATGGCTAACACGGCATTATGGACGGAGTCAGGATCTCCTCGCCAAAATTAAACCAAAGATTTAACTCTCAAGCTAGAATCACCTGCCCGCGCCCCGAATCGAACGGGGTTTGCCGCTTGGGAGATTCCCTTGGCCACCGCAGTCAACGTCAGTGCGACCAACAACGCCGAGATCGACGGCCTGCTGTCGGGCTATAAATGGACCGGCGCGATTACCTACAGCTTTCCGGACGCTGCAAGCGACTACGCCAGTTCCTACAGCGGCGGCAGCGGTGAGCCGACGAAGTCGGGCTTTGCCTCGGCGCCGAGTCAGATGCAGGCGGCGATCAATTACGCGATTGGACTGATCCTCGGCTACACCAACGCCAGCATTCAGTACGCCGGGACAAACGGCGCCGACATTATGGTGGCGCAGTCGCCGGCGGCCAATCCGACATCCTACGCCTATTACCCCGGCAACTACGCGTCCGGCGGCGACGTGTGGTTCGGAACCGCCTACAACTATTCGCTGGCTGCGCTCGGCAACTACTATTTCACGACTGCGCTGCACGAGTTCGGACACGCCTTTGGCCTGAAGCACAGTCAGGAAACGGGCGGCCCCGCCAATGTCGCGGTGCCGAGCGCGCATGACGACAGCGAATACACCGTCATGAGCTATCGCAGCTATGTCGGTGCTTCGACGACGAGCGGCTACACCAACGAAGCCTATGGATATCCGCAGACCTATATGGCCAACGATATCCTCGCGCTGCAGACGATGTACGGCGCGAACTACACGACCCAGAGCGGGACTACCGTCTATACATGGAGCCCGACCACCGGGCAGGAGTTCATCAACGGCGTTGGCCAGCCGGCCGACAATGGCGGTGCCGGTGGCTCGGCCAATCGCGTCTACGAGACGATCTGGGATGGTGGCGGCGTCGATACCTACGACCTGTCGAACTATACGACGAACTTGAGCATCAATCTCAATCCAGGTACGTCGTCCGTGTTCTCGTCGGTTCAACTCGCCTATCTCGGAAACGGCCATTACGCGTCGGGCAACGTCTACAATTCCTACCTCTACAACAACGACGCGCGTTCCTACATCGACAACGCCATCGGCGGCTCCGGCAACGACACCATCATCGGCAACGCCATCGCCAACACGCTGAACGGCGGCGCTGGCAATGACACGATCACCGGCGGTGGCGGTAACGACACCATCATTGGCGGCGCTGGCACCGACACCGCAGTGTACTCGGGCAATAGGGCGAACTACTCAATTTTGTATAACGGCACCACCCAGACCTTCACCATTGCCGACCAGCGCACCGGCTCTCCGGACGGTACCGATACCCTGACCGGAGTCGAAAACTTCCAGTTTGCGGATACTACGGTAAACCCGCCGGTCACCATCGAGGCCGTCGGCGCGATTAGCCTGGTGCAGGTCGGCAGCAATTTCTACATGAATCCTGTAGCCGGCGGCTCAGGACCTGCGCTGAAATACGCCGGCTCGCCGGTGGTGGCCGGCCAGTCCGGCGGCTGGACGCCGATCGCCGTGGAGCAGATCTCGAGCGGTTACGAGGTCGCTTGGCGATACCCGGGCAGTGATCAGTTCACGATCTGGACGACCGACAGCAGCGGCAATTTCGCCACCAACACCGGTCAGGTGTCAGGCACCAGCGCCACGCTTGAGCAAGCCGAGAGCCGCTTCCACCAGGACCTCAACGGCGATGGCGTCATCGGCATCCCCACGACCAGCATCGAAGCGTTCGGCAGCACAAGCCTGGTGCAGGTCGGCAGCAATTTCTACATGAATCCTGTAGCCGGCGGCTCAGGACCTGCGCTGAAATACGCCGGCTCGCCCGTGGTGGCCGGCCAGTCCGGCGGCTGGACGCCGATAGCCGTGGAGCAGACCTCGAGCGGTTACGAGGTCGCTTGGCAATACCCGGGCAGCGATCAGTTCACGATCTGGACGACCGACAGCAGCGGCAACTTCGCCACCAACACCGGTCAGGTGTCAGGCACCAGCGCCACGCTTGAGCAAGCCGAGAGCCGCTTCCACCAGGACCTCAACGGCGATGGCGTCAT
>NZ_JBEPRQ010000047.1:0-29233 GCF_040548425.1 Bradyrhizobium sp. i1.15.2 | reverse complement strand
TCCGGCCGCCTTCGTCGGAACAGGTGGCCGCCTTCGATCGGAATGCATGGTCGCGTTCAATCGGAATCCCTGGCCGCAATCCCCGGAATCCGCACAAAGGGTACGACGGCGACAACCTTCGGCCGAAATCGCTGGTCGCGGCGCCAAGCCCGTCATTCCCAATAAATCCAACCGTGTCGTCATTCATCATTTCAACAAACGCGCCTACGGAGGCCGAAATGTCATCGAACGCTGCTTTTGCCGGCTCAAGGACTTCCGCCGCATCGCCACATGATACGACAAGCTCGCCCGGAATTTCTTGGCCGCTGTTCAGCTCGCCGCTCTCGTCGCATATTGGCTCAATTGAGTCTGTACCCTGCTTTGCTGTAAGCGGGGCGAGACCGTGAAATCCTCTTGCAGCTGTTGGCGGTAGCCCGCCGCAAGTCTCCCAGGCGCCGCGCGCATTGCCAAAAAGGAATTGCCTTCAACCCGGATCAAGTCCGTGGGGCAAGGTCCGGATGCGTCAGCCCCTCGATCCTTGTCGGCTTTCTGACGGCGGTGCACAAAGCTGTGAGATTCAAAACACGGTGCGCCGTTTGCGTATCGCGAACTGTTTCAAAGCACAATCAGGCGCTTAGTGCGCGCGAGGAGCGCTGGCACGGCCCTTGCTGTATCTCGCCGTAGGGCAATAGGCGCCAATCGGTGCGATGCTCAAATCCAAATGGAGAAAGTGAATGCGTAAACTAACAATCGGCGTCCTCGCGCTGTTCATTTCAAACACTACCGCGTTCGCCGGCTCCGGGGCCATCGCGTACTCTAAACCAGATGACGTGGTCGGTGTCTCGCACGGGTGTAGATCACAAAGGGGCGCTAAACGATGGGCCCTGCTCGACTGTCGCCGCAACGGCGGCTCGGATTGCCAAATCGAAGCTTACGAAAACAACGCTTGCGCCGCCGTTGCCACAGGCAATGGACGCGGGCTGGGACGTGCGTGGTGGTCCCACCCATTTGGTGAAATTGAAGAGGAGCTATCGCAGCAAGGTGCGGTGGCCGGATGCAATGAGACCGGCGATGAGGACTGCAAGCTGCGGGCCTGGGTTTGCCACTAAGGCCCATCAGTAAGCCAAGGCCCTAAGCAAGGAGGTCAGGCGTACCCAAATTCGCCGCAGACATATCCAGCCGAACCCCGCGACTGAAGAGAGTTCTGTGCGTCAAGTTCAGTAAAATCGATCATGGGATCCGGCCGAGCCATCCCCTCCGAGCCGCCGTCGCTCGCCTCACCCAGAAGCGCAGCAGGCGAGCGACGGCGGCGGAGAGGGGTGGCGTCCATCCCTTTGGGGCTCGAGCATCGTCAGGCCGCCTGGCGTAACGCCTCCTTCTTGTGGTCCTTCAACAGATCCATGTTCAGCTAGCGACGGTCATCGAGCCAAGGCTCATGGCGATTCGACGGTCAACGCACGGACGAGCCGTAGACAGCTCTCGCCATGGGGGAAGATACGCACCACATAGGTGCGTCGCCTGATCTCCTCGTTGAGCCGCTCCAGCATGTTGGTTGACTTCATGTGCTTGCGGTGTGCCGGCGGCAGGCGGAAGTGGGTGTCCGCCATCCATCGCAGTCCCGCGCCACAACCTAGATCCGACGCTCCTGCTGTCTCCACGCCCGACGATCTCTCGGCCGAGCTGCGCCGCTGCCGCGCGCTTGGCCCCCAGGATGCCGAAGATCCGCATTGCCAGGCGGTCTGGGACGAGAACCGCGCGCGCTTGTTAGGCAGGCCGGCGCGGCCCGTGCCGCAACAGGCCGCGCCAGCCACACCCTCGACGACGAACGCTGCGGAGGGAGATAACGATGCACAATGTCGGCGTCATCGACACCTTCCTCAACACCTTCACGACCTATATCGATTCAGGCTTCGGCCTGATCCAAGGCGAGATCACTTCTCTCGCCTCGACGCTGATCGTCATCGACATCACCTTGGCCGGCCGTTCTGGGCGTGGGGCGCCGACGAAGGCATCCTCCAGCGGCTGGTGAAGAAGACGCTCTACATCGGACTCTTCGCCCTCAACACCTTCTCGGGCGTCATGTTCAAGAGCTTCGCCGGCCTTGGCCTGAAGGCCGGCGGCTCCTCCATCTGACAGCCGATTTCCTGGGGCCCGGCCGGCTCGCGCAGGTCGGTCTCGACGCGCGGCACCCACTGCTGGACACCGCAAGCCAGATGATGGGCTTCGCCAGCTTCTTTGCAGTTGCGGTGCTGATGGTGTCCTGGCTCCTGGTCGTGATCGCCTTCTTCATTCTGGCGGTGCCGTCGGCATCGGCACCGGACTGTCTCGCAGTTCACCACCACCTGTGGCGGTGGCCAGCCGACGATCGAGCAGGCGCTTCTGTCGTGCTCGCCGCACAGCCATGCTCGACCCCGGCGCCCGGCGGAGGTCATGATCTCATACCGCCTCCTTGAGGAGGCTGCGGCTCCTCAAGGTAGATTGCGACCGGACGACAAAGTCCGCGCCCGAATGTATCTGAACAAAGAGGGAAAGAGCATTGATGCTGTAGTCTTCGGAGAGCAAGGTCCCGAAGACCGTATCCAACTCCCGCCGCACTTCAGGCTGGCTCTTGGCGAGAACGAAATCGGTCAGGGTCATGTGGAAGCGGAAGTGATCGAAAACGTACGGGTAGCCCCATCGCACAAGATGGGTCGTCTCGACCTCGTTGAGCGGACTGCACAAACATCGTTGAAACTCGTCCGGACTCGCCGGCGCTCGAAACAGTCGAACTCTTCGACGATGCAAGAGGCAACGCCCTGCAACGTGGAAGTCGGGTTCACAGGAATTAGCGCAAAGACGCCACCCAGCAGATCGATTTTCGGAGGACCGATCGGCATGAAGGCCAAGCTGTCACGAACGCGGAGCGACCGCACCAATTCCTCGACGGAATACCCCTCCTTCAGCTGGAACGGCGCCTTGAGCGTCGCGTGGAAGCCGGAGCGGCGGAGCGCAGTGGTAAGAGCACCGCGAATTTGGTTCGTAGTAGCAGCCTCGAGTCCAGCCGACGCCACGGGCGAGCATCCGCAAAGGCGTCGCGCCCAAGCCACGTTCTCGCTGTTACCGTCAGCGGGTGTTCCGGAGCCGGTGTGTAGTAGATCGCCTAGTGGGGCGAGGACGGTTCGGGCATTATGCGACAGGTTCCACTGCTGTCACGTTGCGCCGAGACTTACAAACGGACGACTGGCCCACTTTGAACAGGCGGTCGGCCACAGCCTCGCGCACTTCCTCATCATGGAAAATGCCGACAATGGCGGCTCCACGGGCCTTAGCCTCGTTGATCAGCTCGACCACACTCTGGCGGTTGGCGCCGTCGAGCGAGGCTGTCGGCTCATCGAGAAGCAGGACCGGGTAGTTGACCATGAAGCCTCGTGCGATGTTGACGCGCTGCTGTTCGCCCCCCGAGAAGGTGGCGGGCGCCAGCGACCAGAGTCGCTTGGTGATGTTGAGGCGGGCAAGCAGCGCCTCCGCCTTGGCATGTGATGCATCTGCTGGAATACCAATGGCGATCGCTGGCTCGGTGACGATGTCAATGGTGGCGACGCGGGGGATGACGCGTAGGAATTGGCTGACATAGCCGATTGTGCGGCGCCGCACCTCGATCACTTCCCAAGGCTCGGCGTCGACGAGGTCGATGGAGTCGTCTCCGTGTTGCACGACGACGTGCCCGGCGTCCGGCTTGTAATTGGCATACAACGAGCGCAGCAACGTCGACTTGCCCGCCCCGGACGGCCCGTGTAGGCAGACGCACTCTCCTGCGCGGACCTCGAGTGAGACGTCGTCGAAAACGGCGATCTCTGCGCCGCCCTGAGTATGAAGCGTGAAGGTCTTGCAAAGGCCGCCGACGCTGAGGAGGATGGTCATGACCGGCCTTTCCTTAGACCTGCAGGATGGAGGAGACGAGCAGTTGCGTATATGGGTGGTGAGGATCATCGAGCACTTGGTCGGTGAGTCCCTCCTCGATCACTCGACCGCACTGCATCACCATCAACCGATCAGCGAGCAGACGCGCAACGCCGATATCGTGAGTGACGACAACGACGGCGATACCAAGTTCGCGGACAAGGCTGCGCAGCAGGTCAAGGAGCTTTGCCTGGACCGAGACATCGAGGCCACCGGTCGGCTCGTCCATCAGCACGAGGCGAGGGTGGGTAGCGAGTCCCCGGGCGATCTGCAGCCGCTGCTGCATGCCGCCGGAGAAGATTTCGGGCAGGTCGTCGATGCGCCGACCCTCGATATCGACCTTATCAAGCCATTCCAGTGCCGTCGCGCGTAAGGAGCCGTAGTGGCGGCCGCTGGCGGCCATCAGAGGCTCTGCGATATTGCCGCCGGCGCTGATATCAATGCGCAATCCGTCGCGCGGGTTCTGGTGAATGAGTGAAATCGTCGTTGGCAGGAATTGCTCGCGCGAGGCTTCGTCCATCGCCCAGAGATCGACGACGTGGTCATCGGAGGCAATCAGCACTTTGCCATCATCCGGCTCGATGCAGCCCGCAAGACAGCGGAGCAGCGTCGACTTGCCCGAGCCGCTCTCTCCGACAATGCCGAGAACCTCGCCCTGACGCAGCGAGAACGATACCGCGCTGCAAGCCGGAACGCGCCCAAAGGTCTTGGACAGGTGCTTCACCCGAAGAATTTCCCTCACCTTCGGTTTCATGATGCGGTCCTTTCGTCGCGCCGCTCGGCGCAATAGGCGGTGTCCGAGCAAACAAAGGCCCGGGTGCCGCGATCATCGAGGAGGATCTCGTCGAGATAGCTGTCCTGCGCGCCGCAAAGTGAGCAGCACGCCTCGAAGTGTTGCACTGTGAAAGGATGGTCAGCAAAATCGAGACTTTTGACATCGGTGAAAGGTGGGATCGCATGGATACGCCGCTCGCGGCCCGCGCCGAAGAGGGCCAGCGCGCGGCTGCGGTGAAGCTTCGGATTGTCGAATTTCGGGATCGGCGATGGCGAGGCGAGATAGCGTCCATTCACCATAACCGGATAATCAGCCGACATCGCAACATGGCCAAGCCGAGAAATATCTTCATACAGCCGGACATACATAATGCCGTAGCGGCCGAAAGCGTGGATTTTCCGCGCGACGGCCTCATGCGGAATGAATCGCCGCAACGCTTCGGGCTGCGGCACCTGGAAGACGATGATCTGGTCCTCGGTGAGCGCCCGCTCAGGAATACGATGACGCGTCTGAATCACCGTTGCGTCGCCAGTACGCTCGGTCGTAGCAACATCGGCGACATGGGCGAAGAAGCGGCGAATCGAGACGGCGTTGGTAGTGTCGTCCGCGCCTTGATCAATTACCTTTAGCACATCGTCCCGGCCAAGGATGCTCGCGGTAACCTGGAGTCCGCCAGTGCCCCAACCCGGGGGAAGCGGCATTTCACGGCTGCCGAACGGCACTTGATAGCCAGGCACGGCCACCGCCTTCAGGATCGCACGCCGAATCATTCGTTTCGTCATCTCGTCGAGATAGGCAAAACTGTAGACACTGCTGTCGTCGAATGTGAAGTCAGTCTCCACTGAGAGCCTCCGCGATCATGTCTGGCCCGGGAGTGGGTTTTAGGCTGGGGTTTGCATGTCGTTCCGCATGGTCCGCGCGCATCTGGCCGAGCAGCTGCATCTCGGCTTGGAAATCGACGTAGTGGGGCAGCTTTAGGTGCTGCACCAACCCGGATGCCGCCACGCTATCGCAATGAGAGAGGACAAATTCGTCGTCTTGTCCCGGGTAAGCAGCCGTCTCACCCAGTTCGGCGGACCGCAGCGACCTGTCGAGGATGGCCATCGAGAGCGCTTTGCGTTCACTATGGCCAAAGACGAGGCCGTAACCGCGCGTGTAGCGAGGCGGCAGCGCACCGTCACTGGTCGTCAGATGCACGGTTTGGCATTCGGTAAGGCAGATCGTCCCAATGCCAACAGGTATGTTGAGCTCAGGAATGGTCAGGACAATCCCAACGTCACCGCAGCGTAGTTCGGCAACAAACGGATGGTTACGCCCGTAGCCACGCATCGTGGAATAGCAGAGGCCCATCAGGAAACCCTCATCCCCGCGGGCCAAGCTCTGCAGCCGCTGGTCCCGTGTGGAGGGAAACTCCACCGGATCGCGGGTAATGTCGGCAACCTTCGACTGCCCGTCAGGGCGGGCGTCCTCGACGATATCGGCCAGCGCGAGGACGCCGCAATCTTTTGTCAAAGCATGAGCCGCTGAATGGGGTCCCCGCTCTGGAGCGTCGTCTTCGGCTTCCTTTTCATACCGACTTTCACCTTCGCCTGCGAGATCGGAAAGATCGTCGCTGCTTGCTCGCAAAAGAGCGATATCAAGGATCCGCTGGGTATAGTCATAAGTCGGCCCGAGGAGTTGGCCGCCCGGCACGTCCTTGTGGGTTGTCGCGATGCGTCGGCGTACCACCATCGCCGCGGGGTCGACCGGTTCGGCGTAGCCGAACCGGGTGAGCGTGGTCCGGAAAGCGCGCAACAGGTAGACCGCCTCGGTGAGGTCGCCCTCGGACTGCTTGATCGCCAGCGCCGCCAAGTCCGGGTCGTAGAGCGAGCCCTCGCTCATGACTCGGTCGACGGCGAGTGACAATTGCTCGCGGATCTGGTCGACGCCGAGGTCGGCAATCGCCGGATTGCCACGGCGGCGCTTGGCGAGGAGACGGTGCGAAGCAGCGATGGCGGCTTCGCCACCCTTGATCGAGGTGATCATGGTTCCTCGGCTTTTGTGGAGCGCGGCAGGCCGACAACGGCGAGGTCGTCGGTGAGGAATATGTCGACGCCGAGCGGATAGCGAGCGGCATTCTCGCGCCAGGACGGCCAAAACCAGTCCGGCAGGCCACGAGGCGCGAAGCTGGTCGTGGTCTCGATTCCGGGCCCGGAAAGACGCACGACGGGCCCGCCGGCGAGCGAAGGCACTTGCAGCAGAAGCGTCGTCGAACGGTCAGGATAGGTAGCCACACCCGGATGGAAGCTGCCCAATCCCGGCATCCGGCCAACATCGCCGATCAGCGCACAGGTCGCAATTCTCGGATCACTGACTTGTGGCGCGTTTGTATGGAAATGGAGATAGCGCCGCACCGAATCCCGCGAGAGCGCCGGGTCGAGCCAGATCGAACAATCGGGGTCGATGAGCGTGAGCGCGATAGCGGCGAGCGGCCCGCTCATCGGCTGAGGCGGCTGGGCGGGGCCGGGAAACGAAACCGGTGTGCCGGGCCGCGACAGCGCTGTCAGCAGTCGGCGGAAAGCTGACTGCGCATCGTGAACGGGATCGCGGAATGCAGGCGGGATCAGATCAGCCGTCATTCGCCATGTCTCCCTGGCCCAGCATGAAGAAATCGACCTTGCTCCGTTGGGCCTCGCGCCGGATCGCCCGCTCTGCTTGGCGCACGCAGCGATCAATCGCGGCAATGATCGGGCCGATCTCGCCCGCCCCGGTAGCTTGGTCGCGCTGCATCAGTCCATCGAACACGGCGGCGAGTGCCGCGTGGCGCTTGTTGCGGCCGAGCACGTAGCCAATGCCAATCTCGCCAGTCTCGATCTGGAGCGTACAGCGCGTCACAGTCGCCTCGCCGATATTGAACACAGTGCCGGTGCGCCCGACGGCCCCCCGCAGCATCGCTGCACCACATTCGGGACGCCGTATCCACTGGAATTTTGGCCGAGCGACCGCCGCCCAGTGACGGTCCAGTTCTGCAATCGGTGCTTTGGCAAGCAACGTCATCCAGTTTTGGCGGCTATATTGATGGTGCGTCACTGAGATATTCATGTGTCTCGGATCAACTCACAGCGCTTGACGTCCGGCCGTCCAGACCCCTCGGACGACAGGACCGGCTCGGTCGGCTACGCGGATGAGGTCGGCGCGCTTGCCCACAGCGATCTCGCCGCGATCGAGAAGGCCGAAGGTTTCCGCTGGCCGCTGGCTTCCGAGTGCAACGGCCTCAGGAAGCGTTAGCCCCCCGGATTGACTCGCTAAGTACCAAATGCCGCGCAGAATGCTGGCGGGGATGTAGTCTGAGCAGATGATGTCAATGAGGCCGTCCTGCGCGAGCTCCCGCACCGAGACGTTCCCAATATGTGACCGCCCGGCGACGAGGTTCGGTCCCCCAACGATGATCGTCATGCCCGCGGTGCGGGCGGCTTTCGCCGCCTCCAGAGTGATTGGAAATTCGGAAATGACGAGACCGTATCCGACCGCTTCCGTGATATGGGCAAGAGTGGTGTCATCGTGGCTAGCGAAAGGTACACCGCGCGCGCGACAGTGTGCGACGAGGCGGCGCCGATTTTCTTCCGTGCAGTCCTCTGTGGTCGCGACGGCGGCAATCGCTGCCTCGATCTCCGCCGCCGGCGTATTTTTGCGACGTTCTAGATGGCGGAAGCGCTCCGGGTCCCGCCGCGGCCCGTCATCCATGATGGTCACGAATCGAAGTTCGGGCTGGTCGGCATATTCAAGGAAAAGTTCAATGAGGTCGTGCTCGCGGGCGTCGCAGCGCAGGTGAAGCGCGTGGTCAGCCCTAAGCAGGCCGTGACGGCGCGCCTTCCCAAGCCCCTTGAGCATCAGAGGCAGCAGGCGCCGTCGCTCCGGGTTGCCCACCGCTCCAACGATCACGGAATCGAACACAGTGGTCGTCCCAGCCGCGCAGACCTGAACGTCATGAGCAATCGCCGCACCCAAGGGGTCCCAAGTCATGCCGGCGCGCGGGAGAATCTGCTTTTCGAGGTGGTCGGTATGGACGTCAATCAAACCGGGCAGCAGATGATCGCCTTCAAAGTCGAGGGCGCCCCACGCAGTGGTATTGGCTGTCGAAATATCAGCTATCGCGCCGTCAACGATCTGGACCGTTCCTTTGAAACAGGTCGACCGGGTCACGATCTTGGCGTTGGTCAGGACAACCTCGCGGGATTGATGAATAGTTTGTGGAACTTGACTCAGCGTACCGATCGATTGACCCATCAGAGGACGCCTCTTTCTTGCTTTTAAACCCGCTTGAGTTCTATCAGCAGTCAAAGGCGCAGTGAGAGACAGCGCGATGACAAATCGTGTGACTTTGATGGAATTGTACAATGTCCTCAATCGAAAGGCGCTGTCCCAAAAAACGTTCGACCAGGCCACTTCGGTTTCGTCGCCAACGTGAATGAGCAGTAAGGTCCCGGATGGTTCTTTCCGAAGGTACAAGTGGCGATGTGATTCCTATTCTGTCAATTCAGCTTCATCTGGCCCGCTTAGTCGGAGCATGTCGAGCACATTGCCGTTCCGGGCACTCCTATTCGGCTCCGGCATGAACCGTCTCCGCTTCAAGGCAGGTTGTCATGATGAAAATGATGTTTTCAGTAATACCAGCCATCGCTGCCGCCTTTATCGGGGTGACCGCAGCCCATGCCGATCCGGTCACACTGAGGGTGGGCTATGCCTTTCCGGCCCGCGACGGCCTCTTCCGCCAGCCGATTGTCGAGCGGTTCATGCAACAGAACCCCGACATACGAATCGTCACGGAAGCCAACGCCGCCGACTGTCCGGCCCTGTTGCAGCAACTATTGAGGGCGGCGGTCACCGGGGATCTGCCAGACGTCGTTGCCTCGCTTTGCTATCCGGATATGCCGGTCCTTGCTGAGCGAGGACTGCTCGTACCACTCGACAGCTTTCTTGCCGCTGACCCGCTATGGGCCGCGGTCGGTGTGAGGCCAGAGGCGCTCGCCGCGACGCAATGGAAAGGCAAGACGATCGCCCTTCCGGAATCAGTATCGACGAGCGTTGTTTACTACAACATGGACGTCATTCGTAAAGTGCGTTTGAATCTCTCAAACTTGGATCTTTCTTGGGACGATATCCTGTCGCTCGCCGACAACATCCGCACGTCGATCCCTACACTTGTTCCGATCTTCTTTGAGTATTATCCCGACAGTTACAATTGGTCGTTCCACGCGCTGGTATATAGCCATGGTGGCGACGTGTTCACACCCGACGGAAAGATCGCCTTCGACGGCGCTGCCGGGCAGGCCGCCTTGCAGTTGATGCGCCGCTTCGGTGAGACTGGCATGGTCGACATGACCACCGAACAGGCGCGCCAAGCCTTTGCCTCGGGCAAAATCGGCATTTATGTCGCCTCCAGTTCGCGCCTGGAACAATTGACCGCCAACCTTGGATCTACGCGCGACATCCGCACCGGTCCGTTCCCGCACTCGGCTGCCGGCGGCAGGATGCCCTCGGGTGGCAGCGGACTGGCGATCATGACTCGCGATCCAGCGAAACAGCGAGCGGCGTGGGAATACCTGAAATTCGCTCTCGGCGCAGAGGCGCAAACGCTGATGGTATCGAAGACCGGATTGACGCCGGTCAACTCGATTGCGGTCAGGGACCCGAAATACCTTAGCGACTATTACAAATCGAAACCGAACGCCCTCGCTGGCCTTGCCGGGCTCGCCCGGATAAAGAGCGTGAATGTCTATCCCGGCGACAACGGGCCCCGCATCACCGCCGTCATTCGAGATCACCTGCAAAGTGTCGTGACGCTGAAACAGACACCGGACGGCGCGCTCGTCGACATGATCCGCGATGTCCAAAAGCTCTTGCCGAAGCGTTGAAGTTTCTGTTTGGTTCGGCGCCATTACGGGTGGGGAGAGCGATCAATCATTCTTCGGAAGCTCGTCGCTGTTTCCCAAAATCTTCATCAGAGCAAATTCTCCTGCGCTCGACGGTGACGAGAGGAATTCATTCTCGCGAGCTGCCGACCAGCTAGCTGACTGTCATTCAGGGTTGGCAGAATTTCCAGTCTGCTGTCTCGATTGCAAGGTGCTATCACGGAGATGGGTGCATAATCGTGCACCTATGTCATCTTGGCATCGCATTGCCCAAGTGCAGTTGAATATGGTGTGGCGGCTCGTTGACTGAGCCTGGACGTGCTAAGCGACCCCCAGGATGGGTATGAATGGCGCGGTCGTACCTATTCTGTCAGTGCAGTTTCATCAAGACCGGGTAGCGATCGCCAGAATGCCTTAGCAAGGTGCCCGGCACGATGAGGGCCGGTCTGGACAGAAAGTGGCCCATGAGTGACATCCACCTTCATCACATCACCAAATCCTTTGGCCCAACGCCGGTCCTTCGGGGTATTTCGCTTGCGATCGACCATGGAGAGTTCCTGACGCTGTTGGGGCCTTCGGGCTGCGGTAAGTCGACGCTCCTCAGGATTTTGGCGGGGCTGGAAGTGCAGGACAGCGGCTCCGTGAGGATCGGAGAGGGGCTAGTTGATGGCTTGCGGCCGAAGCTCCGTGATGTCGCCATGGTGTTCCAGTCCTACGCGCTTTATCCCCATATGACCGTAGCCGCCAACATGGCCCTGCCGCTTCGCATGCGGCGATTGAAGTTCTGGCAAAGGCTGCCGATCCTGGGAAGATTCATGCCGGGCGCCCGGCAAGTCTCGGCCGAAATCGACGCAGAAGTTGCCCGCACCGCAAAGGCGCTGGGCATCGGCCATCTGCTTTCCCGAAAGCCCGGCCAGCTCTCCGGCGGACAACGCCAGCGCGTCGCCGTGGGCCGCGCGATGGTCCGCCACCCTGCCGTCTTTCTAATGGATGAGCCGCTCAGTAATCTGGATGCCAAGCTCCGGGTCCAGATGCGCGCCGAGATCAAGGACCTCCATCGTCGTCTGGGCGTCACCTTCGTCTACGTCACCCACGACCAGGCCGAGGCGATGACGCTATCTGATCGAGTCGCAGTGATGCTCGATGGCGAGTTGATCCAGGTCGCTCCACCCCAAGATATCTATGCCGACCCCGACGACCGCCGCGTGGCCGAATTCGTCGGAAGCCCCAAGATCAACCTTCTCGACGCGATTGTGCGCGAGCGGGGCCTGGTCGATGCCTTCGGCACCAGCTTCAAGATCCTCTCCGATGCGCCGCCTGGTACGGCGCTCGCCCTTGGCATCCGTTCGGAAGCCTTCCACCTTTCCGAGTGCGTCGGCGTCAATACCCTGACCGGGGCGGTCCGGCTCATCGAGCACATGGGTTCCGATCTATTCGTCCATCTCGACCTCGCCGGCCTCGATCATCCGCTTATCGCCCGGCTGGCCGCCGAGCGGGCGCCCCAGATCGCGCTCGGCCAAACGCTGCATTTGTCGGTAAATCCCGACCGCATCCTGGTCTTTGGCCAGGACGGCAAGAGGCTTCGGTCCAGCGGGTCGGGGGAGACACCGAAGCTCATCCCGATCCGGCAGTTCGCCCTGTGAATGCGCTCGGTCGCACTCAGTCCGCGGACGCGCCAGAGCGCGCCGCTCAGGTGCCTTTGCGTCGGCAGCGCCTTGCCGAGGGGGTGGCTGCCTACACCCTCGCGGGGCCGGCGGTCCTGCTGCTTGTCCTGCTCTTCTTCGTACCTGTGATCGCGGTCTTCGTTGTCGCACTAACCGACTGGCAGTTTGGCGCGCACACCTTCGCCTTCGTTGGAATCGCGAACTTTCGCGAGGTATTCGCCGACGACGGATTTCGAGCCTCGCTCCTCAACACCGTCATCTATGTCCTGATTGTGGTGCCCGGCACCGTGATTCTCGGCCTTGCCATCGCAATGCTGATCGAGAGCGGACGGTCGCTGCGCGCTCTTTACCGCGCCATTCACTTTCTGCCATTCATGGCGACGCTGGCTGCGATGGCGATCGCATGGGAGGCGCTGCTCCATCCTACCATCGGCCTCGTCAACCAGACTTTCTCTGCGCTGGGGCTGCCCACAGCCAACTGGTTGCGCGACGAGGTGACGGCCTTGCCGGTGCTTGCAATCATCGGCATCTGGCAGAACCTCGGCTTTGCTATGGTTCTCTTTCTCGCCGGCCTCAAAGCGATCCCCCACGACCTCTACGATGCCGCCGAGATCGACGGTGCTGACCTCTGGCTCGATCGCGTCCGGACCGTCACCTTGCCAATGCTTGGTCCAGTATCGATGTTCGTCGTTATCGTCGTGGCGCTCCGCGCTTTCGAGGCCTTCGACACCATCAAGGTGTTGACCAAGGGAGGGCCAGGCCACGCCTCTGATGTACTGCTTTACACGCTCTACCGCGAGAGCTTCGAATATTTGCGCACCGGCTACGGCGCAGCCGTCGCCGTCGTATTCCTTCTCATCGTTGTGGCACTAACGATCATTCAAGCCCGCGTCATGGACAAGAGGGTGCACTACCAATGAACGCCCGCCTCTCTCCTCAGGCCGCCATATTGCGCCACGCCGTGTTGCTGATCACGGCAGCCATCATCCTCGTCCCCTTCGTCTGGATGATTAGCCTGTCCATGAAACCGCCGGGTGAGATATTTCGTGAACACTTCGCATTTCTCCCCGAGCAATGGTATGCGGTACAGAACTACAGAAAAGCGTTAACCTCCGCGCCGCTTGCGCGCTATATGGGAAATGGCATCCTGGTCTGCGCCGCAATCTTGACACTCCAAATCCTAATCTGCGCCCCTTGCGCCTATGCTCTCGCCAAACTGCGCTTTCCTGGCCGTGATCTGATCTTTGGTCTCGTATTGATCGGGCTCCTACTGCCGCACCAGGTGCTCTCGCTGCCACTTTTCGTGCTCTGCTATGAACTCGGTATCCTCAACACCTATGCAGCGCTTATCTTTCCCTTCGTGGTCTCGCCGTTTGGCATCTTCCTCTTCCGCCAGGTGTTCAAGACCATTCCCGACGACGTGGTCCACGCCGCGCGCCTCGATGGGCTCTCGGAACTGGGCATCGTTTGGAAGGTGATGGTACCGATGGCGCTCCCGGCGGTGATTGCATTCTCGATCTTCTCCGTCGTGGGCCGTTGGAATGACCTCTTCTGGCCGCTGATCGCGGTCCGTTCGGAGAGCCTGATGCCGCCACCGCTCGGCATTATTGCGTTCGCGAATGAGGAGGCAGGGAACGATTACGGGCCCCTCATGGCAGCCGCCACAATCGTCATTCTTCCCCTTGTCATCGCCTTCCTCGCCGCTCAGAAGTGGTTCGTTGAAGGAATGACAGGGGGAGCCGTCAAATGATGAAGCCTTCTTGAGAGTCAGTAACGAACGGTCTGTATCTAATCGGCCTCCGCTCGGCTGGCCTGGCTTTGCCGACGCCCCCCAATTTGGTACGTTTCGGACAGTAGGATACAGCGAGCCCAAGAATACGGCTCCAGAATAATGTTGGGCGTCCCCGCGCCGGTGCGTTAGCGTCGGCTCCAGTGGAGCGAAGCGCCAGTTCGGCACAAGTGAAATCCCGCCGATTTCCTGCTGCACATGGGAATTTTCCGGCAAATTTCGACTGCCATCTGCCCCTTACGGTCATTGCCGCGCCGGTTTGATGTGCTAAGGCGCTGGACGTTGGCGGGGGCTTTGGCGCAGACGTTCCGCCAGCGCAGGCCCGAGATCGATGACCGGACAGAATCACCCATCTTCCCTCTACGCCAGGCGTGGTGCGAACTCGCTATGGCGGATCGTGGTCGAGGCCATCCGCAAGGATATCATCGGTGGGACGTATAAGCCGGGCGAACGCCTACCTACAGAAACTGAGCTAGCCGCGATCTTCGGCGTTCACCGCAATACTGTGCGCCGGGCATTCGCGGTGCTGAAGGAGCGCGACTATGTGCGCATCGAGCAGGGACGCGGCACCTTCGTCAAGGAGCGCGTCGTCCACTCCCGATTGGGGGCGCGGACCCGTCTGAGCACGACCGTGCGCGACATGCACAGGATCAGCGAGCGCCGGTTCGTCGGTTCCGCGCGGGTTCGCGTCGACAGGGAGCTTGCGCGCGACCTCCGTGTGCCACAGACCCAGTTCGCACGCAGAGTCGATACGCTGATACTGATCGATGGTATCGCCGCCTCGATCTCGTCGAGCTATTTCCCACTGCCTCGATTCGAGGGAATCGAGGCGCTGATCGAACAGTCGGGCAGTCTCACGGAGTCCTGGAAACACTTTGGAATCCTCGACTATCACAGATTCGAGACGCGAATTTCCGCGGGTTTACTGTCGCAGGCCGATGCCCTGCTGCTTGCGCTGCCGCGACGGCAACCGGTGATTTTGATGACCAACATCAATGTGGACCTTGACGGCGTTCCGATCGTGGTCACAAGAGGCCGAATGGCGCCGCAACAGATGCAAGTTGTTATTCGATTTAGCGAGTGATGAAATGAACCCGTGTTTCGTCTGAGGAGATGTTTGCCACTTTGATTAGCAGGCAGATTCGCCGTTCTTTCCAGACCAGAGAAGCGCCGATGCTTCACCAGACTGCTTGCATGGGCGCCACCTCGCGGCTGCCGCTTCCTGTACCAAACCATTTCATTTCTATCGGCGAAAGCGCCCAGCAGACAGCGCAATCCATCTCTCGAATCGTTCAATCTAAAAGAATGACATAAAGGAATTCCTCTCCGGAAAGTGGACGAGCGAGATTTTCCTGCCTCATCAATCATAAGCGACTCACGTAGCTAATCCGCAGTCCTCCAGCAGGCGGTGACAGGGCAGGGAGCCGATTTACAGTTGCAACATCAAGGTCGATCTCGACGGCGCTTCGATCGCCGCCTCAACCGCCCGAATGGCCCAGCAATATGTGGTGGAGTCATTCGCTTCAGCGAGTGATTAGCCGAGTGCCGGATCTTTGTTTCGGCTGAAGGTACGTTTGGCGCATTCATCCAGAAACTGTCAGCGCTGGTTCAGCGAACCGACATCGGCACTTTAGATGTTGGGCTCATCTTCCCGCCAGAACGCCAGTCGAATCCGTCGAATCTGGCGTGAGACTTCGCCACCAGGGGTCGGTCTTGCGGGACACCATCCCTGCGCTCGCCGAACGCTTTGCGGCCTCGTCTCGCTAGGAAACCGAAAACCTACAGTCAACGATCGCGTCTTTGTGAATGGAGACTTTTGTGCTGAAGAAAATTATCAAGCGAAACTCGAACGAGACGACCTGCCATCGCGCATCACCCTCACGACAATCATTGAACAGCGGCTGTATGGGGCACTCGGACCCGGCTTCTAGATCCGCCCAGATCGAGCTGTGCTCTGCCCTGAATGGGCCGATTCATGGCGACCGTGCGCGGTACATAAGTGCGATCAAACAGGTGGTTTTGACTTCAGCGGCAGGTTTACTCGCCCTGAGCGGCGCACAAGCAGCTGACCTTCCCGTCAAAGCAAAAGCGATTGAGTACGTGAAGGCCTGCTCGCTCTATGGTGCCGGATTCTACTACATTCCGGGGACCGACACCTGCATCAGACTGGGTGGATACCTGCGTTTTGACACAACTCTCTTGCCGAACGGCGTAACCGGCGCGGGCGGAGCTAACAACCGCCTTAGTAACTATTACACCATGCGGTCTCGTGAGGCCCTCGACATCGATACGCGTACCGCGACCGAGTACGGCGTCGTTCGGACCTTCTTCGAAGGCCTGCTCCAGTGGACCACAGGTGGCTACGCCGGTGCTGGCGCGGGTCTCTCTGGCGGTGCCACGACGTACTCCGGTGACGCAGTCGCAGGCGGTTACCTCCAGGTGTACCTAGCCTTCATCCAGTTCGCCGGCTTCACCTTCGGTCAAACGCAGTCGCAATTCAACACACCCTGGACCGAGTATCCAGCGAACATCTTCGAGCTGCCGGGCAGCGGCGGCGGAGACGCCGTCAATCAATTCACGTATACAGCCGACTTCGGTCAGGGCATCACCGCTTCCTTCTCGGCTCAGGATCAGGTCGCCAGATACACAACCAACATATGGAACGTGAGCGCCGCGACGCCGGCAGGTCTCGCAACCGGTGCCTACGGTGCCAGCGACATCGGAGGATCGCGAGCTCCAGATCTCGTCGCTATGCTTCGCGTTGACCAGGCTTGGGGCCTCTTTCAGGCATCGGTCGCAGCGCATGACAACCATGCCGCATATTATGGCGCGGCCGAGACGACTGGTCATCCGGCCGACAAATGGGGCTGGGCTGGGCAATTGGCCTTGTCGATCAAGAACCTTCCGACCGGGCTGGGTGACACCATCAATGTGAGCGGCATGTATGCCAATGGCGCAAGCCGCTATGGGTTCAACAGCTATATGCCGACGACTTTCGCGAGATACGGCGGTACCGGAGCAGCAGGTGCTTACCAAAGCCTCGGCATCGCCGGTGTGTCTGACTCCGTCTTTGTCGCCGGTGCCGGTCAGGAGCTGACCACGGTCTATGGTTTCAACGGTGGGTACACCCACAACTGGGATCCATATTGGGCCACCAGCCTCTATGGAGCGTGGGCTGCTGTCCGGTATGACAGCAGAGCGAAAGGCTACATCTGCGGCGCATTCGTAGCAGGTATCGGGCTATCGAGCGGCGTTGCCGGTTGCAACCCCGACTTCAACTACGCGGTTGTTGGTGCACGCGCAATCTGGACCCCGGTCAAGAACCTGTCCTTCACAGCCGAGATTGCTTACAACATGCTCGATCAAAAGTACGCAGGCGGAAGCACTGTGACGCTGCCGCTCCAGTCAGGTAGTGCCAAACCGGGTGCTGCGTATGAGCTGAAGGACCAGGGCGCCGTGAACATTCTTCTGCGCGCACAGCGGAATTGGTGAGCTCCGTTCAACCAATGCCTATCCCGATCCGAAGTCAGAGCATCACATCCGTCGTGACGACCTGCAAAATATTGTGCCCCTCAAGCAGACCGCCGAAGGGCCGATGCCGACAGCGGTTCGCGACGTGACGAGTCTACCGAAATCCTGATATTTGACGGACCTCCATATAGAAAGACATATAAAATGGCTCATGAAAGCTATTCGCCGGCCGAAATCCTGCGGTTGATCGACAATTCAGACGAGCGCCATTTCGTTGCCGAGCTCGAAACAGGCATTGTTACGCTCAGCCGCAACCGTCAGTATTTCAAAGGCTACTGCTTCTTTTCCGCGAAGCGGAAGGCACGCGAACTGCATGATCTTCCGATCGAGATACGCACGAAGCACCTTCTGGAAGTGGCGATGGTCGCTGAGGCAGTTCAGTTAGCCTTCGGCGCGAAGAAAATGAATGTCGCATTCTTCGGAAATTCTTTTGCTCACGTGCATTGGAACATCGTTCCCCGTTACGGCACCGATCCGCTGCCTGGCGATTCGATCTGGACGCTGGACCGCCAGTTGATCGAATCGCACTTCCTGCCGGAACAGGAGTTTTCGGAGGTGAAAGCCACGTTGCGCGAGGAGCTCTCCAAGCTCTGCGAGCGCGACCGGATTCCGATCTCCCTCTCCTGATCACGCGCACCCTCGTCGTGCTCCGCGTCATTGCCTTCCTCTAGAGTCTCCGATTGAGGCGTGCCTGACTGCGGTCCAGGCCCCTTATGATCTCAATAACTTCCTTGCTCCTGCGGATTGAGCTTCGCCACCGGAGTTTCGCGAACACATGTCCTTGAGCGAACCTATCGATATTGCGGGTCACGAACCGTTGTGGGAGAGAACAGTCTCGGCTCCGCTTCACAGATTCGACTGTCGTCAAACCGAGAGGAGTGTGAGCTCATGAACCAGTCGTTTGAATTGAGCATTGATCTAGATAAGGATGGCCGTCAGGACGGCTATCTCAACGTGAAGACGACCAGCGAGCTATCGCCATTCGGATGTTCTATGGTTCCTATCACATCCATACGCAACGGCGACGGCCCCTGCGTTGTGGTCATCGGCGGCTGCCACGGCGACGAGTATGAGGGGCAACTCATCGCAAGGTCGCTGCTCGGCACCGTAGAAGTCGAGGATGTTCGTGGCCAGTTGATCATGCTTCCCGCCGCGAATGCCGAGGCCGTTCGAGCCGGACGGCGTTTTGCCCCATCTGACGACGGGAATCTGAACGCCGTGTTCCCCGGCAGGGAAAGCGGCACGGCGACCGAGCGCATCGCGCACTTCATCGAGACGGTCCTGATGTCGCGCGCAGAACTTGTCGTGGACATCCATACAGGCGGTAGATCCATCGATTATTTCCCGTCGGCAATGCTTTCTGGAGCTATCGATGGCGACAGGCGACGCCGCGTCGTGGATCTCACCAAGGCACTCGGACTTCCGGTCGCGTTTTTCGTCGATGAGGAAGATTACACCCCTTCGAGCATTCTCGGCGCATGCGACCGCGCCGGGGTCCTCAACATTTCCGCCGAAATCGGCGGAGGAGGATCAGTCAACCTATCGACGCTCGAGCAAGCGCGCACCGGCGTCATACGTCTGCTGCATCGGGCCGGCGTCCTTTGTGATGGCCCTTCGAACTCAGCTCCCGAGGTCGCGTTCATGCGTCGCCTCCCGATCAGCTCAACCGTTTTCTCGCCAGCAAGCGGGCTGCTAGAGCCGCTCGTGCAACTAGGCGACTGGGTCACCAAAGACCAGTTGGCCGGCCTCCTGCATTCTATTGAAACACCGTGGTCCAAGCCGACGCCGGTTTACTTCGCCGAAGCCGGGTTCGTACTCTGCCGTCGTCTGCCGGTTGCAACACAGATCGGCGATGGCGTCTTCAAGCTCGCGGTGCCGATGAAGGCGTAAGAAGCTCCCGCGGTTTGCTCTCATGACAGCAATCGCTGCAATTGACGGCTTCGGATTCTTCGAGCGACTGCTCACACCGAAACCGATTGCCCCTTAACGGAGCACCATACGATGATCACCCGCAGAAGCGTCCTGGTGACCGGAGCCGTGTCGACCGCCGTATACGCCATGCCGGCCGTCGGCAGAGCCGCCCAGAAAACGACCGTCACGATTTCGCAAGCCAATCCGACTTACCGGGCTCTTCTCTCCGAACTGACGACGCAATTCGAAACTGATAACCCCTCGAAGTCGATCAAATTTGTAGCTGACGGGGACAACTGGGACCCATTATTGAACAGCACGATCCGAGGTTCTCTTGTGAATTCCCTGCCGGACGGCTCCTGGCAAGCCCTGACCTATGCGGGGATCCTCGCCAACAGAAAGATCGCGCAGCCTTTGAACAAGCTCTTCGGCGGCGACACTGGGGGTCTTGAAGCCCTTCGAGTTTCGAGCGCGATGATCGATGCGGCAAGCGTCAATGGCGAAGTCTTCAGCGTCCCGTTCGGGACGACCATTCCCGTCATCTACTGCAACATGGACCTTCTTCGCAAGGCGGGTTACCTGAATCCGAAACCTCCAGCGTCCTGGGATGAAATTCATGAATTCGGTCTAAAGGTCAAAAGTCTAAACGAGACGGTCAGCGGCGGCTTCATCGAATACGAGGCCAGCAACGCCTGGATGTTCCAGACCCTATTGTCGTCTTACGGGGGGGAGATGATGAACCGGGTACAGAAATCAATTGCCTTCGACAGCCCGGCAGGTCTCCAGGCGCTGACCACTCTTGCGCGTTTTGGTGAAACCGTCAGGATAGATATGTCCGCGGAGCAAGCTCGCCAGGCGTTCAAGTCGGGTAGCACTGCAATGCATATTCAGTCCGCAAGCGGCATGACTTCGACGGCGAAGGCGGCGGCCGGGCATTTCGAACTGGCCATCGCCCAGATTCCCATTGCGCCTCAGGGTCGACTGGCGGGAGCCGGTCATGGTTTCTTCATGTTTACCAAAGATCAGGCCAAGCAAGAAGTCATGTTGGATTTCATGAAGTTCGCCGCCAGTAAAAAGGGCCAGATGATACTGGTGAAGAATAGCGGGTACATGCCCGTCAATCTCGCGGCTCTCAAGGACTCCGTATTCCTCGACGAGTATTTGACGATTAACCCGCTGCATCGGGATATCGTGGAACGGCTTGCGGTGACAGGGGACCAATTCTCGTTCCCGAGCGATAACACGGCCAAGATCGTAAAGATGATGTGCGATCAAATGCGCGGCGTCCTCTTCTGGGGCAGCAAACCGGAGGAAGCACTGCAGAACATGGCAGGCCAAGCCAAGAAGCTCCTTGGATAATTGCAAAGCTGCAAGCATACTCGTCGGCGACTCCGTTGAACGTGCCCCTAAAGATGGTGTAGGTGACAGCGGCGGCCACCGTGCTTCTTCGGCATTGGCCGGGAGCGAGTCAGCTTGCCTCAGGGAGCCAGTTGATGATGAGATCATCGCTCTTTGAGTCTTGGTTTCGAGGGTTACATATCGCGACCGCTCAATGGCGGCTCGTGGTTTGCCTCAAGCAGCAGTGCCGTCGAAGGCCGTTCGCGTAGGGTTTTCAAGATGGACGACTATTCGTAAAATCTCCTCCGCAGAGCGTCTATATTGAGGTTGGACCTCCGCCGAGTTCTACGGCCAGAACTGAAGTTCCAACACGTTCACAGGCGGCGAAGAGACTTCCCGCGTTGTGATCCTCCTTGTCCAAAGCGAATGTCATTGGCGTTCCAAAGATCTGGACAAGTTCAATGAGCCCCGCTGTGTCGTCTCGGCCACGTACGGAATCATCGCGCAAAACGTATACTCAGCGCTACGTCCTCCCGAGTGCGTGTCCACGGCGAGTGCCGCCCGGGGTAACGAGGCCGTTTCGATAAAATGGGCGTGGACTTGAGTAGGCATTCCAATTGACAACACTGGGAAGGCGGCATTTGGAGTTCCCCATCAAATGGCGAGACGCTCGATCCGGGGTAGACCGCAGGGGCCCAGGGCCACTCAAACTAGAGGCAATGATGACTTGACCGCTTATCGTCCGCCTCTTTAGCTCTTGGGCTAGCATGCGAAGCGCGATCTGACCTGCTATTCGTCACCGTGGCAGCCGCCAGGCAATAATGTGCAGGGGCCGGTTCCATTCCTGACCGAGATAATCTCGATTATCGCTTTGTCGCTAATGTCACCTCGGTCACGTGAGGTTGACGCAGTAGACCGTCCTGAGAGTATCGATCGAATAATTCGGTTAGCTTTGCGGCAACGGCTTGCTTGCCAATGGCCGAGGCAGATCGCTGCATGAGGCTGGACGAGAAACTCAGTGCAAGGAAGTGTGAAAGGTCCACATCGAAATCCCAATTCCAATGCCGAACGATCACGTCTGCGAATCGGAGGTCAGCAACGAGCTCGCTGCAAAAGTCGATCGTCGAGTACGTTCCAGCGAGGGTTGTGAAAGTGCCCCTGCGATATTCTGGAATGCACTGTTCGACGAATTGGTGGTATTCGGCAAGCGCCGGGCTGTCCCAGTATCGGTGTCGATTGTGAACAAGCGCCAACATCCCATCTGGGAGCAATGTGCGCGCGACCTCGGTGTAGAACATCTGTCTATCAAACCGGTGGGCCGCTGTAGCTGCCGCGATGGCAGACACAGACTTGTCTGGAAATGGCAGCCGCTCAGCTGCTGCAATGCGGAACGTGATTTGCAGATCGTGGGGCGCTGACTTGCCAGCAATCTGAAGCATGTCTGCATTCGGCTCAACTCCAATAACGGCGAGCCTTCCCTGCGCTTCCGCGGCGAGCACCCTTGTGAAAATTCCTGTGCCGCTTCCCACGTCAACGATAGGGGCGTCGAAGCGTTTGTTGGTGACGTGATCAATGATTACCCTCGCAACTTCAGCGGGATAGCTGGGTCTATAAAGGTCATAGCTTTCGCCCTCGCCAGTGAATTCGGACCAGGGGGTCTCAAAATTGGGAAAGTTGGTAGTCATCGTAACCTTTCAAAGATCTCCGAAAGCTATGCTCTGATAAGTTTGCCGATCATTGACAGGCCGTTGCGAAGTTGGTCGTGATCGGTAGCGACCCCAAGTCCGATTCGGACTCTCGTGTTGCCTAGAGACGAACCAACGGCGAAGGCATTTCCAGCCCCGACGACAACACCTCGTTGCTTCGAAGCTTCGACAAAATCACTGAGGCTTAGGTGGTCTGGCAGTTTGATCCAGAGGTGGTAACTTGCCGGATCGATATCGAATGGCATGCCGAATGCCTCTTCCGCGATATTCCGTCGGCTTTTCGTTTCGAGGCGCACTGAATCTATAATTTTAGATGCCAAGCCAGTCGTTAGCCAATGGGTCGCGATCTCCGCGATGAGAGGCGCAACCATCCAATTTGTCGTTCTAACCCCAGGCCAAAATACCCTCTGCGTCGTCGATAAACTTGGGCCGGCAACGTAGGCGATCCGAAGCTGACAAGCCAAGGATTTGCTGAGACCCGAGATATACCAGCTGCGTTCGGGCGCATACGCAGAAAGGGGGGGAGGAGCGCTCTGTGGAAGGACGCCATAGATGTCGTCCTCAAAGATCGAAAGATTATGACGGCGCGCGATCTTCGCGATTTCTTGTCGCCTCGTCTCGGTCATAATCGCTGATGTGGGATTGTGAAGAGTAGGCATGCAGTACAAGGCGCGCGCCTTCCCCTTAAATTTGTTGCACGCACGATCAAGGCTTTCAGGTTCAATCCCCTCCCCATCAATCGAGATGCCATACAATTTTACTCGAAATAGATGCGACAGTGGTTTGATCGCGGGATAGGTAAGTGCCTCCGTAAGGAGAACGCCACCTGGTTTAACATAGTACGCAAGCAACATAGCGAGGATGCTCTGCGTACCGTTAGCGAGCATTATTCGGTCTGGATCCAGCGTTTGTTCAAGTCGCCGTGCGAGCCAATTGGCACCGGCTTCACGATCCTGCGCTGTGCCGGTGAATCGAGGAAATCGAATGGCCTCTGCGACATTCGTCTTCGCAAGATAGGAAAATGATTCCTGGAGTGCAGTCCGTACAAGCGGACTCGGAGGTGGAAAATTGCGTCCGAAGTCGATGAGCCGTGCGGAAGGCTGTGCAACTTCGCTAAGATTTGAAAGATTGTCCATTTTCTTCTCCCTGGCTTGAAACCAGAACGATCTTCAGTCCGATTAACGGGCAATACCCGCGACAGTTGCCAGCGCGATCGAGCCGGCGATTGCAAAGCTTGTCGCGATCGGCACAGCAATTCCACGAATGGCTGGGACGCGGATTGCAGTGGTCACGTACAGCAGTGCGAGTATGATGAAGGTTGCCGCAACAGTCGTCGGAAAAACATCGTCCGATAACAACGGGCGAGCGAGCAGCAGGATTGTAAGTAGTGGCGTACCGTAGGAAACCGGAATGCCAACAAATCGCGCATCAGATGTGAGTCCGACATTTTCGAAATAGCTGAGCCTGATCGCGCCCGCCAACATCAGCGCCAAGCTCGCGACGAGCGACAGCATCGTGCCTTGGCCAACAAGGATAATGATCGTGGCCGGGAACACAACGCCATGAATGAGATCGGCAAATCCATCGAAGCTTTTCCCGAACTCCGCCACACCTGGACGGCGAAGATGCCGCATCTTCCGGGCAACATGCCCGTCCCAATGATCCAGAAACCAGGTCCAAAGCATTGCCGCAACGCCGAGCTCGATCTCGCCGTTAAGGGCGAGGAACAGCCCGATGACGGCAAATAGATAGGCGAGGGCGGTGATGGCATTTGCACGGTCGCGCAGATACCCGATCATCGCCTTGCTCCCGTCGGCGGGATGAGACTTGCCGCGGAAACTGCGCGGATCATCGGCGGCGCGAACATCTTCTCCGCCAGGCGCAGATCATCTTCGCTGTCGATCTCGAACCAACGGGTATCGCTGCAATCCACCGCTGAAAGCTGCAGCTCTCGCTGCTCGACAAGCCGAGCGAGGATCTGCTCGACGTAGGCCGTACGATGCCCGCTTTCCACAGCGCGGTGCAGTGCTGGCACCAGCTGTTCGCGCGAGGCGTCTGCGGAAAAGCGCGTCACGTTGATGGTCTTGAAGAGACCCCTGGCCCGGGCCTCGACGGGCGTCTGGTTCATGACGAACGTGACGACAGAACCATCGTCAGCCAGCTCGACGGCGGAGCCACTCATTGCTGCGTTGAACGCCGCAACAGCCGCCACGCTCTGCTTGGTAGAAGAGACCGTTCGAAGTGTTCTTTCGAGAACTTCTCGCTCGAAGAACACGTCGCCTTCGAGAAAGACAGTGTCGCCGGCAAGCATTGCATTTCGCGCTAGCCATAGGGAATAGGCGCTGCCAGTCCTATCGAAGATGGGATTGTGGACATAATCGATGTCGACCTCCTCAAACCGATGGCCGCACGACTGTTCGATGGCTTCCTTGCGATAACCCACGACGATGGTTGCCTTGCGCGTCCCGAGCTCAGACAACTGGTGCAGCGCGTTGTGCAGCATCGGGGTTCGGTTCACCTCCACCAAGGGTTTCGGAACGAATTCCGTGTAGGGGCGCAGTCTGGAGCCCATTCCTGCGGCAAGGATCACCGCCCGTGTATCATTGAGCATTTCGAAATGTCCTCCTCGAAAGCTTCAGGCCGCTGCTTGTCTGGTCGCAGGTTGTTCAGGGTCTCGACGGCACGTCTAAGTCCCGACTCCAGCAGGTCCGGTGGAGCGCCGAACGAGAGACGCAGCCCGTTCACGTCGCCAAAGGCACTACCGGCGACGGAGCCCACATCGGCTTCCTCCAGGAGCAATCGTGCAATGTCGTCGGTGGATCGAAGGTGGCCGCCGGCCGGCAAAGCTGAGACAAGCCTACTGAGATCGAGATAGAAGAAGAATGAGCCGTCGGCGCCCGGCGAGGTTACGTCCTGCAGACCAGAGAGGATACGAAGGCCGTTGTTGCGAGCGTCGGACAGACGCTCATGCAGCTTCCGTTCAAAACTGCCGTCGCCGACTTCAAGGTGATGCAGGATCGCGTGCTGTGCGATTACATTGGCATTCGAGGTCGTATGGCTCTGCAGCTTCTTGGCCGCCGAAACGATCTCCGGAGGAGCTGCGAAGTAACCCAGGCGCCAACCGGTGATCGCCAGCTCTTTTGAGAAGGCGTTGACCAGGATTGTCCTTGAACGGACGCCGGGATGCGCCATGACGATCGACTCATGGCGCGAACCGGTGAATACGAAGCTGGAGTAGCTTTCGTCGGAAACAATCCAGAGCTGATAGTTGATCGCGAGATCGCCGATAGCTTGTAGAGTCGTTCGATCATAGACGGCGCCGGTCGGATTGTTCGGCGAGTTAATGATAATGGCTTTCGTGCGCGGGGTGACAGCGGCGCGAAGTGCGACGATATCAGGAGTATATGTCGGGGCGCGAACATCAACGAACACGGGCTTTGCGCCAGCGAGAAGGACCTGGGACGGGAATGTCGGCCAGCAGGGGCGAATGATGATGACCTCATCTCCGGGATTGAATACGGCCAAGGCAACATCGAGCAGGCCCTGCTTTGCACCCGCAGTGATAGCGATGTTATCCGTGTTCCAGCCGATGCCTGTTTCCGCAGACAGCTTTGCGGCGACAGCGCCGCGAAGCGGCGTCAGGCCGATGGAATCGGTATACCGGTTCGCCCCGGCATTGATGGCGGCAATCGCTCCGTCGCGCACGGATGGTGGTGGATCGATTATGACTTCGCCGGCGGCCAGATCGATGATCTGACGGCCGGTCGCGGCAGCTCTCTTAGCCGCCTCACGGGCGGCGGCAGTGCCCGAACCTGAGAGCAAAGACATCCGTTGCGCCAACATGCGCGCTCCTCCTGCTTCGATTGCCGAGTTTGTTAAGGTGATCGCAACCGCTTCGTCGTTGGTACGCGGTCTGCCCCTGCGGATATCATTCTTCCGTTCGACAGCCGCTTCGTAGCCAAATGGCGCTTAAGAGTTCATTGAGACCGGAGCCCCTTCATCGCGCCAAGGAGCCCTTATGCACTTACACGAGAAAGGAGGGCCGCGGTTGGAGCAGACTTGAGCACACAGTATTTTGGAACCGAGGAGCCAACGCATCGATCGCGGCCGTCGGCCAGAACAGAGTTTGAGTGAGTTTGCATGCTGAACTCCTTGCAGTTGATGCTTGCGTAGCCCGATGTTCATCCTTCTAATAGTTTGCTCCCATCAGTAGATCAAATTACTAGCGTTGGTAGTTGACCCGAGCGCAATGTAAGTCGTTAGAATTAAGACGAGAGTTGCGGCTCTACGGTTCTCAGAGTCGAGCACGTCTAGGCGTGCTCTTGGCGATGGCGTCTATCATTTGCAGGCATGTCGATGCACGAGGCGGTTTGAAACCCGCCGTAGTCCGATTCCGACAGTGCCGCCCGCGCCATCGACGAGGCCGATTGGCGCGCCGTGCGCGGGCTCTATGCCGTGCGCCGGATGCAGTCAACTTGGAGAACGGCCATTGGGGCATCATGAACGAGCCGGTGCAGCGTGAGTTCATCCGCCAACCGGACATCGTCAACTATCAGAATTACTATGTGCGGCAGCGCTCCGGACCGGACTTCGAGACCATGCGCGCCAAGGTGGCGGAAGCCGTGGGCGCGGCACCCGAGAATCGCGCTCACGCCTGACGCGGCAGAGGCGCTGCAGCTCCTGATCGGCGGCTATAACAAGCTGAAGCCCGGCGATGCTGTGCTCTACGCCGTCTCGACTACGATTCGATGCAATATGCCATGAACGCGCTCAAGGCACGGCGCTGGGTCGAGGTCACCTAGCTCTAGGTGCCGGAGCCAGCGACCCGACAGGCCGCGTTGGACGCCTACGCCCGGGTGCTCGACGAGAACCCGCAGACGAGGCTCCTGCTCCCAATCCACATCAGCCATCGGACAGGCCTCGTCATGCCGAGCGCCGAGATCGTGCGCATGGCCGAGGCCAAGCAATCGGCACCATCGTCGACGCGGCCCATTCGTGGGAACAACTCGATTTCAAGGTAGGCGAGCTCAAGACCGACCTCGTCGGCTTCAACCTGCATAAATGGATCGGCGCGTCGCTCGGGGCGGGCTTCCTCGACATCCGGACGAACCGCCTCGCCGACGTCGACCGCGACATGGGCGACGAAGAGTTTCCGGAGACCGACACCCGCCCGCGGGTGCACGCTGGCACGGTCAATTGCGCCACCGTGTTGACGGTGCCCGCGACGATCGCGCGCAACCAGGAGATCGGCGCGGCCACGAAGCAGGCCCGCCTGCGCTATCTGCGCGACTACTGGGTGCGCCGTGTGCGCGCGTTCAAGGACATCGAGATCCTGACGCCGGACAAGGCCGGCTCCTACGACGAAGCTGACAACGACGCCATCGTGGCGAAGCTCAGAGATAGTTATAAGGTGCTCTCCGTGCGCCGGGCGGGTGTCGTCAAGGGCAATGCGTCCGCCTGACGCCGGCGCTCTATCCCGAGGAGGCGGATCTCGACCGCGTGATGGAGGCGCTCGTCGTGGTCACCGGCAAGAAGGCGGGCTGAAGCGTGCCGGTCCTTGAATAAGGCCGCCGCGTCATGACCCGGAGAAGCCCGGGTGAATCTGTGAACGACTCGGCTTTTGCCTCCAGACCCAGTTGAAGCAACTTCAACAATAGCCCGCTCCAACAGGGCTCGAGAAGGAATATCATCCCGCCCGTGGGCTGGCGCATGTGGTCCAGGCGAAACATGCTGGTGTTCGCAAGCACCCTGCTGACGGTTGGCGGGCTTGCCGACGAATTCGCCGCAAGCGTATTTTTCGCGGCGGCATCACACTCTTCGTCGTAGCCTCCGGGGTGCGCTGGTTACCCTCGACCACGAATAGGGCCGTTGAAAATGCGAGCGCTATTCAGAAGAGAAATCCGAGGAGAGACGAAGCCCACGAGCAGCGCCGAGATACCACTACGGGCTCGGCTCGTTCGCTGGGATTCGTCTATTGTGCCTGCGCCCGCTCGCTTGCCTCAATCATCCCGGATGATCTGCTCGTGCTCCACCGGCAGACGTGCCAGAGTATCCGTCCGAAGGACGGCCGTCGGCAGGGGGGGCGAGGGCTGCGCCAGCGATCGCGCTGCCTCGGCAGCCGCGGCCGCTTCGCGTGCTTGTTTCCTGCGCGACCGCGCGCTCGGTGCCCGCATCGATGGTCCGCTCGGCACGCAGTTCGCGCTTCATTGTCGGATTGAGTGCTGCAACCGTCTCCTCGCGGCGCTCGCCGACAACGGTACGATCGGGTGAGGCGCGCAACGTCGCTGCTTCCCGTCTCTCCGCAACCGTTTCGCGTCCGTGCGCTCGATGAGCCGCTCGCGTACTTCTCGGCACACAGGAACGCGTTTTCTCACGAGCCGCAAGTCGTAAGCGCTTAGCCTAGGCCCTCTTGAAGCTGGCTTGACGCTTTGCGGAATCGCCACGGCATGAGGTCTTCGATTCTGCTATGGGGATGGCCGTCGATGATCGCTTCGAGTATTTCGGTGATGTAGGCAGCCGGGTTGACGCCGTTGAGCTTGCAGGTAGCGACGATCGACGCCAGCGCGGCCCGGTTTTCTGCCCCGATTTCATGACCGGCAAAGAGAGCATTTTTCCGTCGTCCGTTAAGAAGCCGAATTGAGCGGGGCCGGACAGGCGGGCGTGCGCCAGAGCTGGATCAGGAACAGGCACAAGAGTTCTCTGAGCCAGGC
>NZ_JBEPRQ010000046.1:0-31363 GCF_040548425.1 Bradyrhizobium sp. i1.15.2 | reverse complement strand
CCAGTTGGCAGGTCGCATCAATCGACTTGACCAATGGCCAACCTGTCAGTGATGTGTCCGAACAAGCGTCAGCTATGTCTCCGGTCTAAACACTTGACCGGGCGATCCAGTACTCCGAGACGTCAGTCATTGAATCGAGAAGCCGCGGCGTACTGGATTCCCGCCTTCGGGGAGAATGACAGCGAGCGCGGGACAGGCAGTGTCCGCGCCGCCGCCGGATCAATCCCCCTCAACCATTACCGACAAAATTGCGGGGCATTCCTTCGCCTCGCCCCAATCAAACCCAAATATCTCCCGATTCGCGCAAGCCGCCGACTTTTTTTGGGCTGATTCAGACGGCGATTTACCGGCTCCAGTTTGCGGGGCATTTCTGGACAACAACAAAAAGACTGAAGCCGGGATGCCCCAGCGTTGCGTTAGTAAGGGGGAGCATCACCATGGAGACGACGGCGTACCGCCCGTCCAGGGAATCGAGATCGGTCGATTCCGATCAAACTGCATCACATCCGGCCGTCGCGTCCTATATCCGTGCGCGCGCCGCGCGGGTCGATCTGTCACCGGAAGATCCAATTCCACTGTTCCTGTCCGATCCGCTCGGTGTGCCGGATTCAGCCGAATATACGGCGCGGGCGTTGAGTCCCCGGCTCAGATTTGTCCCGCCTGTTCTCGCGGCGGTTCTCGTCGCATCCACGCTGGCCGTTGCGGCCGCGCTGTTTCAGCCCAGTCTCCGCAATCTCTTCGCCGCCGACGCTGCCAGCCCGACGGGTGCCGAGCTGGACCAGGCCATGGCGTCGGCCGACGTGCCGGACAGGCCTCAGACCGCGTACAAGGACCCGGCGCGCTTGGGCAACACGAGGCTGGCGAGCGCTGACGCGCAGGATCTCCCCGCAGCCTCAGCTCCGAGCCGCGAAGCGATTGCGACTGCCTATCAAACCGCGCTGCAAGCCCAGGCGCCCGGGCCAGTCGCCGCGCCGCCTGCGCCCCCACCGCCCGCCAAGACGCTCGATGCCGACACACTGGCTGGGCTGATGGCGCGCGCGAACGGTCTGTTGGCGGTCGGCGACATTGCCGCGGCGCGCCTGCTGCTCGAACGCGCCGCCAATGCACAGGATGCAACGGCTGCATTTCTGCTCGCGCAAACCTATGACCCGGCGGTGCTGGGCACGAGCGACGCGCGGCGCGTTGCTGCCGACGCGACCGCCGCGCGCGACTGGTACCAAAAGGCCGCAGGCCTTGGATCGGCGGAGGCGCGGCAACGCCTCGCCCAGCTTCAGAACTAGAACTCTTTAGGGGATATCATGCGTAACGCTTTGAGAATGGCGCTTGCCGCCATCATGACGATCTGTGCCTTCGCGGCACGCGCCGAGCAGACCGAATATGATCCGGCCAAGGTCTCTGACAGCCTGAAAGCCATCTTCCAGTTCGGTTCGAGCTCGACCAAGCAGTCGCTGAACGCCAACACCGTGACGTTGATCACCGGCACGATCGGCGGCACCTATGTGCAATTCGGCGCCGACCTCGCCTCCGTGCTCGACGACGGCAACAGGATTCGTGTGTTGCCAATCGTCGGCCGAGGCTCGGTGCAGAGCGTTGCCGACATCCTGTTCCTGCAAGGCGTCGATCTCGGAATCGTGCGCGCGGATACGCTCGACTATCTCGAGCGCAAAGGTTTTGCCAAGGACATCAAGAAGCAATTCACCTATGTGACGAAGCTCTACAACGAGGAGATGCAGGTGATCGCGCCAAAAGCGGTCGCGACACTCAAGGATCTGGAAGGTAAAACTGTAAGCGTCGATCTGCCGAACGGCGGCACCTTCGTCACCGCGCTCACCGTGTTCGAGCGGCTCGGGATCAAGGCGAAATTCGTTTATGTCGAGCAGCGCATCGCGATGGAGAAACTGAAGGCCGGCGAGATCGACGCCGTCATCGTGGTCGGCGGCAAACCGTACAAGTCCGTTTCGACCTTCGGCAATGACGGCCGCTTCCACCTTGCGACCGTGGACTATGCAAAGCCCCTCCAGAGCGACTATCTGCCGGCGACGCTGACCGCCAAGGACTATCCGAACCTAGTCAAGGAGGGCGAGAGCGTGGACACCATCGCGGTGCCGGCGGTGCTCGCGGCCTACAACTGGGCGCCCAACACCGAGCGCTACCGCAAGCTTGCATTGTACGTGGACGCGTTCTTCACGAAGTTCCCGACGCTGCAGAACCCGCCTTTCCATCCCAAGTGGAAGGAGGTCTCGCTCGCGGCGCCCTTGGCGGGCTGGAACAGATTGCCGGTGGCGCAGCAATGGCTCAACCGCCACGGCGTCGAACCGGTGACGCGGCAACGCTTCGAGGCGTTCCTGCAACAGAGCCCCTCGGCCGCAAAAGTGTCCGACGCGGATAAGGAAACGCTGTTCAAGCAATTCCAGGCGTGGGACGCGGAAAAGGCGCAGGCGCAGGCGGAAAAGAAGTAGCGAGCAGTCATCCACAGCTGTCATCGCCCGCGAAGGCGGGCGATGACAGCATTCCGAGACGGTTATGGTTCAATCGGAAGGCGGCCGCGGCGTACTGGATTCCCCGCCTTCGCGGGGAATGACAGCGGAGTATGCGGCGACAGCTACTGCGCGGCTTCCACGTCCACCTCATCCACCCCGCGCTTCAGCGCGGCGCGGGCGGCTTCGCGATGCTCGTTCGTGATGTGGCTGGCGACCATGCGGATCGCAGTGGCGAGCACGGCGGCGTCATCGGTGAAGCCGAGGATCGGCATCACGTCGGGGACGAAATCGAACGGCAGGATGAAATAAGCGATCGCCCCGAGCAGCGACGCCTGGACATGGCGCGGCGTCTGCCGGTCGAAGGCGCAGTAATAGGCGGCGAGCAGATCCCCCGCGAACGGTAGTTGCGCGGCGACACGCTTCAGCTTGCGCCAGAAGCGGCGCCGCACGCTCTCACGATCTTCCGCGAGCCGGTCGGCCGGCTCGAAACCGACGCTGTGTTCGGCGGCCATTTTCGGCAAACTCCCCGTTCCAGCCTGGGGCGGCAGATCGCCGCATCCCGTGCTGATCACAAGATGGGGACGCGGCCGGGCCCTGCAAGACGTCAGCCTGGTGTCAGCTTGGCGATGGCGTTCATCGCCTTGGCGAGCGCGATGTCGAGCGCGGTGACGCCGCCGGCGTCGTGGGTCGACAGCACCACCTCCACCGTCTTGTAGACGTTGCGCCATTCGGGGTGGTGGTCCATCTTCTCGGCGACCAGCGCCGCGCGCGTCATGAAGCCGAACGCCTCGTTGAAATCCTTGAAGACAAAGGTTTTCCCGATCGCGTCGCGTCCTTGAACCTCGGTCCAATCAGGTAGTCCGCCCAGCGCCTGCCTGCGCGCCTCCGCCGAGAGCCGTTCTGCCATCATCGCCTCCGTCCTTCAGGGGAACTTTACCTTAACACCGCACCGACGCCCCGGGTTCATACGGGATTAGACCCCATCCGCTAACCATGACGGAGATGTAACCCTGCCGGACAAGAAATTTGCTACACTTGCGGGCGTAAATCGCCGGCCAAGATGAAACTGAGCCTCAAGCGACCGTTCGGGAGATCGATGACCGGGGGATTGGACCTGGCCGAAGCGCCCACCCCGCCCTCGCCGCGATCATCGGCGCGGAAGACGGCGCTCGTGACTCTCGCGCTGGTGCTCGCGATCGTTGGCGCGCTCGCCGGCGGCTACTATTTTGCCATGCGGCCGGTGACGCTGAAGATCGCGGTCGGCCCCGCCAATAGCGATGACGTCAAGGTCGTGCAGGCACTGACCCAGGCCTTCGCGCAGCACAAGAGTTCTGTGCGGCTGCGCCCGATCCAGACCGACGGCGCCACCGCCAGCGCCAATCTGCTCGCGGAAGGCAAGGCCGACCTCGCCATCGTGCGCGGCGACGTCGACGTACCGAAGAACGCGCAAGCGGTTGCGACCCTGCGCAAGAACGTCGTGGTGCTGTGGTCCGTGTCCGGCAAGGGCAAGAAGAAGGGTCCGAAGATCACCAAGATCGCGCAGCTCGCCGGACATCGGGTCGGCGTGGTCGGCCGCACCCAGGCCAACGTCAATTTGCTCAAGGTGATCCTGCAGCAATACGGCGTCGATCCCGCCAAGGTCGAGATCGTGCAATACCCGGCAAGCGAAGCCGTCGAGGCGATCAAGGCCCAGAGGGCTGATGCCTATCTCGCGGCCGGTCCCGTCAACAGCAAGATCACGTCCGAGGCGATCGCCGCCTCCACCAAGGATTTCGGCACGCCAACCTTTCTCGCGATCGATTCCGCGGATGCGATCGCGCAAAATCATCCGGTCTATGAAGCGGCCGAAATTCCCGCGGGCACTTACGGCGGCTCGCCCGATCGCCCCGACGACGAGGTCAAGACCATCAGCTTCTCGCACCACATCGTGGCGCGCAAAACTGTGTCCGAAACCACCATCGCGGCGTTCACGCGCCAGCTGTTCTCCGTGCGCCAGCAATTGGTGACGGAATTCCCGCTGGCGGCGAAGATCGAAACGCCCGACACCGACAAGGATGCGGTGATTCCCGTGCATCCCGGCGCCGCCGCTTTCGTCGACGGCGAGGAAAAGACCTTCCTCGACAGATACAGCGATTACATCTGGTGGACCCTGATGGCGCTCTCGGCCATGGGCTCGATCGGCGCCTGGTTTGCAGGCTATCTGAAGAAGGACGAGCGCGACAACAACAGCCATCTGCGCGAGCGGCTGCTCGACATGATCACCGCCGCTCGAAAGGGCGAAACGACCGAAGATCTCGATCAGATGCAGACCGAGGCCGACGAGATCCTGCGCGACACGCTGCGCTGCTACGACCACGGCGCGATCGAGGAAGGCGCGCTCACCGCCTTCAACATTGCGCTCGACCAGTTCCATGCGGCGGTTGCCGACCGCAAGGCGGTGCTGTTCAGCCTGCCACAGAACCTGCAGCGCACCGGCGCGCAATTCCGGGCCGCGGGCAACGCGTAAGCGCTTGCACCCGTTATCGCTGCGTCACATTGTCTCAATATAGCGTCGGGCTTCACCGTGGCGGCCGCCCTGGACGGCCGCCTCACGCGATATCGAGACCGTCCCATGAACATCAAATTCTCCCGCCGCAATTTCCTGACGACCAGTGCCGGCGCGCTCGGCGCGGTCGCAATGCCCCATCTCTCTCGCGCGGCCGACCGGCCGGCGGTGACCCATGGCGTGCAGTCGGGCGACGTCACCGTCGACGGCGGGGTGGTCTGGGCGCGTACCGACCGGCCCGCACAGATGCTGGTCGACGTGGCGACGACGGAGTCGTTCAGGGATGCCCGCGCACTGCCGCCGATCGCGGCGCTGCCCGAGAGCGACTTCACCGCAAAGATGCTGATCGAAAACCTGCCGGGCGGACAGGACATTTTCTATCGCGTCCGCTTCCGCGATCTTTCGCACACCGCGGTGGAGGGCGAGCCGGTGACCGGCCGCTTCCGCACCGCGCCCGCCGACCGCCGTGACGTCAGCTTCGTCTGGGGCGGCGACGTCGCAGGACAAGGCTGGGGCATCAACCCCGATGACGGCGGCATGTTCACCTTCTCGGCGATGCGCAAGCACCGTCCGGATTTCTTCCTGCACTCCGGTGACACCATCTATGCCGACGGCCCTATCCAGTCCGAGGTGAAGCTCGCCGATGGCAAGATTTGGAAGAACGTCACGATTCCCGAGAAGGCCAAGGTCGCCGAGACGCTGGACGAGTACCGCGCCGCGCACAAATACAATTTCACCGACGACAATCTTCGCGCCTTCAATGCCGAAGTGCCGATCTTCGTGCAGTGGGACGACCATGAGGTGACCAACAACTGGTCGCTGTCGAAGGAGCTGCCCGCGACCTACAAGGAGCGCGACATCGCGCTGCTTGCGGCCCGCGCAGGCCGTGCCTTCCACGAGATGTATCCGATGCGCGAAAGCATCGTCGAGCCCGGCCGGGTCTATCGGCAGATCTCCTATGGTCCCCATCTCGACGTGTTCGTGCTCGACGAGCGTAGCTATCGCGGCCCGAATGGCCCCAACCTCGAAACCGCTTACGACCCGGCCAGCTATTTCCTCGGCCCGGACCAGACCGCCTGGCTCAAGCGCGGCCTGTTGAATTCGCGCGCGACCTGGAAAGTGATCGCCTCCGACATGCCGCTCAGCCTCGTCGTGTCGGACACGCCGAAGGGTGGATCGGAAGCCATTGCGCAGGGCGACGGCCCGGTGCGCGGCCGCGAGTTCGAGATCGCCGACATCCTGCGCTTCATCAAGATGGCGCCGGTCAGCAACACCGTGTGGCTGACGGCGGACGTGCATTACGCTGCCGCGCATTATTACGATCCCAACAAGGCGCAATTCCAGGATTTCGAGCCGTTCTGGGAGTTCGTGTCGGGCCCGCTTCACGCGGGCACGTTCGGTCCGAACGCACTCGACAATACGTTTGGACCGGAGGTGCGTTTCGTCAAGGCGCCGGGGAAAGACAACCAGAACCTGCCGCCGTCCGCCGGCATGCAGTTCTTCGGTCACGTCAAGATCGATGGCGCTTCAGGACAGATGACGGTGACCTTGCGCGACCGCGCCGACGTCGCGCTATGGTCGACCACGCTCGATCCGAAGCAGGCCTGACGCCGTATCGCTAGTCCGCCGCGCGGACCTGGAGCGCCGCCTCCAGCGCGTCGCTCGAACACGGCTTCTGCAGACGCGGCTGGCCGGCGAATTCCGGCGGGATGCGCGCGTCGGCGCCATAGCCGGTGACGAAGACGAACGGAATTTTCAGCGCCGCGAGCCGTTCGGCCACCGCAAAGCTGTTCTCGCGACTCAATCCGACGTCGAGCAAGGCGAATCCGGGGACGCGCGCCGCGATCGCGGCCAGCGCCTGCGCCACTGAACCTACCGTGCGCACGCTCTTCACGCCAAATCCGAGCAGGCGATCCTCGAAGTCGATCGCGATGATCGGATCGTCCTCGACGATGAGAACATCGGCAGGACAATTTGAACTATCGGAAACGGCGGGTGCCATCATCGTAACTTGGAGCATGAGGTTTCTCTGACTGGGATCCCGGTCACGACGCCTGCACCCAGCGCGGAGGGTTCCCGGAACGAAACCCACCACATTACAGTTATTAGGTCTGTCCACTTGTGCACACAGGACCTCGACGGAACTCGCTAAGGTGGAGGCGGATGGGAGTTTGAGATGGACGCGCGGACCAGCAACGCCACCGAGATCGACAGCCGGCCGACCAACAATCTGCTGCGGCGCTTGAGCCCGGCCGACTTCGCCCTGCTTGCGCCACATGTCATGCTCGAAAGCGCCGCGGCGAATGAATTGCTCTACAACCCCGGCGATGACGTCCAGGTCGTCCACTTTCCCTGCGGACCATCGCTTGCGACCTTCCTCGTTCCCAATGAGGACGGCCGCGATGTCGAGACCATCCTGGTCGGCCGCGAAGGCGCGGTGGGCGGCATCGTCAGCGAAGGATTTTTACCGGCCTACACCCGGATCTGCGTGAAATTCGGCGGGCCGTTTGCGCGCATTCACGTCGGCAAGCTGGAGGCCGCCAAGCAGCGCTCGCCCTCGTTGCGCCATGTCTTCGCTCGCTACGCCGACTGCATGCTGGCGCAGATTTTCCAGTCCACCGCCTGCAACGCCATTCACTCGATCGAGCAGCGCACCGCCAAATGGATGCTGGCGGCGATGGAGCGGACCGGCGATGAGAGCAGCGTGCCTCTGACGCACGAACAGCTCGCGACGCTGCTCGGCGTCGGCCGCAGCTATGCCAGCCGCGTGCTCCAGTCGTTCAAGGCAGAAGGCGTGCTCGACACGCGGCGCGGATCGATCCTGGTCCGCAACCGCGAGGGCCTGCGCCTGCGCGCCTGCATGTGCAACGAGGCCGTGAAGTTGCACTTCGAAGAGGTGCTGCGCGGGGTCTATCCGACCGAAGAGCGGCAAGCCGGCTAGCCACCTGCCTCGCTCCTCTTCGGGGATAAGAAGCGGCCGCACTATCCCGCCGGGCGGGAACCTGGGCTAATGTCCCCCGCATGATCGGGGCTTTCCTTCACACTCTCTTCGACATCGCAGCATGGATGGCTGCGGCCGTGGCACTCTACTGGCTGTCGCGACAGGGCTTGCGGTTTCCGGCGCAATCCTTCGAGCGGTCCTACCTCGCCGCTTTGGTGTTCGGTGCGGGCCTCGGCGCCTATCTGTTCGGCTCCGCCAATCTGTGGCTGTCGGGCCAGAGCGGCATTGCGCGCTCGGTCGAGGGCGCGCTCGCCGGGGGCATCGCGGCGATCGAGCTCTACAAATGGTCCGCAGGAATCACGGTGCGAACCGGCGCCCGTTTTGCGCTGCCGCTGGCGCTCGGCATCGCGATCGGCCGGCTCGGCTGCTATTTCGCGGGCCTTGACGATTTCACCTACGGCACGCCGGCGGCATGGCCCTGGGGCCATGATTTCGGCGACGGCATCCTTCGGCATCCCGTGCAGCTGTACGAAAGCGCCGCGATGGGTGTATTCGCGCTGCTCTACGTGCTGGCGGTCTTGAACCGGAGCGGGTTTGTGATCACCAATGGTTTCTACCTCGTCCTCGTCTACTATGGCGCACAGCGCTTTCTGTGGGAATTCCTCAAGCCCTACGGCACGCTGATCGGCCCCTTCACGCTGTTTCACCTGCTGTCGCTGTCCATCCTGCTCTACGCCGTCGTCATGCTGGCGACAGCGCCCAAAGCGAGACCCATGCATGAACGCGCCGTTGCGTAAGTCGCGCCCCTATATCTTCTGGGGCCAGACTCAATCTCTCTGCGAGACCTGCCTGAAGCTGGTGCCGGCCAAGATCCAGATCCTCGACAACGAGGTCTGGTACGAGAAGCGCTGCAAGGAGCATGGCGTCCAGTCCACGCTGGTCTCGACGGACGCAGCCTATTGGCGCCTGTGCAAGGATTTCATCAAGCCCGGCGACCGGCCGCTAGCCTTTCAACGGCATACCGAATTCGGCTGCCCCTACGATTGCGGCCTATGTCCCGACCACGAGCAGCATTCCTGCCTGGCCCTGATCGAGATCACCGAGCATTGCAATCTGACCTGCCCGGTGTGCTTTGCCGATTCCTCGCCGGCGCGGACCAGCTTCACGCCGCTGGCCAAGATCGAGCGAATGCTGGATGCGCTGGTCGCGAGCGAGGGCGAGCCTGATTTGGTGCAGATCTCCGGCGGCGAGCCGACGCTGCATCCGGATTTCTTCGCGATCCTCGATGCGGTGCGCGCCCGCCCGATCCGCCATGTCATGATCAACACCAACGGCCTGCGTATCGCCCGCGAAAAGGATTTCGTGGCGCGGCTCGCCGAGAACAAGCGCGGGCTCGAGGTCTATCTCCAGTTCGACTCGCTCGAACGCGACGCGCTGATCAATCTGCGCGGCGCCGATTTGCGCAAGATCCGTCAGCAGGCGCTGGAAAATCTCGAGCATTACGGCGTATCGACCACGCTGGTGGCGACCATCAAGCGCGGCGTCAACGATGCCGAGATCGGCGACATCGTTCGCCACGCGCTGACCTGGAAGTGCGTTCGCGGCGTCACGCTGCAGCCGGTGCAGGATGCCGGCCGCAACGAGAATTTCGACAAGAACACCGACCGCATCATGCTGTCGGAGATCCGCAAGCGCGTGGTCGAAACCGGCGTGTTCGGCGACAAGGACATGATCCCGCTGCCCTGCAACCCCGAAAGCATCTCGATCGGGTACGGCCTGCGCAACGGCGACAAAGTGCTGCCGCTGACCTCGCTGATCCCGCAGGAGCAACTCGTCGCATTGTTGCCCAATACGATAAGCCCGGAGAAGCATCCGGCGCTGAGGGAGAAATTCATCGATCTGTTTTCGCTGTCCTCGGGGCCGCTGAACACCAGCGAGCGCGTCTGCGAATTGTTGTGCTGCCTGCCGAGCTTCGAGGTACCGCAGGGCATCACGTACGAGAACGTATTCCGCGTCACCATCGTGCAGTTTCTCGACCGCTTCAATTTCTGCGTCGGCAACGTCAAGCGCAGCTGCATCCATTTCGTCACCGAGAGCGGCGCGATCATTCCGTTCGACACCTACAATCTGTTCTACCGGAACGGAAAGATCGACGGCATCCGCGCCGAACTGGCGGCGCAGTCAACCGAAGGAGTCCTGCAGGCATGAGCATCAGCGACACGCCGCCAGCCCCTCCGGGACCGCCTCCTGCCCCGCCGAACAAGCGCAGCGGCTGCCTGACCGCGCTCATGGCGATCTTCGGGATCATCCTGCTGCTGCCCGGCGCCTGTGCACTCCTGTTCGGCGGAATCTCCATATCCGACAGAGGCCGGATCGATTCCGACGTCGCGCCCCTGGTGTTCCTGGGCCTGGTCGTGGGGCTGGGCGGGGTCGCCCTGATCTGGGCCGCCATCAAGGGCCGGCGCGGCTGAGGGCGGCTTTTCGCCTAACCCCCGGGAATCCCCGGACAAAATTCAATCAACCAACGGCCAAAGAACACATTGTTTTTTGGCCGTTTTTGCCTATATTGCGCCGCAACGCGTAGGGTGCCCGGTCGATATGCCGGGCTTTCCCTTTTGGGCGGAAAGCGCCCCGTTTCCAGTCTTCAAGCGTTGTTTCGAGAAGAGGTCCCGGTCTGACCGGCGAGATCGCGCTTAACCCATTGTCCGACCGCAAAGAAGCTCACTCATGAACCTTCGCAACATCGCCATCATCGCCCACGTCGACCACGGCAAGACGACTCTGGTCGACCGCCTCCTCCAGCAATCCGGCACCTATCGCGAGAACCAGAAGGTGACCGAGCGCGCCATGGACTCCAACGATCTGGAGCGCGAGCGCGGCATCACCATCCTGGCCAAGGCGGCCTCGGTGCAGTGGAAGGACACCCGCATCAACATCGTCGACACCCCCGGCCACGCCGATTTCGGCGGCGAGGTCGAGCGCATTCTCAACATGGTGGACGGCGCGCTGGTGCTGGTCGACGCCGCCGAGGGCCCGCTGCCGCAGACCAAATTCGTGGTCTCCAAGGCGCTCAAGGTCGGTTTGAAGCCGATCGTCGTGATCAACAAGGTTGACCGTCCCGACGCGCGGGCGACCGAAGTCATCAACGAGGTGTTCGATCTGTTCGCGGCGCTCGACGCCAGCGAGGAGCAGCTCGACTTCCCGATCCTCTACGGGTCGGCCAAGCAAGGCTGGATGGCCGAGAGCCCGGACGGGTCGCACGAAGCCGGCATGCAGCCGCTGTTCGACCTGATCGTGCGTCATGTCGCGCCGCCGACCGTCGAGGAAGGCCCGTTCCGCATGATCGGCACCATTCTGGAGGCCAACCCCTATCTCGGCCGCATCATCACCGGCCGTATCTCCTCAGGCTCGATCAAGCCGAACCAGGCCGTGAAGGTGCTGGGCGCCGACGGCAAGACCATCGAGACCGGCCGCATCACCAAGATCCTCGCCTTCCGCGGCATTGAGCGCACTCCTCTCGACGAAGCCGAGGCAGGCGACATCGTCGCGATCGCCGGCCTGACCAAGGGCACAGTCGCCGATACCTTCTGCGATCCGTCGGTCGACACCCCGCTGGTGGCGCAGCCGATCGATCCGCCGACCGTCTCGATGTCCTTCATCGTCAACAACTCGCCGCTCGCGGGCACCGAAGGCGACAAGGTGACCAGCCGCATGATCCGCGACCGCCTGCTGCGCGAGTCCGAAGGAAACGTCGCGCTGCGGGTCGTCGAAGCCTCGGACAAGGACGCGATGGAAGTCTCGGGCCGCGGTGAATTGCAGCTCGCGATCCTGATCGAGACCATGCGCCGCGAGGGCTTCGAGCTTTCGGTGTCGCGTCCGCGCGTCGTGCTGCAGAAAGACGAGGCCACCGGCGCCACGCTGGAGCCGATCGAGGAAGTCGTCATCGACGTCGATGAAGAGCATTCCGGCGTCGTCGTGCAGAAGATGAGCGAGCGCAAGTCCGAGCTGATCGAGATGAAGCCGTCCGGCGGCAACCGCCTGCGGCTGGTGTTCTACGCGCCGACGCGCGGCCTGATCGGCTACCAGGGCGAACTGCTCACCGATACCCGCGGCACCGCGATCATGAACCGTTTGTTCCATGGCTACGCGCCGTACAAGGGCGAGATCCAGGGCCGCCGCAATGGCGTGCTGATCTCCAACGACCAGGGCGAAGCGGTGGCTTACGCCATGTTCAAGCTGGAAGATCGCGGCCCGATGATGATCGAGCCGGGCTGGAAGGTCTACAAGGGCATGATCGTCGGCGAGCATACCCGCGACAACGACCTCGAGATCAACGTGCTCAAGGGCAAGCAGCTCACCAACATCCGAACCACGTCGAAGGATGAAGCGGTGCGCCTGACCCCGCCGATCCGCATGACCCTGGAAAAGGCGCTGGCCTATATCGAGGACGACGAGTTGGTCGAGATCACGCCGAAGTCGATCCGCCTGCGTAAGCGGCACCTCGACCCGAACGAGCGCAAGCGCGCGGAAAAATCCAAGGAAGCGGTGGCTTAAGCTACCGCCCTCGTGCCCCGGACGCAGCGCAGCACGCAGTGATGCGCTGCTGAGCCGGGGCCCAGTTACTCTCACAACCTCCACATCACCTTGGGTCCCGGCTCTGCGGAGCGGCGTTACACGCCGCACCGCGTCCGGGACACGTGAGCTGTGTGTCCGCCCGGCTTCAGCACTCTTTGCGAACGTGCTAGAGCCCGCCCATGAGCTCCCTTCCCTCCTCCGTTGACGTCGCGATCATCGGTGCGGGCGCCGCCGGCCTCGGCGCGGCGCATGCGCTGGCAGGCTCCGGCCTCTCCGTGATCGTGCTCGAGGCGCGCGACCGGCTTGGTGGCCGAGCCTGGACGGTGCAGGCCTCGCCCGAGGTGACCTTCGACGTCGGCTGCGGCTGGCTGCATTCGGCGGACCAGAACTCCTTTGCCGCGATCGCAAATCAGCTCGGTTTCGAGGTCAACAAGGACCTGCCGCCGTGGCGCGAGCGCGCCTATGGCAACGCGTTTCCGCAGAGCCAGCGCGACGAGTTCATGCGCGCGATGGACGCATTCTACGAGCGGCTCTGGCAGGCCGCGCAGAAAGGCAAGGACGAGCCGGCCAGCCTGAGCCTGGAGCCTGGCAATCGCTGGAATCCCATGATCGACGCGATCTCGACTTATATCAACGGCTGCGAACTGAAGGACATGTCCACACTGGACTGGGACGCCTATGAGGACAGCGACCTCAATTGGCGCGTCCGCCGCGGCTACGGCGCTCTGATCGCGGCCTATGGCGCGCCCTGCCCGGTGGCGCTGAACTGCAACGTCACGGTGATCGATCATTCCGGCCAACGCATCCGCGTCGAAACCTCCCGGGGCACGCTGATCGCCGACAAGGTGATCGTCACCGTGCCGACCAATCTCATCGCCAATGAGGCCATCCGGTTCTCGCCACCTTCCCCCGCCAAGGTCGATGCCGCAGCCGGCCTGCCGCTCGGGGTCGACGACAAGGTGACGCTGGCGCTCGACGATGCCGAGGCCTTCCCGAAGGAAGGCAATTTGCGCGGCGCCACAATGCGCACCGACATGGGCACCTATCATATCCGCCCATTCGGCCAGCCCTGCATCGAAGGCTTTTTCGGCGGCAGCTTTGCACGCGGACTGGAAGACGCCGGCGAAGGCGCGATTGCCGCGCAGGGCATCGACGAGATCGCAGGCCTTCTCGGCAACGATATCAGGCGAAAGCTGAAGCCGCTCTACGAGTCGCGCTGGGCCCACGACCCCTTCGCGAGAGGCTCCTACTCGCACGCGCTGCCGGGCCACGCCGGTGACCGCGCCGTGCTGGCGGCACCTGTGGATGGGCGGCTGTTCTTTGCAGGAGAAGCGACGTCGCCGAATTTTTTCTCGACGGCGCACGGGGCAAGGGACAGCGGCGAACGGGCGGCACAGGAAGCGCTAGGAGTTCTGGGCAAACCGTAACCACACACTCGTATCGCGAGCGCAGCGAAGCAATCCAGAATCTTTCCGCAGCGGCAGCCTGGATCGCTTCGCTGCGCTCGCAATGACGAATTACTCGATCACCCGCGCCCGCAAATCGGCATCCGGTACGAAGCACGAATCATACTTGCCAAAGATGCGGTAGCGGTTGCGCGCGACGAGATTGTAGAGCGGGTCCCGTAGCGGCTTGGGCACGGCGAACAACGCGCGCACCCAACCCCAGCCGGGGAGCTGCGACAGCACCGTCAGCGCGGCGTCCGACTTCATGAACACCTCGCCGCCGTGAACCACGGCGTTGGTGTCGGGATCAGCGGGATCGATGCCGAACGTGCGCGCGAGCCGGGCGCCATAGTCAGACTGGATCGGCGTGAAGCGAAATCGCTTCGCCGTGTCACGTTTGGCGACGAAGCGGACCCAGCGCGAGCAGAAAATGCAGACCCCATCGAACAGGATGACGTCATCGTCAGGCCATTTGGGCATCAGCGATTATCCAATATCAGGAAATGCAGCGTCATGGCTTTTTGCCAGCCGCCGGCTTCAGAGCGCGATCGAGTTCGGCACTCGCGGATTTGACGCCGGCCTCGCTCTCGATCATCCAGTGCCCTTCGCTGCCCACGCCCGGCAGCGCACGGAACTCGACCTTGCCGCCGCTGCGCCGAAACGCGTCGACCAACGCAAGCGAAAATGACGGTGCAAAGTAGCTGTCATTGACGGCAACGAGCCACGTGACGGGGATGCGCGCGGCCTTGCCGAATTCCGCCGCCGCCGCGAGAAGCGTATGCGGCGCGCAGATCCGGTTCGGCTCGTCATTGGCATGGCCACCGCGGCCCGGCGCAAGGGCGATGATGGCGGAGATCGCCTTCGGATCGGCATTCGCGAGCGCCAGCGCGCCCCAACCGCCGGCGGAATGGCCGATCACGATCGCAGCGTCCTTGCGGATAAAATCCTGCTTTCGCACATCGTCCAGCGCGAGCGCGATTTCGTCGGCCGTTAAACGGCCCGAGCGCACATAGTCCGCCTCGTCGCAGCCACCCTGGTCCTCGATATAGCGCCCGCCCGTTGTGCCATGGCCGAGCCGTTCCGGCACCAGCACGGCGAAGCCGCGCGCGATGAGGAATGCCGTGAGTGCGCGGTATTCCGGCTGGGGCATTTGCGCGCGTCGCAAGGCATTTTGCGTCGATGCGTGCGCGATCACCGCAAGCCGGAACGGGCCGGCACCCGGCGGGCGAAACAGCAGGGCATGAGCGGCGATGTCGGTATCCGGCGATGGCACGCGCCATTGCTGCCGGCGAAACGGATCGCCCTCCGCTCCGGACGAACCAAAAGTGACCTGAGCGCACACAGGCGACGCAGTCAGCAAGGCCAACAAAGGCAGAAGCACGAAGATATTGAGGAGCCGCATGAATTGCCGGAGGCGAGAACTGCGACGGTCACACTAGTAGGAACGAATCAATATCGGCAGACTTTCTGCGTTGCCATTGCCGTCCATTCGTTGCCGCAAAGCGGTTTTGCACCGGCGCAGAGCACCCCGGTGCCATTCGAATCGGCGTCTTGTCTTTTTTCGGTACAACATGGTTCAAATACTGATGCAGAAAGTCCACACGTTAACCGATAATTAACGATAGGTCTTGCCGCCGGCGCGGCGACTTGGTTTGATCACGTCCATGAGCACAACCCTGATCGAGGTCCGGCCGGCCAAAGCCGCAGATGCAACTGCGGTGGCGTCCACCCATGACGAAGCCTGGCGCTCCGCCTATCAGGGCATCATTCCCGGCGCCGAACTGGAGAAGCTGATCAACCGCCGCGGTCCGCAATGGTGGGACAGTGCGATCCGCAAGGGCAGCCGCGTCAGCGTGCTGGTGTTCGGCGACAAGATCGCAGGCTACGCCAATTACGGCCGCAACCGCGCCCGCAGCCTGCATTTCGACGGCGAGGTCTACGAGCTCTATCTGCGTCCCGAATTCCAGGGCCTGGGCTTTGGTCGCCGCCTATTCACCGCGGCCCGCCGCGACCTGATGCAGAGCGGCCTGAAGAGCATGGTGGTGTGGGCGCTCTCGGACAACGATCCGGCCACCGAGTTCTACCGCGCCCTGGGCGGCCGCATGGTGGCGCGCTCCTCGGAGCGTTTCGGGCCGAAGTCGCTCGACAAGGTTGCCTTCGCTTGGACCAATTGAGCTGCTGAAGTCCCGCCGGCAGCGCTTTCCTTCCGTCGATACCGCTGTCTTGAGCCGGTGATCGCCGGATTCATTATTTCCCAAAAACGCGATGGATCGGCGGGCCAAGCCCGCGTATGACAGCGCCAAAATCGCTGCCGGGTGCGATTTAACCTCGGCAACAACGGAGCCTTGAATGCGTATCGATGCGGTCTCGATCGGGAAAAACGTACCCAACGACGTCAACGTCATCATCGAAGTCCCCGTGGGCGGCGAACCGATCAAATACGAGATGGACAAGGAAGCCGGCACGCTGGTGGTCGACCGCTTCCTCTACACTCCGATGCGTTACCCCGGAAACTACGGCTTCATCCCGCACACGCTGTCCGATGACGGCGATCCCTGCGACGTCCTCATCATCAACACCCGCGCCATCATCCCCGGCGCGGTCATGAGCGTGCGTCCGGTCGGCGTGCTGTTCATGGAAGACGAGGCCGGCGGCGACGAGAAGATTTTGGCGGTGCCCTCGTCCAAGCTCACCCAGCGCTATGACAAGGTGAAGTCGTATTCCGACCTGCCGGATATCACGCTCCAGCAGATCCAGCACTTCTTCGAACACTACAAGGATCTCGAACCCGGCAAGTGGGTGAAGATCCTGCGCTGGGGCGGCCCGGAGGATGCGCACAAGCTGATCCTCGAAGGCATCGATCGCGAGAAGAAGAAGAACGCCTGAGCTCTGCTCCCTCGCCCCGCAAGCGGGGCGAGGTGAACTACACCGCCGGTTTCGGCAGCCCTGCGATCGCGCAGGCCGCGCGCAAGGTGTTCACGAGCAGGCACGCGACCGTCATCTGACCGACGCCGCCCGGCACCGGCGTGATGGCGCCAGCCACGGCGAGCGCTTCCTGATAGGCAACATCGCCAACGAGACGCGTTTTGCCGTCGTCCTTCGGGATCCGGTTGATGCCGACGTCGATCACGGTCGCCCCCGGCTTCAGCCAGTCGCCGCGCACCATCTCGGACTTTCCGACCGCGGCGTAGACGAGGTCTGCGCGCCTCACGAGCCCGGGCAGGTCACGCGAGCGCGAATGCGCGATGGTCACCGTGGCGTTCTCGTTCAGCAACAGCTGCACCAGCGGGCGGCCGACGAGGTTGGAGCGGCCGATGACGATGGCGTTCATGCCTTCGAGCGAGGCATGCACGCTCTTGGTCAAAATGATGCAGCCGAGCGGCGTGCAGGGCGACAGCGCCTCGAAGCCGCCGGCGAGGCGGCCGGCATTGTTCGGATGCAGCCCATCGACATCCTTAGCGGGATCAATGGCATTGACGACGGCCTCGGTGTTGAGGCCCTTGGGCAGCGGCAATTGCACCAGAATACCGTGCACGGCGGGATCGCGGTTAAGTTTTGCGACGAGCGCCAGGAGATCTGCTTGCGAGACGTCGGCCGGCAGCTTGTGCTCGAACGAGGCCATACCGGCGGCCTGGGTCTGGGTGTGTTTCGAGCGCACATAGACCTCGCTGGCCGGGTCGCTTCCGACCAGAACGACCGCAAGGCCCGGTACCAGATTGTGCTCGCGCTTGACGCGTGCGACCTCGTCGGCGACGCGGGCGCGAAGTTCCGCGGCGATGACTTTTCCGTCGATGATCTTGGCGGTCATGTCAGTTCCCTCAGTCCGTCGATTTGGCTGATGCGAGCAGGCGCAGCGCTTCGCCGAGCCGCGCCGGATCGCCGTCGACCGCGATCTGCTTCAGCCGCGAGGTCGCTCCCGACAGGAGTTTGACGCTGGCCTTCGGCACGCCCAGCGATTTCGCCAGCAGCACCAGAACGGCCTTATTGGCCTCGCCGCCATCCGCGATAGCGCGCACACGCACCTTGAGCACGCTGCGGCCATCGGAGAGCTGCTCGATCCCGTCGATATCGTCGCGGCCGCCGCGCGGCGTCACCCGCAGCGCGATGCTGATACCTGCGGCCCCGTAACGCCAAGGTTCCTTGATGACAAGGTTCTTTGGCAACCCAGGGCGCTCCAGCCTGCTTAGATCACGTTCGGGTAGATGTAATACAGGATCACCCGCTCGATGAACATGATGAGCAGGATCAGGATGATCGGCGAGATGTCGAGGCCGCCGAGGCTGGGCAGGAAATTGCGAATCGGCGCCAGGACCGGCTCCGTGATCCGGTACAGGAACTCCGCCACTGCCGACACGAACTGGTTGCGGGTGTTCACGACGTTGAAGGCGATCAGCCAGGACAGGATCGCGGACGCGATCAGCAGCCAGACGTAGAGGTCGAGCACGATGATGACGATGTCGAGAACGGCACGCATGGCTTTTAAAAACTCTGGCTTCGGTCGGGATTGACGTCTTTTGCTAGATATCGGTTCCCCCCGGTCCAAACAAGGGAAGTCGGTGCCGGGATGGCTAAAACCGGGTTACAGCCGTCCTTGACTTGACCTTGGCGGGGACTTAAATGGCGCCCGGTTGTCGGCCGCATTGACCAGAGCGGCCTACAAAAGGGGCCATAGCTCAGCTGGGAGAGCGCGTCGTTCGCAATGACGAGGTCGGCGGTTCGATCCCGCCTGGCTCCACCAGCCTTCGCTCGCTTCGCGAGCTACGGCTCGGCAAGCCCGGACAGTCCCTCGTAGCGAAACGAGCGAAGGCTGCCGCGGCGTAGCCCGCAGGGCGAAGACGGACTGCCGACGAATCCTTCCTACTTCCCCGTAAACCTCGGCGGCCGCTTCTCCATGAAGCTCGCGACTCCCTCCCGGAAATCGCTGCCGTTCAGCGCTACCATCATGTCCCGATTGGCTTCGATCGTCGCCTCCGCCAGCGTCTGGAACGGCACCTCGTAGAGCTGCCGCTTGATCACGGCCATCGCGCTCGGCGAGACGAAATCGGCGAGGTCGCGCGCATAGGCGTAAGTCTCCTCGCGCAGCTTCTCGGGCGAGCAGAGCCGGTTCACCAGCCCGATCCGCAGCGCCTCGTCACTCGAAACACGGCGTGCCGAGAGCAACAGATCCATCGCATTGGCGTGGCCGACGATTCGCGGCAGCATCCAGCTGATGCCGTGCTCGGCGATCAGGCCGCGCCGCGCGAAGGCGGTGGTGAACACGGTGTTGTCGGCGGCAAAGCGCAGGTCGCAATAGAGCGCGTGGACGAGGCCGATGCCGGCGGTTGCGCCGTTGAGCATGGCGATGACAGGCTTTCCGATCGACGGGTAGAAGCCATAGCGCGTCTGCCAGTCGGGCCGCCGGTTCATGTCGAAGGGCGGCAGGTTCGACGCGCGCCTGACATCATCGGGGTCGAGCCCCTTCAGCGCGTCCATGTCGGCACCGGCGCAGAAAGCGCGGCCCGCGCCGGTGATGACGATGACGCGGACGTTGTCATCGGCGCTCGATGCTTCCATCGCATGGCGCACGTCGCGCTCCATGATGGGCGTCCACGCATTCATGCGGTCGGGACGGTTGAGCGTGATGGTCGCGACCTTGTCGCTGACCTCATAGAGAATGTGTTCGTAGCCCATGGCGCTCTCCCTTTGTTTGCCGGCGCAGTTACGCGCGCGCACGTTGGCAACGAGCCTACCATACAAGGGGATGAGAAGAGCTTGTGCTAAGGCGCGATCACTCGGCCGCCTGCGCCAGCAACGGCCGGCGCGTCAGCCAGCCGTCGACGAAATGATCGAGCCAGGCGCGTTCCGCGGCATCGTAGATCGCACGGTCCGCGAAATGATGATGCCGCTGTCGCGCGCCGGGCGCGCTGAGACCGTCATAGCCCCGGGTGGTCCAGCGATGCATCATCGCGTAGGTCACGTCGGGATGGAACTGCACGCCGAAAGCGTTGCCGGTGCGGAATGCCTGCACCGGAAAATCATCGCCTTCGGCAAGCAGTTCAGCGCCAACCGGCAACTCGAAGCCTTCGCGATGCCAATGATAGACCCGCGCCGGCCAATTCGGGCAGAGCCCGTGTCCCGCTGCTGTCGGGCGAATCGGATAGTAGCCGATCTGGGTCAGCGCGTCGGCATGCGGCGCGACGCGGGCCCCCAACTGCTTCGCCAGCATCTGCGCGCCGAGGCAGATGCCGAGGAACGGCCGCTGTTCGCGGAGCGGAATTTCGATCCAGTCGATCTCGCGGCGGATGTAGTCGTCGGGATCGTTCGCGCTCATGGGACCGCCGAAGACCACAGCGCCGGCATGCTGGTCGAGGGTCTCGGGCAGCGGATCGCCGAACCGGGGACGGCGGATGTCGAGACGATGGCCGAGCGCGCGCAGCGCATTACCGACGCGGCCAGGCGTTGAGGATTCCTGATGCAGGATGATCAGAACCGGCAACCGGGTTTCGGAGGCGGCGACGTCCGGCGTCCTTCTGGGGAAGGGCACCACTTCTGCGCCACCAAACCTGTTCGTCCGGAACGACATGGTCTCTGCGAGTGCTATCGGTTCAGACCGCCAGCATAACTAAGCGATCGTTAATTTCGTGTGAGTTTGCGCACACACCCACCCGATAGAAAGCAAGCTCCGGGCCATGACCGACCGAGAGCTCGCTTTAGTGTCTTTGCCTCTGAAACCAGCTGGTGGCAGACAGAATGAAGCCGCGCGGGAAGAAGCGCAGCGCGAATGGCACGATCTTGATGCCCAGACCGGGGAGCACTGCCCGCTTGTTGGCCATCAGGCCGCGATAGGCCTGCCGTGCGACCTCGGCGGCAGGAACATTGAGAAGGGCCGTATCATGTCCGGAGCCAACGCGGGCGCGGGCCTGGAATTCGGTGGGCACCGGGCCCGGGCAAAGGACGGTGACGCGAACGCCGCGCGGTGCAAGCTCCGCCCGCAAGGCCTCGGTGAAGGAAATGACATAAGCCTTGGACGCGTAATAGACGGCCATGCCGGGGCCGGGCAGAAAGCCGGCGACCGACCCGACGTTGAGAAGACCGCCCTTGTTCCTGATCAGCTGATCGGCAAAGCGAAGCGACAGATCCGTCAGAGCCCGGACATTGACGTCCACGATGCCGACCTGCTCGACGCGGTCGCGCTCAACTGCGTCACCGAATACGCCAAAGCCGGCATTGTTGACGAGATTGTCGAGCTCGACGCCTTCGGCAGCGAGTGCGGCGGCGATCTTCTCGCCGGCATCCGCGTCCTGGAGATCGCAGGCGATCACGATCGGCTTCTTGCCGCCGTTGGCGGCGAGCTCGTTCGCGAGCGCCTCGAGCCGGTCCGCGCGTCGCGCCGTCAGCGCAAGACGGTGTCCGTTCGCGGCGAACACACGCGCCAGCTCCGTGCCGATGCCCGCCGAGGCACCGGTGATCAACGTTACCCGCTCAGTCACGATCGAGATCTCTTGAATTGAAGTTTTTGGCCCCGGAATGCTGGAACGAGAGCATAGGCCGAGCGCGACAGGCAAGCGGCGCCGCCGCATAGCCACTTGAGCGGGAAACGGGGGAAGCAGGCAAACCACGGATTTACAGGAGAAATCCGGAACCCGGACAGCCCGAGGCTACATTAAAGTTTCGTCATGTGACCTGCACAACCGTCAATTGGCGGTGTTGGCACGGATCACCCACCGACCGCGTCGTCCTTGACCTGGCCGCCGGCACGATCTGCGACCGCGTGCTTCAGGTCGATCCGGTCGCGTTGCGAAATCCCGAGCAGGTCGGAAGCGCGCCAGACCACATTATCCTCGAACTCGGTAACCTGGCCGTCGGCGTAGACCAGCTCCCACATCATCTGGACGACGCGCTTGCGGCCCTCTTCGTCGAGCGAGCGCATCATGATGCTGGTGAAGTGATAGAGGTCGACCGCCTCGCCCTCGACCTCCGTCGCATCCGCGATCAGGCGATCCGCGGTGCCGCGATCGAGCCCGAAGTGGCTTTCGATCAGACTGTGCAACTTGCGCTGCTCGGCAGCAGTCGGCTGGCCGTCCAGCGAGATCACGTGAACGAGCAGCGCGGTCGCCGCCAGCCGGTAATCACTGTCACCGAATGCGCGGTCCTGGGCATGGGGAGCAACAATGTCGGCGATGAATTGGCGCAGGCCGTCGAGCATAAGGTCCTACCGAAATCGATGAAGCCGCGGAGCGCGACTGCTACCAGCATTATATGAGCAGGAAACCCAACCGGCGCAACGTGCGTCAGTTCCGCGCGCCGCATTACGTTTCGGCAATCTGGGAGCGTTGGTTTCTGGAGGGCGGCTAAATCGTCTCTCCGACGTCGTCCTCGCGAAGGGCCAGGACCCATTACCCCAGGGTGTAGTTTGGCGAAGACTGGTTGTGGTCCGGTACGCCGACCATCCGCAATCGATAGATTCCGCGGTATGGGTCCTGGCCTTCGCCAGGACGATGTGGGGGGCAACACCTCACGGTATCTCGTACACCACCATCTTGTCGGCGATGCCGCGCAGGGCGGCCTGCTTCTGGATCGGCCTGATTTCGCGCTGCTTGAGGACTTCGGCGACTGCCGGTGCATCGAGCACCGGGCCGGTGATGTGGATCTCCTGCGCGGTCGAGAGGCTCTGCACGCGAGCGGCGATGTTGACGGTCTGGCCGAAATAATCTTGCCGCTCGTTCAGCATCACCGCGAGGCACGGACCCTCGTGGATGCCGATCTTGACGATGAGATCGGCGGTGCCGCGCTTTTTGTTGAGCTCGTCCATCGCCGCGCGCATCCGCAAACCCGCCGCGATCGCATGCTCGGGACGGACGAAGGTCGCCATCACGGCGTCGCCAATGGTCTTCACCACCGCGCCTTTCTCCGACGAGATGATCTCGAGCAGTGCATGGAAATGCGCGCGCACGAGGTCGAAGGCGGCGAGATCGCCGACGCGCTCATAGAGTGCGGTCGATCCCTTCAGATCGGTGAACAGGAAGGTCAGCGAGGTGATCTGGAGCCGCTGGTCGAGACTGAGATTGTCCGCCTTGAACACGTCGCGAAACGTCTGGTTCGACAGCATCCGCTTGGCGGTCAGGAACGGCTTGCGCTTGCCGATGAGGTGATGGAGTGCCTCGGCCGCGATGAAGACCGACGGCAGCACGCGTACGCCGGCCTGGTTCTCCAGCGACAGCCGCAGCGGGCCCGGCCGCATGGTCGTGGTTCCCGTCGGCGCCTGCACCCTGTTGTACATGATGGCGAGCTGCTGACGGTCCTTGGTCGGCTCGCCCTGCACGTCGATGAAATGGGCCGCGTGAGTCACCGGTTCGAAGATGATGATGAAATCGTTCGGCAGTTGCAGCGACATGGTCGCCTTCTCGCCGGCCGGCAGCTCCATCGTATCCAGCGTCACCTCGTTGGCGAGCGTCGCGAACGATTCCTTGTTGAAGTCGACGCCGGAACTCCAGAACACCTGCTTGAAGTACTCCCACACCGGAAGCGTATCAGGATCATGCGCCGCAATGCGCCGGACACGTGAATTGACGGTGAAGGAGACTTCGACCTGATCATCGACGGAGGCCTTGTAGCCGCAGGCGCACAGCGCACAATGATAATCATCGGGCTTGAGCGCCTTCAGGGTCGAGTGCGCACCCAACACGCCGCCGCAGCCCGGGCACAGCACATTCCAACCCAGATCGAACAGGCCGAGCCGCGCCGAATGCAGGAATGCCGAGATCGCGTGCTCTTCATCGAGACCGTGCTGCTTCGCGAAATCGAGGGCATTGACGCGGTTGAGCTCGTGATCTTCGCCGTCCTCGATGAGGCGCGCGATCGCGTCGACCACTTTCGCATCGGCGGTCTGCTTCAGAACGGAAAACTGGGCCTGGATATCGCTCATGGCGCAACTCTATCTGGTGTGGATCACGCCGTCCGCCAGGCGAACGCCTGTCACCGACGCGTGATGCGGAACAGCGGCGAACGGTCCGGCTGGGTCGTGACGACGCCGAGCGGAATGACAGGGCTGGTATCGGCAAGCTCGACACGGAACGCACCGATCAGCCGGGCCAGCGCCAGCACGGATTCGGCTTGCGCGAATGGTGCGCCGACGCAGACGCGCGGACCCGCGCCAAAGGGCAGATAGGCAAACCGATCGGGTGCTTCCGTCGACATGAAGCGTTTTGGAATGAACGCGTTCGGCTGATCCCACAGCTTCTCGTGCCGGTGCAGCAGCCACGGCGCGATCATGATGATGTCGCCCTTGCCGATGGCGACGCCGGCCGCGTTGTCCTTCTCGCGCGCGGCCCGGGCGATCAGGAAGGCCGGCGGATAAAGCCGCATGGTCTCCTCGATCGCGGCGCGGGTGAACTTCTGGCGATCGATGTCGGCCATGCTGTCGAGATGTTCGCCTCGCGTCTCGGAGGCGATCTCCTCCTGCGTATCGGGATCGAGCGCGAGCAGATAGAGCGCCCAGAATAGCGCGGTCGCCGTGGTCTCGTGACCCGCGAGGATCATGGTTGCGACTTCGTCGACGAGTTGCTCGTCCGAAAAGCCTTTGCCGGTTTCGGGGTCCCGCGCCTCGTCCATGAGATCGAACAGATCGCGCGGCGGCGCACCGTCCTTCTTGCCCATCTCCCGCCGCTCGGCGATCAGTATCGCGACGAATTCAGTCCAGCGCTTGCGGAAACGGGCGCGGGCAAAATCCATCGGGCTCGGCCAGGACAGCGGCAGCACCATGTCGAGCAAGTACGGCCGTCCGAGCCGGGCTCCATACTCCATGACGAAGTTGCGCAAGGTCGGACCATGCCGGTCCATGCCGAACGAGAACATGGTGCGTCCGGCGATCTCCAACGTCATACGCTGCATGATCTCGCGCAGATCGACCGGCTCGCTCGTCCGTCCGTCGAGCTTCGCGATGGTCTCGTCGAGCACCGCCGTCATGTGCGGAACGAGATTTGCCGTCGCACGCGGCGTGAACGCCGGCGCGAGAGTGCGGCGCTGAAACGTCCACGAATGGCCCTCCGCAATCAGAAGACCGTCGCCGAGCACGGGACGAAGCATGCGGATGCCCGCCGGGGTACGCGAATAATTCTCGTAATTGCTGAGCAGGACATGCCGGATCGCATCCGGCTGGTTCAGGATGAAACTGTTGCGGAAGAAGAAGCGGCCCTCGATGACGTCTTCCTCGTAGGCGCGCTGGCCCCAGGTCGCGATCATGTTCCGCTTGATCACGGCTAGCCGGCCGAGGAACGACATGTCGTCGGGCGCACGCGGCGGGGTCGGAGGGACGATGGGCCGACGCACGCTGGCGATGTTCATGGCTCGCTCCCGCAGAGGTGACGCAGGCAATTAGCTAGTAAGTCAGCTCGGCAATCGCAATCCTGTTCTCGGAGGCAGGCCAGGCGCGTGCCACAATTCGTTCTTCGCCAAATTGGGCCACGATGTTACGCCCCACCTCGCCGGCCGGAAGGCGCAGTGTTGCTGTCGAATCTGTGGGCACACCCGATTTGACGTCCGCCGGCTCCTTGCCGTCGAGCAGCACCACATCCCGCGGCAGGCCGAAATAGCCGCGCGGACGCGACATGATCACCACAGCCCCGGCGTCCTTGTCCGCGGGCCCGAGCGGACGCGCGGCGCGCAGATGCACGACGTCCGACGAGCGCGGGAAGGGTGAGCGGTAGATATGCGTCGTCGGCGCATCCGGCGATGCGACGACGAATTCGAGCGACCAGGAAGGCTCGACCTGCGCCGGTCCCCAGCGGCCGTCGGCACCGGTCTTCGCACTGTGGACGGCGTTGCCCTTGCGCTCACCGGTTTCAGGATCGACCCGAAACACGTCGACGGTTGCGCCGGCCACCGGCCGGTTGGTCGACACGCCGCCGGGCGCGCCGGTAACAAGCCCACTCAGCTTCACGCTCTGCTCCGGGACAATCGCGATTCGCGCGGGCTCGCGGGCGGCGATGAATTTGTAGATCTCGCGGAAGGCCCGGGGGTGGAACGCCACCTCGCGATGATCGAGCGCGCCGAGCACGAGGTTGGCCGCCCCCTTCAACTCCGGACCTTCGACGTTGACGCCGGTCGGCGTGCCGGGCTTGCCGATGAAACGGCCATCGGCCTGCGCGTATTTGTCCATGCCGTCGCTGCGCAAGGTGAGGAAGGCAACACCCGGTGTCACCTCGCTCTCGCCCTCGTTCAAGCCGCGCAGGAACGCGCCGCGGCCGTTGAACTCGCTGTTGAGCTGGTCGTCGGTCGCGAACACGCCGTGATTGGGCGTGCCGCACAGCACGGCATGGCTGACACCGCCGGGGCCGCCGTTCTTGATGACGTTGCGGATGGCATAGCCGCCGCGCGAGCTGCCGACCAGCGCCACGCGGGACCCACCCGTGCGACGCTTCAAATCGGCTATGGCGGCGGCGAGCTCGCGGCGCTGGTCCTCGGTCGAGGAGCGACCCGCCTGCTCGACCTTGTCGTCACTTCGTGCATTGGGATCGGTGAAATTGATCGCCATCATGCGGTCGCGCGCGATGCCGTTGGATTCCATCCGCCACAAGGTCGTCATCCAGAGCGCGTCGTATTCGCCATTGCCGTGGACGAACAGGATCGGCGGCACCTCGCTCGGCGCAGCGGGCGCGGGTTGAGCCAACGCGCCCGTCCGCAAGCTCGCAATTGCGAAGGGCAAGCTGCCGGCCCCTAGCATGATCATTCGTCGTGACAGCTTCATCTGTTCCTCCGCCGCAAAACCATCTCTGTGCACCGCTTATACCGGCCTAACCACTGGACAGCGAAGGACTTTCGCAGGCATCACTGAACTTGCCGGAATCGCCCAAAGACCACTCCAAGACGACTTCAAGACTACTTCTGCCAGCCCATCTGGAAGGGGATATGACCGAGCAGACGAACCGCCAGAAAATTGCGACCGACGGCATCATGGCGCCGCTGCGGTACACCGTGTTCCGGCGCATCTGGCTCGCCAGCCTCCTCTCCAATCTCGGCCTACTGATCCAGGGCGTGGGCGCCGCCTGGGCGATGACGCAGATGGCGGCCTCGGCGGACAAGGTGGCGCTGGTGCAGACCGCTTTGATGCTGCCGATCATGCTGATCTCGATGCCGGCCGGCGCCATCGCCGACATGTATGATCGCCGCGTCGTCACCCTGATCGCGCTCATGATCGCGCTGACTGGCGCGACCGCGCTCACGGTCCTGGCCTGGTTCAACTACATTTCTCCGGAAACGCTGCTCGCGTTCTGCTTCGTGGTCGGCAGCGGCAACGCGCTGTTCGGCCCGGCCTGGCAATCCTCGGTCAGCGAGCAGGTGCCGCCCGATGCCCTGCCGTCGGCCGTCGCGCTGAACGGCATCAGCTACAACATCGCGCGCAGCTTCGGTCCGGCGGTCGGCGGTGTCATCGTCGCCGCGCTCGGTGCGGTGGCGGCGTTTGCGTGTAACGCGATCCTCTATTTGCCGTTGCTGGTGGTGCTGCTGCTCTGGCGGCGCAACACCGAGCCCTCGCGGCTGCCGCGGGAGAAGCTCAACCGCGCCATGGTGTCGGGCTTCCGCTACATCACCAATTCGCCGCCGATCAAGATCGTGCTGTTGCGCACGCTGGTGATGGGCCTGATCGGCGGCGCCATCATGGCGCTGATGCCGCTGGTCGCGCGCGATCTGCTGCATGGCGGCGCGCAGACCTACGGTATCATGCTCGGCGCCTTCGGGATGGGGGCCGTGGTCGGTGCGCTCAACATCCACGAGTTACGCAAGCGCATGAGCGGCGAAGCCGCGATCCGCGCCTGCACCATTTCGATGGCGTTTGCGATGGCTGCGCTCGCCGTGAGCACCGAGCCGGTGCTGACCGCGGCTGCCCTGGTGCTCGCCGGCGCGGTCTGGATGGCCGCCGTCGCACTGTTTAATATCGGCGTGCAGCTCTCGGCGCCGCGCTGGGTCGCCGGCCGCTCGCTCGCGGCGTTCCAGGCCTCGATTTCGGGCGGCATCGCGGTCGGCGCCTGGGGCTGGGGCCATCTCACCGACTATGCCGGCGTCGAGGTCGCGCTGCTGACGGCTGCCGGCCTGATGCTGATCTCGCCGGTGCTGGGGATCTGGCTCACGATGCCGCGCGTCGGCGCCCGTAACGAAGACGCCGATTTGCTAGCGGATCCGGAAGTCAAACTGTCGCTCACGGCACGCAGCGGGCCGCTGGTGGTCGAGATCGAATACCGCGTCGCCCAAGACAACGCCCGCGCCTTTCACAACGTGATGCAGGACGTGCAGCTCTCTCGTCAGCGCAACGGTGCTTACGGCTGGTCGATCGCGCGCGACATCGCCGATCCCGAATTGTGGACCGAGCGTTACCACTGTCCGACCTGGCTCGACTATCTACGCCAGCGCAACCGCTCGACCCAGTCCGAACGCGCTCTGCATCAGGAGGCGATCGATTTCCACATCGGCCCCGATCCGGTGCGGATCCGCCGCATGCTCGAGCGTCCGTTCGGCTCGGTGCGCTGGAAAGAGGAGACGCCGGACCAGGCAGCAAGTGAGGTGCTGCCCGTGGTCGCCACTGCGGCGGGAAGCAGCACGTAGGGTTTCGCGAGTCCGTAGCGACGTCTTACTGCCCGTGATCCGTCAGCACCTTCTCGCAGCCTTTGGTGAGCCGCGTACGGTTTTGCTTGAGGCAGGCGAGCACAACCTGATCGCCATTGTTCATCACCGGGCGGCAGAAGCGCGTCACATCGCGCGCACAGGCGTCGTGACCGGGCTGCTGCGCGGACGCAGCCGATGCAAACAGGATCAATGGAATGATGAAAAGAAATCTGGTCATCGCGTAATGCCTCTTACCCGGAAGATGTGCGGGCGAAGCTAGAGCGACGATCCCGAAGCCGCAACGGCTTTATTGGCAGGCGGGCTTGCGCTGCCGCGTGGCCCCGGCTTGACGCCGGGGCACATCGCGAGGGGAGCTAACCGACGCAACGACGCTATCGTTACTGTTACTGAGCGTCCTGGGCGTCAGCGACCTTGCGTGACGCGCCGCCCTTGGCGAGGTCCTTGTCCATCACCGCACGGCAACCGGCGCTCAGATCCGAACGATGCTTCATCATGCACGCCGTGATCTTCGGGATGTTCGGGATTTCCGACGAGCACAGGCGGAAAGCGTCGCCGGTGCACTGCTGCTGGGCTTCGGACGAGAAGGCGAAGCTGGAGCCGGTCGAGGCGATCGAGAGGATGGCGGCAAAGCCCAGAGCCAGGCTGGTGTCGCGGATCTTGCTACTCAAGGACTTGGTGTTCAGAGACTTGGTGTTCAGCGAGTTGGTCATTTGAAGCTCCCATTGGCACCGCTGGAAGCGGGCCCGTTGTTGATGGGATCGACCATGCTCCAGCAAAACAGTTTCCACTGTGATGACGGTCACGGGAGGCCCACCCTCTGTGACTATGGTCACGTTGGCGCACCTCGCTGAAATTCCTTCATATCCGCTGTCGTGTTGGTGTCACGTTAACTGTTCCTTCGCATTAATGGCTCGTCGAGCGGGAAATTCCGCCGGTTTGGTTGCGTAATTGGAAAGAATGGCGATGCGTAATGCGTTGGGCCTGATGCTGGCCAGTGTAGTTGCGGCGGTCGTGATTGCCGCCGGCGGTTGGTTTTATTATTCCTCGCGCGCCGACCAGGCCGCTCCCAAGACGATTGCCGCCCGTGCCGCCGATCAATTGCCGGCACAGGCGAAGCTCGCCGCCAAGGACGACGTCACGACCACGGCGGCGATTGCGGCCAAACCGGCGGCAGCCGCCCCGGCCGCCGCACCCGCGCCGATGCCGGTTCAGCAGAAATCGACCTGCGCCAATCCCAACGCGCTCGGCGTCTCCCGCGTGGTCGAGATCGACACCACCGGCGGTCCGGGCTTCGGCTTCGATCATTTCAAGCAGTTCGACTTCCTCACCGACAAGGAGGTCGTGCTGACGTTCGACGACGGTCCCTGGCCGGTCAACACGCCCGCCGTGCTGAAGGCGCTCGCGGATGAATGCACCAAGGGCCTGTTCTTCTCGGTCGGCAAGCATGCGACCTACCATCCGGAAATCCTTCGCCAGGTGCTGGCGCAGGGCCACACGGTCGGCACTCACACCTGGTCGCACGTCAACCTGAACGGCAAGAAGATGACCGAGCAGATGGCCAAGGACGAGGTCGAGAAGGGTGTTAGCGCCGTGAAATACGCGCTCGGCACCAACCCGGCACCGTTCTTCCGCTTCCCGCAGCTGCAGCACAATCCGGCGATCGTGAGCTATTTCGGCACCCGCAACGTCGCGATGTTCTCGACCGACATCGACTCCTTCGACTTCAGGAAGGGCGCGACGCCGGAGAAGATCATCGAGACCGTGATGACCAGGCTCGACAAGCTCGGCAAGGGCATCATCCTGATGCACGACTTCCAGAAGCATACCGGCGAAGCCATGCCTGCACTGCTCGCGCGGCTCAAGGCCGGCGGCTACAAGGTCGTGCAGATGAAGGCCAAGACGACGCTCGAGTCGCTGCCAGAATATGACGAGGCATTGCTGAAGGACCTGAAGGTGCCGACCTCGAGCGCACGTCCGATCGGGAGCGTGGTGCAGACGGTTTCGCAGTAGCGCGTCCAGTCCGATCCAAATCTCTTGCGTCATGGCCGGGCTTGTCCCGGCCATATGCTTTTTGAGAGCGAGCGCCTTACCAGTAGATGCCGTGACGATGCAGCTCGCTGATGATGCGGCCTTCGGTCCAGCTGCGCTTGTGCTTCGGCTTGTCTGCCTTGGCCGTCGTCTTCGCGGCGGGTTGGATCGTCGTCGCGGGCGCTGAGGTCGTCGTGGTGGTCGGTGCAGCGGCCGCCGCAGGCGCCGTAAGCGAAACCGCCGGCGGCCGATCGAGATATTTCGGAGCTTCGGCGGCTGGCGCTGCTTCGCTCACCTGCGTCGGCGCGGCAGCAAGCGCTGGCGCCGTTTGCTGAACCGAAGCCGGCTCGCTCACCGCGGACAGCGACAGGCTGCGCGGGCCTCCGGCCTGGGCAGAGGCAGAGACCAGCACCATAGCGGCCACCAGAATGATCTTGCGCATATGAAATCTCCCCGTGTTTGGCGTGAGCTGGACACTAGGGGAGCTGATCGCGAGTTTATGTGATCACGATCACTCAGACTGCCGTGCGATATTGAATCCTCCGACGGTGATGCCACGGCGATGCAATGCTGTGCTCGACCGGACTCATCTGCGCAGCGCGCGCATGGTGACCAAATGCGCCGGTCACAACGCCTGGCTTGCGGAGATCAAATGAGCTGTGAGCGACCCGAGACATAGGTGACAGTTCGTACCGGACACATGGGTTACACTTTCCGCTTTTGTTCTGCGGGAGGTGTAGATGCCGTGGAAAGC
>NZ_JBEPRQ010000045.1:0-34669 GCF_040548425.1 Bradyrhizobium sp. i1.15.2 | reverse complement strand
TTCCTGGTCAAGCAGACTGGCCGGATGGCATTCTCGACCGGGTTGGTGTCGAGCTCGAGACGTCCGCCTTCGAGGAAGCGGGTCAGCCCCTGCCAATGATTGAGGACATAGCGGATGTCCTCGGCGAGCGTCTAACCGATCGGCCGCGTTGCAACGTAAATCTTCAGATCAGCACCGGCCGCGATCATCGTGATGCTCGCAGCACGCGGATGACCCGGGACAGCTGCTCGGCATCAATGGCCGTTCGTCCGCAACACGATATCACCGATCGCGATCTTAAGCTTGATTGCCGGAGCCTGACGCTCCCCCAACGCACCTCCCAGCACCAGCGGCGCGAATGTCGGCTGCGACGCCTCGCACGCCGGCAACAGGCCTCGGCGTCGAAAGCGCCGTCGCCAGCCCTAGATCCGCCAGTGCGTCTCTCCATACTTGCGCGCCACCTCGGACACCTGGGCACAGGTAACAGGCTCTCGGCGACGATCCGAGCTCTCTCCGCTTCTGAACGCACACGGCGCCTCGACGGCCCTCCAAGAACCTCCAGCCGGCTCACCGCCCCTGCCAATGAGCCGTCAAAATGCGCGTCATTTTTGCTGTCCAATCCATCCCGACCTCCGTCGAAGCCGGACGCTTCTCGCACAGCTATCCAGATCCGAAGCAAGGGTTCCGGCTAAGCGCTTACCGTAAGTCTCTGGGCGACAGGTGCCGATGCGAGCTTACGCTTCACTACGCGCGGGGCAGGGGCAGACCGCTCGGGCTATTGCTGCGGCACCAGGTCATTCGTCGCTTTCCCCTGAGGGCCTACCTCGCTGTCTGCCATCCCCCAGCAGATCGAGAAGCCGGCGCCGAACCTTTCTTGGATACGAGATCTCCGTCTGCGCACATTATGGCTGCACCATGCGGCACATCGACGTTGTCCGGCGAGCTTGCCCGCTGGACATTCGTAGTGATACGTCATGACCAGCGCGCGCGCACCATCCATAGATTCTGTGATCATCCTTCTCGGTGACAATGTTCGATGTCGCCTGTCCGCGCTCGTCACCCAAATTGTTCGGCTGCACACTCTACGGAGCAAAGCGCTCGCTGAATCGCACCCTTTACTCGATCAATGGGGCCGTTCACATCCGATGAATGTCTCGCCGATGCGCGGCGACTACAGGTGCGCCTTCTCCGCAACCGCACCGGCTTCACTACTCTCAAAGCACCCACAACTCCTTTGTTCAATCCGGCGTCTATGAGATCATACGCACGACAAAGCGCGCGGCTCGCATCGCGGCAACATAAATCGCTCAAGAGTCTCATTAGATTTCTTCAACGACTATCGGCAGGAACTACTGGATTCTTCGCATTCCGTTTTGATCTATCGGGAGATAGAAGCGCTCGGGTCGAAAGGCGCCAAGCACCTCACATGATCCGTCCCTTGCAATTTCCCTGGTGAGCAGTAGCGCGACATATGGGGCAAGCGTGACGCCTGCGTGCGTCACCGCAATGAATATCTGTGCTTGACCAGGTAGTCGCCCGACGATCGGGTAGCCATCTTTGGGGACGGGGCAGGTCCCTCTCCGCGCGGCAATGGACTTCCCAAGGGAGGGGTCTTTGAGTTCGCCCCTTACTAACGAGACATTCTCTCTGGCAGCCGTGACCTCTACACCAGAGTCGCTAAGACCCGTGGGGTCGCCGGCATTGCCGACGATGAGAGAAGAAGGCCCGTTTGCGCGGAAATGAATATGGTTAGCAAAGACAACGTGCTCGATGGGAGGGCCGAAATACGGTATTTGTGTCAGCACTTTGGGCGACTCATGAACCAATGGCGCATACGCGAGATCTTCAAGCAGCGCGTTGATTCCCGTGCCGCTGGCCAGCACGACTGCATCGACAAGGTAGCAAGTACGATCAGTCCAGACCACGGCGCCTCGGTTGAGAGGCTCTATCTTTATACATTTTTCAGAGACGCGGTGGGCTAGTCCGGTAGCGACGGCAGCGTCGATCATGAGCTTCGTGAAATAAACAGAATCGAGCCATCCCTCCTGAGGAACCCGCACAATAACTTCGGGACCCCCCACGATGCAAAGATTTGGCTCAAGGTTCAATGCATCATTTCGTGAAAGGTACTGGACGGTCCTTCCTAGCCCCGCGGCCATACTGGCTGCCTGAAGTAACTTCTTATTTTGCGTGGAATCGGTTGACCAACGCAATGTTCCGGTTGCTCTGATGGCGTCTACCAGACCAAGGGGGCGTGCAAGTTCCATATGGTAGTCAAGGGCTTCAGACCTGAACTGCATGTAGTCCGATGTCGCCGCAGCAAAGAAGTTCAGGCACGCGAAACTTGATCCGGTCGCTCCAGAGCCGGGCGCGGCGCCATCAAACAACAGTACCGTCATTTCGTTCGCGGCGAAATGAAGCGCGAGCGACGCGCCCATAATCCCAGCTCCAACAACAGCGACCAACATCGATTCCTCCTTCAGCCGGCCGGGTGCTCGTTGGAACAGAAGCTATCGGCAAAAAGGGGCTCCGCCACGTCGTGATCGCTCGCTCTATTGTGTCTCTGCTGGCGACAAGTCAACACATCAATCGGGGGCGCTGACAGAGGGGATTGTGGTCGTTATTCCATGCCGAACACCTGCAGATGATGTTGGCTCGACATTAATCGACTAGTCAGTGACATGCGTCTTTGATCCAGAACAACTACTAACGCCGGTAGTGGATGCAAATTGTTGCATGTCGACATAGCGTTGCAGAGTCGGGCACCAATTTCCGATACGGACATTCTGAGGTGGCACTGAGCGAGGCTCATCGCCTCATCACCCAACTTCTTGTCGTAACACCAACATGATCATCAATTTGTAGAGGCTCCCCGTTGATTTCATCCATTTTCAGTCGCATGATTCTCTTCTGGGACGCTCAATCTAGGATAACATCACTATTCGCGCCGCTCACAGAAGCGAGTCGACGCGTGTTCGACTGCACCAAGTTAGGAGATTCATCCGCGCGGCGCTACGGGCGCGCGCCGCTCGCGACCGCGAATCACAAGGGAAACGGAATCAGTCCGCGCGAACTCTTTTCAACGACCTCCACTCGGCGGCGCTGCCACGTGGCGTTCAGCACCGCGGCGGCCTTGATGCTCTCATGAGCGTCCGAGATTCACTAGCTTGAGGCCGTGCAGACCCGCCTGGCGAGCCAGCTCAGGAACGCCAACCGCGGATCGGCCGACATCCATGCCGGGGACTTCGCACCGGCCATCACTGTACGCCGATCGCGACGATCCCCGCGCCGAGACAATGCGCCCCAGCTGGCGGCTTCACGTAGGTGGCGTCGATCCACAGAGAGGGTCATCGCGCTCGACCGGACGGGCGAGGAACGTCCCGTCAACTATCAAGCATGCTAATTGATCTTGATGTCAGAAAAGGCGACTGATTGCCGAATGAAGGTTGGGCTGTTCAGTCGGGCTCCTCAACCGTCGCTCCTGGGGTGTTCGGCATGAAACGTGAACCACAATTTGTACTCGCCAATGGTCCTGATCGATGCACGCCCGCAGAAATGCTGCGTGCACAGATTTGCTCCAATCTTGAACTCTCCGTCCTCATGGAAGCGCATGATGGCCTCTCCGCCGCGATCGCTGAGCGCGCAGGGTTCAAAGGTCTCTGGGCGTCGGGTCTTTCAATCGCTTGTTCTCTCGGCTATCGTGATGTCAACGAAGCGTCATGGAGCCAACTTGTCGATGCGGTCGAGCGGATCGTGGGCTCGACCAAACTGCCCGTTCTGGTTGACGGCGATGGCGGCTTCGGTAATTTCAACAATGCGCGCCTCCTCGCCCGCAAGCTCCGTCAGCGAGGTGCTGCGGGCGTTGCGCTGGAGGACAGCTGCTTTCCAAAGATGAACTCGCTCATTGGCGATCGTCATCCCCTCGCCGATATCGACGAATTCTCAGGCCGCCTGCGGGCAGTCAAGGATACAGTCGCGGAAGACTTGGTCCTCGTGGCCCGGATCGAGGCGTTGATCGCGGGGCATGGAATGGACGACGCAATTTTACGCGCTCACGCCTACGCGGACGCGGGTGCGGATGCGATCCTGATTCACTCGCGAAAGAGCAGCGCGGACGAGGTCCTTTCCTTCACCCGCACCTGGCAAAGCCGATTGCCCGTCGTGATTGTTCCAACGACGTACTATCGAACACCGGTCTCTGCCTATCGTAATGCCCGCATCTCAACAGTGATCTGGGCCAACCATTCCGTACGAGCTGCAATAGCGGCAATGCGGCAGATCTGCCATCGCATCATTGCTGAAGAAGGTGTTGCCGGTATCGAGCCCAACATTGCGACGCTCGACGACGTCTTCGAACTGTTGGGGTATGACGAACTTGCCCGCGCGGAAGCGCGCTATCTTCACCCTCCTGACTGAGGGCGATGACCTCTCATTTGCGCGCAGCCACTCAATCTCGAAGGACCACCGCCATGCAACCGGCCGCCTTCCTGGTACGCTCCACCGCATTATTCAGTGCAGCACAGGCGTCCCCTCCCAGAATTAGATGCGTCATATACGGGCGCGACAGCTCTTGCGCGGCTGATCCGAAACATGCTGCAGATCTACGGGCTCATTTCCCTGCACTGGGCGGCGCGGTTTGCTGTCGCCCGCGATTACGGACGACTTTATTAGATACCGACAACGAAATCTTGTCCCGCATCGTGAGCCGGTTGTCGGTTCCAAGCCAATGTTGTCGTGTTGACGACGTGAGACAAAGCGAAAAATCAGCAATTTTCAATCTGGCGCGTTGCTTGCTTTGTTCGCGCTGTCGGCGTCGATCGCCTGCGAAGGCATCGAGCATAGTTTTGCAACTTTAAGCGAAGACGGGGAGACTGGCTGTGTCGCAAACTGAGGTAGAGCGATTTGTCAACGATCTAGGGAAAAAGCGCAATCTGCTCGAAAACGCAAAACCGAGTGCTATAGGTCTTGCATCAATTGTAGCGGTCGGAAAAAGCCACGGCTACAATTTTACTCTTGATGAAGCGAAGAGTTACATCCGGTATCGAAGCCGACACGAGTTGATTAGTAAGCAGCTCGATGCAACTGTCGGCGCCAAACCTGATTCGAGTGTTGCGATTTCGACCGGTGTTGTGCAGGCCGCTGGGTCGGCCAGGTCCGCTGCGGAGGTGCCCACGAGCGACGTACAGGTCGCGGAAGCGCACTCTAACTTCGCCTCGGCAGTCCAGCCCGTCGCTGTTGTTCTGGTTGTTGTTGTTGCGGTCGCGGCCTGACATGCCTTTCGCTCTGACCGCATTGGCTCGTGCTCAAGGAGACGAGAAGTGCGACGAGAACATGAAAGCAGGCCTCGTCCGGGGTGAGATCATTGCCATTAGGCTTATAAGATGCTGCTTCAAGGTTTATCCGTAACGTGATGACGCGCGCTGCCGCCGAACACTACCGACAGAGTTTTGACCGTCGCACCCCCGAGCAACTGCGCACCCTGTCGCACGTTAAGCGCTTTACGGAGCGGTTAGCCGGTGACGTGGAGTTCCGGAAGGCGCTTTCGGAGAACGTCGACGCCCCTCGTACGGTAACAGAGCGCTACGGCATCGAAGTTGACCCAATGGAAATGTTGCCGCTCTGGCACGGAGACTACCAAAGATACCGCTTCAAGCCGGAGTCTGCCCAGTGGCCGCTGGCTACGATGTGGGACGAACATCTGCGCGAGATGTTGCGCCATCGCGACCTCCTGCGCGACGAAGGCGAAATGTCGACGATTAACCCTCGTTTCCATGCCTGGCGCGAGCGCCAAATCCGGCGCTGCAACGACGAATTGGGCGCATCATCGCTATCGGTCACGTACCCGATCATCGCCTTCGAGCTGAGCGAAGGCTGCACCGTTGGTTGCTGGTTCTGTGGCCTCTCTGCCGGCCGGTTCAAAGGCTATTACGACTACAGCAAAGAGCAGGCAGAGCGTTGGCGTGGCGTAGTTGGCGTCGCGAGCGAGGTGTTTGGTTCGGCAGCCCGCACTGGCTTCTGCTACTGGGCTACAGATCCTATGGACAACCCACACTACGATCGCCTTCTGTTCGACTACTATCGGATCACGGGCGCATTGCCGCAGACAACGACCGCTGCGCCGCTTAAGGATCGGGCACTCACCAGGCGCGTGCTCAGATTGTTCAACCTATATGGCACCACGCCCAATCGTTTCTCTGTGCTGAGCAAAACACATCTCAATCAGATCCATAAGGCGTTTTCGCCAGAGGAGCTGCTAGGGGTCGAACTCATCCTGCAGGGCAAGGAGGCGCCGACCGCAAAGGCTTTCGCCGGACGCGCGCGCGAGCGGAAGGGGAAGCTCAGGTCCGCCATCAAAGATGATGCAATCGCGTTGTTCGAACGCGATCATACCACGATCGCGTGTGTTTCCGGCTTCCTCGTGAATATGCAGCAGGGACGTTTGCAACTGGTGACGCCGGTACCGGGGAGCGAACGCTGGCCTCTCGGTTACCGCATCTTGGGTGAACGTTTCTTCAGGACGCCTGACGAGTTCCGCGAGGGGCTGCTGAGCATGATCGACCAGTATATGCTCGAGAGCCCAGCCCCCCACCTGCCGATCCGCTTCCGCAAAGACCTGCAATACAAAGCAGGGAACCGGTACTTCCAGCTCCGCGCCCGCAACATGGAACACCGGGTGCCCGACGACGTCGCTCCGATTTCCGTTGGCGATCTCATCGCGTTCGGCAACTGCACAGCGTCGGAGCTGGTTATGCGGGTCACGACTGACGGAACGAGCGTACTTGCAGTCGCTGACTTGCTCGATCGGTTGCACGCGGCCGGGGTAATCGAAGACGACCTGGACGACCGCTTCGCCTGGCAGACCAGCAATTGGACGACGAGCCGCATCGAAGCTGCCAAATACGCAGGCTCCCGCACGAACATAGATCATGCCGATTCGCACTGAGGTACTACGTCAGTATCGAGGAGCTGCGGCATCTTACCATCTCGCAGGGTGGATTGGGGTGGCAAGCCGTTTCGCATCCACCGTCCGCGGCTTCATGGCGCGCAGAACCGACATGACCGCAGAACCTGTTCTTGGCGTGCCGGGCTCTCCTAGGCAGCTCGAACTCATTCGGTCTACCACCTGCCTGAGCTCTGCCAGATGGGCTTTGGTAGCTCTGCGCTGGACGCGACCGAAGGACTTCCGCGCTCGCGGTTTCGAGCCAAGTCCTCGTTTTTTGCACATCCGCGAGTACGACTGGAACGCAGCACGCTCTTGGTCAAGACCGGCTCGACCCGACCTGATCCTTGGCGTGGCGCCGCTTAATGTCGGGAGCGAAGCGGTGTGTCGGCTCATTCACCGCCCCGGCTCTAGCACCCTCCGCTGGGCTAGCGCGTTCATACCTTCCAGTCTCCAGGCAACGAACGTGACACGGAAACATGGCTCGAAGCGCGCCGCCTAGGGCATTTGCTGAATTAGTTGACGTCGTGTTCACGGCTCCAATCACGGAGTCGCGCAGAAGTTCGCATTGCCGTCCAGCGTATGAGGCTGTGGCCGGGCGAACGCGCCCAGCCTATCACAAATAATGTGGCATCGCATGAGTATCGGTGTGCCAATCGTCTTAGTCAACATGCCTATGTCGGCAGTCGAAAGACCGTCGTTGGCGCTTGGTCTGCTGAAGTCAGCGCTGACCCAGGCTGGGCTGCAAGCCACGATCGCATATCCCAACATCTGGTTTTTGGAATACATAGGCATTGCCGACTATGGGCCTCTTGAGAGTTGCCCGCCAGAGGAGGCGCTGGTTGATTGGCTGTTCGCGGGCGTTGCTTTTCCCGACTTCGCGCCTGAAGAAAGCGCCTTCCTGGACCTTTATTTCGAACGTAACCCGATACACGCAGGCAAATCGTTGGCCGAGCGTCGCGCGAATTTCCTCAGGCTGCGCTCGCTAATCGGCGGGTTTATTGATTGGACGGCTGACAAGATATTGGAGCAGCGGCCGGCCATGGTCGGGTGCAGCTCGACCTTCACCCAGCATGTTCCCTCGCTCGCGTTGCTGCGCCGACTGAGCGAGCGCTCACCGGATCTTGTCACTTTCATGGGGGGCGCAAACTGCGAGTCGGTAATGGGGCGGAGCACTCACATGCGTTTCCCATGGGTGGACTATGTCGTGTCGGGCGAGGCCGACTTACTGATCGGCCCGCTGTGTTGGGACATCCTTAATCGCGGCAGAGACATTCCCCCTGCTGACCTGCCGTATGGCGTTTTCGGTCCGGCGCATCGCGAGGCCGGTTATCCCGCTGCGTCGACGCGCGACTTAGTGCCCCGCGCAGTGATCGAGAACATGGGTGACCTGCCGCTGCCCGATTTCTCGGACTATTTTGCCGAGCTCGACGCGTCGATCTACGCCGACCGCATCCATGCCGGGCTGCCGATGGAGTTCTCTCGAGGCTGCTGGTGGGGCGAGCGGAGCCACTGCACGTTTTGTGGGCTGAACGGCGGATCGATGACCTATCGCCAGAAACCCGCGAGGCAGGCCGCAGAGGAGATGATTGAGATGTCGGCGCGCTACGGTTTGTCGCGCATCGAAGCGGTGGACAATATTCTGGCCACTGATTACCTAAAAAAGGCGCTGCCTCGCCTCACCGCGCTACCCGAGAAGCTCGCGATTTTCTTTGAGGTCAAAGCCGACCTGAAGCGCCACGAAGTGGAGAAGCTGGCTGCCGCGGGCGTCCGCTGGATCCAACCGGGTATCGAGAGCCTGGATACCCGTGTTTTGAAGCTGATGCGCAAAGGAACGAGCTCAGCGCATAATGTCCAACTCTTGAAGTGGTGCCGTCAGCACGGCGTGCGGGTCAGTTGGAGTTTGCTGTGGGGCTTCCCCGGCGAGAGCGACGCATGGTATGCGGAAATGGCTCCTTTGCTACCGCTGCTGCATCATCTACAGCCGGGACCTGCGGTGCGTTTGCGGTACCAGCGCTACAGCCCCTATCATTACGCAGCCGAGAAACATGGATTGAAGCTGCGCCCGGCCGTCTCCTATCGCTACGTCTATCCGTTGTCGGAGCGCGATCTGGCGGATCAAGTTTACTACTTCGAAGACAGTGAAGACGACGACGTCGGCGGCCATTTCGCGGCGCGCAGCGCTAATCGCCGTCCGGGGCTAAGCGCTGTCGCCAAGGGTATCGATGCCTGGCTGGAAGCCTGGTACGAGCCGAATTTGTCTATGCTGTCGATGCGGGACAGCGGCGACGAGATCATAGTCGAGGACACGCGAGCCGTTGCAGTCGAGCGCGAACACCGGGTCAGGGGCCTCGCGCGGGAAATTCTTCTCGCTGCGGACGAAAGCTCGCCTGAAACCCGCCTGCGCGAACAGCTGAGCGGGACGAATGTAATGCAGGCCGAGATTGAGGCTACGATAGCTGACATGATCGCTCGCAAATTGATTGTGCGGCTGGACGCGCGGCTGGTTGGGCTCGCGCTCTGGCATCCCTATACGCCAATCCCTCCGACGACTGCGTTCCCTGGAGGCTATTTCGACCGACGTGCCGCCATTGGGTACCTCGCGTGAATGAGGAAAACTGCGGGGGGTACCTCGGAGGGAGACGCTTCTTGTCAGGCGCACGACGAGATGCCAAGTATGGCGGAGCGGAGATTTCAAGCTTTTGGAAGTGTTGTCTCCATATGTTCCTCCGGACTGGCAGCACGGCGAACAGTGGGCACCGGAAGAGCTCAAGGAGGGAATGCGCTTGCACAACGGCTTGCCAAGTGTGTCTGAGCCAGAGACAAGTCTAAGCCTTCGGGGCGTAAACTACAGGGCCAGCATTGGGCCACCAAGCCTGGAGCACGAAATTTTCCTCAGCCGAAGCTGATTACAAGGCGACCTTCAGCACGTGTTACGTTCAAACGACGGGTTATCGGCGCAAGCGCCGGGCCGTCTTAACCGTAGTCGCCTGGCTCAACGAGACTGGCCAGCAGCGCCTATGCCTTGAGCTGCGCATCGACAGTTTCCCCGGCCTCGTCGCTGAGACCGCCGGAGACACGGCGCAGTGCCGACCGCGCGCGCGTCAATTGGTTGTTCACAACCGAAAAACTCGTGCAAAAATGGCGTGCCAAATCAGGTCAATCTCAACCAATCAAGACCTCTGTGTCGAGGTGCTGGTCAGCTTCTCGAAAGCCGACCTTCTAGCATTCGAACCTGGTCTCTAGCTGTCGATGCCGCCTATGACTCAACTGGTGACTGCGCTCCTCGCTAACAACCTCCTTGCCGATTCCAAGGCGGTCGGCAGGCTGCGTTACATGGACGTCGGTATCGAACGCTCCTAATTTCATCTGCTGGGGTGCCGCAGCCCATTGAGGAAAGCTTCGATCAGATCCTGCCAACCGCTGCCGCGATCGCGCCCCCTTCAAACAAGCGTTTTTCGTGATCGTGCAGCTCCATACCTGCAGCTCCTTCGACGACGTGAACAAGCCCGTGTCGCGCCTCGCCGCCAACATCCCACTCATCAAGCGCAACCTAGCGCCGCTGTCGTTCGCCGATGCGCCCCGGCAGACCTATACGCAAAGCCGTGCTCGGTGCTTACGAGTTGAAGAAAATCGACCTTCTCAAGGACGCCTTCATCTGGGGCTATGAGCGCTCGGCCGCTCGCTACTGTGCCGTTCGCCGATCCCTCGGCGAACCCGACTTCGCTACCGCGAACAGTTTCGCGAGCTCATCGCCGAACTTGTCCGCGCGCGCGTAGGTCCCGCATCGCGAGCGAGCTGGCAAAAAACGACGTCAAGAACGAACTGGCCACCGAAGCACAGACCGCGCTCGAGTGTCTCGATACCGCGTTACAAAGAGAAAGCCTGCCGGCCGGCCTCGATCTCGCGATCACTGGCGGGCTAGGTCGATCGATCGCGTCAATGATCGGCCTCACCGCAGATCGCTGCGGCATCCAATTGCCCCTTGCGAGCTGGGGAGCCGGAACCCAGCCATTGTCGGCGCTCGCCTTCGCCGAGCAAAACCAGGGCGATGCGCAAGTCCAAGTCCAAGACCACGATCGACGTGCTAATTGCGCTTCGCCCTGCGCTGCCCGGATGGTTGTCGAAGTCCATAAGTCAACCCTCGTGCCTCATGGCTGAACGTTATCTCACCCTGTCGCGCGAGGTCGGCCTGAAGCCTTGGGCGTTGCCGCGACCGCCTCGGGACGGCCTGTTCATCTGCTTGAGAAGGACATCTGGGTTGTGTAGGGGCTGGATGGTCTGTTTGCATCACCGCTCGGCGAGCATGTCGTCTCTAAGGGCGGTACGTCGCTGTCGAAAGGCTACAAGGCTATTCGTCAATTCTATGCCCACGGCAACCGCTCTCCGGTTCTCACCGCAGGGGGGAGCGGAGAGCGAGGCTCGAAGCTACGCGGGGCGTTGCTCAAAGTTACTTGGGTTCGGCCGGTATTTCGGGCAATGCCGTGGCGCCTAACTGCTCGAGGCCTGGTGAGGAAGTCGCAGCCGATGGCACGGTGGTCGACCGGGCTGCGCCCATTGGGGAGCGGCCGACGATAATGGTGAGCAGACCTTGGCCCCACAGCCGCTGTGCGACCCTCTTGGCGTCCTCCAACGTCACTGCATCGACGACGGCGTTATGCTGTTTGACATAGTCGATCGGCAGCTTATCAAGCTGATGCTTCAGCAGCGTTCGCGCAAACTTCGAGGAAGTGTTGAGGGCCAGCATCTGTGAGCCCTTCAGGTAAGACTTTGCATCGTCGAGTTCTTGCTGGGTCGGTCCTTCCTCGGCGATTCGGCGGGCTTGATTCTCGATCTGTTCGACCGTCTCGCCAGCGCGATCGGCGCGGGTGCCGCTATTGCCGACAAACATGGCGGAATGATCCATCCAGACCAAGCGCTCGTGGACCGAATAGGCCAGCCCGCGCTTCTCGCGGACTTCGCGGAACAGCCGCGACGTCAGACCGGTGCCGCCGAGGATGTGGTTGACGACATAGGCCGCCATGAAATCGGGCTCGCTGCGGCGGACGCCGGGACCGCCGAAAGTCACAACGGTCTGGGGCACATCGAGCGGAATGAAGACGCGCTGCGGCGGTCTTGCTGCGACCACGTCGGGCACCGGCGTCGACTCCGCCATGGCCGGCAGGCCGCCAAAAGTTCTGTCAAGCAATTTGCACAGGGCCTCCGGATCGACGTCGCCGACCACCGCGATCTTGAGCGTGTCTTTTGCCATCACGCGTCGGACATAGCGCTTGAGATCCGCGACCTCGATCTTTGGCACGCTCTCGATCGTGCCTCGTGCCTCCCTAGCATAAGGATGATCGTTAAAGGCGACTTCGAGGAATTTGCGATTGGCGAGGGACGAGGGATCGGTCGAGTCTTGCCGAAGGTTCGCAAGCATGCTGGCGCGAATCCGTTCGACATCGGCCGCGTCGAAACGCGGCGAGGTTAGTGCCATCCGTAACAGGTCGAAGGCCTCGTCCCTGTTGTCTTCGAGCGTGCGCAAGGCACCGCGGAGGTGATCGCGGGTCGATTCAAAGTTCAGCTCAATCGCGCGACGGTCGAGCCGCTCATGAAAGGTCTGGGAATCTAGATCGCCGGAGCCTTCACCGAGTAGGCCAGAAACCATGTAGCCGACGCCGGGTTTATCGGTGGGGTCTTGGGTCGCGCCGCCGCCGAATGCGTATTCCATCGCAATCAACGGGACAGTGGCGTCCTGCACGAACCAGGCTACTATACCGCAAGATGACACCAGGCGCTGGATCTTGGTCGCGCCACGCGTTCCGACCGCGGAGCGTGAACTTGGCGACGCGAACATCGCGGTCGAGAGCGAGGCTCCGCCGGCGAGGACCGCAAGACGTGTGAAGGAATAGGTCATGATCGCTTCTCCTGGTGGTTCCGCGTTGACCCTTTCATAAGATAGCCGGTCACGGACCGCTTCTTGTCGAGCCATCTCCCAGCGGCCGCGCGCACCTGGTCGGCGGTGACGGCGCGGATGCCGTCCTGCCAGCCTCGGACTTCGTCGATGCTGAGTCCAGTCGTGAGCCCACCACCATACCAGGTCGCGAGCGTTTGTTGGCTGTCCTGGGCGTAGGTTGCTTGCGCGATCAGCTGCGTCTTGACCCGCTCGAGATCCTCGGTGCGCGCGCAACTGTGCGCAATATCGGCTATCACTTGGTCGATGGCGCACTCAATCTCCCCGAATCCGACGCCGGGCTTCGGGGTCGCAGAAATCTCGAATTGCGAAGGATCGAGCGAGGTACGCTCGTAGCTAGTCTCCGTCGTGATCGCAATCTGCTTGTCGACTACCAACGCGCGATAAAGATGTGAGTTGGCGCCGCCACCCATCGATTGCGCGAGCACATCAAGCACGGGACTCTCGCCCGCGGCCGCGGGGTGAGCCGACGGCACGAGATAATAACGGCGCAAGATTGGCTGCTCGACGCGGGGATCGGTCAGCGTCACGGTACGCGGCGCGGCCGGCGTCGGCTCCTGCGGTCGCAGGCGTTCCGCGGGAATTGATGGTTGCGAGGGGATGTGGCCATAATTCTTCTCCACCATAGGGCGGATCGCATTTGCGTCGACGTCACCGGCGATGATCAGGATGGCGTTGTTCGGCGCGTAAAAACGCTTGTAGAAGGCGAGCGCGTCCTCGCGATCGAACTTTTCGATTTCCTGACGCCAGCCGATCACAGGGCGGCCGTAGGGATGGTTGAGGTAAAGCGCGGCCATCATCTGCTCGGCGAGCTGCGCATCCGGCTTATTAGCGACCGACTTATTGAGTTCCTCCAGCACCACGTCGCGCTCGGACATCACGCTCTCCTCTTTGAGGATGAGGCCCGTCATGCGGTCGGCTTCAAATTCCATCATCTTACCGAGCTGCTCGCGCGGCACGTGCTGGAAATAGGTGGTATAGTCGGTCCCGGTGAAGCCGTTCTGGTTGCCGCCGCAGCGCTGCACGGTCTGAGAGAATTCACCCGCCGGATGTTTGGATGTGCCCTTGAACATCAGGTGTTCGACGAAATGCGCAAGCCCCGATTTGCCGGGTGGCTCGTCGGCGGAGCCGACCTTATACCAGATCATCTGAGTCGCAACGGGCGTCCGACGATCCGCAATCACCACGACCTGCAGGCCGTTCTGAAGCGTGAAGCTGGTTGGTCGATCCGACCCGACCGTGTCCCGGACAAGGACGCTTTCGTGCTCAGGAAGGTATCCAAGGTCACCATCCGCGCTATCATAAGTTTCGACCGCCAGTGCGGTGCGCGTTGTCAAATCGACGGCACCAGCTGCGGTGCTTCCAACCTTGGCGGTTACCGAACTCAAGGTCTGCATCGCATCGCACTTTCGTTCCAGAGAGCAACGTTCTGTGACAGACAATTCCGACAAAGCGGGAAAGCCGCACACCGTTTAGCAAGCGACGGAGCAAGGGCCGGGCCAACTGCCCGGCGGCCTGCGCACCGCCACGCTGCGCGCCAGCTGGACGCAAAACAAAACGCGGGGCGTACGTTCTGGCTAAAGGTCAACCGCCGGCAAGTCGTGAACACGACAATTGCGCTCGAAAGCGGATAACTTGGCGCCAAATGGCGGAATGACAACTTGCAGCGAACGACAGATCGAGCGGCGACTACGGCGGCGGCCCCAGGCTCGCTGTTACCGCATCAGGATGGGCATCCATCGAAAAGTCTGACGCACGGCGTCGTACCCACGGTTTAACTCGGGCGGCTAGTGAACATTGCCTGTTCGCTGGAGCCAAATCTCTGCGCGCCGGATTCCAGGGAAACGTGTTGTTCCCAAGGTCGTCATTAGATGGCGTTTCTGCAGCATAGGCGCGGCAGGTGCACGTCTCGTCAATGCGATAAAAACTATCGGGGAGAATTCGTTTTGCAGATGTTCAGGATCGCCGATCCTCACATTCCTCACGGCAGACTTCCGTCTGCCCGTTCCACGCATCACTCGCACTTGGGCACAGGCGCGGATATGGCGCCGGTCACGCTCACGATTCAGGGAGAGGCTCATCCGTGTGCTCAGTGCTATCACCTGAGCATTCGCGGGAGGTATTTGAGGTTTCAGGTTCACCATCTTTCGTAATCGCTCCGATACGGACGAAACCGCACTTGAGCGATCACCCAATGCTGCTGCATCTCAAGCCGGAAGTGCACTTAAAGTCGCATGCCAAATGAGATGTTCCAACCACGAAACGTCGTCGTACCGTGTTGAAATATACTAGTCTCGTTTTCTTGCGGAGTTTCGCAGGCGCGAGCGCGCGTGGTGCGCTTTACCTGAGCCCGAGGCTTCCTTCAGGCCAATGACTGAGCCGACCCAAGAGCCACTGCCGACTCCTCTAATGTTGGGTTTGCAACATGATGTCGGGGCCATGACGCCTCCGATTGAGAAAATCGCTTTTGCAAATCAAGCCATTGCATTTGGCACAAGGCTTGAAGAGGGAATATCATCCAGCAGGCCTGTGCAAGGAGGGGCAGTGGTGGCTTACAAGAGTGTCGCCTCTCGGCTTATTGTATGCGGCGGGTACGATGTTCACTTTCCTAGTACCGCGATCCGTCGCAATGCGCGTGTGCGTATGGTCCTGTCGCGTGATTGACTATTGGGTCGTGGTTCGAGACAACATCGATGCGCGTGCGCGCCACGGTGCTGCGCCTGTGCCAGGCCCCGCGCCCGCCGGCATGAACGTCCGTGATGCGGCCGAATTTGAGCAACTCGAGGCCGAGGTGCGGCGCATGGATGCCGACGGACCAGCTGCGGTAGATTGGATCAAGGTCAGTACACTGTCACTCCATATCCTGTCGAACCAGTCAAAGGACATTTTGGTTGCCTGTTGGGCGAGCTATGGTTTGTTTCGGACTGGAGGATACCAGGGTCTTGCCGTCGGTTTAGGGGTTTTGCGCGGCATGGTGGACGCGCATTGGGAGGGGCTCTTTCCGCCGATCAGGCGGGAACGGGCGCGGGTCGCAGCGATCGATTGGCTCTTTGGTCGCGTCGGACCGGAGGTGGCCGAGAATCCGCCAACTGAAGCCGACTATCCGGCAGTGCTCGCCGCCTATGAGGTGCTCGATGATCTCGATGGCCAATTGCGCGAGAAGCTCGTCAATGAGCAAGTCGGGTTGGGCGAGTTACTGAGGGCGCTGCAACCGCATTACGACCAAGCCAAGCGCGTGATCGCCGCGGCGGCCGAAAGTGCGACTGAAGCGGCCACCCAAGCTGCCGAGCCGGCCGCGGTGGCACCGGCAGTATCCATTCTGCCGGTCAAGAGTGCTCAATCGGCAGTAGTGGAGGCATCGCTAACGGCTAGTTCCGATGACGACTGGGCCGGCTTTATCGACCGGTTGCCTGATATGCTGCGGCAAGCTACGGCCGCCCGGCGCGTCATATCTCCCACAGACCCGAAGGTCTATCTGTTCGCTCGCGTCGGCTCGTGGATGCGCTTTGACGCGCTGCCGCCCGATACGGGTGGCCGCACGACCATATGTCCGCCCGCCGATAACATCGCAGCGTTAGAAGCCAAGGTGGCGACCGGTCGGCATGCCGACGTCGTGAATTTGGTCGAAGAGATCGTCTGGATCGCTCCGTTCTGGCTCGATACTCACCGGCACGCCGCCAAAGCGCTGAAGCAAATGGGGCCGCTCTTTGAGCCGGCGGCCGCGGTGGTGCGCGCTGGCTTGGCGCTGCTGGCCATTCGCTATCCGCGGATCTTCGAGCTTCAGTTTAACGACGGCCGGCCTTTTGCGGACGAGGGAACGCGTGCTTGGGTCGCCGCGGGTGGTGCAGACGTGTCGCCGGGCCGTGATCCTGTCGACGCGGCGGTTGCCGAGGCATACAGGCTTATCGGCGGCGGGCAGCCGCAGGCCGCACTCGAGAAGCTGTCCCATGCCTTGAATGGCGTGAGTGGGGAACGAGCGCGGTTCGTGGGCCAGCTTGCGCAAGCACGTTTCTGCATCGAAACCGGCTTCGTCACGACCGCCATCCCGCTGCTGGAGCACATGGAAGAGGTCGTCGCCGAGCGCAATCTCGAAAGCTGGGAGCCCGCGCTCGTACTTGATGTCGCGGAATTGCGCTTTCGCGCGATGACCCATTCCGACTCGCAGCAGATGATTGACGAGCCTCGCCGCCGCGCCGCGCTTGAGCAACTCCGAACGCGGGTCGCAGGTATCGACATCGCACGCGTAAGCCAACTTAGTGGCTAGCTGATCTTGTCAGGAACATAGTCTCAAAGGGAGCTGATATGGCACAGGAAAGCTCGGTCGCGCCGAAGGAGCGCATCAATATCCGTTTCAAGCCGGCAACCGGCAACCTCAAGGAGGACGTCGAGCTTCCGCTCAAGTTGTTGGTCTTGGGCGACTTCACCGGACGGGCCGATGACCGCCCGATTGAGGAGCGAGAGCTCGTCAATATCGACAAGGACAATTTCAACGAAGTTGTCAAAAGCCAGGAACTGACTCTCCAGATCTCCGCTGAAAATAGGCTCGACGACCAGCCCGAGGCTGGCAAGCTGTCGGTATCGCTGAAGTTTGAGAGCCTGAAGGACTTCGAACCCGAGCGTGTCGCACAGCAAATCCCTGAATTGCATGCGTTGACCGAATTGCGCGCGGCCTTAATCGCCCTGAAGAGCCCCCTCGGTAACGTGCCAAGTTTCCGCAAAGCCATCCAGAATCTGCTCGAAGACCACGGCGCGCGGCCGCAGCTCTTGAGCGAGCTCACCAGCAAGAGCGAGTGAGCGGATCAACGAGCTGTTTCAGGAGCAAGTGCGCTATGACCGATACGAGCGCGCAGCAGCCGGCTGAAGTCGCCACCCTTTCACTGCTGGATCAGGTCCTCGTCGAAACCAGGATTACTCCGCGCGACGAGGAGTACGACCTTGCCCGCCGGGGCGTCGCAGCTTTCGTCGCCGAGCTCATCAAACCGAGCCGGGCCGACGAGCAGGTCAACAACGCGCTCGTCGATCGGATGATTGCGGAGATCGATCGCAAGATCTCGGCTCAGCTCGACGCCGTGTTGCACACAGTGGAGTTCCAGCAGCTCGAGTCGGCCTGGCGCGGGCTTAAGTTCATGGTCGACCGCACCGATTTCCGTCAGAACATTGAGGTGGAAATTCTCAGAGCCAGCAAGGACGAACTGCTGACCGATTTCGAGGATAGTCCCGAGATCGTCAAGTCCGGTCTGTACAAGCACGCCTATACCGCAGAGTACGGCCAGTTCGGCGGCCAGCCTGTCGCGGCCATGATATCGGCCTACGAATTCGGCAGTGCCAGCCGGGATGTTAAGCTCATGCGGTATATGAGCGCGGTAGCCGCCATGTCGCATGCACCAGTCATTGCCTCTGCTGCGCCGGAAATGTTCGGCGTCGAACATCATGAAGAGATCGCGGGTCTGAAGGACCTGCGATCGGTGTTCGAGGGACCAAAATACGCGAAGTGGAACTCGTTCCGCGAAAGCGAGGACGCTCGCTATTTCGGACTGACGCTGCCGCGTTTCCTGCTGCGCCTGCCCTATGGACCGGACACCGTTCCGGTGAAGACTTTCAATTACCAGGAAGCCTCAGATGGCGAAACCGACAATTACCTCTGGGGGAACGCTGCTTTTGCGTTCGCTACGCGCTTAACCGAAAGCTTCGCTAAATATCGCTGGTGCCCGAACATCATCGGCCCCCAGTCGGGTGGGGCGGTTGAGGACCTCAATCTGCATACTTATGAGGCGATGGGGCAATTGCAGACGAAGGTGCCGACGGAGGTTCTGATCTCGGACAGGCGCGAGTTCGAACTTGCCGAGCAGGGCTTCATCGCGTTGACCATGCGCAAGGGCTCAGACAATGCCGCTTTCTTCTCGGCAAATTCTGTGCAGAAGCCGAAGTATTTCGGTAACACCCCGGAAGGCAAGACGGCCGAGCTCAACTATAAGCTCGGCAGCCAGCTGCCTTACATTTTCGTGATCAATCGGTTCGCGCACTACATTAAGGTGTTGCAGCGCGAGAACATCGGCTCGTGGAAGAGCAGGGAAGAGCTGCAAAGCGAGCTGAACAACTGGATTCGCCAGTATGTCGCCGACCAGGAAAATCCGTCGGCAGAGATACGCTCGCGGCGGCCTTTGCGAAAGGCGGAGATCGTCGTCGAGGACGTAGAAGGTGAACCGGGCTGGTATCGCGTCTTCATCGCCGTCGTTCCACACTTGAAGTACATGGGCGCGGATTTTGCTTTGACTCTCAAGGGCAAGCTCGACAAGCAGTAGAGGTGGTACACGATGTTCGACCGCAGCCTTATGGAGCGCTTGGAGGACGAGACGGCGACCAATCACGCGTCGTTCGACCGTTTCCGGGCAAGCGTCATGGAAAATTTACGTCGGGTCCTGAACTCGCGCCAGGGCTGCTGCGAAACACGGAAGGACTTCGGCATGCCCGACCTCAACGATGCGATGGGGCAAGGAGCCGACGCGGTGCGTGCGCTCGCATGTTCGCTCAAGCAGCAGATCGAGACGTTTGAGCCGCGCTTAAAGAATGTTTTGATTCGCTTTCAGGCTGATCCCGACAACCCGCTGCAACTGAGTTTCCACGTCAACGCGACGCTCAATTACAACGACCGGATGGAGCGGGTTGCCTTCGATGCGATCTTCGAGAAGCATGTCCAGGTGAGGGGCTGAAGCGGTGGCCCTTAATCCCTATTACGAGGATGAGCTGTCCTATTTGCGCGAGCTCGGCACTGAGTTCGCTTCAGCCAATCCGAAGCTTGCGCCATTTCTCGGACGTGATGCCACTGATCCCGACGTAGAGCGGCTATTGGAAGGCTTCGCCTTTCTTGTCGCGCGGCTGCGCCAGAAGCTCGACAACGAGTTTCCCGAATTCGTCCACGGCTTGTTGCGGATGGTATGGCCACAATATCTCCAACCTCTGCCGCCCATTACGACTCTCGCCTTTGCCGTGAAGTCATCGGCGAGCGCCGCGAGCCTGAACGTACCGGCCGGCACGAGCGTTCGCTCGCGTCCAATTGAGGGAACGAACTGCACGTTCGTCACCTGCTATCCAATTGACGTGCTGCCGCTGGAGATTAGCGACGTTCAGCTCGAGAACCGGACGAATTCGGCTCGACTTATTTTGCTTATCAAGGCAACCGGCCAGCGAGACCTGTCATGTCTTAAGGATGGTCGGCTCCGCCTCTTTTTCTCGACGGAGCGAGAGCCACAAGTAGGGCGCTATCTGTGGACTTGGCTGTGCCGGCACGTTACGCAAGCAGCCGTGACAGTGGCGGATCGACAAGTCGTCACCATTGGACCCACACAGATCACACCAATCGGCTTCAGCGATGCCGAGGCGGTTTTGCCCTGGCCGCGCAACGCCTTCTCAGGATTCCGGATCATTCAGGAGTATCTGAATTATCCATCGAAATTTCTTTACCTCGAACTGTCCGGTCTCGATCCGGTCGGAACCCACACAGAGACGGAATGCAGGCTCAGCATCGAGTTGCAGCGTCCCTTCCCCGCGCACTTGCGCGTGGGGAAAGGCCAGATTTGCTTGAATTGCACGCCCGCAATCAACGTCTTCAGCCACGACGCCTCGCCGATCCGCTTGAAGCGGACAAAGACCGAGTACCGGGTACTTGCCGCCGGTGGGCCGAACTTCAGCATCCGTTCCGTTGACCGGGTGACGGGCTATGTGCAAGGCCGCCCCGAACGCACCGAGTTTGAGCCATTCGACCTGTTACGACACGATCTGCCCGGCGCCGAGCGCAACCGCGTTTACTTTCGCGAGCGTATCCGGCCGGCGGTAGTCGGCCGGGGCGTCGACCACTATGTGAGTTTCGTTGACCGGCTCGACATCCACCAGCATGCGCCGATCGACGTCGCATCCCTGCAATTGACTTGCTCCAACGGACCCATCGCCGACCGGTTGCCGGTCGGTGCAGTGGATCTGCCGACCTCTGATACGCCTCGCGCGGTCACCTTCTCCAATATCACGACGGTCGTTGCAGAGGTTCCGCCACCGGTCAATGACGGCCTGTTGCGGCGGCTGACGGCCAATCTGGCGCGCAATTACGGCGCCATAGTCGATGTAGAGACGCTGCGGAGCATTCTTTCCAGCTACGAGTTCCGTGCGGTCTACGACGTTCAGGCGCGTCGGCGCCTGGAGTTGCTGCTCGAAGGCCTCGACCAGTTCGTGACCACCGATACCGATCACGTGGTACGCGGCGCCCCAATCCGAATGCGAAGTATTGAACTGGCCGTGGTCGACAGCAAGATCGGGAGTGAGGGCGAATTGTTCCTGTTGGGTTCGGTGCTCGACGCCTTCTTCGCGACGTTCGCCGGCATCAACATGCTGCACCGGTTTTCGGTCCGGGGCACGGAAAGCAACGCACACTACGCATGGCCAGCGAGAATCGGATCGATTACCCCGCTCTGACCGCGCACGATGAGCGGGATGAGCTCTCGGCCTGCGGGTTCTTCTCGCTCGCCGCGCTTCTCGAGCGGCGCTTCAGCGACGCTCCCCCGATCGGATCCACCGAGAATCCCGCACGTGAGGCGGTGCGCTTTCGCGCGGCGCCGACGCTTGGATTTGCTGCCGAAGAAATCGCGGGAGTGAGGCGGGTCAAGGCCGCCGGCGAGCGCGTGGAGGTAACTGTCAACTTCCTCGGGCTGCACGGCCCTTCCTCGCCGCTGCCGGCTTTCTACACCGAACGGGTTATGGATGCGGACGGCATGGGATCGCTCGGCGACTTTTTTGACCTTTTCAATCACCGTCTGATTAGCCTGCTGCTGCGGATCTGGCGGTACTACCGCCACCATTTGCGGTTCGAGGAGGGTGCAACCGACCCGATCTCGGTGCTGATTGGTGCCCTCTTTGGCTTCATGCCCGCCGAAAACGCAGCCAAAGAACGCGAATGGCGCGCACGGCTGCTGCCACACGCGGGTGTCCTTGCATTGTGCAGCCGGTCGGCCAAGCTTCTGGCCGGCGCGATTTCTAGCCATCTAAATATTTCGGCCCGCGTCGAGGAATTCATCTGGCGCGAGATCGATATTCCACCGGAGGCGCAGTGGCGCCTTGGCCAGCGTGGTCTTGAGCTCGGCGTTGACACTCTTGCTGGCGAAACCATGCCGGATGTGGTGGGCAAATTTCGAATTTGCCTCGGCCCGGTCAACCAGCAGATGTTTCGGTCGCTGCTGCCCAGTTGCGAGACCCACGCCATCCTTTGCCGTCTGATTAGCGTCATTCTGCGCGAGCCTTTGGCATGGGATCTCCAGCTGGAATTAGCGGCCGGGCAGACACCGGAATGGACTCTGGGCGAAGCAGAATTGGGCTGGAGTACATGGATCGACCCGCCCAAGGGAACCGGAGGCCTTGTTCTACTGTGATCGTTTTCAGTTATTTGCTTATGGTGAAGATCACCGGCGATGACGGAACACCGGACCATGATGGCGCGTCATGGATCGCAGACCGGGTCGCGGTCAACCCGGTTGCCATAGGGTACTGGCTGCGGTCCAATGGCTTCCGCACCGAGCGGATCCTGGCTCCTTACGACCGCACGCAGTCACCTGCATGCGCCTCTTGGATGCGGATGCCAGAGGGCGCGGACTGGCGCGACGTCGCGGAGATCATGTTGCGCATCAATCCCAGCCACGAGCGGGTGCGCGCCGGCCGGGCTTATGAGAGACATCTGATTCGCGCCAAGTGTGTGAGTAGGCATGGCTTTCCGCGGTTGGCGCTAAAGCCGTTCGGCACGCTTTTTGCGTAGTAAATTTGGGAGAACTGTAGGTGCTAAACGTAGTGCTGGATGTTCCGCTGGTCAGCCAACAACATGACTATGACGGTCAATTGAACATGCGACGAAACTATGCCGGAAATATACGACCGCATGGGAATGACAATTGTTGGTATGCTTGCGCTTGTATGCTGTCGTACTACTTTCGCCCGGGGCCTCGGCTGGGTCTGCCGTCCGTTTGGCGGGCTGACGTAGGCATCAACGGTTACCAGTTTGATTGGTTGGCGCGCACCGAAGGATTAGACTTTACGCGTAATTTTATCGCAGAGACACTGACCACACGAGGGCCAATCTGGGCTGCGCTGCGTCTGCCGTCACGCTCCGGGAACGAATACAACCGAATGGGCATATAGTAGTGTTGACTGGTCTGATAGGATTCCGTCTTACCCAGCGCGTGGAGTGATCTACTTCTGTGATTTTTTATTCGTCGACCTTTTCGTCAAAAAATTGCGATTGGCTGTGAACACCCCTCCGGGCCACAGGGCTCTCCGCTGCGAACCCCGAGCGAAGACACCTCAGTCCTGCTTTCGTGTCCGATTGGCGACATGTAAGTCCGGAAGCCGCCGCCGAGGGCGCCAGTGGTTGGCCGGGCATGGCGTCAAAGCGCGCTGCTTTTTGCCTCCCTTCATCGCATACGGTTGACGCGAGCGGAACTCAAGCAAGTCAAGCGCCCCGTCGGTGGCCGAGCTAAATGATGTGTCATTGTGGGTTGACGGCTCGTTCTATCCTTCCTGGGATTGCGTTCTCTCATTCCAAAAGAAATTTGCGTCCTGGGCAGAAGCCGCGCTGCCTCTCGCAAAGATCACCCGCGACACGGGACGTGGCATCGTCGCGGAGGAGGGCCGGAACCCTGCGCTCCCGGCAAAGGCGTCAACTCGTTTGCGACCGGTTGCTCGGGCCAGGTCTTTTCGCGGCTCGACCCAACTGCACGAGAGTCAGCCGCCGTAAGGCCTTGGGCGTCCGTAGCATTGCGGTTGCTAGCTGCGCAATGGTCGCTCAAAGCGGTTTCGCGGGTGACACGACTGGCTTCGCACCAACCGTCGGGATAAGAAAAGGAGGATTAGCGAATGAGGTTTCCGCCATAGCGAGCGCTGTTCTGGCTCACAGCTGTGGGCAGATCATTGCACGGCTTTGTCGCAGCGCGCCGGAGCTCGAATAGCCTTTAGCCTGTCGCGGAACGTCCCGACCAGACGTGGCCCCCCGAAGTGAGCACTTGCTCAGCAACGACGACGAAAATCAGATCCAGGCACTCGATGCCGAGCAGCCAGTTTGCAGATGATGCGTGGAGTGCCGCAGCGATCGTACGCGCGCGATAGTACAACCCTCTTGTTTGCAACACTTGATGTCGCGCCAAGTGCGTCATCAACAAACCTATCGAAGGCATCGAGCCCAGTGCCTGAAGTCACCGATAACGCGGCCGTCGAGAAAGTCGCCAAAGACGTAGATCGCCGGACCGCCGAGCCGTCTTGGTCTGGCAGGTCTTCGTCCTTTCATCGATTGAGGATACGATTCCGGTGTCGGACCGCGTGCGTCCGGCGTGGAAGCGACGCTTGCCGATTCAGCAAGGATGGACGACACAGACAGCATCCGGTTGAGAATGTCCAGTGTCCGACAGCCGCAGCGCTTCTGTCAGGTTGAGAACACCTGCCGCTTTTCGCCGAACCCAAGGTTTTCGACACGTAATCAGCCGCTTAAATGAGGGCATGCCATTGGCACGTCCGTTGCTATTGAGATCCGGCAACACTGTTTGGCTGAGTACACGCAGATGCGCAAGACGAGCGATGCTCTTCCGTCCTCAGGGCCGCGTGCCTCGATCCTGAGAGAGAATGCCGGCGCGTCCTCCGCGGGATCTGAGAACGCTCGAAAAGATCTTCGCTCTTCGTGCACTAAACGCGCCCAAACCAGTCAATCAGCTCCACAACAATGGCGCGGGACAGGCGACGTCAACGATGGTGCTGCACGGAAGTCTAAAGCGACGATCGGATATTGATGTGCGCTAAGTAAGTGAGCCTGAGGGGACCGGATGCATCTCATACTCGAAGTCGTCGGAGAGCAGGCTGAACCGCTAGGTCGTAACGCTAGACAGGCGTTTGGACCAGAAGGTGGCTCCCTGGGGCGGGGGCTCGGCTGCAACTGGCAGCTTCCCGATCGAACCAACACGCTTTCAGCACGCCACGCACTGATCGCATTTAATGGCATTGGCTTCAACATCACCGACACCAGCACCAATGGTCTCTACATCAACACCGTTGACGCGCCGTTAGGACGTGGCAATACAGCACCGTTGGCCGATGGCGATACACTCTACATGGCGAATTACATCATCTCTGTCATGATTGAGAACGATCCTGTCGAGGAACGTCAAGGGCTCGGCCTGACAGGCTCGAACGCAGTGCGTCCCGGCGGTGCAACACGGACGTTGCCGTCGCCTTTGCTCACCCAAGAGGTTCTAACAGCACATGATTCGACTGGCGGACTACTAGAGGTCATTGCGAATGTTCACCTCGACCCATTAATGGCGCCTGCTAACACTGAATTGTTCTCCTATTCAGCTGCGGAAGGGAGGCCGCAAGCCGTCGTTTCGCCCCGAGCGACTCATCCATTGTGCCTGCCTGAAGACGAAACGCTCGCCAACGACACAGGCTCTGTCGAGCCGAATGTGCTGGCAGATGTTCCTCCGCGGCCCTCGAGCTCGGCCATCGCGGACGTGCATCCGTTGGGTGCGCCGTTGGGCAAACTTCCACGAGTTCTGTTGTCGTCGGCGGCCGCCCCGCTTGTCGAGCCATCGAATTCGCCTCCACGGTCGCTCTCGGATGAAAGTTGTGCACCGTCGAATTATCGACCTGCATCACCCATTCCCGAGGACCTCGACCTCAGCGATCTGCTGCCGGGAGCCGGCTCGTGCCGGATGCCATTGGTGCCCTCGCAGCGAGAAAATGCGCGTCTCGATAAATCGAACGAAGCGCTGCACATCGCGCCGAAGCAGCTCGCTCCTGCCTCGACGAATGATCTCGGGAAATTACGGGATCCTGGCTCGAGGTCGCCCTCGCTCGAGGAGCGGGACCTTAATCGGCTGGCGAGCCTGAAGGAAGCTGCTGCGCAACGCGTCGTCGCCTCTCCCGAGGTGAGCAACGCGACAAGGAGCAGGGCGCCGCAGTTGCCGGCGACCTCTCCATCCGACGCAGACGAACTCCAGGCGTTCTGGGACGCGCTCGGATTCAATCCGGACCTTGTGCCACCCGCGCAGCGTCAAGAGTTCTTTGCCGAACTCGGCCGTGCGATCGCCGAGATGGCGAACGGCCTGCATTCGATCCTGACGGCGTGGGCCACGGTGAAGAACGAGTGCCAAATCGGGTCGATGCAGACACGCGCTGGGAACGACAATGCATTACAGTTCATGAAGAGCAGTCACGCCCTGCGCGAGGCGCTCGCAAAAGATCACGGATTCCTGCTGCTCTCCCGGTCTGTACGCGCGGGCTTCGACGACATAAAGGCGTATGAAGTCGCGGCCATAGCGGCGATGAGGGGGGCGGTCAGCAATGTGCTAACACACATGAGTCCTCAGCGTATCGAGAGCGACGGTGCCAATAGCGGGCTCTTCGGGGCACGCATCACTAAGGCCAAATTGTGGGACAGATTTGTGGAACTGCACGCATCCATGATCAGTGACATTGACCGAACTGCTCGCTCCTATATTGCTGAAGAGTTTGCTAGAAGCTACGAATCGCAATTCTCCGCGCCTGGCCAGAATGCAGGGAAAACGGCGTAATGGCGCCGTCAAACACACCTCAGCGGTTTTCCGCCCTTGCCGGTGCATTGCTGTTGGCTGCTGCGGCCAGCAGTTGTTCGACTGATAAGAGCTCAAAGACGACGCCAATCAAATTCGTGATCGAGGCCGATGAGCTCGTCAATCCAAACGCGCACGGCAAACCGTCGCCGGTTGTCGTCCGCATCTATGAGCTGAAGTCAACGGCCAGTTTTACCCAAGCGCAGTTCTTCGAGCTGTTCGACGATGGTGCCAAACGCCTCGGCCCCGATCTGGTGGCTACACGTGAGTACGAGCTGTCCCCTGGCGGTAGAGTCGATTTCGAACGCAACACGCCGATCGAGACTCGAAGTGTCGGTGTGATTGCCGGCTTCCGCTCCGGCAACAACGCGCAGTGGCGCACAACTGCCGAAATCAAGCCTGATCGTGACAACAGGATTTTGGTCAAACTGACCGCACAGGCTGTTACCATCGAGGAGGAGGCCAGCCGAAACTGGTGGGAAATCTTCTGACCGGCTGGTGGTGATCGCAACGGCCGCCGGGCAGATACATCAGGCAAACTCAGCGAAGAGGCGCTTGAAATAGTGTCTACGACAAGCAAACCGATCTGGTCCGAAGGAATGTTGGTGCGGCCGCAGCACTTTCAGCAGTACGACCGCTGGATCGAGCAACTGGTCGAGAACCGCGTTGCTGGCTTGGTCGGCTACGGCTGGGGCGTTCGAAAAATTGCCTTTGATCGTAGTCTTCTGGCGCTTGGCCAAGTCGCCCTGACTGAACTTGAAGCCATTATGCCCGACGGCACGGCCCTTCGTTTACCTGAGCATGTCCGGCTTCCGATCGGACGAATCCCTCCACCCGCGGCGAGAAACCTGCTGGTCAAGATCGCGGTGGGTACACGCCGGCAGGCCGGCAGCGACGTCGCTTCGGGGGATGCACTTGCGCGCCGCCACGATCAGGAGGTCTTGCAGGTCCGGAATGCGAGCGCGCCGGAAAAGGCTCCGATCGACATCAGGGTTGCGCCGCTAATAACACATCTCATGTTCGACGGCGAGGAACAAGGTGATCTGATCACGCTTCCTATTTGCCGCATCCGTGAGATCGATCCGGCCGGTGCGATCACTTTATCCGACACCTACGTTCCGCCGGCCATCGACATTCATGCAGTCCAGCCGCTCATCGCGCTGTTGAACGAGGCCAGATCGTTGCTGCGGACGCGCGCAGAGGCGCTTGCTGCGCGCGCGGATCCCTCGCGCGCGACGACAGACGGAGCGGGACTGATTGATCTTATCACTTTGTCGATTGTGAACGGGGCAGAAGCCGAGTTCGACCACTTCGCAGCAACACGTGGGCACCATCCTGAAACCCTCTTCCGCGCGGTGCTTGGTCTTGCAGGGCAGCTGTCGAGTTTCGTTGGCGACCGCCGCCCACCGCAAGAGATGCCTCCCTATCGGCATGAGGATCTCGAGAGCTGCTTCACGCCGTTGGCTGATACTCTGCACAAGCTGCTGTCTGTCGTGATCGAGAGCACGGCAATATCGCTCCCCTTGCAGGATCGAGGCTACGGTATCCTGATTGGCCAGATCACCGACCGTACCTTGTTCCAGAACGCTCGCTTCGTTCTCGTCGCTGTGGGAAGCGTACCGACCGAGAAGTTGCGTAACCAGCTTCCGGCGCAGATTAAAGTAGGCTCGGTCGAGCAGATTCGCGATCTCGTTAATCTTCAACTCCCGGGTGTTCCGATTCGCGCCCTCGCGGTGGCGCCACGCGAGTTGCCTTACATCCAGAATGCTGTCTATTTCGAACTGGACCAGTCGGTGGAGCTGTGGCGCATCCTGCCGCGCTCGGCGGCCTTTGCTTTCCACGCCAGCGGTGACTACTCGGATCTCCACCTCGAGTTCTGGGCCATCCGTGGAAAACGGGCGTGATGGGCTCGAAACAGATGGATGAGCCAACAGTCATTGGACGCAGGCCAGTCGGTCCAACCCGTAACACTCAAAGCGCGAAAGCTTGCGCTTTCGTTCCACCGAAGGTCGCCGCTCCAACGGGTTCTCACACGTCGTCGGCTGTATCTGAATCAGACGAGGTATGGGCAGAAGACCATACCGAGATCGTTGTGCAAAATCTCTTCGAGCCAAAGGCAGTGGAGGACGCCTTGGTCGCGGCCGCGACCCCGCTCCTTTTGGTTGTCGCGCAGCTTCGTGTCGTCAACAATGCCGATATCGCCGCGCTGCGTCGCGGCATTGTCGAGCAAATCCGTCGCTTCGAGGAGCGGGCCACCAAAGAAGAAGCGGGCCGCGGCGACATAGGAGCCGCCCGTTACGTGATATGCGCGCTGCTGGACGAGGCGGTAATGACCACGCGCTGGGGCGGTGAAAGCGCCTGGAGTGACAACAGCTTGCTCAACCAGTTCCACAACGAGACGTGGGGAGGCGAGAAGGTCTTCCAAATACTCGAGCGCGTCCAGGCAAAGCCGGCCAAGTACCTCGCGTTGCTTAAGCTCATCAACATCTGCTTGTTGATGGGGTTCGAGGGCAAATATCGCGTGATGGAAGGGGGCCGCGAGCGGCTTGAAGACGTGCGTTCCGACGTTCAACGTCTCTTGCGGGGCTATACCGGGGCACTACCCGCCGAACTATCGATCCGATGGCGCGGCATCAAAGTACGTACGGGCGTGCGTCCCTACGTGCCATTGTGGACCATCTTCGTCGCCGCCGCCGTTGTTATGCTGACCGGCTACAGTTTCGTCCATTGGCGCCTATCGGACGAACTCGCGCCCATCGAGCAGCTGCTCTTCGTGATCGGGCAGTCTAGGCCGCGTTAATGTGGAGGTGCAGATGTTTGGCGCTCAATTCGCGGAACTCTTCTCGGTTCGAGGCATCACCACGCTGATTGCCTTGTTGCTGGTCGACGCGTTCATTTGGGTAGGCGCGCCTTACCTTGACGTGTTCGGTCAACATCCGTTCGGCTCGGTGACTGTTCGCGCCGCCACAATCGCCTGCATCTTTCTGGCGGTGGTCGTCATCATCTTTGTCCGTTACTACCTGGCGCGCCGTGCCAACCGGCGGGTCATCAAGTCGCTCATGGAGAGCGAAGGCCTCGTCACGACTTCCAAAACTCGTAGTCAGGAGGAGGTGGAGCTGATCCGCACACGCTTCGAGGACGCGCTTAAGGTCCTGCGCGATAAGGTGTTCGCCGGCAAGAGCGGACCAAGCTATCTCTTCGAATTGCCCTGGTATGTCATCATTGGGCCATCGGGCGCCGGCAAGACGACGATCCTGCGCAACTCGGGCCTCGAATTTCCGTTGGCCGAACGGCTCGGCGCCCACCCCGTGGCGGGCCTCGGCGGCACGCGAAGCTGCGACTGGTGGTTCACCGAAGAAGCAGTCTTGATCGACACGGCAAGCCGTTACACGACCCAGGATACGGATGCCGAGGTCGATCGTGCGGCGTGGCACGGCTTTCTCAATCTTCTCACGATGCATCGACGCCGGCGGCCGATCAACGGCATCTTGGTTGCGATCAGCCTGTCCGATCTCTTGATGCGCGATGATAACGGGCGCAGGCTCGCCCAGTTGATTCGATCGCGGATACAGGAGATTCTGAAGACGTTTGGCATGCGCATTCCGGTCTATGTTGTGGTGACCAAGTGTGATCTCGTGCCTGGCTTCGCTGAGTATTTCGACGATCTCGACGACGAGGGCCGCGCGCAGGTCTGGGGCAAGACCTTTCCTATCGAGGGGCCGGGCGATCACATCGATGACGTCGTAACCTGTGAGATCGAGGAGCTTGCCGAGCGGCTCGAGGCCAAATTAGCCTTTCGCATGCATGACGAACGTAATCCCAACCGTCGTGCAGTGATGTATATGTTCCCGAAAGAGTTGCGGAGCATTCGGACCGCGGTCGCCGGCTTCGTGAGCGAGGTCTTCCGGTCGAGCCGCTTCGAAGTGCGACCGATGCTGCGCGGAATCTACCTGACGAGTGCTGCCCAGGGAGGGATGCCGATTGAGAGGATCAGCGCTGCGATCAGAAGGAATTTCGGTCTGTGCGCAGTCCTGCCCACGTCGTCAATCGGACCGGGAAAGGGTTTCTTCATCAAGCAGTTGCTGGCCAACGTGATCGTTGCCGAGCAGGGACTGGTCGGCCGCAATCTCAAACTCGAATGCAAGCTCGCGATGATGCACTGTAGTGGCTATTTCGCGGCGGTCATACTGGTGGTAGCCGCATTGACCCAGTGGTACGACGCCTTCGCCCGCAGCGAAGCGCGCATCGCTGAAATCAAAATCGCTGCACAGACACTGCAAGGACGCCTCAAGGAAGTACGTGAGCCGCCGGAACTGACGCAGCTCTTGCCGGCCCTCAATGCCGCGCGCCGGCTGCGTCTGGCTGCCGGCGAGAACACTTGGTACACTTGGCTCGGTGCCCTCGGAATTTCGGCGACCCCGGTGCTCGTGCCAGCTGCGCAACAAGCCTATGATCAGATTCTGGTCGACCGCCTACTGCCGGTTTTTGCCAGCAGGCTTGCCTTTCGCATCGACGAGCTATTGCGTATTGGCAATGATACTCTGCTGGACCAAGCCAAGGAAATGTTCCGCACGTATTTGAGGCTGAGCGATCTGAGGCATTTCGATCGCGGCAAAGTCGAACAGGCTGCGCGCAGCGAAGTGGCGCATGCATTTGCGCTCGACACGACATCAGCTGGCGAGCTAATGGAGCATTTTTCACGCCTCATCGAGTTGCTGCCGAAGCCCATCACGAATGACCGAAAATTCGTGGTTGCGGTGGGCTCGCGGCTGTTGGAACGCCCCCTGGTCGAGCAGATCTACGCCCGGCTTTTGCGCGAAGGCGCTCAGAACGCGCAGCTCCGGCCAATCCACCTGGTCAGTCTACTGGGGGCCGGCCAGCTTGAGATAAAGCCCCAGGCTGTTCTCCCCACTTTCGACCAGCAAGGGCGACCTTCTTCGGACGGCACCGCGATCATCCCGGGCATCTTCACACGAGATGGTTGGATCGATTTCGTGCTGCCGCACCTTCCACTCATAATCCAGGACGAGCAAAGCGGTGACTGGGTCCTTGCCGGCTCATTCGGCGAGGCGGATACACAGCAGCTGGTGCGCAAGGTCATCGATCGCTACGTTACCGATTACATTCGCATTTGGACGAACGCGCTGAGCAGCGTCCGCGTCGTCGAGTTCGACGATATGCAGCGCGCCTCGGGGATCCTGAGCGGGTTGGCCGGCCCGCAAAGCACCCTGCAGCAGATCATTTCCCTCGTGCGCGACAATACGAACCTACCGCCGCCCGGAGAGCAGAACGCGGCCAGGGGGGGCGAGACAGCGGTCGGCATGTTCTCTGCGGCACTCGGCGACGGTCCCTGGCCGGGAACACGGATTACGGAAGCCTTCCGGCCTCTGGTCCAACTCGGCATAGGCGGGGCCTCGGGAGAGCCGGCCAGCATAGATCGCATTCGGGATCTTTTCGGCGGCCTTCATGCAACGGTGGCTAATATCGCGACCGCACCGGATCCCGGCCAAGCCGCATTTCAGCTCGTTCAGCGGCGCGTCAAGGACCCGAACAACGATGCCTTCGGCACCTTGCGCGCCGACTCGGCGCTACGACCCGAGTTGGTCCGCACCATCATGAACGACATCGCGCTGTCAACATGGAGCGTCTTGCTTCAACAGGCGCACGGGCATCTCAATGCCGTTTGGAGGCGGAAAGTGGTGCCGGTCTGCCAAACTGGCATCTACCAGCGTTATCCATTTTTCTCGGCAGCGACCGAGGACGTAACATTAAAGGACTTCAGCGATCTCTTTCGTCCCGCTGGCATCCTCGATGACTTTTTTCAGGAATACCTGTCGCCATTCGTCGTCGAGGGCAGGACCGGTTTTGAGCCGGCGACAATTGACGGCGCGGCGGCGCCGATCCATGCGGATGCTCTCGCTCAATTTCAGCGCGCGGGTGAGATTCGCAAGTCCTTTTTCGGCGGTTCTGGTTCCGCAGCGGCCGTGAAGTTCAGCATCAAGCCGGTCTACCTCGCGCCCGAACTGCTCCGCGCGACTTTCGTGATGGATGGCAGGGAGATCGTCTATCGTCACGAGCCGTCCCGTGCCTACGACGTTGAATGGCCAACTCGAAACGATGCAGGCACGGCCTCCATCACCCTTGTCTCAGTGGGTGGGACTGAGGAGACGATAGAGCGTTCAGGCCCTTGGGCTCTCTTCCGTCTTCTCGACGCCTCGCGGCCCGTCTCGCGTGGCGCTCCCGACCGCTTCACCCTCGCGATCGGTGGATCTGACCGGCCCAAGGTAACCTATGAACTGCGGGCGGAAAGTGTCAGCACTCCGTTCAGTTTACGTGTCCTTCGTTCGTTCCAATGTCCGGATCACCTATGATAGGAACGCCGTGAGAGTTCTTTTTAGTGGTTTTGGGAAGAGGCGGGAAAATATCGGTGGCACCACCCTGGAGCGAGCGCTCAGCTTGGCCGGAACGCTCGCACGCCGTCGCCTGGTAGTGGCCAGTGAGCTGCGCGACACGGTCCAGCTTTGCCGCAACCGCGTCGTGACGAAAGTGCCGTATCAGGAGCTCAACGGATTGTTGGCGGTCAACATTCTGGCGGGCAGCGGCCTGCCTTGCGCTCCAGCGGAACAGGCTACCAAGGATACGAGTGCGATCGTCGAACGTTTGGGCGAGGCTGCATTGTGAGTACGGCCGCCTTGGGATACGTGCTGGGCGGTCGTTTCGACCTGGTAGAGGTCATTGGCGAGGGCGGCACCAGCACCGTCTATCGCGCTATTGATCGGATCGGCCTATGGGCGCGTGAACAAAATCCCGAGGTCGCAGTGAAGGTCATCCAACCGCATTCGAAGATGCGCCAGAAATTAGTGCAGTTGCTGCACGGCGAGGCGCGCCTTTTGCGCGACTTCGTGCACCAGAATTTGGTGCGGATCTACGATTCCGACTACGACGGCAAGTACCATTACATGGTCATGGAGCTCTTAAACGGCCGCTCGCTAGCGCAGATCCTGGCCGATCGTCAGGGACAGCCGCTGTCACCCTCTGTATCCTTTCATATCGTCAAGGCCGCCGGGCAGGGGCTCACCCACATGCACAACTTAGGTATTGTCCATGGTGACCTCAAACCGGGAAACATCTTCATGACCTCCACGGGCGAGATCAAGATTGTGGATTTTGGGACAGTCGTCGCGCTGGGTGGTCCGCCGCAATGCGACAGGGCCACGGCTGTGCTGGATCAAATTGGACTATTGACACCGGCTTATGCTTCCCCAGAGATGCTGATGGGTGAGCCACGGGCGGAAAGTGACGATGTGTACTCTCTCGCGGTGGTCGCGTATCTGGCCCTGACCGGCAAGCACCCGTATGCGCGGTGGCCGGCCGACGAAGCACTCAAGGCAAATCTCAGACCGGCGCAGTCCCGGATTATTTCGTCAGCGCAATGGCGGGTGCTCGCTTCGGGCCTTGCCCTTAACCGACGCGATCGGATACAAACTGTCGGTGAGTTCGTCCAAAGCCTTGGTCGGCCGCCCTGGTTCTACCGATTGTGCGGTCAGCGTATGCCAATGTCCGAGTGAGAGTAGGCGCGCGCGAAGTTACACTTTTCTGTAACAAGCAGAACAAGCCCAAATGCGACGTCATCGGGAGCGGACAGTCTCTCTCTTTTGGGTGCTCATCGGCAACTGGAGAGAGGATCTCTTTTCGCCGCCAGAATTCGCTGAAACGCCGCAGTTCAAACTGTTCGATCGATCCGCGGAGGAAGTTTTGGCGCTCGGATTATGGCGCGGCTGACCCGCATTGGAATTGGCCGGCTAGTGTTCCCATGCTGACGAACGATTCACGAATCGGCCCAGACCTGTCGATCTGGGCGGATGAGGACGATCGGACGAATTTCGATCAGCTGTGCTGATCGCGAAGGATTGGAGGGACTGGTCCGAAACCGGAACTCGCCTCAGAAGGTGGTTTGGAGAGCGCAGATCGTGCTTTTGAGCCGTTGAGCCCTGAGAAGATCAAGCAAGTGGCGCATATGACGCTGCACGAGAAGCGTTCGAAGGCAACGTATTGGAGCGGGCGCAGCATGGGGGCGGCAGCATTTCCTACAGCAGCGTCCAACGGATCTGGCGTGCGGCGGGCTGAAGTCGCATCAACACGTTCAAGCTCTCGCGCGACAAGCACTTCGCCGCGAAGGTCGAGGGTATG
>NZ_JBEPRQ010000044.1:0-35758 GCF_040548425.1 Bradyrhizobium sp. i1.15.2 | reverse complement strand
CCGGATAGCCTGGACGACCGGGGCTCCCTTCATCCCGCAAATGGCCGATCAGCTTCTCGAACCGGTACCACTTGACTAACCCCGACAGCCGATCCAGCGCTGCATTGGCACCTGCTCCCTTCGGGAGCCAAGCCTCAATAAAACTCGGCTGCCCCGTCTGCTTCACCGCCATCGTCATTCCTCCAAGGCTTTGCCTTAGAGAATCACAATTGACGGATTACGCAACAAGCCCTTTGTGGGAGAAGGTGGCGCGAAGCGCCGGATGAGGGGTATGTCTCCGCGAATACTATCGCAAGAGAGTAGCTCGCGGAGGCAAACCCCTCACCCAAGCGAAGTTTTGTCTACCAGCGGTGCTGCCCTCTCCCACAAGGGGCGAGGGCACAGCCATCCGCAATGCGTTTGACTTTGAAGGGGAAGGTGGCGCGCTACGTCCCCGGCTTCTCCACATCCCACTCGTTGCGGAACACGTGACCATCCGTGTCCTTGGCTTCCGCGCGAAAACGCTTGGCGCCGTTGGACACATAGGTGAAGCGCAGATTGGGATCTTCCGAGATCGAGATGCCGCCTTCCATCGAAAGCACGGGGCTGTCGTCCTGTGTCAGCTTGAGCTGGTTGACGAAGAAGGCGGGAATGTAGAGCTGCGTGACCTGGTCCATCTGCAGCCCGGAATTGTTGGGATGGCCGATCATGATCTGCGCCTCCCGCATGCGGCTCGCGGGGGCCTCTTCGCGCGCGAATTGCCGGTAGCGCATCTGGCCGAGCCGGTTCTGGGCTTCCTCGGCATTCTTTCCCGCTGGTGCCGAGCAGCCGCCGGAGGCCTTCACATAGACTTTCGAGACGTAGAGCTGGCCATCGCTGAGCTCGGCCACCGCATGAACGTCGGTGTAATTGTTGACGCGCACGCGCGTCGAGATTTCAGTGACGTTGGCATCCGGTCCGAGCTCGAATTTCGCCGCCATCGGCGCGGGGTTACGATCGATCACCAGCGTGATCGAACGGATGCGGCGGGCATCGCCGGGCGAGAGCTTGCTGCGCAGGGTCACGGGCACGATGGCCGCGTCCTCGGCGCGGTACGGCATCTCGATGCCAATGACATTGCCGCCGTCATTCATCGGACGGTTGCTGAAGATGTCCTGCACCAGTCCCGGCCAGGGATCGTAAGCTTCTTCAGCCTGCACCGGCACGGCGAATGCAATGCCGAGGAGCAGGGCGATCAGAGGCAGTCGGCGCGTGCATCCCGTCATGGTCATGGTCCCGCGGACGAAGCAACGTTACGCACATCGTAGCGCGTCCGCTACTCCCATTCAATTTCCGAAAATGCTGCGGTTGCGTTGCGGGCGTTGTAGTCGTCGAACAGCTCCCAGTGCGGCCGTTCCGAGGCGGCGGCCTTGTCAGCGGCGGTTCGGATCGGTTCGCCCTTCTTGTTCGCTGCCCGGACGTCCGTCAGCAGTGCCATCAGATAGCGCCGCTCATCGATCAGCGCCGCAGGCCATTCGCTCACGGGCCCGTGACCGGGAACGACGCGCTGCGCCGGAATGCTCTCGAGTTCCCCGAGGGTGCCGAGCCAGCCGCGAATGCTGCCGTCCATCACCGGAATATGGCGGAGGAAGACGAGGTCGCCAGCGAACAGCGTCTTCGTCGTCTCATCGAATACGGTCAAATCATTGTCGCTGTGCCCGGCCGGCCAGGCCCGCAAGCTCAGGCGGCGCGCGCCGAGATCGAGCGTCATTGTATCCGTGACAAGCATTGTGGGCGGCACGATCTTCACGGGAGATATCAATTCGTCGCCCATGATGCGCCTAAAATTGTCGAGATAGTACGGGCCGCGCGCAGCCAGCGCCCGCGGCAGCCTGCTGTGACCGACGAAAATGGTGTCTCCGACGGCGAAGGCCGCATTGCCGAAAACATGGTCGGGATGGCCGTGGGTATTGATGACGTAGCGGATCGGCTTGCTGGTGCGGGCTCGCACCGCCGCCAATAGCGCCTCGCCCTCGCGAAAGCTACCGCCGGTATCGATCACGGCCACCGCATCCTTGCCCACGATGAAGCCGACGTTGGCGATGTCGCCCTCGTTCTCGCGGGTCATCAGCGCGATGGTCCCGGAGTGTACGAATATTCCCGGCGCGACTTCGCTCACAGGCAATTCGGCCGCTGCGGCGCATGCTAGCGTCGCTGTCACCAGCAGGGACAAGGCTGCGATCACGAGAGCGATGCGAGACACTTTTCCGCCTCAGTTCAAAGGGTTGCGCGCATTGCACTGCAACAAAGAAAGCCAGCACAAACTCTGGCAAGACATGGCGCGTCATGCGTTGCATGGCTAGCATTCAAACAAGCCTAGGAGGAAGCGCGATGACGGAGGCCGGACGACATCGTCGCTGGTTGTTTTCACTGAGTATCCTGGTTGCGTCTTGCGCGTTCGGCGACGTCGCCATCGCGCAGACCAACGAGACGGGTGACCTCTCGTTCGAGCTGGTCGACCCCAAGGTGCTGCGCGTCTGTTCCGACCCGCGCAATCTGCCGTTCTCGAACGAGAAGGGCGAGGGGTTCGAGAACAAGCTTGCCGAGCTGTTTGCGGACAAGCTCCAGAAGAAGCTCGACTATGTCTTTTTTCCGCAAGCCACCGGCTTCGTGCGCATGACGCTCGGATCGCATCGCTGCGACGTCATCATGGGCTTCCCCCAAGGCGACGACCTTGTGCAAGGCACCAATCCTTATTACCGCACGAGCTATGCGCTGGTCGCGAAAGCGGGCAGCGGGCTGGAGGAGGTCGACACGCTCGAGGATGCCAGGCTGAAGGGCAAGCATGTCGGCATCGTCGCCGGCACGCCGCCTGCCACCAACATGGCCATCGCGGGACTGATGGGTGATGCAAAGCCCTATCCGCTGATGATCGACACGCGCTACGACAATTCGGCGCAGGCCATGATCGATGATCTCACGGCGGGCAAGATTGACGCCGGCGTGCTGTGGGGACCGATGGCAGGGTTCTACGCGAAGAAGGCGGGGTCGCTTCATGTCACGCCGCTGGTGAAGGAAACCACCGGGCCAAAGCTGGTCTATCGCATCGGCATGGGCGTGCGTGGCGCCGACCAGAACTGGAAGCGGCAGCTCAACAAGCTGATCCAGGAGAACCAGGGCGAGATCAACAAGATCCTGCTCGATTTCGGCGTGCCGCTGCTGGACGAGAGCGATCGGCCGCTCGGCGCGGAGACGGCCAAGAAGGCACCATGACATGAGGCGGCGCGTTGTCGCTGCGCTGGTCGCCGCCGTGCTGATGGCGCCGGTCGTTGCGCAGCAGCAGGAGCCGTTCGAGCCCGAGGGCTATCGCACCGACAACTACCGCGCGCCCGTGCCGGCGACGCTCGGCGGCGCGCGCGTGCTGTCGACGTCAGAAGCCGAGGCGATCTGGCACGCGAAGAGCGGCGCCTTCATCGACGTGCTGCCGCGCGCGCCGAAGCCGAAGAACCTTCCAGCGGGTACCGTCTGGCGCGAGGCGCCGCGCAAAAACATTCCGGGCAGCATCTGGCTGCCGGATACCGGCTACGGAACGCTGCCGCCCGCCATGGACGACTATTTCCAGCGCGGCCTCGCGCGTGCATCACACGGCGACAAGACCGCGCTGCTCGTGATCTATTGCCTGGCGGATTGCTGGATGTCCTGGAACGCCGCCAAGCGCGCGCTCGCGTATGGCTACTCCAGCGTCGCCTGGTATCCCGATGGCACCGACGGCTGGGAGCGTGCAAAGCTTCCGACTGAGGAGGCGCAGCCCGAGCCGCGGCCGGAGCAGTGAAGAATTGAGCCGAGCTGTGTCGTCGATGGCCTCGTGGTTCGAGACGACCGCTTCGCGGTCTCCTCACCATGAGGGTCTGACATCTCGCCACGAAACCAGACCTCATCCTGAGGAGCCCGCCGTAGGCGGGCGTCTCGAAGGATGGCCGCAAAGATCCCGGCCTACTGCTTCTGCAGCTTGGTCAGCGTGCCCGTGCCGTTATTGTCGGTCGCAGAGTAGCTCACCCGGTCGCCGGCGTGGACGGCATCGAGCATTGCGGCGTCCTTGGCCTTGTACTCCTGCAGCGCGCCGGCCCCGCCTGCGCTGCCGCCGACTGTGCCCTTCTGCGTCTGCTGGATCGAGATCGTGCTGTTGAGCCGATCAATCCGAGTGACCATGCCGGTCAGATCGTCAGCGAATGCGCTGCTTGCGAGCATGCTGATGGCCGCAGCGCCTGCGAGGATGAATTTTGTGGTTCCCATCGAGGCCTCCCGATGCCTTGGATTACCCGTCGACAAGACATCCTAGACCGATTTGGTTCCGGCATATAGCACAGGTTAATGATCGCAATGGAGGCGCGGGAACCTGCCGCAAGCGGTCAATGAGGCTGACGCTATTCCATTTCCTGCTGGATCACGCGTCCGAGCGCAAACAGCCGCTGGTCGATGGTGGTGGGAACCTCGCAAACGAACCGCACGACCTTGTGGCGGTCCTCGAAAATGCGGGTCTTCCAGATCAGCTCGTTGCTGAGCGCCTCGACCTTGGCCTCGTCGCGCGGCGTGGCGCCCTGGAGCGCCTGGAGCTGGACACTCTCCTCGCGGATCTTGTCGGCGGCTTCGCGCTGCTTGCGGCTGACGCGTTCCAACCCGCTCATGACCTGCGAGCGCTGAGCGTTGAGCGTGTCGAACAGGCCTGCGAACAGCAGTTTCGCATTCGCGGTCTTGTCGGCCGCGGAGCCCGCCAAAAACTCCTTCACCAACTTCTCGGCCTCTTCCAGCGGTGTCTTGCGTGCCGACAGTTTGGCGACCAGCGCGCTGACCTTGGCGTCGTCCTTCCACTTGTTCTGCACGTCGTCGAGCGAGGGGCCAGCCCAAACGGCCGCGAGCGAAATTTCCGGCACTTTTGCCTGCGTGCAGGGCCAATCCGGATAGCGCGGATCGGCCGCGCGTGCCGCCGTGCCCGCGGCTGCGAGCATCAGAGCGGCCATGGCCAGAACCCGAACCGTCATCCTTCGCCTCCCGCAGGGCCCCGTCGCGCCAGCCCGCGCGAGGGATCATAGGCCAGAATCGCGCCGATCATGAAGACGATTGTGCAGGTCGCGACCACCGCCAGCGAGATCCAGTTGATCTGTCCGTACAGCGCGAAGCGGATCAGCTCGACCGCATGGGTGAACGGATTGGCCTCGCAGACATAGTAGAGATATGGGCTGCCCTCCTGCACCCGCCAGAGCGGGTAGAGCGCCGATGAAGCGAAGAACATCGGGAAAATGACAAAGTTCATCACGCCGGCAAAGTTCTCCAGCTGCTTGATGCCAGAGGAGATCAGCATGCCGAGCGAACCCAGCATCAGTCCGGACAGGATCAGTGCCGGCAATACCGTGAGATAGCCTGACAGAGGAGGGGTGATGTCCCAGAACCAGGCGATCAGCAGGAACGCATAGACCTGGAGCAGCGACACCGCGGTGCCCGCGAGCAGCTTGCAGAACAACAGGTAGCCGCGCGGCAGTGGGCTTACCAGCAGCGTGCGCATGTTGCCCATCTCGCGGTCATAGACCATCGAGAGCGAGGATTGCATGCCGTTGAACAGCTGGATCATCGCCATCAGCCCGGGCGCGATGAAGACCTCGTAGAGGATGTAGGTCTCGTAGGGCGGGATGATGGAGATGCCGAGCACCTGGCGGAAACCGGCGGCGAAGATGAACAGCCACACCAGCGGCCGCACCAGCGCCGAGACGAAACGCTCGCGCTGGTGCAGGAAGCGCAGTCCTTCGCGCCAGACGATGCCCGTGAGGCAGGTCATGTATTCGGCGGCCGAGAAGCCGCGTGGCGCCTCGCGCATGCTGATGCTGCTCATGCGCCACCGCCCGGCACGGTCTGCGCGCCGGTCAGGCGCATGAAGGCGGAGTTGACGTCCTGCGCGCCGGCTTCCGCGACGACGCGGCTCATCGGTCCCCGCGCCAGCACCTTGCCCTGGTGCAGCACCACGAGATCGTCACCGGCCATGATCTCGTCGAACAGATGCGTGGCCCAGAGCACGCCGATGCCTTGCTCGCTCACGAGCTGGCGCACATGGCTGATGATGTCGGCGCGCGCTTTGACGTCGAGGCCGACGGTGGGCTCGTCCAGCAAGAGCAGGCGTGGCCGATGCAGCAGCGCACGGGCGATCTCCAGCCGCCGCATCTGCCCGCCCGAGAGATCGCGCACCTTGCTGCCGGCGCGCTCGGTAAGCCCGATGCGACCGAGCAGCTCGGCGGCTCGCGCGCGGGCCTCGCGGCGGCTGATGCCGTGGAGTGCGGCGTGATAGAGCAGGTTCTGCGTCAGCGACAGATCGAGATCGAGCGTGCGCGGCTGGAACACGACGCCGAGCAACCGCAGCGCTTCTCCGGGACTCTTGCTGACATCATGGCCGAAAATGCCGACGCGGCCGGACTGGATGCCGAACAGGCGCGTGATCAGCGAGAACAGCGTGCTCTTGCCCGCCCCGTTGAGGCCAAGCAGGGCCGTGAAGCTCGCGGGCTGCACGTCGAAGGACACGTCCATCAGCGCGCGGCGCGGGCCATAGGCGTGGCTGACGCTGTCGATCGATAGCGCGGGCACACCCGCCGGATCGGGCCTTGGTGTTTCGCGTTGTTCGGCGATGGGAGCAGGGCTGGTCATGGCGCGATCGTGATACCCCAGGGCAGTTCGCCCACCTGAATGGTCTTGATCACCTTTTGCGCGGCGACGTCGATGACGGAGACGTCGTTCGAGACGCCATTGGTGGTGAGCAGAAATTTTTCGTCCGGCGTGAAGGCCATGTGCCAGACCCGTTGTCCCACCAGCAGATATTTGGTCACCTTGCGCGAGGCGGTATCGACCACGGCGATGCGGTTGGCTGGCCCGAGCGCGATGAAGGCGGTCTTGTCGTCCCGGGTCATGCCGATGCCGACGGGCTGGATCGCCTCTTTCCTCAACCCCGGAATCTCGAAATTGATCTTCCCGGTCACCTCGTGCTTTGCGGGGTCGATGATCGAGACGGTGCCGCCGATCTCCGAGGACACCCACAATTCGGAAGCGTCGTGCTTGAATTCGGCAAAGCGCGGCCGCGCGTCGACCAGCACGTTGGCGACGATCTGGCGCGACGACGTGTCGATGAAATGCGCCATGTTGGTGGTCTCGGACGTGTTGATCAGCGTCTTGCCGTCCGGGCTGATCGTCATGCCCTCGGGCTCGACGCCGACCTGGATGTCGCCAAGGCGGGCGCGCTTCTCGAGGTCGATCACGGTCACCGTGTTGTCGTTCTCGTTCGCGACATAGAGGACCTTGCCAGCGGCATTCTGGGCGAACAATTCCGGGTCGGGCCCGGAGGGCAGGCTGTCCACCACGGTTTGCGTCTTGGCGTCGATCATCTGGATGGTGTCGTCGTCGCCGACCGCGACCATCACGAACTTGCCATCGCGCGTGAAGTCGATGCCGCGCGGGCGCTGGCCGACCTTGATGGTCTTGGTCACCGTCCAGCTGTCGGTGTCGATCACCGACACCGTGTTGCTCTTCTCGTTCGAGACATAAGCGATGAACGCATGCGCCGGCGCTGCCGCCAGCGCCAGTCCGAACAGCAACCCAACACGCCACGTGCGCAACATCTGCTTTCTCATTTCAGCTTGCATTTGCTCTCCGGGCGGTCATAGCCGAGCGTGTCGAGCTCGGAGACTTGATGCAGGAAACCTTCTTGCGGCGACACCGACACCACCATGCGGCCATCGACCAGCAGGATCGGCTGGCGCAGCTGCAGGTTCCAATCGCGCAAGGTCAGCTTGGTGCCCTTGAAGGCGGCGACCGAGAACTCCGGGCCCTTGATGAAATCGGTGACCTTCTTGATATCGCCGGAATTGGTGCGCGAGGTGGCCTCTCCGATCATGCGCACGGCCGTCCACGCCTGCATGTCGAGCGCGGTCATCCGCCGCGCGTTGAGCTTGACGAAGCGGTTCTGCATCTGGATCGCGCCCCACTGGTCCTGCGCGGCATCCCAGCTCCGCGGCACCAGACCGGCAGAGCCCGCGACAGGCCGCGGATCCCAGGTGCGATAGGGCAGGTAGGCGCCGAACACCTCGCTCTCGTCGGCGGCGACCAGCACGTCATAGGCCGGAGCCTGTTGCGTGAACACCGGCATCTGGCGCTGGATCAGCGTCACGCCCGAGTCCGTGCGGCGCGCGCCGCCTTTGTCTTCGAAGCTGCGCTCCTGCACGATCTTGGCGCCGAACCGCGTCGCGGTGCGCCGGAGCGCATCGGCGAACAACTTGTCCTCGTCATGCGAGCCGACCACGAGCAGCCAGCGCTTCCACTGCTTCCACACCAGATATTGGCCGAGCGCATCGGCCAGCATTGCGCGGGTCGGCGCGGTATGGATGACATTGGCGCGGCAATCGGCCTCGCGCAGCCGCTCGTCGATCGCGCCGGCGTTGAACAGCAACGTGCCGCGCTCGCGCAAGGCGTCGGCGACTTTCAGCAGCGCGTCGGCCGGCAGATCGGCGATGATGAAGCCGTTGCGTGCGGCGAGGTCGGTCGCGGCCTGCACGGCATCCTCGCCCTCCTTGATGCGCCGCTCCTCCAGCGCAAAACGCTGGTTGAGGAATTTGCCGGTGGTGTTGTTGTCCTCGATGGCGAGGCGCGCGCCGGCGACGCCGTCATTCTCCGCGGGCTGCTCGACCAGCGACAGCGTCGATTTGGTGCCGGCGATTCCGAGATAGCCGACGCCGATCATGACAGGGTCGGCCGCGAGCGCGCTCGTCGCAGCAAAACCCAGGCCGATCAGGCCGACCAACCATCGGATCATGTTTCCTCCGTACAACTCCCCGGCTTGACCGCCGATGGAGAATTGTCTCTGCTAAAGCATGACCGATTTGTCAGGGCATGCAACCCCGCATTTCGTCCTCGCGCGCGTGAGGCCGGGAATCACGATCATGCGAGCGCTGATATGTTTCGCAGCTTTGTTGTTGACGGGCTCGGCCGCGTTCGCCGATCCGCCGAAACTCGCGGTGTTCGATTTCGAATTGATCGACACCAGCCTGCCCGGCGAGTTCTACGGCTCGAAGCCGGAGGAGGCGCGGCTCGACCTCATCAGCGAGCAGTTGCGCAAGGCACTGGTTGAGTCAGGCAGGTTCCAGCTGATCGATATCGCGCCGGTCCGGGACGCGGCCCGTCACGCCAATCTGCAGGCTTGCGGCGGCTGCGACCTCAAGCTTGCCGGGCAGCTCGGTGCCGATTTGGAAATCACCGGCATGGTGCAGAAGGTCTCGAACCTGATCATCAATCTGAACATCTATCTGCGCGACGTGAAGACCGGCAACATGATCACGGCCGCCAGCGCCGACATGCGCGGCAACACGGATGAATCCTGGACGCGCACGATGAGTTATCTGATCCGCAACCGGTTGCTGGCACCGAATTACGGCAAGCCGTGAGGGGGATATTTACTCCTTCAATCGCTCCGCATGCCAGTGCAGGTGATCGCCCATGAAGGTCGAGATGAAATAATAGCTGTGGTCATAGCCCGCCTGCCGCCGCAGCGTCAGCGGGATGTTGGCCTTGGCACAGGCCGCCTGCAGCAATTCAGGACGAAGCTGCTCCTTCAAGAAGTTATCAGCCTCGCCGACATCGACCAGAAAGCCTGAAAACTTCGCGCCGTCCTCGATCAGCGCCACCGTGTCGTGGCTGCGCCACATATCCTTGTTCGGCCCGAGATAGCCCGTCAGCGCCTTGATGCCCCAGGGCACGAGCGATGGCGCCACGATCGGCGCAAAGGCGCTGGCCGCACGAAAACGGTGCGGGTTGCGCAGCGCGACCGTCAATGCGCCATGGCCGCCCATCGAATGGCCCATCACCGATTGCCGCTTGGCATCGACCGGAAAATTCTCCGCCACGAGTTTCGGCAGTTCGTCGGTGACGTAGCTCCACATGCGATAATTGCGCGAAAACGGCGCTTCCGTCGCGTCGACATAGAAGCCGGCGCCAAGACCGAAATCATAGGCATTACTGGCATCGCCCGGCACGTCGGGGCCCCGCGGGGAGGTGTCGGGCGCGACGAAGATCAGGCCGAGCTCGGCGCAGGCTTTGCGGAATTCGCCTTTCTCGGTGACGTTGGCATGCGTGCAAGTGAGGCCGGAGAGATACCAGACCACGGGCAGCTTGGCGCCCTGCGCGTGCGGAGGAACATAGACCGAGAACACCATGTCGGTTCCGGTTGCCTGGCTGGCATGGCGATACACGCCCTGCACGCCGCCATAGGATGTATTGGTCGAGACAGTCTGGATCGTCATGCCGTTATGCTCCGTGGCATCAAGCCACATCAGGATTGCAACGCTTGTGTGACCGAATTCGTGGCGGCCGTCAGGCCACGCCACTGTCGATCGCCAGCCGCACCAGCTCGACAGAGGTTTTCACCCCGAGCTTCTGGCGCATGATGGACGAGGTGTTGGCGACAGTCTTGTAGGACGACTGCACCAGCCAGGCGATCTCGGAAAGGCTCTTTCCGGCGCTGAGCAGCCGCAAAATCTCCATCTCGCGCGCATTCAGTTTCGACAGCGGGCTTTGCGCCAGCGCGGGTCCCGCAAAGGCGATGCTGCGCGCGATCGCGCTCGGCAGATAGGTGCCGCCGCCGCCAACGATGCGAATCGCCTCGACGAGATCATCGGGGTCACCGGTCTTGGAGACATAGCCCTTGGCGCCGCACTCGATCGCACGCGCGGCAAAAGCAGGGTCGTCGTTCATGCTGAACATGATGATTCGGGCCTCGGGCGCGCGCTCGAGGATGCGGCGCGCGAGCTCAAAGCCGGACACGGTCGGCAGGTTGATGTCGATGATCGAGAGGTCGGGGCGCTCGACGATGAAGACGCACTCGCCGTCTTCGGCGTCGGCGGCCTCCAAAATCTCGATCTCGCCCTCGTCGGCCAGCACGGCACGGCAGCCGGAGGCGACGATGGGATGATCGTCGACGATCAAAATGCGCATAGGCGTTCCTCGCGACAGCGTCTTGGCCTGTTTCGCGCCCGGCCGGGATTGCTGTACGCTTTCGATTAGATATCGGGCGCTTCGCCTCTGTCAACGTTATCGGACAGGCGCAGGCCAATCCTTCGCGGGGGCACGGGCGATACCAATGTGGCAAAATCTATCCTTGCGCGGGCGCATCAACCTGCTCCTGGCGCTGCTGCTGGCGCTGGGACTCGCCGTCAATATCGGCCGCCAGGTCGCAGAAGCCGGGCCGCGCGTGCAGGCCGAGGACAAGAGCGTGATCCGGCTCGCGCGCGAATTCATCGAGATGATCGTTGCGGATCTCAACGAGGCGCCCGATCCGGATGCCAGGCTCAACCAGATTGCGCGCGACCTCAGTCGCCTGCGCCATGTCAGCATCGCGCTTCGGGACGAAGCCGGCAGTCCGCTGACGCAGCCGCGGACCGACGTCGATGACGACACCCGCGCGCCGCCGGCCTGGTTCGTCAGCTTGGTTCATCCCGAGCAGACCGCGGTGAGCGTACCCGTCTCGATCCACGGCAAGCCGGGTTCGCTGCTGATCACCTCCCATCCCGATGACGAGATCGCCGAGATCTGGGACGCCATCGTGACCCAGCTCGAGGTCGGCTCGGTGATCGCGCTGGCGCTGTTCCTGGTGATGATGAATGTGGTCGGCCGGGCGCTGGCGCCGCTCCAGTCCCTGGCGGATATGATGGCCGAGCTCGAAGACGGTCGCTATCAGGCGCGCGTCGCGCCGGGCGGCGCGCCGGAGCTCGCCGCGATCTGCACCAAGCTCAACCATCTTGCGGCAACGCTCAGTGACGCCATCGAGGACAAGCGGCGCCTCGCCGAGCGAACGGTATCGCTCCAGGATGTCGAGCGCAAGGAGATCGCCCGCGAGCTCCATGACGAGTTCGGGCCATATCTGTTCTCGCTGCGCGCGCATGCGAGCGCGCTGGCAAAGCAGGCGGACGGACGCGCCCCGAATGCGGAGGCCGTGCGAAAACACGGCAGCGCCATGCTGGAACAGATCAACGCGCTTCAACAGTTCAATCGCCGCGTGCTGGAGCGCCTCCGGCCTGTCGGCCTGGCCGAGCTCGGCCTGCGCCAGGCACTGGAATCGCTGTCGCGGCTGTGGCGGGAGTCGCATCCCGATGTCGCCATCGAGACCGTGATCTCGCCGGCGCTTGGCGTCACCGGGGAGACCGCCGACCTCACCATCTACCGCATCGTGCAGGAGGCGCTCACCAACGTGTTCCGCCACGCCGGCGCGACCTCGGTCAATGTCGTCATCGAGCCGGTGGCGCAGGCGGCAAGCGATGGCCGCAGCGGTGCCCGAGTGCGGATCAGCGACAACGGCCGCGGCATGGAGCCGGGCCAGAAGCTCGGCTTCGGGCTCGTCGGCATGCGCGAGCGGATTCTGGCGCTGGGCGGCACGCTCAACGTCGTCTCGGGTGACGGCGGTCTGACCGTCGAGGCACTGGTTCCGACGGCGGCGGCCTGATCGCGTCGGGAAAAATTCCCGATTTTGTCGGGAAAATTGGTGCGGATACGGCCCGACCTTTTGTGGCTGGCGCACGCATCCCTGCCGATTACACTCGTCTCGACCAACCGGCGAAAATCAAAACAGCCGGTGGCCACGGATGGGAAGGCTGGGATGGGCAAGGCTCTTTGGTTCAAGGCTATTGGGTTCAATCGTCGTTTGTTGATGGCCTCGGTTTCGACCGGGCTGCTCTCCGTCTTCGCGATCCCCGCGGGGGCCGCGCAGGACGAAGAAACTAACGTCCAGAACCTGCCGCCGGTCGAGGTGACGGCGCCGCCGCCGTCAACGGCGCGGCGCACCGCGTCATCGCGACCGGTCGCGCACATCGGGGCGCCGTCATCCGCCGGCCCCAAGACGCGCCTTTACGTCTACCCGACCGCGCCGGGTGCCGGCAGAGGTCTTGACGTCGACAAGGTTCCGTCGGCGATCAACGCCGTCGACGCCAGCCAGATCAAGCGCACCGGCTCCTTGAACATCACCGACGCGCTTCGCGACAACATCGCCGGCGTTAACATCACCGAGGTCACTGGCAATCCGTTCCAGCCGAATGTCGAATTCCGCGGCTTCGTCGCTTCGCCCGTGACGGGCACGCCGCAAGGCCTCGCGGTGTATCAGAACGGCGTTCGCATCAACGAAGCCTTCTCCGATGCCGTCAACTGGGACCTGATCCCGACCGCGGCGATCCGGTCGGTGACGCTCGTGACCAACAATCCCGCCTTCGGCCTCAACGCGCTAGGCGGCGCGATCAATTTGCAAATGAAGGACGGTTTCACCTATCAGGGCGCGGAGCTTGATCTCATGGGCGGCTCGTTCGGCCGCATCCAGGGCTCGGCGCAATGGGGCAAGACGGTTGACAAGAACTACGGCGTCTATGCCGCGCTCGAAGGCCTGCACGACAACGGCTTCCGCAATTTCTCCCAATCCGACGTGCGGCGCTTCTACGGCGACGTCGGCTACAAGGCCGGCGACAGCGAATTCCACGCCAATATGGGCGTCGCCAAGAACGATTTCGGCGCCAACGCCACCGTTCCCGCCGAGCTGCTCGACAAATATTGGGGCGCGACCTACACGACCCCGCAGACCACTTCCAATCGCGTCGGCTATCTCAACTTGACAGGCAAGGTCGATGCGACGCCGACCTGGACGCTCGAAGGCACCGCGCATGTGCGCAGGTACGAGCAGAAGCTCGTCGACGGCAATCCGACCGACGCGCAGGAATGCACCGATCCGGGGCTCACCGGCCTTCTTTGCTTCGGCGACGGCGCCACACCGGCAAACGGCGTTAACGGCCTGCCGCTTGCCAATCCTTTCGCGTCCGGGACCGTCCTCGGCGAGATCGACCGCAGCTCGATACGTTCGACCACCTTCGGCGTGTCGGGGCAGGCCACCAACACCGACCAGCTGTTCGGCCACGACAACCGCTTCGTGATGGGCGCGACCTATGACGCCAGTGTCACGCGCTACAACGCCACCGCCGAAATCGGTACGATCGGAGAAAACTACGTCGTCAGCGGCGGCGGCCTCTTCCTGGGGCCGACCGGCGTACCTGATACCGTTGCCGGCCCTGTCTCGCTGCGGACCGTCAATCAATATAACGGCCTCTACGCAATGGACACGTTCAATGTCACGGACGCCTTCGCCGTCACCGGCGGCGGCCGCTTCAACGTGGCGCGCATCACGCTGGAGGATCAGCTCGGGACCGATCTCAACGGCGATCACACCTTCACCCGCTTCAATCCGGTGATCGGCGGCACCTACAAGATCACGCCGGAGCTGACGGCCTATGCCGGCTATTCCGAGGCCAATCGCGTTCCGACGCCGCTCGAGCTCGGCTGCTCCGATCCAGCCCGTCCCTGTCTCATTGCCGCGTTTCTCGTCTCCGATCCGCCATTGAAGCAGGTCGTGTCCAAGACCGTGGAAGCGGGCCTGCGCGGCAGCAGGGAGCTGAACATCGGCACGCTTGGTTGGAAAATCGGCGGCTTCCGCGCCACCAATGTCGACGACATCGTCGCCGTTCCCGCAGTCGGCCGCACCGGCTTCGGCTATTTCTCCAACGTCGGCCGGACCAGGCGTCAGGGGCTCGAAGCCGAGGTCAACATCAAGTCGCCCACGCTTCAGTTTCAGGCGAGCTACGCGTTCGTCGACGCACGCTATCTCGACGCTTTCGCACTCGGCTCCGAAAGCCCGTTCAGGGATACTGTCACCGAAACCATTCAGGTGCTGCCCGGCAACCAGCTCCCCGCGATCCCGCGCCATCGCGTCAAGGTCGGTGTCGACTATGCCGTCACCGACGTGTGGAAGGTCGGCGGCAACGCGCTGTTCGTCTCCAGCCAATATCTGGTCGGCGACGAGTCCAACCAATATGCGAAGCTGCCGTCCTACACCGTGTTCAACCTGCACACGTCCTACCAGGTGACCAAGAACGTTCAGCTCTACGGCAAGATCGACAATATCTTCGACAAGCGTTACGCGACCTACGGACAGTTCTTCGACCGCACAGCCGTGCCCAACTTCACCAATGGCGGTGCCGAGTTCACCGACCCGCGCTCGCTCAGCCCGGCAAGGCCGCGCGCCTTCTATGCGGGGATGCGGGTGACGTTCTGATCTGGCTCGGTAAGCGCGGGGGATGGCGCCGCCCGGAACGGCGTGTCACGCCGGCTCTGTTCTACCTCAAGCCGATTGACTCATTGTTCATGTTTTGTTCTTATGCTGTTCGTCCAGCCAAGGGAGCGAGCCATGGACAACCGCATCAACGAAATCCGCAGGATCATCAGGGCGTTACGCGTCAGCATGCGTGAGGCCGAGGCGATCATGCATGAGCAGATCAACAGGGACGAGGACTGCAGCTTCGTCGCAGGCGAAGTCATGAAGATGCGCACGGTGATGAGCGGGCTCGTTCAGGAGCGGGCCGCACTCGGGGACACCGACCCGATCGTCGTCGCCAGCCTCTTCGTTCCCCGCCGTCGGCCGATGCCATCGCGCGTCGGTGTTGAGAAGCGCCGGCTGGTGCCGCCGCGAGAGATGGCACGGGCATGAAGGGGGAGAGGCCGACCTACTTCTCCGACATGCAGGAGCCCCCGGAATTTCTGAAGGCTCTCCATCATGCGCGGCGCCTGTCCTGCCTCGAGGGCTGGTGCCGCATGCACATCGAGGCCATCCAGGTTGCGATCGACCAGTATGCGGAAGCGGCTCTCGGTAACCGGGAGTTCTTCCTCAACAAGCCGCACAGCATCGGCGAGAATCGGAGAAGTGGTGACGTGCCGTAACAGCGGCGCATGTCGGCGTATCGACCTTTCGAAATCTCCGATGATCCCTTGCGCCGGCCAAGCTTGGCGTCGCGTTGCTTTTACCGATCGGAAACCATAGCGAATGATCCTAAAATTGTAACGAAACTGTTCGGCTGTCTCTGCGTCGGTTCGTCGGAGGGCCCGTCCGATGACAGAGCACCAGTTGAGAGAGCAGGAATTCCAGATCGCGCGTTACCGGCATTTGGAGCGCGAAGTGACCGATCCGCTTGCCGCCTGTCTGCTTCACAGCATCATTGAAGACCTCGAAGCCGAGCTGCGCAGGAATAGTCCGGATTGGCACGGGCCGCGCGATTAACGCTTTGTTAGCGCTGATCGTGTCGATGATGCGCGAGGGAATACCGGGAGACTGCTCCCATGTTGAAGGACGGCACCTATGCGGCGTGGTACAAGACGCCGCTCGATCAGGGGACCGGGATCGTCCATGTCGCAGACGGACAGATCTGGGGCTGCGACAGTCTGATGACCTATCACGGCTCTTGCAAGATCGACGGAGATCGCTTCACCGCCACCGTGTCGACGAAGCGCCACACCGACGGACGCGCAACGGTGTTCGGCGTCGACGATGAGCTCACGCTGGATATCGAGGGAAACTGCCCGGGCAAGGTCGCGACCTACACGGCGACGGCAGCGCAAGTGCCGGGAATGATCCTCCAGGGTACACTGATCCTGACGGAACAGCAGACGCCCGCGCCAGAACGAACCCGGCAGATACCGCCATTCAATCCCGACAAGCTGCCAAAGTTGCCGAAGCGCTCGCGCTGAGCGAGGGAGCCGCCGTCATCGAGCAGTTCACTGCGAATACGAAAGCTGATCTTCCGTGACGACTCGCTCGATTTTCTCCGACTTGCACTTGATGCGGTATCGGAGACGTCCATCGGCCTCGATGGGCATATGCTGGACGATGGTATAAATCATCGGTGGCTCGGTTGCGGCACGTCCTTGTGGGCCTTGGGGCTGGTGGCGAACGTCTTCATTCAGCTTGTAGGCATACGACATAGATCTACCTCGAATTCACAGTGACTCTGACGCGGGTCAGTCGTTGTATCCCTGGCAGGACAGGCACTTGGTCCAGCGGAAGAGGTTACCACAGTATGATGCGGTCGAACCTCGTCATAAGTCAGTCGTTCTCTTGGTTGACCGGTGCAGACAGACAATCGCCCAGAGCGGAGCAGCGATGGTTGCACCATATCCCATATTTGCGAACTTTGGTCGTAATTTCCGTGGGGTTTATGGCATTCTGTGAGCCTACGGGCCCCTGTCGAGGGGAACTGATAACTTCCTCGCCGGATTGGGCTGGAATTCGAATGACGGTGGGGCTGATATTTCGACTTTTGGGGTAGCTCGGCCGACGATCGGCGTGGCCCCTTTCGGACAACTTTGTCGCATTCGGCAATTCTGCATCCTCAGCCTTCGGCTCGCCCGCTTCTCAAACGACCCGCGATTCGCCATGGTGCCGCCGCAACAGCATCGCCCCGGAGCACTATCAATGTCGGACAAGGTCTCGCGTCGCCAGTTCGCCACGCTGGCGGGATTGTCCGCAGCCGGCATCGCCAATCCTCTCGGAGGGGCGGACGCCAAACCCGCATCCCCGCCACGGAGCGGGGACGGCTTTCCGGCGGGCTTCGTCTGGGGCACCGCGACCTCGTCCTATCAGGTCGAGGGCGCGGTCAACGAGGACGGGCGAGGGGCCTCGATCTGGGACAAGTTCGTCCGCATCCCCGGCAAGATCGAAGACGGCAGCACCGGCGACCGCGCCAACGAGCACTATCACCGCTACAAGGAGGACATCGCGCTCATCAAGGAGCTCGGCTGCAAGGCTTATCGCTTCTCGGTGGCCTGGCCGCGGCTGTTTCCGGACGGCGACGGCAAGCCCAACCCGAAGGGACTCGACTTCTACAACCGCCTGGTCGACGAACTCCTCAAGAACGGCATCGAGCCGTGGCTGACGCTTTATCATTGGGACCTGCCGCAATCGCTCCAGGACCGGTTTGGCGGCTGGCGCTCGACGGAGACCTGCAAGATATTCGGCGATTACGCGGCCTATGTCGCCGAGCACCTGACCGATCGCGTCAAGAACGTCTTTACACTGAACGAGAGCGGTCGGTTCGTCCATTTCGGCTACGGCATCGGCATCGACGCGCCCGGCGTGACGCTGCCGCAAGCCGAGGTCAACCAGATCAGGCACAACAGCGCGCTCGCACACGGGCTCGCGGTGCAGGCGGTACGCGCCCATGGCCGTCGCGGCATCAGGGTGGGGCCGGCCGAGAACATCGATGCCTGCGCCCCCGCGATCGACACACCGGAGAACGTCCGTGCCGCCGAGATCGCGCTGCGCGAAATGAACGCCGGCTATCTCAACGTCATCATGACGGGCCAGTACACCGACGCCTTCCTGAAGTTCGCCGGGCGCGACGCGCCGAAATACACCAATGCGGAGCTGAAGATCATCTCCTCGCCGGTCGATTTCCTCGGCCTCAACATCTACGCGCCGCAGAACTACGTGGTGGCCTCCGACCAGGGCGCGGGCTTCATGCCGCTGCCGATCCCGAAATCGTTCCCGCACATGAATTCGGACTGGCTGCGCATCGGTCCCGAGACGATCTACTGGGTGCCGAAGCTGGCGGCGAAGATCTGGAAGACGGACGCGATCTATATCAGCGAGAACGGCACCTCCGGCGACGACGTCGTGACGCCTGACGGCAAGATCTACGACACCGACCGCATCATGTATTTGCGCAACTACCTCGCCCAGCTCCAGCGCGCCACCGCCGAAGGCGTGCCGGTGCGCGGCTACTTCCTCTGGAGCTTGATGGACAATTTTGAATGGGTGTTCGGGCTCAACAAGCGCTTTGGGCTCTACCACGTCAATTTCGACACGCAGGTGCGCACGCCGAAACTCAGCGCCAGCTTCTATCGCAACGTGATCGCGAAGAACGCGGCGGGGGTGTGATTGCTCTCCCGCGCCCCGTTCTTGCTGGGGCGCGACGAGCTTGGCTCGCGCTGAGGAGACAGGGTGAGGGCTCCCGCCAGCGTGCATTGACTCCCTTCGCGTCCTGATTCAAAACGCCTCTAACCATTCAAAAAGAGGAAACGCCAATGACCGACGCACTTATCATTGATGCCTGCCGAACTCCGCGGGGCGTCGGCAAGGCTGGCAAGGGGGCACTCTCGGGCATTCATCCGCAGCAGCTGGGAGCAACCGTGCTGCGCGCGCTCGCGACGCGCACCGGCATCGACACCGCCGATGTCGACGACATCATCTGGGGCTGCAGCGCGCAGGTCGCAACCCAAGGCGGCGATCTCGGCCGCATGTCGGCGTTGGACGCCGGCTACGACGTGCGTGCGAGTGCCGTGACGCTCGACCGCTTCTGCGGCTCCGGCATCACCAGCGTCAACATGGCCGCAAGCTCGATCATGGCGGGCGCGGAGGACCTCGTCGTTGCCGGCGGATGCGAGATGATGTCGATGGAGGGCCGGCGCGGCGGTGGTCCGATGATGATGGACAATGGCAATCTGCGCCTGCGTGCGCGGCATCCGCAGTCGCATCAGGGCGTTTGTGCCGACGCGATCGCAACGCTGGAAGGCATCACGCGAAGGGACGTCGACGCGCTCGGCCTCGAAAGCCAGAAGCGCGCCGCGCACGCGATCGCGAACGGCCACTTCAAGAACAGCCTCGTGCCGGTGCATCGCGAGGATGGCAGCCTCGCGCTCGACCATGAAGAATATCCGCGGCCGCAGACCACGATGGAAGGGCTGAGCGCGTTGAAGCCGGCATTCCCTGCGGTCGCCGACCATGCGCTCGACGACAAGGGCACGACCTATCGCGGCCTGATCCTGCAGGAGTACCCCGACCTCGAGATCGACTTCATGCACCACGCCGGCAATTCGTCCGGCGTCGTCGACGGCGCGGCCGCGATCCTTCTGGCGTCGCCTGCTTACGCGAAGGCGCATGGGCTCAAGCCGCGCGCCCGCGTGGTTGCGATGGCCAACATGGGGGACTCGCCGACGCTGATGCTGAACGCGCCGGTGCCGGCGACGCGCAAGGTGCTGGCGAAAGCGGGGCTGACCATCAACGACATCGACCTGTTCGAGATCAACGAGGCCTTTGCCGTGGTTGCGGAAAAATACATCCGCGACCTCAAGCTCGACCGCGCCAAGGTCAACGTCAATGGCGGCTCGATCGCACTCGGCCATCCCATCGGCGCCACCGGCTCGATCCTGATCGGCACCGTGCTCGACGAGCTCGAACGACGCGACTTGAAGCGCGGTCTCGTCACCATGTGCGCGGCCGGTGGCATGGCCCCGGCCGTCATCATCGAACGTATCTAGCGCGAGCGAAGCTCGTCGCGCTCTGCAAAGATAAGGGAAAAAAGTCCCCGCGATCGCCGCATCACGACGATCTAGGCTTATTTTCCAGGGTGAATCGCGACCGGACTCCGACAAAGAGGCCGGTCGTCGCTTGTCGAAAGCATCGAATCAGCTTTAGCAAGGCTGCGTGCGGGCCTTTGAAACAAGGTAAAATCCGCTGCCTGAGGCTTCTCCCGCTCCGGAAGTGGCTAAAAAGCAGGGTTTTTTGCCACAGAGGGCCAAAAAAGCCCGTAAAACCCCGACAAAACTGTGCAGAAGGCTATAGGCCTTCACCGGTTGGTCTAATATGCAGCCGTCAACGAATCAGAGGAGACACGATGGCCACCCAAATGTCGAAATCGCAGCTGATCGAAAAGATCGCGACCACCACCGAGCTTTCCAAGCGTGACGTCAAGAGCGTCATGGAGACGCTGACCGACGTCGGCCACAAGGAGCTCAAGAAGAACGGCCTGTTCCTGGTGCCGGGCTTCGCCAAGTTCGTGGTCATCAAGAAGCCCGCGACCAAGGCACGCAAGGGCACCAACCCGTTCACGGGCGAAGAGATGATGTTCAAGGCCAAGCCGGCCCGCAAGATCGTTCGCGCCCGCCCGGTCAAGGCCGCCAAGGACGCCGTGGGCTAACGACGCAAAGGCCCCCTCCCGTAGGAGGGGGCCTTTTGTTCGGGGCTGTCGCGAGGACTTGAGACGGAGGGCTCAACCCTTGCGGCGCTTCGCGCGGACCGGGACCGGCTGAAGCCGCGGTCCTGATGCCGCCAGCGCATCGCGAACCCCGTCGATGGCGCGATCGAGCAACTGCCGCAGCCGCTGCGCCTGCCGCGATCGCTTCGCTCTTTCCAGCAGCTTCTTCATCGCATTCACTCCGCCGCTTCGACCTTGGCATCGGCTTGGGCCTCGGCCGGCTCGAGCGCCGCGGCGATGGCTTCGTCGACGCGCTCCAGCCAGATGAATTCGAGGTTGTCCCGCGCACTCTTCGGGATGTCGTCGTAGTCCCGCTTGTTGCGCGCCGGCAGCATCACCCGCTTCAGCCCCGCGGCCGCAGCCGCCACCACTTTCTCCTTGATGCCACCGACCGGCAGCACCAGGCCGCGGAGCGAGATCTCGCCGGTCATGGCGGTGTCGCTGCGCACCGTGCGATTGGTGAGCAGAGACGTCAGCGCCGTGAACATCGCAACGCCCGCGCTCGGCCCGTCCTTCGGGGTCGCGCCTGCGGGCACGTGAACGTGGATGTCGCTCTTTTCGAACAGCTGCGGATCGATGCCGAGCTGCGTGGCCTTGCTCTTCACCAGCGTCATCGCAGCCTGCACGCTCTCGCGCATGACCTCGCCGAGCTGGCCGGTCAGGATCATCCCGCCGCGGCCGGATACCCGCGAGGCTTCGATGAACAGGATGTCGCCGCCGACCGGCGTCCAGGCCAGGCCGGTGGCCACGCCTGGAATGCTGGTGCGCTGCGCGATCTCGCCCTCGAAGCGCGGCTGGCCGAGTACCGTGCCGATATCCTTCGGCGTCAGGACGACCTTGGCAGCCGTGCCTTCGGCGACCTGCACCGCGGCATGCCGGAACAGCTTGCCGATCTCACGCTCGAGGTTACGCACGCCGGCTTCGCGCGTGTAGCCGTTGACCACCAGCTTCAGCGCCTCCGGCTCGATCTCGGCCTGCTCGGCCGTCAAGCCGTTGGCCTCGAGCTGCCGCCGCACCAGATAGCGCTTCGCGATCTCCAGTTTCTCTTCCTGGGTGTAGCCGGTGAGGCTGATCAGCTCCATGCGATCCAGCAGCGGACCCGGGATCTGGTCCAGCATGTTGGCGGTCGCGATGAACACCACGCGTGACAGGTCGAAGGGCACGCCCAAATAATTGTCCCGGAACGTCCCGTTCTGCTCGGGGTCGAGCACCTCCAGCATCGCGGCGGAAGGATCGCCCTGCACGCCGCGACCCATCTTGTCGATCTCGTCCAGCATCATGACGCAGTTCCGGGTGCCCGCCTTCTTGATGCCCTGGATGATGTTGCCGGGCAGCGCGCCGATATAGGTGCGCCGATGGCCGCGGATCTCGGCCTCGTCATGCACGCCGCCGAGGCTGACGCGCACGAAGGGACGGTCCATCGCGCGTGCGATGGATTGACCGAGCGAGGTCTTGCCGACGCCGGGCGGTCCGACGAAGCACAGGATCGGCGCCTTGCCCTGCGGCGCCAGCTTGCGCACCGCCAGATATTCGATGATCCGGCTCTTGATCTTCTCCAGGCCAAAGTGATCGGCATCGAGGATGCGGCGCGCTTCCTTGATGTCGATCGGCTTCTCCGCGGGCAGCGCCCACGGCAGCTCGATCAGCCAGTCCAGGTAAGTGCGGACCATGCCGGCCTCGCCGGCGGCCTCCGGCATGCGCTCGTAGCGGCGCAGCTCCTTCTTCGCATGCGCGTCGGCCTCGGGCGGCATGTTGGCCTTGGCGATGGCAGCGGTCAGCTCGGCGACCTCGGCCGCCTTGCCGTCGCCTTCGCCGAGCTGGCGCTGAATGGTCGCCATCTGCTCGCGCAGGATCGCCTCGCGCTGCCGTTCGTCGAAGCTGGCGCGGGTCTGCTGGCCGATCTCGTTGCTGATGCGCAGCACCTCCAGCCGTTCGGCCAGATGCTTCGACACCTTCTCGACACGCAGAGCGAGGTCGATGGTCTCCAACACCTCCTGCTTGTCCTGCGGCTTGATGTCCATGAACGAGGTCGCCAGGTCCGCCAGCGCGCCGGGCGCGGTGGTGCCCTGGAACATCGCGATCAGCTCGGGCGGCGCCTGCGGCAGCAGCTCGATCGCCTCGATGGCCTGACGCTGCAGGTTGAGCCCGCGGGCCTCGATCTCGGGCGTGCTCGTGGTCGGCTCCGGAATCTGCTGGATCCGCGCGGCCGGGAACGGCGTCCCGGGCAGGAAGTCGAGGATGCGCGCGCGCTGCACGCCCTGGCAGACGATGTGATGGGTGCCGTCGGGTGCGGTGATGTAGCGCACGATGTTGGCGATGGTCGCGACCCGATAGAGGTCGTCCGGTCCGGGCTCCTCGGTCTCGGGGCTGCGTTGCAGGACGATGCCGACCGGCCGCTGCTCGCGCAGCGCCTGCTGCGCGGCAGCGACCGACTTCGGCCGCGCGATCGCGATCGGCGCGATGGCGCCGGGGAACAGCACCATCTCGCGCACCGGGATGATGATCAGCGCGTCTTCGGGAATCTTCACGTCGGAATTGCTCTGGGGATTGGTCGGTGCGGTATTCATTGGTTCGGTGGCCATGATCGACCTCAGGATTTGGCGAGGCGCAGCGCGACGCAGCCGTCCATCACGAAGCGGCTGATGGCGTAGCGGCCAACGGGCAATGCAATGCGGCGCTCAAAACGCCCCTGCGGCAGTTCGAGCCGGTGGATGCGGGCGTTGCGAAGCTCCGGCGGAAGGGTGCGCTGGCCGGAGATGACGAGCACGCCGTCATGGATGACAGTCTCGACGTTGTCGGGATTGACACCCGGAAGCGCGACCAAGATCAGAAGCTCATGCTCGGTTTCGAGCACGTCGATCGGTGGCTCCCAGCACGCTTCCTGGCGGCCGAACTGCTGGCGCAGCCGTTCGGCGCGGGTCAGCGAGTCCAGGGCTTCGGACAGCATCCAGTCGAGGGGATTTTTGGGTTGCATGATGCGGGCTCGGCGGTGGGGAACGCTGAATATGGGGCCGGTTCCCGAGAATTCCAGCCCGGCGGCGCGCAGGTGCCATGCGGATCGTGCGATCCGAAAACACAAGCGCCGCGGCCTTCCGGCCGCGGCGTTTCGTCGTCACGCCACGTGGGGCTCAGGCCGCCTGGCGGTATTCCTCTTCCGCCTCGAGGTTGATCACGGAGGTGGCGAGCTCGGTCAGGGTGTGATCGGTCGCCTCTTCCTCGTCCAGCGTCGCCTGCAGCAGCTTTGCCGCGTCCTGCATGCCGAGCTCCTCGGCCCAGGTGCGCAGCGTACCGTAGCGGGAGATTTCGTAATGCTCGACCGCCTGCGCGGCTGCGAGCAGGCCGGCGTCGAGCGCAGGAGCGTTCTTGAACTCCTTCATGATCTCGGCGCCTTCATCGGTGATGCCGTTGATCGCTTCGCAAGGCTTGCCACGGGCCGGCTTGCCCAACATCTTGAAGATCTGGTCGAGACGTTTGACCTGGCCCTGAGTCTCGCGCAGATGCTTGTTGAAGGCCGCCGCGAGCTCCTTCGAGTTGGCAGCCTTGGCCATCTTGGGCAAGGTCTTGATGATCTTGTTCTCGGCGAAATAGATGTCCTTGAGCGTCTCCAGGAATAGGTCGCTCAACATCTTCGGCGCCTGACGGGCGCGGCCCGTCGACGATTTCTTGGTTGTGCGCTTCTTTGCTTTCTTGGCCATACATCCTCCTCTTGAGGTGACACGCGAAGGCATCGCCTTCCGCAATCCTCAGGCGATCAAAAGCTTTCGGAGGACGAAAGTTCCAAACGGCAACCTGCGCTCAGGTCGGACGCTTGTAGGGATCTTCCTGCCGCTGCCGCGCCTCGGTGTTGCGGTCGAGCTGTGCGCGCTCGCGGCGCCGCAGGCGCCCCGCCTTCGCCACGCCGTAGACCAGGACCGCACCGAGCACGAAGGCTCCGATGAACCAGAGCCAGAGCAGGTTGCCCGAAAGGTGACCCAGCAACATTCCAATTCCACTGTCGCTCATTGTGCATCTCCGGTGATTTTCAAAGCGGTTCTGCCGGGCTAAGTCAGTCCGCCAGCCATCGTTCCTGCGTCCAGGGAGCCCACCGAGACATGATCGACTTCACCTTGTCTGCGTTCGTGACGCTGCTGCTCGTGGTCGATCCCGTGGGCCTTGCGCCGGCCTTCCTCGCCGCGACCGGAGGCATGCCCGACAAGACCAAACGCACCATCGCGCTGCGCGCGCCACTGATTGCGGCATCGATCCTGGTGGTGATCGCCCTGATTGGAAACTGGCTGCTGCGCCAGCTCGGGATCGGCATCCCCGCCTTCCAGATCGCCGGCGGACTGCTGCTGTTCGGCGTGTCCTACCAGATGATCTTCGGCGACCGTCCGCATCGCGAGGCCCGCGAGGCCGACAAGGCAAGCTCCGAGCATGCCTCCGACGTCGCGGTATTCCCGCTGGCGATCCCGATGATGGCCGGTCCTGGCGCGATCGCGACCACGCTGCTCCTGACGGGCGATGCCGGCTACGGGCCGAGGCTCGCGATCATCATCGCGGTCGTGCTCTCCGTGTGCCTGCTTTGCATGCTCTGCTTTGTCTCCGCGAACATGATCGCGCGGAGCCTTGGGCGCACCGGCAACGCCGTCCTCTCGCGCGTGCTCGGCATGCTGCTCGCGGCCTATTCGGTGCAGTTCGTGATCAACGGCATCGCGGCCGTCCGGGCGAGCTTGCCGTAGAGCTGCGACAATCTGTTAATGCGTTGATTTTCATGTTTATTTCATGATGCCATGAGGCGGCTGGCGCGATCGCGCGCGATCCGGTCCGCTTTCTCTTGCGCTGCCATAATGCTTGACGTACTCCCCGTCTGACAGGCGCCCATCGTCAGGAAATCGAGATGTCGATGACAGCGGACGAGCTCGACAAAAGACAGGCCATCATCGGCGCCTGTCGCCGCATGAACGCGCTCGGCATCAACCAGGGCACCTCGGGCAATATCAGCGTCCGGCATGTGGACGGGCTTCTGGTCACCCCGACCAGCGTGCCCTACGACGCCATGACGCCGGACCAGATCGTGTTCATGGCGATGGACGGCTCGCACGCGCCCGATCAGAAGCCGTCAAGCGAGTGGCGCTTCCACCTCGACATCCTGAAGGCCCGGCCAGACGTCAACGCCGTCGTCCACGCCCATCCGACCTATTGCACCATCCTGGCGATCATGGGCCTGGAGATCCCGCCCGTGCACTACATGATCGCAGCCGCCGGCGGCGACAGCATCCGCTGCGCGCCCTATGCCACCTTCGGAACGGCGGAGCTGTCCGAACATGCAGTGCGGGCGCTGGAGGGCCGGCTTGCCTGCCTGCTCGACCATCACGGCATGATCGCGATCGGCAAGTCGTTGGACAAGGCGATGTGGCTCGCCGTCGAGGTCGAGACGCTGGCGCGGCAATATCACGGCTGTCTCCAGATCGGAGAGCCGCCGCTGCTGTCGAGTGCCGAGATCGAGCGGGTCCGCCAGCGCATGTCCGGTTACGGCATGTCGGAAGGGTAGGCGGGCCAAAAGTGTTCCTGCGGATCAGACATCTCGCCGACCGCAAGGGGACGAACCGCGTCATGGTTCGGCTGCGGGCGCTGCTGCGCAGCAACGAATTCTATCTGATCCCGCTGGCGCTGGTGATCGGCACGCTCGCCGGCGCCATCGTGACGCTGATGGCCGAGATTGCGCAGATTGCCCATATGGTGATCTACGGCATTCCCATCGACGTTCGCCTGTCCGCCAATACCAGCGTCAGTCCCTGGGCCGCGTTGATCGCGCCCGCGCTGGGCGGATTGGCGCTCGGGATCATGGAGTGGTGGCGGCGAAGGCTCAAGCTCTCCAGCGCGGTCGATCCGATCGAGGCGAACGCGCTGCGTGGCGGCAATCTGTCGATGCGCGACAGCGTGGTGGTGTCGAGCCAGACCTTGATCTCGAACGGCTGCGGCGCCTCCGTCGGCCTCGAAGCCGGCTATACCCAGATCGGCTCGGGCATCGCCTCGCTGCTCGGCAAGTTCTTCAATCTGCGCCGCAACGATCTGCGCCTGATCGTCGGCTGCGGTGCCGCTGCGGCGATCGCGGCCGCCTTCGGTGCGCCGATCACCGGCGCCTTCTACGCCTGCGAGCTGATCGTCGGCGTCTATTCGGTCGGCAGCGCTGCGCCAATCCTCGCCGCCTCGCTCGCGGGTGCACTGACCGCGCAATGGCTCGGCGGCGCGCCATACTCGCTCGAAATACCCAAGGTCAGCGCCGTCGGCGTCGAGCAATATCTGGCGCTGATCGGGCTCGCGCTCGTCACCAGCGGCGTCGGCATCGCCGTGATGCGCTCGTCCTCGATGTTCGAGCGCCTGTTCAAATGGCTGCCGGTCTGGCTGCGCCCGGTGATCGGCGGCCTCATCGTCGGAGGCTTTGCGATTGTCACGCCGCAGGTGCTGGCGGCCGGCCACGGCGCGATGGTGCTTGATCTCTTTCACGACATGACGATCGGCCTGATCGCGCTGATCATCGCCTTGAAGGTGACGGCCTGCCTGATCTCGCTCGCCTCCGGCTTCCGCGGCGGGCTGTTCTTTGCCTCGCTGTTCGTCGGCAGCCTGATCGGAAAGTTCTTTTCGGCGGTGCTGCTCTTGATCAGCCCGAACTTCGTGATCGATCCGCTGGTCGCGATGCTCACGGGCATGGCGACGCTCGGCGTCGCCATCGTCGGCGGTCCCTTGACCATGTCGTTCCTCGTGCTCGAGATGACCCGCAACGTCGACGTCACCGCCGTGGTGCTCGCCGGCTGCATCGTCACCTCGATCTGCGTCCGCTTCATGTTCGGACACTCCTTCTCGACCTGGCGCCTGCATCTGCGCGGCGAGACCATTCGTAGCGCCAACGACGTCGGCTGGCTGCGCAACCTCACCGTCGAGCGGCTGATGCGCTCCGATGTCGGCAAGGTGCCGTCGACCACGACGATCGCCGCGGTCCGCCGCGAATTCGCGCTGGGCTCGCGGCCCGGGATCGTCATCGTCAACAATGCGGACGAATATGTCGGTCTCGTCCTGCTGCCCGACCTGTTCTCCGGCGATCTCGACACCATCGCCGACGAAATCCAGGTGATCGAGCTCGCGCGCCTGACCGAGATCGTGCTGATCCCCGAAATGAACGTGAAGTCGGCCATGGCGGTGTTCGACGAGGCGGAAGCCGAGATGCTGGCAGTCGTCGATTCCACCGACAGCCGCAAAGTGGTCGGCTTCCTCACCGAGACCTTCGCCCGCCGCCGCTATGTCGAGGAGATCGACAAGGCAACGCGCGGCGTGCTGGGGGCGCTGTCGTAAAGTCACGCGGAAGCGGGACGGCGTGCGTCACGCGCCGCCGTCCGCGCCTGCTATCGGCTCGGTTGGGCGGGAGCCGCAACGACGCCCGCCACGATCCGGCGGACCAGCGGCAGCACCATCAGCAGCGTCGGAAAGGCGACGAGCCATGACAGCGCCCAGGCGCCCGGCCAGGTCGCGAGGAACGCCGGCGTTGCGCCGAGGCTTCGAAGGGTGGAAATGATCGACACCACGGCCGTCATGAGGACGGACAGCACAAATGGCATCACGATCGGCGCATAGCGCGCCGGCAGTTTGCGAACCGCAATCATCTGGTTTCTCTTTGGAATAGGACGCGTCAGTCACGGTGAACCCAAGAATGGCATCGATCCCGACGGCGTCGGTTGATGCGTTGGTTCACGTAAAACGCTTACGGCGACCGAAAAACGGTGCGGCTGTTCATTATCCGCTCATGTTGGATCGTTCAAGCTGGATCTGGTCGTTCGGTTTACAATCGTTCAAAGCGTGGCAGATTGCCGCGATCACGAAACCATTTCAGTAGCTTGCGCATTAAATCTTGTTTGATGATGTCGCTTTGAGCGAGAACAGGGAAGGTCAAGATGAATAAGGGACCGATGATTTCTGCAGCCGGCCGCAACGTTGCGTTGGCAGCTTTCGCAAGTCTTGTTCTGATTGCGGCCTCTGTCACGCCTTCGGCTGCCAACTCGCCCGCACCCAGCAAGGCCGCTGCCGCGGGCCCGGCCGCTCCGGCTGCCACCGATTTCAGCGCCGCTCGCCGCCACCGCTACTATCGACGAGGTCCGAACGCTGCAGGCCTCGCCTTCATGGGCGTGGCGGCAGGTCTGATCGGCGGCGCGATCGCAGAGAGCAGGCGCCAAGAGTACTACGAGGACCGCTATAATTACGGCCCCGGTCCTTACTACGGCGGCCAGGGATATTACGGCGGCGGTCCCTACTATGGTCCGCGTGGCTATTATCAGCCGTATTAGGCGCCTGTCCTCGCCGCAGTCTCGTTTCGCGCCAAGGGGCGGTGTTTTGCACCGCCCCTTGTTGCTTCTGCGCGAGGCGTCTCATTGCGCGACCTGTGTCGCGGGTGCGTCAATCCTCTCTTGAAAAAATATTCCACTTTACCGAAATTCGGTTTTGGCGTATGTGTCACTCATCCCGGCTCATCCTTGAGGGGCGATCTTGTGGTCGTCACGTTCGCGAGCCGGGCTTGCGGTGGACGCGGCAGCGTTCGGGTACGAGTGGCCAAGGGCAGGGCGGATTGCTCTCCGTGAGCCCAAGGCTTCGTTCCGACGAGCGGCGCTGCTAGGCTTCGTCTCGTCTGTAAGTTTCCGGCTCCGTCGACAGGGCTGGAAAAACTGCGGTGAAATGGCGGGCCGTGCGTACGGCAAAACCGTGTGGTCCTGGCGTCCAGCGAATTCGATCCGTTGGGCAGAACTAAAAAGCTTCGGTCAGTGAACGGCTTACGGGGATCGGCGCTCGCCGCTGCGTCCGGCCCGAAATCGCCGGGCCCTATTAGGCCCTAGTTTCACATTCTGCCATTTTTTTTGAGCGAGAGTAGGGCTGCGCCCGCGCGAGGTTTGACCCGGTCGACTGCGCTCCAGTGGTCCAGCGGATCGCGGCGCTGGCCTGCTGACGCGAGCCGCCCGTCGGCGCAACCCTAGGCAATTTTGCGCTCCCATATCGTGACGTATGAGGCGCGATGGTTGTTTCCCAGGGCGTCTGTGAAATCAGGTTGGAAAACAACTGTCACAATGCGCCAATCGTCATGTAGGCCGCTGTTTAATTGGATATCCAGCATGGATTGGTCGGCCCAAACGGATGTGGTTTTGAACCTAGCTTCCCGCAACTCGGACATGGTTATCCCGCTTGGCCCTGCGCTGGCGGCCCGCTCTACGGCCTTCCCGGCCCTGCGCTGAGGCGGCCCGGTTGCCGAAGTTGGACCGATAATCGGGACTACTTTTTCGGCTCGGTGGTGGCTGGGGTGCTTGTGGTGCCGTCGCGCGCATCCCGTCGCTCGTCGCGCCCTGTGCGCCGCTCTTGACGCCGCTCTGTGCGTCCGGTGCGGCGTTCCTGCCGCCGCTCGGTTCGGCCGCTGCGCCGTTCCTGACGGCGTTCTGTGCCTGACTTCGGCGCGTCCGCTGGCGGCGCAGTAGGCGCGGCGGCTGGCGCGGTGGTTTGGGCCACAGCCTCTGAGGCCGCAAAAATTGAGGACGAAGCCACGAGCCCAAACAACCCTGCGTATCCAAGAAAGGTTAGTGCGTCGCGACGACAGACCTGTTTCGGCTCCGAACGGTCACTCATTGTCAGGCTCCCGGTTGCTGCCCCACCTGAGCAATCTCACTACCGTCGTCGGCTTGCTTATTGATTTGGATCAACTTGGCCGGATCGTTCAAGCCATGCTGGCATCTCGGTCGATGGGATCGACACTCTCGGCAGGTGCGGGATGATGGTCCCCGCAGTTACGATCAGCCCGTCGTAATATTTGGTTCGCGCAAAATCCTGCGCCTCCGCTTTGGTTGAAAACATCTTGGTTAGGCGCGGATGTCGCCGTCTTGACAGCGTGCCATCCGGGGGCACTTCAAAGGTGACATACCACGCATGCTTCATGCAAAACGCCGCCGGTCTTGGTCTCGCCTGCCCTCCGTGCCGGGCTTCGAGCCATGCCGCAGGGTGGGTACGTTGGTTCGCACTAAGTCAGTCATTGAGACGGTAGCGATTAGGCCGGAACGGAATGTCGTCGATGTACGGTCTCACAACGCGCTCGGTCTTGAACAGGTTACGCCATGCGTAGACAGAAAGCGCGAACAAGACGAACGCGAAGAACGCCCACGACAGTATGATCCAAATCATCTGCTTCTCCTCTCGATGTAGGCAACCAGATAACGCCCATCATCAGAGCATGGGACCATAGACAAAGAACCTCGGATGCTTTACCGCCGCGCCCCAACGCGATTGACGCCACCGTTCATGTTGCCGCCGGCGTTATGACGAACCGCCGCGCGCGCCACAGGACGCGGCCTGAGCACCACGCCTGCCCGGGCGACGCACCCCCGGGATAACCCTCGTACGTGCAGTACACGACCGCCTTGGCTGGTGCCGGATTGAGGGTGACACCTGCAAGCCCCAAGAGGGCGCTGAGAGCCATCCCGGCAACAGTCGCTGACTTGATCGAAATACGCTTCGTCGGATGCATGGCTAACTCCTCTTCCCGCTTGCGACTGAAAGGTGATGGAGCCGCCTCCAGCGCGGCTGAACATAGCGTGAGTGCCCAAGGGATCGCGGACGTTGACCCAGATCAACGACCGATGTGCGAGTGAAACAGCAAGAACGAGCGCCGAAACCGTGAAAAGGTGTGGCCCCAGTCCTTGGGGAAACTGGGGCCACGGGGGGCTGTGTACCTGTATTGATTGGGGGGCTGGTACCTGACAATCCAAACTCAGAAATCACCTTAGCGAAAGTTGTCCTGTGGTGCATTGTCCCAAAGTACAGAGTGCAAGGGCCCGGAACTCGGCACTCAGTTACCCTCCCGACGCTTTCTTGAGCGGCTCGATCAGTTCGCGCGATGAGAACGGCTTGGTGAGATAGGCGAGACAGCCGGATCGAAGGGCGGCCTCGCGAACCGAAGGGCTGTCATTCCCGGTCATGTAGATCACTGGGACAGTGTTCCCAGTCGCCGTGAGGCGGTGCCTCAAGTCGATGCCTGATCCGTCGCCCAGATCAATATCGAGAAGGACGCAAAGCACCCTGTCGAACTCGCTGTGGTTTGCGAAAGCGGTCTCGGACGGAAACGGCACGCTGGTGTAGCCAAACTGTCGCAGCAGTCGGGCTACACTCCGCAGCATTGCGGCGTCGTCATCGACGACAAGGACGACATTCTTCTTCGACAAAAGATCTTTCCGTTGGCCAGAGTTGTCAACGCAGGCTTGCCGCTATGACTGCAGAACTATCGAACGGCCTAACTGACCCGGCGGAGCGGATGGCTACTCCCGGAGCGCTTAGTTTCCCATTGTACTGAAGGCCACTATTTGAACTGCTGGGCAGTGATCAGGCAGTATGTTTGCTGTTGGATGCGCCACCTGAGACACCGAGCCGCTCGGCGAACGAAACAAGCTCCGCCAGAGTTCGAACATTCAGCTTCAGCATCACCTGCTGCCGGTGAGCCTTGATGGTGCGTTCAGTCGCTCCCAGGATGCTGCCGATCTGCTTGTTGGTCTTGCCGCCAACGATCAGTTCGAATACTTGCCGCTCCCGGGTGTCAGTTTGGCGATGAGGCGCAAACAACATCCAGTTGCTCTGTTGCTCGCGGAAGGCTCGGTGGCGCGAACGGAGTGCGCGCGTTCGATTGATCTACATCAACCTCCCGCTCGGAGAGGGCCGTAATCTCCCGAGCGGGGCTCGAGAATTCTGGAAGGTTCGTCATGCTCCGCTACATTCTCGCTCTTCTTGCCGCTTTCGTTTTGCTCATCACCTGCTTGATCCCCGATGATGCGGAGGCTCGGCGCGGCGGAGGTGCCTACCGGGGTGGCGGCGGTTATCGCGGCGGTGCGGTCGCAGTTCGAGGACCGCGAGGCGGCGGCGCTGTAGCGGTGCGCGGCGCAGGCTACCGGGGCTACGGCTATCGTGGCGGCTATCGCGGCTATGGCTATCGGGGCTACGGTGTAGGAGCGGCAGCGGTAGGCGCGGCTGCCCTTGGCACTGCTGCGTACCGGCGCAGTTGCTACGATGCGTACGGGAACTACATTTGCGCCTATTAATCCGTAGCGACGCGATAGCGCGGCTTGACCCTTCTGTGCCCGCAAGCGCTGGCGGTGACCGTCCGCCGATGGCGACCTCCGCCATCGGTCTGCAGGTACTGTAAGGAAGAAGGAGCTGTGTCGGGACCGCGCGACGGCAGTTGTCGAGGAAATCTGGTGCAAGAAAATCCGTGGTCGCAGTTGCAAGGCGCGGTGCCTCACCCTCAGCGACGACTTCGGCAGGGCAGCGAAATCACGCGATGGGGCTAACAGCAGACCTCACCGGGAGCGAGGTCGGTTGAAAGTTCATAAATTTGCAGTGTCCTATGGACCGTGCCAGCCGACCCAGTAGTATCGACCTTAGTCAGGTGTGGCTGCGGGGGGATGGGGTGTCGATCTCAACGAAGGAAGCGTCCGGACTATTCGCTCCTAATGCGGGAAGTGAAGCGCCTGCGTTAATAGCGAGCGTCCCGGCCAGCGCGCAGCATCGACGGTTGGCGTTTGGCGTTGTTGTTGTCCTATTGGTCGTCTTCGCAACAAGCCTGCCGTTCGCAACTATACAGGCGCCACGAGTTGACGCTTTTCTTACGGTTAGCCAAGCCATAGTTTTATTTGCGGAGTTTCTTACGGCGATTTTTCTGTTTTCGCAGTATTCCATTCAACCTCGACCAAGCCTGCTCGCGCTCGCAAGCGGGTATATTTGCAGCGGCCTGTTTGCATTTTTGCAAACGCTTGACTTCCCGGGTGCGTATAGCTCGATTGGATTGATTACCGGCACCCCGAGCGGGGCGGTCTGGTTATTTTTCTTCTGGCGCTTCACGTTTCCGCTTTCTGTCATTGCCTACGTATTGTTGAAGGAAGCGAAAGAAACAATCAGCCCGCTCGCAAGGCTCGGCTCGGGCCAAGCCATCGGCATCACCATCGCGTGTGCAATCGTTACGACGTTGGGCCTGACGTGGCTCCTCGTGGCCGGATATCTGCCAAGTCTGAACATTGGAGCAACGCAACAGCCGTTGGTTCAATACATTGCCGTGGCAACGTGGTCACTTAATAGCATAGCAGTCGTGCTGCTGATTATCCGGCTGCGTACCATCCTCGATGTATGGCTCATCGTTGCCGTCTTTGTGTCGTTACCTGATCTAACATTTGCAGTCTTCTATGCCGTAACCATCCGCTTTTCTGTGGGTTGGTACGTCGGCAAGGCTTTTCTTCTGATCGGCAGTTGGACCGTGCTGGTTGTTCTGCTTTGGGAAACGACGATGCTTTACGCGCGCTTAGCCAGCGCGACGATCTTGCAGCGGCGCGAACGTACCAATCGGCTTATGAGTGTGGACGAGGCGACGGCTGCAGTGGCACATGAAATCAACCAGCCCCTTGGCGCAATGTCACTTAACTGCGAGACCGCGTTGGCTTGCCTCACGATAAGCCCGCTCAATCTTGAAGAAATACGCTCTTGTCTGATGGACGTAATGACCGACAATCGCAGGGCGCGCGAAATAGTGGCAGGTATTCGTTCACTGTTTAAAGCAGTTCCCGGCCAGAGAACCACAATAGATATCGGTCGTCTTGTTCAGGACGTGCTTCGGATGGTTGAGAATGACCTGCGGGTTCACGGAATTTCCGCCTCGACCCAATTTCAGGAAGGCCTTCCAATGATAACGGGCGACCCTATCCAGTTGCAGCAGGTAGTCTTAAACCTAGTTAGAAATGCTATTGATGCGATAGCAAGCGCTCCGGGAGCGACGAGGGCCGTTCGATTGGTGGCGACAAAAGGGACCAATTCTGCCGTCTCGCTTCTTGTGCAAGATAGCGGGCCCGGACTGACGTCCAAAAGCGAAACGAATATATTTGATCCGTTCTTTACGACGAAAGCCTCCGGTATGGGGTTGGGACTTTCCATTTCTCGGCGGATCATTGAGGATCACGGCGGCGATTTGCGGCTTGTGGAAGCAAACTCAAACGGATGCCTCTTTGAAATTATTCTTCCGATTGTAGCCACGAGCGACGGTGAGAGTTTCAAGGGATTAAGCGCCCTTGCTAAGAGCTGAACGGGGGTTGACGAAGACTAGCGGCTGTCCGTCCGCCGAATGGACAAGCGGCCCGCCCTCTCCGTTTTGCCGGGCACCCCGTCCACCGCAATCTCAGCTAGGGTTTCGTCACTATGTCATTCTTCACGGACCATGACCTCGAATGCCTCGCCAGGTTGAAAGCAAACTGGCGTCAGTCCTATTTTGGTGAACTCAAGCACCTGCAGAACGAAGACGCTGACAAACGTTGGAGCGACAAGACGCTCGGGCCCCATTGCGGAGCAGTACCGGCTGCCACCCCAGCGTTGATGATCGCGCCGTCGCCTTCGGACAGGAGATGCAAGACGTGCTACGAAAAATGGAAGCCCGAGTAATATTCCTTGACCCGGACGACATGAACCGCGGGACCGCCGAACTTGTCGATAACGATTTCGAGGTGAAATATCTTGTCTTCGACGACTACGACCCGGGCGGCCTGGATTAACGCATGGACTTACAGCCAGCTCGATGATTGGAGCTTCTTCGATCAGGTGGAGAGCACTGTGACCCCGTGGCGGCGAGGTGTGTGAAGCTGGACCCGCTTCCCCCGCTTCAGTGGCTAAAAAGATCGTGCGATCAGCCGGTCACGGCAGGGCATGAGGGGAGGCGTCGGCAGGCGGGTGGAGCTTTGCAGTCAAGGACATAGTTCCATCGATGAAACGTAACCCTACGCGGTAGGCCGCAGCGCGCTGATCTTTCCAGTTAACCGTTAGAGCTCGTCGGACTCCTCGGTTTTCGGCTTCATCGTCGCAGC
>NZ_JBEPRQ010000043.1:0-40645 GCF_040548425.1 Bradyrhizobium sp. i1.15.2 | reverse complement strand
ATGGACGGCCTCCCGAATCGACCAGACCAGCCCATTTTGATGTGTCAGCTATGTCTCCGAACACCTGTCAGTGATCTGTCCGGTCTAAACACTTCCGGCGGGTGAGAAGACAGCTATTTTGATCTCGCTCCAATGCGAGCAACGCAAGGATCAGCGCGCGGGCACCGCCCGCGTCGTTGGTGGCGCGGTCCCCATCAGCGTCCCGTCCCGATCAGCTTTTCGGTGGCGTTACACGATCGGGCGGCCCGTGCGCAAGTGGCGCGCCGACAGACCATCGTTGCAGATGGCGAACGGTCAGATCACGGCGTGGAACATCATATACAGCAGGCCGGCGATCAGCATGGCCGCGGGCAATGTCAGAACCCATGCCAACACGATGTTCCTGATCGTGCCCGTCTGCAGCCCCGAGCCGTTGGCCGCCATGGTGCCGGCGACGCCGCTGGACAAGATATGCGTGGTCGACACCGGCATGCCGTAAAACTCAGCGCCGAGGATGGTGCCGGCGGCCACCAGCTCGGCCGAAGCACCTTGCGCGTAGGTCAGGTGCTGCTTGCCGATGCGCTCACCGACCGTCACGACGATCCGCCGCCAGCCGACCATGGTGCCGAGGCCAAGCGCGATCGCGACCGAGACCTTGACCCAGGTGGGAATGAAGCGCGTGCCGTCTTCCAGGCTGGTGCGATAGTTCTTCAGGATCGCGGCATCGCCCGGCTCGAGCTTGGCGCCCGCCTCGGGCAGCAGACGGATGGCGTCGGCCGCCAGGTACATGTCTTTGCGCATATTGGCCGTCGCCGCCGCCGGAACCCGGCTGATCGATCCGTAGCTCTTCACGCCATTGGCGACCTCGTCGGACAGGCTTGCGAGCGCTGCGAACACGTCCGGCCGGTTCAGGTTCCGGGTCTTGAGCGCGGTCCCGATCAGGCCGCGTGCATCGTTCGGACTGACCTGCTGAGCGCCTTGTGCATGCGCCGCGAACACCCACTTCGCCTTGCTGGTGATGTCGAAGAACGCCGGCGTGCTCGAATCCGGCATGGTCCGGTTCAGAGCGTAGGCGGTCGGCGCCACGCCGATCAGGATCAGCATGATGAGGCCCATGCCCTTCTGCCCGTCATTGCCGCCATGCGCAAAGGACACGCCGGTGCAGGTCAGGATCAGGATGCCGCGGATCCACCACGGCGTCTTGCCCTTCGGCTCCTGGTACAGCTTCGGCACGGGAACGACAGCCTTCAGCAACAGCAGCAGCAAGGCCGACAACGCGAAGCCGACCACCGGACTGAACAGCAGCGCCTTGCCCACGCTCATGGCCTGGGTCCAGTCGACCCCCGACGTGGCCTGCCCGGCGGGGGCGAGAAGCTCGTTGGTAAGCCCGACGCCCATGATCGATCCGATCAGACAGTGCGACGAGCTGTTCGGGATGCCCATCGACCAGGTCGCGAGATTCCAGATGATTGCCGCGATCAGCAGGGCGAAGATCATGGCGTAGCCGGCGGCGCTGCCGACCTGGAGGATCAGGTCGACCGGCAACAGCGTGATCACGCTGTAGGCCACCGCGCCGGTGGAAACGAGCACGCCGAGAAAGTTGAACACGCCCGACCAGATCACCGCGGTCAGCGGCGGCAGGCTGTGGGTGTAGATGACGGTCGCGACTGCATTGGCGGTGTCATGGAAGCCGTTCACGAATTCGAAGCCGAGTGCGATCATGAGGGCGACGCCCAGCAGCAGCAGCGCACTGATCGCGAGTGGCTCGCCGACGCTTTGCGTATCGGTGAAGATGCCGTAGGCGGCATAGCCGATGCCGCTGACGAGGAAGAGCAGGAAGACCGCCACCATGCTGACATGGGGTTTCTTGTGGAGGTCGGGTTTGGCGGCGGCTTGCGCGGCCGGACGTGCATCGTTGAGTGCGAGATCGGACATGGGGATTGCTCGGCGGTCAGTCTGTCAGCGATGATCCCGGCGGATCAGGAAATCCATGGGAGCCTCAGCTCAGCCGCTGGGCACGGCGCGCAGCCGGCGCAACCGGTGCAGCTCCTTTGCCGCGTCCTTCATCAGGCCATCGGCGGCCTCGCGTTCCTGGCCGACGATGACCCCCGATGTGAAAGCCTGGGCGCGGCGGTGTGCAGGCGGCGCCGCCAGCGCAGCCTCGGTCGCCAGTTTGCGGTGTGTCATGAAGTCGTTCAGCGATCCCAGGGCCGATTGAATCTGCTTCAGCCGGCCGGAAAGAGCTGCAAGCTCCCTCTGGCCGCGATCGCCGTAAAGGCTGCTGAAGAAGTCGGTTGCATAGCGAATCTTCTTGATCTTGATCCGCAGCTTGTGGCGTTGCACCGGATCGAGATTATTCAGTCGCTTGCCTTGCTTTCGCGCCTTCCTGATGCGCCGATCCAGCACCTCCGCGGCGTAGGCGGCGATCGAGCGGTCGTCATCGACGCGAGGCCGTCCGGCTTCGATCCACTCGATCGTATCGATCAGCAGGCGGCGGTAACGCGCCGCCGCGACCGCGTCGCGGGCGCGCTTGAAAGCCGCCATCCTTTGCCTTGAGAACCTCTCGCGGATCGCCCGTGCGCCGCGTGCCGGGACGCCGTGCCTGGTGATCGGCTGTATGCTCTCCTTCAGAAACACGTCGATTTCACGCGCAGGCGCCAGTTCGTCGGTGAGCCATTTCAGTTCGGCCTTGATCCGCGCCGTGCTTGCTCGCGGCAGGATGTCGCCGAACAGCGAAATCGCCGCGCGCAGGCGCCGCAGCCCGACGCGCATCTGATGAACGCCCTCGGCATCGAGGTCACGCACCGGATCGGCGTTCGCCGTGATGTGACGCAGCGTCGAATGCGCGATCACGCGGAATGCCTCGTGCGGCGATTGCTCGGGAATGAGCTCGATCGCCTCGGCATGTTGCGCGCCGCCGCCGCTGTTCGCGACGAGCTGGTAACCGCGCTCGGCCTTGGAGCGCAGATCAAGCTCGGCCCCCGTTCGGCGTTCGAGATGGCGCGCGAGGCGGAACAGGTCCGCGACATGTCCGGATTTGAGTTCCAGCTCCAGTTCGGCAACGGGCCGTGACCGCCGCCCGGCGCTGATGCGGCCCCGGTCGACGGCGAGTTCGATCTGGCTCTTTCGTACGCGGCGGGCCTGCGCCATCCGACGGATGTCGGTCTGGAATACCGGCTTCAGCTTGCGGGGAAGTTTCCCCGTAGCAAGGCGCCGGAGCGGTGTATGGCTGGTCTTGGCAAGATCGGGATTTGTGCCGGAGACCTCGTGCTCCCATTCTCCGCGCCTTATGCCGCCCGCGCTGCCTGCTTTGACGGTTTGCACGTAGCGGTCCTCGATCTTGCGAACGCGTAGCGTTAGGCCGTGGCGCCTCAGCTTGTGCCTGTTCGTATCGTAGTAGGTCGACACCAGCGTCTGCTCGGATTTGTCGCGGCGCTGGCCCGCAGCGCCGCTCCGCAAAATCGACGACAGTTTGTGCGGTGAAATCCGGAATTTCAGTTCCGTTTCTGCATTCATGGCTGGATCTTTCCGTTGCCCATTCAAAGTGGCGCACCCGCGGGAAGTTCCGATGCTGCGAGCACTTCAAAGCGGCTGGCGATTAGGGGCGCCGCAAGTCATGGAAGCTTCACGGAACCCGGCGCCAGCGTGCTCGATTGAGGAGCAGCACCACGATTGAAGGAGGCAGCCTTGAGGCGAACGAACGCAATTGCGATCCTGATCATCGTGCTCATCCTCGCTGGCGGTGCTGCTGCGCTTTATCGTCTGGATACCGGCGAAGGAACCCGTACCAGTCGCGCGGATTCGGCAAGGACGGCGTCGGATTGAGCCGGGCGGATCCTGCCGAGAGCCAGGCTTGCTGCAGCGATTGACCGGAGAGCAAATACGTCGATGTCCAGAACCGCGATCACCGTTCGAGACCTCACGGCCGGGGTGCTTGCCATTGTCCATGCGCATCCAGACTGCGAGCTCGTGAAGGAGATCGCGATCACGCCGGTTGAGATCACCGGCGTGGGAAGGACTTGGCACGCGAATCTCGTCGACAGCGGCGGCGCCGATGTGCAGCGCGCGGCCAGCGTCTTGAGGCAGGCGAGAGACGATCTCGAGCCGATGTTTGAATTGGTTGACGAACCGCCACCGAAGGACGAGCCATGAAAAAGCCCGCGATCCATCCAGATGACTTCCCGGTTGAGACCAGCAAGACGACCGTCAAGACCAACAAGGGCGAACCGCTTGCGGACGCCGAAAGCGAGCCGGTGGCGGAGGAGGTCGCCGACCGTCTCAACGAGCATGCCTACCGCGAGGAGCACGATCGATGGTCGCCGTGACCTCCGGATATCCACGGTCGCGATCGACGCTACGCGCAACAGCCGTTCGCTGTCATTCCGCCGACGGACTGGCGCGGCTTAGTTCGCGAAGCAGTTCGCCTGCCTGATCCAGCAGCGTCCGAACGTTGTTCCGCTCCGCGACCGCTTCCCCCGTGAACATCCCATGCTTCCGCGCATTGCGGTTGCCGGGCGGCGCGCCTGTCCTTGCGGCGCCGCCATGCATGCGACATCGACTCTTGCCGCGCACCGCCGGCGCGCAACAGGGGGTACCACTACGAGCCCTTGCGCCGCAGCGGCGGCTCGCTTGCATCGGGCTGGTGTTGCGAACGTGATCGCTGCTCATGCGATGGCGCCGTCCTCTACGTCAACGTTCGGCTCCGCGACGATCATGCTGGCGTGTTGCGTGACGTTGCCTACGATCGCCCTGCCGCCGTCCTGCACCGACAAATTCCGGACCGTGATCGCGCGATCGCCGTTATTGCGGTGGCGGCTCAGTGCCTCGATCTGGCTTGCGAAGGTGCGGGCCAGCCGGGTCAGCGCGCGTGTGAGGCTCTCCTGCTGCGGGATGTCATCGGTGAGGGCGAGGCGGCAGGCGGAGCGCATCGCTGCGGCGTGAACGGACACCATCTGCACCGCGAGCATGGCCTCGATCGAGTCCTTCGGCGCGATATTCTTCACCAGTGAGATCAGGAAGGCGAGGTTGGCTTCATCGGGCTTGCGCCCGATCACGCTGGCCTTCACCAACTGGCTTAGCAGACCATGCAGCGCGTCGCGGTCGGCGGCGCCGAGCGCCTCGGCCAGCAGCCGTTCGCCGGCTTGCGGGTCGGCATGAAGGATCGCAATCCCCCGCTTGTAGAGCTTGATCCGCGGGCTCGCGGCGGGGCCGCTGCGATCGTTTGCCGCAACCGGCAGCGTGCTGTGGCGTTTCGCAGATGTCGTCATGTGCTGTGTCCTTTGCCCGAGCGGGCTCATTGCGCGCGACATCGATCGCTCGCTGCGCGCCTGTGGGATTTTCGGGATGTTGATGAAGGGCTTACGCACAATTGCCGCGAGGCGCCCCGTAGTCGGGCGGCGTGGACGCAGGCGAATGTTGCGATGATGGCATTCTGCCGGTGTTTTGCCCGACGAGTCAAACGAAGATTGCGAAGCGCGCAATCCTCGTTCGTGCAAATCCTTCTCCGTGCAAGTCCTTGTTCTTGCAGGTGCCGGCTACTGTGCATGGGGTTGTTTTCGCGTTTTTTGTTTTGAAGCTGCTCCGACCTGCCGCGCGACGGAATGCCGGCCTGCAAACGCGATTGCGAAATCCGGCACGGCCGCTCATCATGATTCGCGAATCCGCCGCATCATGCAAAGCGGCTGCGATTTGTCTGGGGAGAGAACGAATGCAACGAACGCTTCGCCTGCTGGCGATCGTCGCCGGATTGTGCGTGACGACGGAGGCCCTCGCGCAAAAATATCCGGTGCGGCCGGTCAAGATCATGGTCGGCTTCAGCGCGGGCGGCCCGGTCGACGTCGTCGCGCGCATCGTCGCCGATCGGCTGAGTAACAAGCTCGGACAAGCCTTCGTGGTCGAGAACCGCGCCGGCGCCAACGGCATGATCGCGGCCGAAGGCGTCGCGCATGCGGAAGGCGACGGCTACACGATGCTGGCCTGCAACTCATCCACGATCACGCTCAACAAGACGCTGTTCAGGGATATCCGCTACGACCCGGAAAAGGATTTTGCGCCGCTCACCACCGTCGTGTCGGCGCCGCTCGTGCTCGTGGTCAACCCGGAGAATCCCAAGACGGCCAACATCAACACCGTCGCTGATCTCGTCGCCGCGGCAAAGGCTGCGCCCGGCGCGCTTGCCTACGGCTCGGGCGGCAACGGCAACCTCGCCCATCTCGCCATGGAGCTGCTCAGCCAGAAAGCCGGCGTCAGGATGATCCACGTGCCTTATCGCGGTGGTGCGGCGTCCGAGGTCGGCATCCTCGCGCAGGAGGTCCTGGCGGTGTTCGATCCCTTGTCCGCCGTGCCGCTGGTGAAGGCCGGTAAGCTGCGCGCGCTCGCGGTGTCCTCAGCCGAGCGGCTGCCGGCGCTGCCTGATGTGCCGACCGTCGCGGAAGCCGGCTATCCCGGCTTCGACATCTCGTTCTGGGTCGGCTTCTTCATGCCGAAGGCAACGCCCGCGCCGACGCTCGAGATGCTGCACCGGGAGATCGCCGCCGCCGCCAACGATCCCGTGTTACGTGAGCGGCTGGAGACGCAGGGCGTCGTCAGCGTGCTCAGTCCGGCCGAGTACACCGCCAAGATCGCGAAGGAGACCAAGGAGCTTGCCGAAGTCGTGGCGGCGGCAAACATCAAGGCGGAGTAGGGCGTCTGCTTGGCGTGATGCCGACCACCTCAGCCAGCCGCTCGAGCAGCGGGCGCTGTCCTGTGTTGATCTTCCCGTGCGCTGCTGCGAGCGTGAACCATTCGGCACGATCGACCTCCGGGAAGGTCTGACGTTTGCCGCTGCGCGGCGGCCATTCCATCTCGAAACTGTTGCTGCGAATGCTGCGCAAATCGATGTCGAACTCGGCTGCGAACGCGGTGACGATCTTGCCGCCGCGCTGCTTGACCTGACCAAGCGAAGTCAGCGGCGTGGACAGCTCAAGTCCAAGCTCCTCGGCAAACTCCCGTCGCGCGGCGATATCTGCGTCTTCTCCGTCCGCATACTCGCCCTTCGGGATCGACCAGGCACCGAGGTCCTTGTTGCGCCAGAATGGTCCTCCGGGATGAACGAGCAGGACCTCGAGCTCCCCGCGTTCCCGATAGGCAATGATCCCGGCACTTTTCGATGGCATCGCAGGTTCCGTGCAGGCGGCGCATTCGCTCGGGAAAAAGTGGAACAGACGATTTTAGCGCAGGTTAATAGCCAACGCTTTGACCGAACAAGGGAGTGAACCATGATCCGCCTGTTGGCAACGACGGCCTTAGGGCTGGTGCTGGCGAACGCCGCCTTTGCGCAATCGCCAAGCACGAACACCAAATCCGAGCAGACGCCGCAATCCCAGTCGAATTCCGCAGCTCCGTCCAACACGTCGCCCTCTGGCGCGGCACAAACGCAACAGACCACGTCGCAGCCGCAGCAATCATCAACGCCGGCAGCGTCGACGCAGAATACCCAGGCGACCACACCGTCTTCCGGGTCTGCCAATTCCCCGTCCGGGACCAACGCTACCAATAGCGCGGACACGTCCTCCCGGCCGCCCAGCGGTACGGCAAATTCGAACGCGGCCGGCAACCAGCCCGCCTCGCAGCAGAGCGCCAATCCGTCGGCGGCGAACGCGAACCAGACGCAGGATCGCTCCAACCCTCCGTCGAACAATACCAATCAGGCCCAGCAGGCGCCCGGTGCATCTGGAACCAACCAGGCCCAGCAATCGCCAAACGCGCCGAGCAGCAATCAGGCGCAGGGCGAGCGGACCGGCGCCAATTCACAGACCGCCGCCCGCACTAACGTCAACCTCGACAAGCAGCAGGAGACCAAGATCAGCGCGTCCATCTCCCATCTCAACGTGCGGCCGCTGACCAGCGTCAATTTCTCGCTCAACGTCGGCACGGTGGTGCCGCGCGATGTCCAGCTGTCGACGCTGCCGCCCGACGTGGTCGAGATCGTGCCGCAATATCGCGGCTACAGCTTTGCGCTGGTGAAGGATGAGATCGTGGTGGTCGATCCGGCGACATACAAGATCGTGACGGTGCTGCCTTACTCGGGACAATCCACCGCGACAACGACGACCACGCGCGAGCGCAGCGCCAGCAAGTTTTCGGATCGCGATCGCGAAGTGATCCGCAAGCATGCGAAGACCCGCACCGAGGGACGGAGCGAACGACAGACCACCGGCAGCACTGCGCGGTCCGAAATCCATGTTGGTGACCGCGTTCCCGAGAGTGTCGAGGTCGAGGAATTCCCGAGCAGCGTCTACCGGGACGCGCCCGACCTGCGCGAGTACCGCTACATCCACCGCGATACGCGGACCTATGTCGTCGAGCCCAGCGAACGCCGCATCATCGAGGAGATCGACTAGTTCGCGGACCACCGGAAGCCGCTCCATCGAGCAGCTTCCGGATTTCGCATCAGCCCGAAGATCGTTCGCGCGCCGCAAAACGGATGGCGCGGGCCTTCGCGCTCTTTCCCGCCGCGCGCGCGGCGATCATGTTGCGTGCCTTACCGTGGGTGCTCTTCCGGATCAGGGACGCGAGCCGCTTGCGTGCGCGGCTGGCCGTCAATCGCGCCGCCAGTTGCTCCGCCTTGCGAATGATGGTCGTGACCGAGGGCGTCAGGTTCACCGGAACCCAGGCGACGTCTTTCGTCTTGGACAGGCTGCCGATGCCCTCGCAGGGAGCTTCGCGCGGCAGGTCGATCCGGATCGCGAGGGCTTCCGCGCGCTCGGTCCAGTCCTCGGCCCTGGTGCCGGTGATGATGCGGACATAGTCGCGTGTCTCACGCGGCAGCTCGCTCTCTTTGGCAAGCCATTTCTGGATCCGGCCGGGGCCTGCGTTGTAGGCGGCTGCGGCAAGTCCGAGATTGCCGAAATCGTCGCGTAGCTTGCGCAGGAATTTGGCCGACGCCGGCAGCGCCTTCATCGCATCGAACGGATCATCCAGCCCGACCTCCGCTGCCGTTTGCGGCATGAACTGTGCGACGCCTTGCGCGCCGGCCTGGCTGACCTCGTTCGACTTGAAGCGGCTCTCCTGCCAGATCAAACGTGCGAAGAACGGCACCGGAATGCCGCTGGCTTCGGCCGCTCCGCGAAGCGCGTGGCAGAAGCGCTCCGTCGGCGAAACCGGCGCCTGCGCGACGGGTTCGACCGTATCCGGCGGCTCGGGCATCTCCTCATAGGCCGCACGCGCATTGGCGAGCTCAAGCGCCTGCACGCTTGCGAGGAACAGTTCGACCACCGGAACAAGTGGCGAGGCCTGAGTGTTTTGAAGAACGGTGTGATCGAAGGCTGACGTTTGGCGGGACACCGACGGATCGAAGTCGCACATCAGAATCATGAACGCGGCGCAAGCCGCGACGACAAATCGCATTTGCTGGAGCAACCTCGAACTGTGGGTGAACGGCCAGCGGTGCGCCGGCGATAAGGAGTTCTTAACCGTGCGATTGCGGCAAAGCTGCGGTCTCACCGGTTCCGCCGGTGTTACTACGGTGTTCCCGCCGGGAAACTCTTGTCTCCGCGAATTTGCGGGCATGGCGAATTGGGACGAGCGAGATGATGCGATGGATGCTTGGCGCGGTGATTTCGCTGTCGGTGATCTCTGCGGCGCTTGCAGGCAATCTTGATCCAGCAGCGGTGAACGACGCTGCGCGTCCCGCAAAGCAAATTGCTGCCGATAAGCTCAACGCATCGATCGTGAAGCTTGAGATTTTGCTCGACCGTGCGCGGTTCTCGCCGGGGGAGATCGACGGCAAGCTCGGGGAGAACGCGCAGAAGGCGCTGAAGGCATTCGCCGAGCAGAACGGCGTTGCATCCGACAAAACGATCGCACCGGAGCTTTGGGATAAGTTGAACGCCGCGAGCGAAGGCCCGATCCTGATCGAATACAAGATCACGGATGCGGATGTGAAGGGGCCGTTTCTGAAGGAGCTGCCCGGCAAGCTTGATGACATGAAGCCGCTGAAGGCGCTGAGCTACACCAGTCCGCTCGAAGGGCTTGCCGAGAAATTCCACATGAGCGCCGATCTGCTCAGGGCGCTCAACCCGGACAAGGCCTTCGACAAGGCCGGAGAGACCATCGTCGTTGCAAACGTTCCGGCGCGGCGAGAGCTGCCGCACATCGCGCGGCTCGACATCGACAAGAAGAACGGCACGCTGAAAGCATTCGACGAGGGCGGCACCCTCATCGCATTCTATCCCGCGTCAATCGGAAGTCCGGATCGTCCGACGCCGAGCGGTACGCTCAAGGTCACCAGCGCCCACGAGAATCCGGTCTATCACTACAACCCCGACTACAAGTTCAGAAGCGTCAAATCGAAAAAGCCGTTCGATGTTCAGCCGGGCCCGAACAATCCGGTAGGAGCATACTGGATCGGCTTGTCCGCGCAGGGTTACGGCATCCACGGAACGGCGGAGCCCGACAGGGTCAGCAAGTCGGCGTCGCATGGCTGCGTCAGGTTGACCAATTGGGACGTGCGCGCGCTGGGCGAGCACGTCAAGCGCGGCACACCGGTGGTCTTCCTGGATGCGCCGACGGACTCCTCGTCCGAGCAGCGGCGGAAGTCCGTCGGCAGGCGCGCCTCGAACTAGTCTTTGGGAAAGTCCTTGCGCATCGCGATCTCGGCGGCATCGCCGGGCGATAGCACGGTCTGGTCGAACGCTGCTTGCGGCCTCGTCATGATGTCGTAAAGCGAGATGCCTTTGATCGGCTTGCCCATGAGCTCGCGGACGCAGTCGGCGAGCGTGCCGTCGTAGACGAGATAGGGCGGACCTCGATCCTTCTGCCTCTCGCCTTTCAGCGACGGCCACTTCTTCAGTTCGGCCGGCGCGTCATAGGCGATCGGCGATTTCTCTTTGAACATGCGCTTGGCCCCTGAAGGCGCGGGTAGCCCAGGAGCCTAGGACGGCCCGGTAAAACGCTTGTTAAAGAATTAGTTCAAATCAGCCGGCAACAAAGGCGAGCAGAGTGCCGTTCGCCTTGGCCGGCGGCACGCAGATCGCAGACCCGCTGCGCACCGCTGCCGAACCAAGCGCCTTCTCGGTGGCCGCGAGATCGCCGCTCACGAGCACCAGGGCAGCGCCTCCGCGTTCGGAAAGACCCGCGAGCGGCACGCCGGGATAGCGTTTGCCGAGCTGCTCCAGCGTCAAGTAAACGAAATCGGCCCGATCGCCACCGGAGGCCACGGTCACAGCGTCGTCGGTTTCATTCTTCGGCTCGCGGTCGATCAGCCGTCCCAGATGCGCGGCCTCCTTCGCGGGTTCGGGCGTCGCGATCAATGTCTGCTTGATCCGCTTGGCCGCATTGGCGTGCTTCATCAGCTCGGGAATCCACACCGTCTCCCGCGTCTTGTGCTGGCAAGCGAAAATGCGCACGCCGCCGGGCGCTTCCGCGGTCGGCCACATGAAGGTGCGGAATTTCGCCGCCGAGATCGTGCCATCGGGCAGCGTCACGGGCCTTTCGAAATCGGTCGGGCCGATCGGCTCCAGGCCGCGTGCGCGGATTTCCTCTGCGCCGGCAGCGGAATCGACCGCAGTGAAGGCGATGCGCTCGATGCCTTCGCCGCGCTGGTCCAGGAAAGCACGCGCGGGTGCATTGTGCTCGGTCGCGGCGAGCACGCCGAGCAGCTCCATATAATCCGGGTCGAACATGATGGTGTAGTTGCCGGTGCCCATATGTGCGCTGTGAGTGCCGCGCGGCGAGAGGGTGAAGCCGAGCTGCCGGTAATTCTCGGCGGCTTTGTCGAGGTCCTGAACCATGACCACGGCGTGGTCGATGCCGATGACGTTCTTGAGAGCCACTGTTCTTTCCCCGAATGCAAACTGACTGGACCGCCGTTGGCAGCCACAAATCCTGTCTACGCTGGATAGGCGGTCAAGTCATTTTCAAATCGGCGGGACATGCGGAAATTTCATTCCGCGAAAGGCGATATCGACGCGCGACGGCGTCAGCGCGCCTGCTCGATATAGGCGGCGAGAATGGCGCGCTCCTCGCTGGTCATTTCGGTGATGTTGCCCGGCGGCATCGCATTGGACCAGGCGGCGACGCGGCCGATCAGGCGGATGTTGCGATGGATATGCTCGGGCGCGTCGAGCAATATGCCCTTGGGGGGGCTCACGATGCCGGCCCAGACCGGCTCGGCGGCGTGGCACATGCTGCACCGTGACGTCACGATCTCCTCGACATTGGCCACCGTGACCGGCGCCGACAGCGCGCTTGTCTTGACCTCGCGCGGGCCGGCCGCGGAGAGGAAGAGGATCGCGATCACGCCCGCCGCTGCGATGCCCCACACCCACCACGGCGATTTGCGCCCGGCATGCCCCTCGTTGAAGAAGTGCCGGATCACGGGGCCGAGCGCCAGGATGATGGCGACGATGATCCAGTTGAAGCGCGTGGCATAGAGCAGGGGATAGTGGTTGCTGATCATCAGCACGACGACAGGCAGCGTTAGATAGTTGTTGTGAACCGAGCGCTCCTTGCTTGACTTGCCGAGCTTCGGATCGGGCGCCTGTCCCGCGAGCAGGGCGGCTACGATCTTCTTCTGGTTCGGGATGATCAGCGTGAAGACGTTGGCGACCATGATGGTGCCGATGATCGCCCCGATCTGGTTGAATGCGCCGCGCCCGCTCAGCACGTGGGTGAAAGCATAGGTCAATGCGACCAGGAACAGATAGCCGCCGATGGCGAAGGGCAGTTCGCGTTGCGCGAGCCCGGTGCGGCAGGCGCCTTCATAGAGCAGCCATGCCAGCGCGAGGCTGCAGAGGCTAAACAGGCCGGCCTGGAATGGCGTGAGGTTGAGGATCGACTTGTCGACCAGGAACAAATCGGCCTCGAGATAATACACCACCACCATCAGCGCGAAGCCGGACAGCCAGGTGGTGTAGGCCTCCCATTTGAACCAGGTCAGCTCGTCCGGCATCTGGGCAGGCGCGACCAGATATTTCATGATCCGGTAGAAGCCGCCGCCATGGACTTGCCAGGCCTCGCCTTGCACGCCGTCGGGGAGATCGCGCCGGGGCCTAAGGCTGAGGTCGAGGGCGATGAAATAGAAGGAACTGCCGATCCAGGCGATCGCGGCGACCACGTGCAGCCAGCGGAGCAGCAGGCTCGCCCATTCCGATATGATGGATCCCCACATGATCACCCCAACAGATGCGACCCCAATGCCGCAGCCTTGATGACCGCAACCGGCGGCCCGCCCTTACAATGTGTCGCACCGATCAGCCGCATTTTCCAGTACGATGGGCTGCGGCTGATGCACATCGTGCGGGCATGAGCTGACGTGGGATTCGGCAGGCATTTGTCCTGTCGCAGAACGTTTGCGCGTCGTTGATGCGCCAGACGTGACGGCCGGGAGGAAACGACGTGAGGAACAGGATTTCGTTCGTAGCGATGTCCGCCGGGTGGCTGGTCGCGGTCGTGACCTGCGCACAGGCTGAGCCGGTGCTGCAGGGCAAGGACGCCTACGGCGATTGGCAGGCCGACAAGCCCGGCACGGTCAGGTTGATCCGGCCGCAGGATCTGGTCAGGCCCGGCGCCACGCGGTCGGTTGCGAGGTCGTCGCGCGTGGTGCCGCGCCCACCGGAGGGTGCGCTTCAGGTGCCAACCGGCTTCAAGATCGAGCTGTTCGCCGAGGGCCTGCGGGCTCCGCGCATCGTGCGCGTGGCGCCGAACGGCGATATCTTCGTCGCCGAGACGCGCGCGGGCAACATCCGCGTGATGCGCGCCGGCGAAAACGGCAAGGCCGCGACCAATGAGGTGTTCGCTGCCGGACTGCGGCAGCCCTTCGGCATCGCCTTCTTTCCGAACGGCGATAATCCGCAATGGGTCTATGTCGCCAACACCGACAGCGTGGTCCGCTTTCCGTACCAGGCCGGCGATCTCAAGGCGCGCGGCAAGGCGGAGACGATCGTGGCGGGCCTGCCGCATGACGGCGGTCATTCCACCCGCGACATCGTCTTCACACCTGACAACAAGCGCATGCTGGTGTCGGTCGGCTCGCTCAGCAACGTCGCCGAGGGCATGGGTACGCCGCCGGGCGGATTGGATGTGTGGTCGAAAACCCATCCGCTTGGTGCGGCGTGGGCGAGCGAGACCGAGCGCGCCGCCGTGCTGGCCTTCAATCCTGATGGCAAGGAGCGGAAGATCTACGCCACTGGTATCCGCAACTGCGTCGGACTCGCGGTCCAGCCACAGACCGGGCTGCCGTGGTGCTCGACCAACGAACGCGACGGGCTCGGCGACGATCTCGTGCCTGACTATGTGACCAGCGTGAAGGAAGGCGCGTTCTACGGCTGGCCGTGGTTCTATATCGGCGGCAACGAAGACCCGCGCCATGCCGGCGCGCGGCCGGACCTCAAGGACAAGGTGACGATACCCGATGTGCTGGTGCAACCGCACTCGGCCTCGCTCGGCATGACCTTTTATCAGGGCACGCAGTTTCCATCCGAATACCAGGGCGATGCTTTCGCGGCGGAGCACGGCTCCTGGAACCGGTCGAAGCGCACCGGCTACAAGGTGATCCGCATCCGGATGAAGGACGGCAAGCCGACCGGCGAGTACGAGGATTTCGTCACGGGATTCGTGGTGAGCGACACCGAGGTGTGGGGGCGGCCGGTCGGTGTTGCTGTGGCGAAGGATGGATCGCTGCTGGTGTCGGAGGATGGCAACGGGACAATCTGGCGGGTGACAAGCGTGCGCTGAGCCGCGGTGGAGGTGTACCCTCGCCCCTTGCGGGAAGAGGGTGGCTCGCCGCATAGCGGCGAGACGAGTGAGGGGTTCTATCCGCGAACTCCTTGTGCATGTGCGGAGAGAACCCCTCATCCGGCGCTTCGCGCCACCTTCTCCCGCAAGGGGAGAAGGAAGAGGCACTGCGCTTGCGGCGCCTACCCCCGTCTCACACTCGCCCCGCCATCCACCGGCAATGTCACGCCCGTGATGAAATTGGCCTCGTCCGAGGCCAGGAACAGCGCGGCATTCGCGACGTCCCACCCCGTGCCCATCTTCCTGCGCAGCGGCACCTTGCTGTCGCGCTCGGCTTCGACTTCGGCGCGGGTCTTGTGCCATTCGCGGGCGCGGGTGTCGACGGCCATCGGCGTGTTCATCAGGCCCGGCAGGATGACGTTGGCGCGGATGCCGTGTTCCGCGTTCTGGTAGGCGAGCTGTTCGGTGAAGGCGATCATCGCCGACTTCGTCGCCTTGTAGGCGACATAGGGATAGGTGGTGATCGCCGCCATCGAGGAGATGTTGATAATCGCGCCGCTTCCTTGCGCGCGCATGATCGGGATCACCTCTTTCGCCGCCCAAATGCAGCTCTTCAGATTGATCGCGACGATACGGTCGAAGGCTTCCTCGGTGATCTGAAGCAACTCGGCGTCGCCGCCGGACAGGCTGACGCCGACGTTGTTGTGCAGCACGTCGATCCGGCCCCAGCGCGCCTGCGCGTCCGCGACCATCGCCTCGATGTCGGCGATCTTGGTCACGTCGGCCTTGAACGCCGCGGCGGTGCCATGCTTCGCGGCGATCATGGCGGCGGTTTCCTGTGCCGATTCCAGATGATGATCGACGCACAGCACCTTGGCGCCCTCGCGCGCGAAGGTCAGTGCGGTGGCGCGGCCGTTGCCCATGCCTTCGCCGGGCCTCTGGCCGGCGCCGACGATAATCGCAACCTTGTCCTTCACGCGCATGTCAGTTCACTCCCGGGATCGGGTACTGCTGGAGTACCTCTTTGTAATATGGCTCGTTGTCGATCTTCATGGTGGCGAGCACGCGCACCACGCCGCAATAGAAGGCGATGGTCAGCACGAGGTCGACCATGTGCTCGTCCGAGAGATGCTGCCTGATCTCGGTAAAGGTTGCGTCCGACATCGCGAGCTCGCGTACCATCTCGCGGGCACCTTTCAGGATCGCCTTCGCCTGTGGCTCGAGCGTCGAGGGTTTGCCGTCGGTCTCAGCCATCAGGCCGGCGATGTCATCGTCGGTGACGCCGAACTCCTTGCCGATCTTCACGTGGTGAGTGAACTCGTATTCCGATTTCTCCATCCAGCCGACCTGGAGGATCGCAAGCTCCCGCAGGCGCGGGTCGAGCTTGCTCTTGAAGCGAATGTATCCGCCGATGCCGTTGAAGGCGCGCGCCATCTCCGGCGAGTTGACCAACAGCTTGTGCAAATTGGTGTTGCGCTTGAGCATGTCGCGATATTCGGGCGCGACCTGGTCGGCCTCGAGATAGGGCAGGCGGGCCATCCCTGTGTTTCCTTCCTTGCTAGTGTTCTTGTGACTCGCGTTCGGGCGCTTGCAGCGTCACCCCGCCGTCCACCAGCAGCACCTGTCCGGTGATATAGCGCGCAAAATTGCTGAGCAGGAATTTGACGGCGTGGCCGACGTCCCAGCCGGTGCCTTCCGTTTTCAGCAAAGACGCCTTGGCCCGCTGAGCGCGCGCCTGTTCGCTCATGCCGCGGCCATAGACCATCGGCGTGTACATCGGCCCGGGGCAGATGCAGTTGACGCGGATGTTGTCGCGGCCGTGATCGACCGCCATCGCGCGGGTGAGGCCGATGATGGCGGCCTTCGATGTCGTGTAGCTCGTGAGCCCGCGCGGCCGCAGCGCCGAGATCGACGAGATGTTGACGATCGCGCCGCCCCGCGCGGTCTTGATCATCGCAGGGATCGCGTGTTTGGAGAGCAGGAACATGCTCTCGACATTGACCTGCATGACGCGGCGATACTGCTCGGGCGCTTCGTCCACCACGCTGCCGCGGCTGCCGATGCCCACATTGTTGTCGAGGAAATCGAGCCGGCCCCAATGGTCAAGCGTGGCTTCGACCAGCGTCCTGCAATCGCTCTCGCTGGTGACGTCACCGCCATGCGCCGCGGCCGTGCCGCCTTCGGCTGCGATCATCTCGACGGTTCGTTCAGCGAGCTTGAGCTCGCGATCGGCCACCAGAACTTTGGCGCCGGCGCGGGCCAGCAGAATTGCGGCCGCGCGGCCGTTGCCAATGCCGTCGCCCGCAGCGCCGCCGCCGGTGACCAGCGCCACCTTGCCGGCGAGACCGGGATCGTCCTCGAGCCCCTGCATGTCGTTCATCCCGAATATTTTCGTGCACTCTAGCAATCGCCCCGAGCGGAGAGAAGGGCCGGGCTCCAGCTTTCATGTCATTGACATCGCATGGAATTGCATGCCGCCGCGCGAGAAGGGCGAACGATCGACCTGCCCCGTTAGGAACCGACCTCACACGATCGCGTTTGCTGCCGGAGCCGTTCCCACGTTAGGCTCTGCCCCGGGGCTTCCCAACCGCCAGTGGCTTGCCGATGAATCTGCTCGATCCACAAGGGCCTGTGGCTGCGGCCAACAGCACCATCCTGGTCGATTCCGTCTTCATCATGCTCGCGATCGTGGTGCCGACCATTTTCGCGATCCTGGCTTTTGCATTCTGGTTTCGCGCCTCGAATCCGAAAGCAAAATTTCAGCCGGACTTCGTCTATTCCGGGCGGGTGGAAATGGTGGTGTGGGCGATCCCCGCGCTCACCGTGATCCTGCTCGGCGGCGTCGCCTGGATCGGCTCGCATCAGCTCGATCCCGCAGCACCCGTGCCTGGCACCGGCAGCCCGGTCCGCATTCAGGCCGTCTCGCTCGACTGGAAATGGTTGTTCATCTATCCGGACCAGCGCATCGCCACCGTCAACACCCTGACGGTGCCGGCGGGCGCCGAACTGAATTTCCAGCTGACGTCGTCAAGCGTGATGAACACGTTCTTCATCCCGCAGCTCGGCAGCATGATCTACACCATGAACGGAATGGTGACGAAGCTGAACCTGCGCGCCGACAACGAGGGCAAGCTGCAGGGCCTGTCGGCGCATTTCTCCGGCGACGGGTTTCCGGACATGATGTTCGACGTCAACGTGATCTCGCCGCTCGCCTTTCCGGATTGGGTGGCGACCACGGCGAAAAGCGATGCTGTCCTCAATGAGGACAGCTACAAGAAGCTGATGCAGCAGGGCGTCGAAAAGGGAAGGCCGACCTACAGGCTCGACGATCCCCGGCTGTTCGACCTGATCGCGACCCAGCACATTCCGCCGGGACCGGGCCCGGAGCTCGCATCTGAAGCAGGCCGTGCGCAAAGTGGAGGCCATGATGCTCGGTAAACTCGACTGGTCGGCGATCCCGTTCGACCAGCCTATACCGCTGATCGCGGGCGCCGTGGTGTTGGTCGGGATTCTCGCCGTGCTGGCCTGGGTCGTGGTGAAGGGACATCTGCCCTATCTCTGGCACGAGTGGATCACCAGCGTCGATCACAAGCGGATCGGCGTGATGTATATCCTGCTGGCCTCGGTGATGCTGCTGCGCGGCGGCAGTGACGCCATCATGATGCGGATCCAGCAGGCTGTCGCCTACCAGTCGCAGGGCTATCTGCCACCGGAGCACTACAACCAGATATTCTCCGCGCACGGCACCATCATGATCTTCTTCGTGGCGATGCCGTTCGTCATCGGGCTGATGAATCTCATCGTGCCGCTCCAGCTTGGCGTGCGGGATGTCGCTTTCCCGACGCTCAATTCGGTCGGCTTCTGGCTGACAGCGACCGGTGCGCTGCTGGTCAATCTCTCGCTCGTGATTGGCGAGTTCGCCCGCACCGGCTGGCTCGCGTTTCCACCGCTGTCGGAACTGTCCTACTCGCCGGGCGTCGGTGTCGACTATTACGCGTGGTCGCTGCAGATATCCGGCGTCGGCACGCTGGTGGCCGGTATCAATCTCGTGACGACGGTGCTGAAGCTGCGCACCAAAGGCATGAACTATCTGCGCATGCCGATGTTTTGCTGGACCACATTGGCCTCGAATCTTCTCATCGTCGCGGCCTTCCCGATTTTGACCGCCACCCTCGCGATGCTGCTGCTCGACCGCTATCTCGGCTTCCACTTCTTCACCAACGAGGCCGGCGGCAATGTCATGATGTTCATGAACCTGATCTGGGCCTGGGGACATCCCGAGGTCTATATCCTGGTGTTGCCGGCCTTCGGCATCTTCTCCGAGGTGGTTTCGACCTTCTCCGGCAAGGCGCTGTTCGGCTATCGTTCGATGGTGCTGGCGACCATGGCGATCTGCGTCATCTCCTTCATGGTCTGGCTGCATCACTTCTTCACGATGGGCGCGGGCCCCGACGTCAACGCCATCTTCGGCATCGCCAGCATGATCATCGCGATACCGACCGGGGTGAAGATCTACAACTGGCTGTTCACGATGTATGGCGGCCGCATCCGCTTTGAGACGCCGATGCTGTGGTCGATAGGCTTCATGGTCACCTTCATTATCGGCGGATTGACGGGCGTGCTGGTCGCGGTGCCGCCGGCCGATTTCATCCTCCACAACAGCATGTTCCTGGTCGCGCACTTCCACAACGTCATCATCGGCGGCGTGCTGTTCGGCGCTTTCGCCGGCTTCGAATACTGGTTTCCGAAGGCGTTCGGCTTTCGCCTCAACGACCGCTGGGGCAAGCTCGCGTTCTGGTTCACTTTCCTCGGCTTCTATGTCACCTTCATCCCGCTCTACGTCGCCGGCATGCTGGGCATGACGCGGCGCATGCAGCACTATGACGTCGCGGCGTGGCGGCCCTGGATGCTGGTTGCAGCCGTTGGCATGGCCGTGCTGACGATCGGCGTGATCTGCCAGATCATGCAGCTCGTGGTCAGCATCCGCAACCGCGAGGCCCTGCGCGACCACACTGGCGATCCCTGGGACGGCCGCTCGCTGGAATGGGCGACGTCGTCGCCGCCGCCGGTCTTCAACTTCGCTTTCAATCCCGATGTGCGCGGCGAGGATGCCTATTGGGATCTGAAGGCCCATGCCAAGCAGCAATCGCTCCAGCATGATGCGCCCGAGTATCATGACATCGAGATGCCCAGGAACTCGCCGACCGGGTTCGTCTGCGCGTTCTTCGCCACGGTCATGGGCTTTGCGCTGATCTGGCACATCTGGTGGATGGTGATTTTGGGCGGTATCGGAGCGTTCGCGACCTTCGTCGTGTTCGCCTGGCGCGACCATGACGAATACGTCATTCCGGCCGAGGAAGTCGCAGCGATAGACCGCGTCAATCTCGAGGAGCGGCGCAGTCTTGTCAGCATGGCGGGGACAGTCTGATGTCAATGACCGCGACCGCCGGCCGTGCGCACGCCGATCCCCACCACATCGGGCTCGTCATCGAGCATCCCGGCCCGGCGCCGAAGCGCATCGTGACCGCCTATGGCTTCTGGGTCTTCCTGCTCTCCGACATCGTGATGTTCTCCTGCTTTTTCGCGGCCTATGCGGTGCTGGCCGACCAGACCGCCGGCGGCCCGAAGGGTTCGGAGATATTCGAGCAGCGAAACGTCGCGATCGAGACGGTCTGCCTGCTGCTGTCGAGCTTCACCTGTGGCATGGCAAGTATCGCGGCCGATGTGCGCAACCGGCTCTGGTTCTATCTCGGGATGGCCGTGACGTGTTTGCTCGGCCTCATCTTTCTGGTCATCGAGTTTCGCGAGTTCGCCGATCTCGTCGCGCGAGGCTATGGCCCATCGCGCAGCGCGTTCCTGACTGCGTTTTTCTCCCTGGTCGGCTGCCACGGCCTCCACGTCTCGGCCGGCATATCGTGGCTCCTCACCATGATGGCCCAGGTCTTCGCAAAGGGTTTTCGTGCCGACGTGCTGCGCCGGATGATGTGCTTTGCGTTGTTCTGGCATGCACTCGACATTGTCTGGGTCGGGGTCTTCTCCGTCGTCTATTTGCTTGGGAGTGGCGTATGAGCGATCAGGCACATATGCGGACCGAACACGACCTCGCGCCGGGCGAGGAAGAGCAACACAGTGTCGGCACCAGGATTCTCGGCTATGTGGTCGGTCTCGTGCTTGCGCTGCTGCTGACGGCGACCTCGTTCTTCATCGCCGGCACGGATCTGGTCTGGCAGCCTTCCATTCCCGTCGCGCTGATCGTGCTGGCGATCGCGCAAATGGGCGTGCACCTTGTGTTCTTCCTGCACATCACCACCGGCCCCGATAACACCAACAACGTGCTGGCGCTCGCCTTCGGGCTGCTGGTCGTGTTCCTGGTGGTCGGTGGCACCGTCTGGATCATGGCGCATCTGAATGCGAACATGCCAGCCATGGATCAGATCATGCCAATGCGCCGCTAGCGCATTATGCAAAAAAGAAGAGCCGCTTGTTGTGACAAGCGGCCCAAGTCTAGGGAGGAAACGCCCGAGCAAAGCAATCGGGCCAGAGCCGGATTGCCGCCAAGGAAACGCTCGCGCAAAGCGCTCGCGTACGCTTACAAATGCAGAAACTCTCGATGGAGTTCAATTCCGGATGAATACTGTCTCCGGCTTGCGCTCACGGCTGCGTGATGAGCTTCGTCATTTCGGCCGTCGGCAATTGTAGGCCTTGCGGAAGCCCGCAGCCTGGGCGTCGTCTTCCGAGCAGAACCAGCGATCCGGCTTGGTGGTCGCGGGGTAGCTCGGGCAGCCCCGTAAATGGTAGATGCCGATATTGCCGGTCACGCGCGCGCGCACCGCAAGCTTGCCCTTGATGCCACAGCTCGGCGGCATCGTCAGATCCTCGGGAAATAACGCCGCGCGAATCTCCTTGTCGCGGTCCGCGCGGCAGGCGGCGCCCAGCAGCGCGCCATCCTTCTTGCCGGTGCGGAATTCTTGCGGTGCGACAAAACAGCCCTTCCAAATTCCGGCCGAGGTCGATTTTGCGTCGGCCGCGGCCGACTTGACGTTCGCCTTGACCGGCTCGCGGGCAATGGCATAGCCGAGCTTGACCAGCTGCTCGTTCAAGCTGGTCTTGTCGCCTTCGGCCGTGCAGATCGCGCGGTGCCGCTTGCCGAAACTCTTTTCCGGTCCGACATCGTCGCAACGCACCGATCGCTTGCCAATCAGCTTGGCGAGCTGATCTCGGGCCTCGATGCCGCAGGTCCAGGGATCGGCGTGATCGTCGATGCAGACCTGGTCCAGCTCGGGCGCGTCGACGCCGTCGAGACGATAGGTGACGTCGCCGAGCTGGATGGCGTTGCCGTCGCGGACCGTCGCTGCGGCGGTCAGCGCGGAGGCGGGGCCGGTGGTGCCCAGAAATCCGGACAGGGCGAGAAAGGAAACGAACGCAAAAGCGCGGGCGCTGGCAAAGGAGTTTCGGAAGGACATAAGGTCTCGCTATCGATGGCTCGTGCGCCTTGTTCCTAGCATCCGGATGTGGCGATACCAATGGTCTGCGCCCCGCGAAGTGCGACATTCCGGCCTCGTGGCTTTACTCGGCCGTAGCTCTGATCCTATCGTTCGCCGGCCTTGCAGAGCGGAGGCCGAATCGCCCGGGAAGCGGCGAAGGGAGGAAAATTTCGCGATGAAAGACCCCGTGGACGTCCTGATCATCGGCGCCGGCGCTTCAGGCGCGGCGGTGGCGTGGTCACTGGCCGAGACCAAGATGCACATTCTCTGCCTGGAGCAGGGCGGCTGGATGAACCCGGCGGAATATCCCAGCACGGGCCGGGACTGGGAGGCCAAGTTCTACGGCGAGTGGTCGTCCAGCCCCAACGTCCGCGGTCGGCCCGAGGACTATCCGATCAACGACGACAATTCGCCGATCAAGGTCGTCAACTACAATGCGGTCGGTGGCTCGACGGTGATGTACACCGCGCACTGGCCGCGGTTGCATCCCTCCGATTTCAAGGTGAGGACGCTCGACGGCGTCGCCGACGACTGGCCGATCGACTACGACGCGCTGACCCCGTTCTTTGAAGAGAACGACCGGATGATGGGCACGTCCGGCCTGTCGGGCGACCCGCTCTCGCCGCTGACGCATCCGCCGATGCCGCAACAGCCGCTCGGATTGTCCGGTGCGATCATCGGCAAGGCCATGAACAAGCTCGGCTGGCACTGGTGGCCCTCGGACACGACGGTCGCGACCATGGACTACGAGGGCCGCGCGCGCTGCATCAATCTCGGCCATTGCACGCCGGCCTGCGCGCAAGGCGCTAAATCCTCGACGGACATCACCTATTGGCCGCACGCGGTCCGCGCTGGCGTCGAGCTGCGTACGCACTGCCGGGTGCGCGAGATCACCACGGACGAGAACGGCATGGCCACCGGCGTGGTCTACTACGACAAGGACGGCGTCGAGCAGTTCCAGCCGGCGCATGTCGTCATCATCGCCTGCAACGGCGTCGGCACGCCGCGACTGCTGCTGAACTCGGCGTCGAACCGCTTTCCGAACGGGCTTGCCAATTCGTCGGGCCTCGTCGGCAAGAACCTGATGTTCCATCCCTATGCGCAGATCTACGGCTATGTGAAGGAGCCGACCGATAGCAACCGCGCGCCGCCGACCTGCCTGTGGAGCAAGGAATGGTATGACACGGACCTCTCGCGCGGCTTCGTGCGCGGCTACGGCGTCCAGTTCGTGCGCGGCGCCGGGCCGGTGTTCGAGGCTGTCGTCAGCGAGCAGAAGGGCATTTTGCCGTGGGGCGCCGATCATCACCGCATCTTCCGCAAGCTCAACGGCCACCGGCTCGGCTTTTCCGCGATTTGCGAGGACCTGCCGGAGGAGCACAACCAAGTCACGCTCGATCCGGTCTTGAAGGATGGCCACGGCATTCCCGCGCCGAAGATCAATTACACGATCAGCGAGAACAGCCGCAAGATGATGGAGCATGCGCTGGCGCGCGGCCGCGAGATTCTCGAAACGGCGGGAGCGACCGACATCTGCGTCAACTCGCCGATCCCCTGGGGCGGCTGGCACCTGCTCGGCACGGCACGCATGGGCACCGATCCCGAACGCTCCGTCGTCAACGAATGGGGCCGCACGCACGACGTGAAGAACCTCTTCATCGTCGACGGCAGCATCTTCGTCACCTCGGGCGGCGTGAATCCAACGTCCACCATTCAGGCCCTCGCGCTCTACATCGCCGACCAGATGAAGCAGCGCCTCGCCAACCTCTTTGACTGAGGCCGTCATGTCCGCAGACAATCAACTGACACGCGCCCAGCGCGACGACCTCCGCACCATCGCCGCGATGATCGTTCCCGCGAGCGATGAGTACAAGGTGCCGGGCGCCGACGACCCCGCGATCCAGGCCGACATGCTGGCGACGCTCGGACGTGACGCCAAATTGGTGGTGGCGGCGCTGGACTATCTGGCGCGGCTCGCGGGCCAGCCGTTGACTGAGCTCGATGCGGCGAAGCGCGATGCGGTGGCGCAGGAGTTTCGCAGTTCCGGCGGTGCGGCTGCGGCCACGCTCGTCCGCGTGGTGCTGCAATGCTACTACCGCGACGATCGGGTGCTGCGCTCGCTCGGTCTCGAACTGCGCGCACCTTTTCCCAAGGGCTACGTGCTCCCGGACGGCGACTGGTCGCTGCTCGATCCGGTCAAGGCAAGGGCAGGCACGCTGCGGCGAGTGCCCTAGCCACCTGGGCAGTCCAGCCTTGCGCCCCGGACGGGTCCCTTGCGCCTGACGGAGCAGGCCACCATCTGTGTGAGCCTCAAGGACTCCTATCATGCTGGATTTCACCTCAGATATCGTCGATGGCGCCGCGTCATCGCGAACGGAAGCGGCCGCTCCGGTCGATGACCGGGCCCTGCTGGACGCCTATTCCAATGCCGTAATCGACGTGACCGAGCGCGTCGGTCCAGCCGTCGTGCGCGTCGAGACGGGACCAAAAGTGCCGAACGGCCGCGAGCGCGGCGGGCTCGGCTCGGGCATCGTGATCTCGCCGGACGGGCTCGTTCTCACCAATAGCCACGTGGTCGGCTCGTCGAAGGAGATCCGGCTACGCGACGTTGAGGGCCATGTCGGCGACGCCCGGGTGCTCGGCGTCGATCCCGACACTGATCTTGCGTTGCTTCGCGCCAACGGTGTGCGGGACTTGCCCTATGCGGCGCTCGGCAACTCCAAGACCTTGCGGCGCGGCCAGCTCGTCATCGCGATCGGCAATCCGCTCGGCTTTGAATCGACCGTCACTGCCGGCGTGGTCTCGGCGCTCGGGCGCTCGATCCGCTCGGTCAGTGGCCGCACCATCGAGGACGTGATCCAGACCGATGCTGCGCTCAATCCCGGAAATTCGGGCGGGCCGCTGGTGTCGTCGAATGCCGAGGTGATCGGCATCAACACCGCGATCATCAATGGCGCGCAAGGGATCTGCTTTGCGGTCGCCAGCAACACCGCGCAGTTCGTGCTGTCGGAGATCATCCGCCACGGCTATGTCCGTCGCGCCTATATCGGCGTGGCCGGCCAGACCGCGCCGATCCCGCGGCGGCACGCGGTGCTGGCCGGCGTCGAGAACAAAATGGGCGCGCTGCTGGCGCAGATCGAGCCGGACGGGCCGGCGGCGAAGGCGGGCCTGTTGTCCGGCGATGTCGTGATCGGCCTCGACGGCGTCGAGATCAACGGCGTGGACGATCTGATCCGTGTGCTCGACCGCGACCGGATCGGCCGGCGGCTGGCTATGGACGTGCTGCGGCTCGGCCGCCTGCGGGCGATCGAGATCGACCCGGTCGAGCGCAAGCCGGCGCGCTAGCGTGCGGGCGCCCAAGCGGGGTATGACGGTGTCATGGCTCGCTCTCGGGAACCCCGCCGCATGATGCCGGCGCATGAGACCTACGATGTCATTGTCGTCGGCGCCGGCGCCGGTGGCATAACGGCCGCGGCCGTCGCCGCCGCCGAAGGCCTGCGCGTGTTGGTGATCGAGAAGACCGCCTTCGTCGGCGGCACCACCGCGTGGTCCGATGGCATGGTCTGGATTCCCGCCAATGCCAAGATGAAAGAGGCGGGGCTCGCCGACAGCGTCACGGACGCCGTGCAATATTTGTCGAGCACAGTGCCCGAGCTCGCCCATGCGGGCCTGCGCGCCGCCTTCCTCGCGCGCGGACCGGAGGCGGTCGCCTATCTCGAAGCCAACACGCAAGTGCGCCTCCAGCCGGTGAAAGCCTGTCCGGACTATTATCTGGAGCGGCTGGGCGCGACCGCGGGCGGGCGCGTGCTCGAGCCGGTCGTCTTCGACGGCACGCGGCTGGGCGCGCATTTCGCGCGGCTGCGCGCACCGCTGCCGGAGTTCACGCGATTCGGCGGGATGATGGTCAACCGCCTCGACATCCCGCATCTGCGCCGGGCCGGAAGATCGCTGCGCTCGACTGTTCGCGCGATGCGGCTGGTTTCGGAGTATGCGTGGCAGCGGCTGCGGAGCTCGCGCGGCACGACGCTGCATCTCGGCAATGCGCTCGCCGCACGGCTGTATGCCTCGCTGCTGGCGCGGCAGGTTGAGATCCTCTTTAGCGCGGACGTCGAAGGCCTGTCTATGCAGGGCGAGCGCGTCGGCGGTGTAATTATCCGTCATGGCTCGCGCGATCGCCTGATCGCCGCGCGGCGCGGTGTGGTGCTCGCGACCGGCGGCTTTTCGCACGACGCGACCTTGCGAAAACACTTCTTCCCACCCGCGGCCGGATTCATCTCGGCGACCCACACGTCCGCTACTGGCGACGGGCTCCGCCTTGCGACTGCAACCGGCGCCGCGCTCAATACGGATGCGACGAGCCCGGCCTATTGGGTGCCGGCCTCGCTGTTCCGGCGCGCCGATGGGAGCCGAGGCGTTTTCCCGCACATTGTGACCGACCGCGCCAAGCCCGGCGTGATCGCGGTCAATGCAGCCGGCCGGCGCTTCGTCAACGAGGCGCTGTCGTACCACGAGTTCGTGCTCGCCATGCTGCGCGATGGCAATGGCGACCCGGACCGGCCGTTCTATCTGATCTGCGACCGTCCGTTCCTGTGGAGCTACGGCCTAGGCCGTATCAGGCCGTTCACGCGCAATATCAGGCGCTATGCGGCGGGCGGCGAGTTAATCGAGGCCGCTGATATCGCGCAGCTCGCAGCGAGGATCGGCATCAAGCCGTCGACACTCGCGGCGACGATCGCAAACTACAATTCCGATGCGAAGGACGGCCGAGATCCGGAATTCGGTCGCGGCAGCACCATCTATCAGCGATACCTCGGCGATATCAGCCATAAGCCGAACCCCTGCGTCGCGCCCATCCTCTGCGCGCCGTTCTTTGCGATGCGCATCTATCCAGCCGATCTCGGCACGGCGATCGGCATGAAGGTCGATGCCCAGGCGCGCGTGTTGCGCGAGGATGGCACGCCGGTTACGGGCCTCTACGCCTGCGGCAACGACATGGGCTCGATCATGAACGGCAATTGCCCCGGGCCGGGCATCACGCTCGGGCCGGCGCTGACATTCGGCTACATCGCGGGAAGGCATCTGGCGGAGGGGAGTGTGGCCGGGGCGAGTGCGGCCACAGCGTTGGTCTAGCCTTTACCACCGCTGTCATGCCCCGCGAAGGCGGGGCATCCAGTACGCCGCAGCCCATCGACTAATCACAACCGGCTCGGAGTACTGGATCGCCCGCCTTCGCGGGCGATGACGGCAGAGAATGCGGAGCGCGCATCTACTACTCCGCAGCCGCCGCAAAGCGGCTGTTCTCCAGTTCCGCTTCCAGCCGCGACTTCTCCGCCGCCGCCAGCTTGATGTTGGCTTCCTTGACATGCCCGAAGCCGCGGATCGTCTCCGGCAGCCGCGCGAGCCTCGCCAATAGCGGGATCTGCTCCGCTTTCAGCCCGGCGATCCGCTGATCGATCATGTCGAGATAATCCGCGACCAGCTTCCGCTCGGTCCGGCGCTCCTCGGTGCGGCCGAATGGATCGAACGCGCCGCCGCGGAGGAATTTCAGTTTGGCCAGCACGCGGAAGGCGTGGATCATCCAGCCGCCGAATTCCTTCTTCTGGAGATGTCCGGTGGTCTTGTCGCGCTGTGCGAAGATCGGCGGGGCCAGATAGAACTTCAGCTTGAAGTCCCCGTCGAATTTCTCCGAGACTTTCTTGGAGAAGCTGCCGTCGGTGTAGAGCCGCGCGACCTCGTACTCGTCCTTGTAGGACATCAGCTTGAACAGGCTTTTCGCGACAGCGTCGGTCAGCTCGGTGGACGCTGGGGAGGCAGCAGCTTCCGCCTTGCGCACCTTGGCAACGGCGGTGCGGTAGCGGTCCGCGTAGGCCTTGCCCTGATAGCCGGTCAAAAACTCGGCGCGCGTCGCGATGATGTCGTCGAGCGACTTCGCCGGCGTGGAGGCCCGGCTCCTGAACTGCAGAACGCTGCGCACCCGCGACATGTCGTGGGCGGCGAGACGTCCCCAGGCGAAGGCGAGCTTGTTCATCTCGATCGCGGCGCCGTTGATCTCGATGGCGCGGAGCAGCGCTTCCAGCGACAGCGGGATCGCGCCTTTCTGGAAGGCGAAGCCGAGCATGAAGGGATTTGTCGCGATCGAATCGCCCATCAGCGCGGAGGCAATACCTGTGGCGTCGATGATGTCGAGGTTGTTGTCGCCGACGGCGTCGCGCAGCACGGTCTGCATCGTGCCCATCTCGAAATCGAGATCGGGGTTTTGCACGAAGCTCGCGGTCGGCTGGAGATCGGCATTGATATACGCTTTCGTGGTTCCGCGTTCGGCGCGGCTGAGCGCCGAGGGACCTGCCGAGACGATCATGTCGCAGCCGAGGATGACGTCCGCGCCGCCGGTGGTGATCCGGACCGCGGAGATGTCTTCCGGCTTCGCGGCGATGCGCACATGGCTCATCACCGCGCCGTTCTTCTGCGACAGACCGGTGAAATCCAGCGCCGAGCAGCCGCGGCCGTCAACATGGGCGGCCATGCCGAGCAGCGCGCCGATGGTGATGACACCGGTGCCGCCGATGCCGGTGACAAGGATATTGTAGGGGGCGTCCAGCTCACGCGCGGGTGGCAGCGGCAGGTCGACAAACAGCTGGCCTGAGTCGACTGTCGATGTCTTGATCCGCTTGAGCGTGCCGCCATGCACGGTGACAAAACTCGGACAAAAGCCCTCGACGCAGGAAAAGTCCTTGTTGCAGTTCGACTGGTCGATCTGGCGCTTGCGGCCGAACTCGGTCTCCAGCGGCTGCACCGAGACACAGTTCGAGGCTTGCGAGCAGTCGCCGCAGCCTTCGCAGACCAGCTCGTTGATGAAGGCGCGCTTGGCGGGATCCGGATACAGCCCGCGCTTGCGGCGGCGGCGCTTTTCCGCGGCGCAGGTCTGGTCGTAGACGATGACCGTAAGGCCCTTGATGTCGCGCAGCTCGCGCTGAACGGCGTCAAGCTCGCGGCGATGATGGATGGTCGCGCCTTGCGGGAAGTAATTGCCGTCAGGGTACTTGGTGGGATCGTCGGAGACGATCGCGAGGCGCTTGACGCCCTCGGCCCAGACCTGTTGAGCGATCTGGGCAACGTTGAAGCCGCCCTCGGCCGGCTGGCCGCCGGTCATCGCGACGGCGTCGTTGTAGAGGATCTTGTAGGTGATGCTGATGCCGGCGGCCGATGCCGCGCGAAGGGCAAGCAGTCCGGAATGGGTGTAGGTGCCGTCGCCGAGGTTCTGGAAGATGTGCTGCTCGGTGGTGAAGGGCGCTTGTCCGATCCAGTTCACGCCCTCGGCGCCCATATGCGAGATCAGATCGGTGCGGCGGGTCGGCATGCTCAGGGCCATGCCGTGGCAGCCGATGCCGGCCATGGCGCGGCTTCCCTCGGGCACGCGCGTCGAGGTGTTGTGCGGGCAGCCCGAGCAGAAGAATGGCGTGCGCGCCAGTTTGATTTGCTGGGAGGCCGGAACAGGAGTGTCGAAGGCCTCGAGCCGGGCGAGGCGCTGCTCAAGCACCGGGCTGTGGTGGCCGAGCTTGCGCAGCCGCGCCACCAGTGCGGCTGCAACGACGGTCGGCGTCAGTTCGCCCTCGCTCGGCAATAGCGGCGCGCCTCGCTCGTCGCGTTTTCCCGTCACGGTCGGGCGCCGGGACGCATCGATGTTGTAGAGGATGCGCATCAGCTGGTCTTCGATGAAACCGCGCTTCTCCTCGACGACCAGCACGTCCTGAAGCCCTTCGGCGAAGCGCTTGGCGCCGGTTTCCTCGAGCGGCCAGGTCAGTGCGACCTTGTAGATGCGCAGGCCCAAATCCTGCGCATCCTTGTCGGTGATGCCCAGATCGGCCAGCGCCTGCCGCAGATCGAGATAAGCCTTGCCGGTCGCGACGATGCCGAGCCGTGCCGGCCTGGAGTCGAGCACGATGCGATCGAGCTGGTTGGCACGCGCAAAGGCCTGCACCGCCGCCATCTTCGGGCCGAACAGGCGCCTCTCGGCGTCCAGCGGCGGATCGGGCCAGCGGATGTTGAGGCCGCCGGGCGGCATCTCGAAATCGTTGGGGAGCTTGATCTGGATGCGTTCGGGATCGCTGTCAATCGAGGCCGAACTCTCCACGGTCTCGCTGATCGCCTTGAAGCCGACCCAGCAGCCGGAGAAGCGCGACAGCGCAAAGCCGTAGAGGCCGAGGTCAAGATAGTCCTGCAGTGTCGCTGGGTTGATCACAGGGATCAGCGCCGCTGCGAAGACCTGCTCGCTCTGGTGCGCCAGTGTCGAGGACTGGCAGCCGTGGTCGTCGCCGGCGAGCGCGAGCACGCCGCCGTTGAGCGAGGTGCCGGCGGCATTCGCATGCTTGAGCGCGTCGACCGAGCGATCAACGCCCGGCCCCTTGCCGTACCAGATGCCGAACACGCCATCGACCTTCGCGCCGGGAAACAGGCCGACCTGCTGGCTGCCCCAGACGGCGGTCGCCGCGAGGTCCTCGTTCAAGCCGGGAACGAAGGCGATGTCGTGCTGCTGGAGGTGTGACTTCGCGCGCCACAATGCGTGGTCGTACATGCCGAGCGGGGAACCGCGATAGCCCGAGATGAAGCCGCCGGTGTTGAGGCCCTGAAGCCGGTCGCGTTCGCGCTGCAACATGGGCAGGCGGACCAGCGCCTGCGTGCCAGACAGGAAGATCCGCTTCGATTCGAGCCGGTATTTGTCGTCCAGCTCGACCTGCATCAGCGTCATTCGGAAGTCCTCGTCTCTTGTTTGGCTTTTCTTCGACTTGGGGTTTGCGCTGCGGGAGGGAGGAGCGGCTGCGCGACGCGAATTGTGACAGTCAAAGGCATGCACAGGCGAAGTCAATATCGCTGGCCGCATCCGTGGCGCTCCTGCTGGTCATGGCTTGCTTGCGGAGGACATCGTGACTGCAAGCGCGCTCGACACTGAGATCACGGAGACAGCTGAGGCTCCGATCGGGCCATGGCGCCACCCGCGCCAGATGCTCCAAGCAGAGGTATTGCGCGGTACGGCCGATATCGTTGCTGCGCCGACAGCCCTCGACGTCTTCGCGAACTCATGCCGCTGGCGACCCCATGATCCTCAAGACCTGAAGGTCGCTCTACATGACGACGCTGAAGGCCTCTTGCGCGCACCATGGGGAGGAGCATCGGGGGCTGTATGGAGCGGGTCGCTAGCGCCACCTTCGTCGTTCCGGGGCGCGCGTCGCGCGAGCCCGGATCGATTTCAGCGCGTGTTTAGCCGCCCGATGGATTCCGGGTTCGACGCTTACGCATCGCCCCGGAATAACGACGGAGAGCGCTCATCCTTTGGGCAAATGCACGCCGCAAAGCCGCCGCACAGCGAATAAGCAGACCCCGGCTTTCCTAATAACATTCTGACAGCGCAGTAAATTTTCCTGCGCCGTCGGCTTAATCGCAATTGTACACAATGGCATGGCGCTTGCAGAACTCCTGCAGAGAGAGTTCTCGCGGGGGCCTTGAGTCATGTTGAACTCAACCAAGCCGACACTGGGTGTCATCAGCGCCGAACCGGAGCCGGTCAAGCTCGACTGGCCGGCCACCGCGCTTCTCATCATCGACATGCAGCGCGACTTCATGGAGCCCGGCGGTTTCGGCGAGACGCTGGGCAACGACGTCAGCCAGCTCGCGCGTGCGGTGAAGCCGATCGGTGCCGTGCTGAAGGCCGCGCGGGATACCGGCATGCTGGTGATCCACACGCGCGAGGGCCATCTGCCCGATCTCTCCGACGCGCCGCCGGCGAAAGTCGAGCGCGGCGCGCCATCCCTTCGCATCGGCGACCCCGGTCCCATGGGACGCATTCTCATTCGCGGCGAGGCCGGCCACGACATCATCCCGGAGCTCTATCCGCTCGACAGCGAGATCGTGATCGACAAGCCCGGCAAGGGCGCATTCTACGCCACCGAGCTCACCGACGTGCTGGAGAAATACGGCATCGAAAATCTGCTGGTGTGCGGCGTCACCACCGAAGTGTGTGTCAACACCACCGTGCGCGAGGCCAACGACCGCGGCTATCGCTGCGTCGTCATCTCGGACGGCTGCGCGTCCTACTTCCCCGAATTTCACGAGATGGGCCTGAAGATGATCAAGGCCCAGGGCGGCATCTTCGGCTGGGTCGCAAGCTCAGCCGCGGTTCTGGAGGCGATGAAGATTTCCACATCAGCGTAGGGGCATCACGATGAGCACAGGCACGACAGGGACGGCCGGCACCTCCGAGTTCAAGCCGGCACTATGGACACCGGGCGACTGGAACGCGTTTTTTGGCTTCGGCACCAACATCCTCGTCAACATGCTGGTGCTCACGGGCCTGTTGCGCTTCGTGTTGAAGATGCCCGACTCACTCGTGTTCGGCCGCATCCTTCCCGCACTCGGGTTGATGATGTGCCTTTCCACCTTCTACTACGCGTTCCTCGCTTATCGCCTGGCGCAGAAGACCGGCCGCAACGACGTCTGTGCCCTACCATCAGGCGTCAGCGTGCCGCACATGTTCATCGTCACCTTCGTGATCATGCTGCCGATCACGATCAAGACCGGCGATCCGCTCAAAGGCTGGTCGGCTGGCCTGGTCTGGGTGTTCTTCCAGAGCTTCATCCTGATGATCGGCGGCTTCATCGCGCCGTTCATTCGAAAGATCACGCCGCGCGCGGCGCTGCTCGGTACGCTCGCCGGCGTCTCCGTCACCTTCATCTCGATGCGACCGGCGCTCGAAATGTACATGACGCCACAGATCGGCCTGGTCTGCTTCGCCATCATCCTGGTGAGCTGGTTCGGCGGCGTGAAATATTGGCGCGGCATTCCCGCCGGTCTCGTTGCGATCGCGGTGGGCATGGTTATCGCCTGGGGCTCGAACCTGTTCGGCCTTGGTCTCGGCGGGCTCAGCGTCAAGGGCGTCAGTGATGCCTTCGCGAATTTCGGCTTCTCGGTGCCGATCCCGGCGGTGGGCTACGTCTTCTCCGGATTCGAATTCCTTGGCGTCATCCTGGTCACTGCCATTCCGTTCGGCATCTATGATCTCGTCGAGGCCATGGACAATGTCGAGAGCGCGGAAGCCGCCGGCGACGAATATCCGACCACGCGCGTGCTCACCGCCGACGGAATCGTCAGCCTGATCGGCTGCCTGATGGGCAACCCCTTTATCAACGCCGTCTATATCGGCCATCCCGGCTGGAAGGCGATGGGCGGCCGCATCGGCTATTCGGCCGCGACCGGCATCATGGTGGTGGTGCTGGCCTGGTTCGGCATCATCTCGGTGCTGCTGGCGCTGGTCCCGGTCGTCGCGATCTCGCCGATCCTGCTCTATATCGGCATGCTCATTGGCGCGCAGGCGTTCCAGACCACGCCGATCAAGCACGCGCCCGCGATCGTGCTGGCGCTGACGCCGCATTTGGCCGCCTGGGCCAAGCTCCAGATCGACACCATGCTGGGCTCGACCATGAACGCGGCTGCGACCGTCGGCGGAATGGCCGCCGACAAGGCCGACGCGGTCAAGGCGGCCGCGATTGCAGCGCTGCCGCAGCAGGGCGTGTTCTATCACGGACTCGAAGTGATGGGCGGCGGCTCCATCCTCGGCGGCCTGATCCTGGGTGCGATCGGCGTCTTCATCATCGAGCGCGACTTCGAGAAAGCCTCGGCATTCGCGCTGGTTGGTGCGGTCCTGACTTACTTCGGCTTCATGCACGGCGAAGCCGTCGGCATCGGCGGCGGATTTGGCGTCACGCCCGCGGTCGCGTTCGCCTATGCAGTGATGGCCGCCGGTCTGTTCGCGGCCAGCAGGCTCGGCGCGAGCGAGCCTTACATGCCGCACGCGGACATGCACGCGGCACCGGCGGAGTAGCTACCCGCCCTTGACGGCACCAGCGGTGAGCCCGGCGACGATCTGTCGCTGGGCGAACACCGTCAGCAGCAGCACCGGGAGGGTGACGATCAGCGCGGCGGCCGCGAGCGGCCCCCAGCTCAACTGGTCGAACGAAATCATGTTGTAGACGGCGACCGGCAGGGTGCGGGTCTCGCGTCCGGCCAGCACGATGCCGAACACAAAGTTGTTCCAGGAGAAGATCACAGCCAGGATGAAGGCAACGGCGATGCCGGGCTTGGCGATTGGCAGGGCAACGTGCCGAAAGACCTGCCAGCGCGTGGCGCCGTCGATGAGGGCTGCTTCTTCCAGCTCCATCGGCGTCGTCTCGAAATAGCCGATCATAATCCAGATCACGATCGGCACCGTGACCACGAGGTGGATGATGATCTGCGGCACCAGCGTGCCCAGCAATCCCAGCCATTGAAACATGAGAAACAGCGGGATCAGATAGGACAATCCCGGCGTGATACGGGCGATCAGGATCACGATCGCAGATTTGTGCGCGGCCATCCGCGCGATGCCGTAGCCGGCGGGAACGCCGACGAGCAGCGCAAGCAACGTCGCGCTGCCGGTCACGATCAGGCTGTTGATGAAATAGGTCAGGAAGCGGTTGGAGGCGAGCACGTCGGCATAGTTCTTCCAGGCGACATGCTCGGGGAAGAACACCGGCGGGTAGGCGGCGTTGTCGATCTCGAATTTGAGCGACAGCGACAGCATCCAGAGAAAGAACAGGATCGCCGGCGACACGATGACGAACACCGAGAACCACAGGCCGATCTTGCCGACGATTTGCCTTGGAGTCATGTGCCGCTCGCGATCTCGGTCCACAGCATGCGCTGGCGCGCGTAGAGCATCACCGCCGCAAGCAGGACGATCAGCAGGAAGAACACGACAGCAATCGCCGAGCCGTAGCCGAGGTCGTAGTAGGAGAAGGCGACGCTGTAGAGATAGATGTTGATCGTCTCCGACGCCGATCCCGGTCCGCCCTGGGTGATTGCGAAAATGATGTCGAAGCTCTTCACGGCGTCGATCATGCGGATCATGCCGGCGATGAACAGGAACGGCATGATCAGCGGCAGGGTGATGAAGCGGAACACCTGCCAGATGCTGGCGCCGTCGATCTGTGCGCTTTCATAAGGCTCGGTCGGGATCGCGGCGAGGCCGCCGAGCACGATCAGCATGACCAGCGGCGTCCATTGCCAGGTCTCGACCAGTACCAGCGAAGGAATGACGGTCGCGGGATGGAATACCCAGAGCTGCGCAGGGATTCCGACCAGTGACAGCAGATAGTTCAGCACGCCGAGTTGCGGGTGGAACATCATGGTCCAGACCAGCGCGATCGCCACCGGCGTCGCCATCATCGGCATGATGAAGACGCCGCGCAGAAAGCCGCGGCCGGGAAATTTCTGGTGAAACACCACGGCCGCAAACGTGCCGAGCACGAGCGGCAGCAGCACGGACAATATGGTGTAGACCAGTGTATGTCCGACGGCCTCGATGAAGCGGGGATCGCTCGTCAGCCGCAGATAATTGGACAACCCGACGAAGGTGGTCGAGGAGCCGACCTTCCACTCGTTCAGGCTCATCCAGATCGTGAAGACCCACGGGAAGATGATGATCGCGATCACGACGACCAGCGCCGGCACCACGAACGGCCAGTACGACGGCGGCCGCAACTCTTTCTCCGGCGCGACATCAGACTGTGCCGCGCCCGGAGTCGATTGTGTCGACGCACTCACGCCTTCTCGCTACGCTCCAGGATCGGCCGGTACTGATCGTTGGCCTTCTTCAGCTCGGCGGCAGGATCGGCGCCGGACAAGGTCGCAGTGACGGCCGCGCCGACGATGTCGCGGAATTCGGCGACCGGGATCACGACGGGCAGGCCCAGCTTGCTGATCTTGCCGGAATCGATCACCGATTGCAGCCACTCCTTGGTCTTGACGCCCTTCTGGACCTCGGCATCGCCAAGGATCGAGTTGCGGAACGGGACGCCGCCGCCGGCCTGCAGCAGCCGCGCTCCTTGCGTTTTCGAGACCACCCATTGGCAGAGCAGATAGGCGGCTTCCTTGTTCTTGCTCGCAGCGGCAACGCCGATGCCGTCGCCATAGGTCGAGGAATATTGTCCCTTGGGGCCGGCGGGCACGACGGTGTAGCCGACTTTGCCGACAACGCGCGAGGCAGCCGGATCTTCCAGCGGCGGCGCCCAGCCGACGCCGTCGATCCACATCGCGGATCGGCCTTGCGTGAACGAGGCCATCGACTCCATCCAGTTAAAGCCGGCGACGCCTGGAGGTGCCGATTTGGTCAGGAGCGTCTGATACAGCTTGGTCGCGGCAATGGCTTCCGGACCGTCGGTCAGGATGTTGCCCTTGGCGTCGAGGAATTCTCCGCCATAGTTGAGGAAGAAGTTGCTCCACATCGCCATGTTGGCGTTGCGCAAGCCGCGCCCGACAAAGCCGTAGATGCCTTCCTTGGTATCGGTGAGCTTCTCGGCCGCCGCAGCCATCTCATCGAGGGTCTTGGGAACGGCGACGCCCTTCTTCTCGAACAGCTCCTTGTTGTAATAGAGGATGAAATAATCGACCGACCACGGCAGCGACAGCATCTGGCCCTTGTCGTTCCTGGCGTATTGCAGGCCCGCGGCCGAGAAGTCGCTCTCGACGAGATCGGGGGCGGTCAGCGCCGGGTCCTTCATGAAGGGGGTCAAGTCGGCGAGCCAGCCGGCCTTCTCGAACTGCCGCTTCTGCACGTGGTAGCTGAGATGGACGACGTCGAAGCTCGGACGGCCCGAGGTGAACTCGATCACCACCTTCTGGCGCTGCTGCTGCTCGGGAATCTGCTCCGCTTCGACCTGGATGCCGGTGAGCTCGGTGAACTCCTTGACGTATTTTTGCAGGTTGTCGCCGCGGGGCCCCTTGGCGAGGATCACCTCAAGCTTGGTCCCTGCGTATTTCTTCCAGTTCACCTCGGCGCGCGCCGGCATTCCCGTCAGGCCGAGCGCTCCAGCTGCGGCCGTGCCGGTCAAGAGCGTACGACGCGAGATTTTGTGGTTGACCACTTTAGGTCCCTCCCTGAGACTCAATTTGGGCGGATACTAGCGGCCGTTCCGCGTCTGCCTAGCCCTAATCTGTGGAATTCAGGGCCGCACGGCCGGCGTTTCCATCGGCAAGCCATGCGCTCGCGACATCAGATAGAGTTCGAGCGCGACCAGCTCGGGCGCGCCGAAATCATAGGCCTGGGCGCGGACACCTGTCATGCAGCTGCGTAGCCGGCGCTCCAGCGATCCCAGCGTCTGCCATTCCAGGCGATAAAGCGGATAGCCGGTCGGCTGTCCCTGCGTGATCGGCGCGCCGGCAAGTCGCTTGTCGAAATTGTCGTCGTGGCAATTGGTGCAGGCAAGGTTGAGCTGGCCCTCGCGCTGCATGAAGAGGTCGCGGCCCTGGTCGACGAATGGCTTCAGTTGCGGATCGTCGCCGGCCGTGATCGCGACCCCGCGCGATTGATGCGCGACGAAGGCGGACAGCGCCAGCAGGTCGCGGCTCTCGTAGGGCAGCGCCGGTGCCTGCTGATGATTGCTGCGGCAGAGATTGATGCGCTGGTCGAGCGTGACGGGGCGCGCCAGCGCCTTGTCGAAGGCCGGATAGCGCGCCGCGACGCCTTTCATGCTGCCACGTGCATCGCCATGGCAATCCGCGCAGGCTTTGTCGGCGCTGCCGGTCCTCTTCGTCCACAACGCCTCACCATCGAGCACGAACAGCATCCCGGGATTTGAGGTGTCGTCATCCTGCATCGCGCGGGTGTCGGGCCCCATGAACGAATAGCCGGAGCGGCGCGCGTCCGGCGGAATCTCGCCGGCGAGCAGGGCAGGGCCGGTGGCGAGGAGCGCCGCGGCCGATATCGTGCGCCAAAAACTCATTCGACCGTGATCGACGCCGATGCGCTGGACGAATAACCGTTATCGCCGATCCACTCGAACTCGAACTTGCCGCTCTCCTTCGCGACCGTGAAGAACGACAGATAGGGATTGGCCGCAATCGCCGGAAAGAGATCGGCGCGAAAAATCTCGGTGCCGTTATAGCGGCACGTAAAGCTCGTGATGATGTCGCGCGGTACCAGCGCCCCATCCGCGGTGTGGCGGAAGCCGGTCTCCATGATGTGCGAGGTCAACGTGCGGATCTCGATGATTTCGCCGCGTCTGGCTTTCGTGGGAACGTTGATGAGCGCAGCCATCAATTCATCTCCTCGGTGCAGGCGGCCAGCGTCACGACGATTTCGGTCGTGACCTGCCAGAACGTGTCGTCGGAAAGGCGCGCGATCGCCACCACCTTCTGGGTGTCGGCGAGCCGAATCCGGGTCGAGATTTGGGCGCGGCCGGAGGAGGGGCCGAGATGGAAGTTGCCGATGTTCGGCTGCGGGTTCTTCTCGTTGAAGACGTGAATGCTCTTGACGTAGTCGTCCGCCGTCATTGGGCTCGCGACGCTCACGGTCAGCGGCACCGTGTTGCCGTTCTCGACCAGCGGCGGAATGTCGAGCTTCACCTTGCCGGTGCGGACAGGTGCTTCGCCGACGACGTTGCGGATCGCGGCGGTGAGCATCGCCGGTGTCGCCTCGAGCGGCCGCAGCGTGAGGATCGGGATCGTCCCGGCGAACGTCACGCTTCCGGCAAGAGTCAGGAATTGTCGTCGCGTGGTCGGCATGAACAGTCCTAGTCCCGAAGCGTTGCAAGAAAAGCCACGATGTCCTCGATCTCGGCGGCGGACAAGATCGGTTTGCCGGCGAAATTTCGTCCGACCCGCACGAGGTGGTCGGTGCGATAATAGGACGGCATGATGGTCTCCGGGTTGAAGCGCGCCGCATCGACCAGTCGAAGCCGCAACTGGCTCACCGTCCAGCGGTTCCCCGCACCCGAGAGGTCTGGCGCGAGATCGCCCTGGAACCGGGTTTCGGGGAAGGGACCGGAATGGCACAGGATGCAGGTCGTCGTGCGCGCGAGCACGAGCGCGCGCCCGCGCGCGGCATCGCCGGGCGCGCCGGTGAGCGATTCCGCGATGCCGTCGCCGACGACGTTGTAGGGCACAAGCTCGTCCGCGTTAGCAGCGCCGGCAACACTTGCGGCGATCAGCGCTGCGATATGGACCAATGCTCTAGCCAAAGGTGTCCGCCGTAATGGTCTGAAACCAGCGCTCGGCTTCAGCCGCCTCGCGGGCGCGCAATTCGCGCGGCGCATCGACGGGGCTGGTCGCTCCGCCCTCGACCTCGGCGAAGATGTCGCCCCTGGGCTGGTACTTGCCCGCGAGTGAAAAGCCGTAGCCGGGTGCGACGATGTTGTAGCAGACGCCTATCAGTCGCGGCGTGTCTGGTGCGCGGCCGGCAAGGAGGTTCACGATCGCGGCAGCGCAGGCCTTGCCCTGTGCGCTTGCCGCGGATGCCGACTTGGGAATGCCCCCGCCGAGGCAGGCATCGCCGATGACGTGGATGTTCTGGACAAGTTTCGATTCGAAGGTCACGGGATCGATCGGGCACCAGCCGGTGGCATCCGCAGCGCCCGCGATCTCGGCGATGCGTCCCGCTCGCTGCGGCGGGATCACGTTGGCGACCTCAGGCGTGTAATTGCCGAATTCGGTGACGATGGTCCTTGTCGCGGGATCGACCGAAGTCACGCGGCCGCCTTGCGACAGCCCGATGCGTTCGATCATGTCGCCGTAAAGTTCCTTCCACGCGCTCTCGAACAGTCGCTGCTGGGAGAAGTTGTCCTTGGCATCGAGGATCAAGACTTTTGAGCGCGGCTTCTTCGCTTTCAGGTAATGCGCAATCAGGCTGGCGCGCTCATAGGGCGCCGGCGGACAGCGCGAGGGATTGGCGGGGATCGCAATGGCGAGAGTGCCGCCGTCCGGCATGGCCTCCAGCTGCCGACGCAGCAGCAGCATCTGCGCACCGGCCTTCCAGGCGTGCGGCATTTTTTCTGATGCCGCGTCGTCGTAGCCGGGCAGGGCTTCGAAATGGAAGTCGACGCCGGGGGAGAGGACGAGACGATCATAGGGCAGCGCAACGCCATCGGCCGTCACGACGCTGCGCAGTTGCGGCTCGATTGTGGTTACGGCTTGGCCGATCATCGTGACGCCCTCGGCGGCGACCTTGTCATAGCCAAATTGCTGAGATTCGATGTCGCGAAGGCCGGCAATCACCTCGTTGCTGAAGGGGCAGGAGGTGAAGACCGCATTGGGTTCGATCAGGATGACTTGCAAGTTTGCCTGCGCGCGCTTCAGCGCGCGGGCGCACGCTGCGCCGCCAAAGCCGCCGCCGACCACGACGACGCGGCCCGCCGATTGCGCGCGCAGGATCGAAGGGACGGCGAATGATGTGGCCGCGGCGGCGATGCCGAGGATGGCATCCCGCCGTGTCACCGGCGCATTCATGGGTCTTGTCCGGAAAGTGTGCCGCGGGGGGGGGGGGGGGGGCCCCCCCCCCCCCCCCCGCGCGCGGGGGGGGGGGGGGGGGGGGGGCCCCCCCCCCCCCCCCCCCCGACACCGGCATGTGTGGCTCGTCGTTCCCATATACCCACGCTACGCTGCGCGAA
>NZ_JBEPRQ010000042.1:0-41097 GCF_040548425.1 Bradyrhizobium sp. i1.15.2 | reverse complement strand
GCTCCGCTGCAGAGGAATGCCGATACGCATTGATGGCGGAGTGTCACGGCGGCGCAGAGTGGAGCAATCCCGAATCCACTAAGCCGTCGTTCATGCGAGCCGGTGCAAGGATGAAGGCGGAATCGCGCATGAGCCGTTTCGGGCAGGCAGGAACCGTAGATCACGTCAGACGTCTGCATCATCCTTGCCGTTTACGCGCCGGCAGGAGTGGCAGGGCGCATAGCCGCTCGGTATCTTCGTCGTGCTGCACTTCCTGATTTTGGAATGGAGAAAGCATCTTCCGCTGAATGCCGCGACCGTCTCAAGCTGTGTCGCGTGTCCGCAAGCACTAGACCCTATGTTTGCCCTCTGAGGTGACGGGCGGCCGGCCCCGCGGCAAGCTCCTATCGAGGGTTGCGCCGGATGGTCCGGCGCCGAGCCTCAAGCATGGGGAGCGGGCCTGATGAACGATAGCATTTTCGTGGGGCTGGATGTGCACAAGGCGACGATTTCGGTTGCAGTGGCCGAAGCGATGCGCGGCGGGGAAGTTCGTAACTTGGGGATCATCCCTAATCGCGCCGATCAAATCGCCAAGCTGGCGAAGAAGCTTGGCAAGGGTGACCGGCAGGTAAGTTTTTGTTATGAAGCCGGCCCCTGCGGATACGGCCTGCATCGACAACTGACTGGACTGGGGTACAACTGCATCGTGGTGGCCCCCTCGCTGATCCCGACGAAAGCCGGGGATCGGGTAAAAACCGACCGGCGCGATGCGGCGATGCTGGCCAAGCTGCACCGGAGCGACGAGCTGACAGCCGTGTGGGTTCCGGATGCGGCGCATGAGGCCATGCGCGACTTGGTGAGAGCCCGCGCCACGGCGATGCGTGTGCTCGGCAAGGCGCGACAACATCTCCAAGGCTTCCTGCTGCGCCATGGGCGCATCTATGCCGGGAAGAGGGGGTGGACTCTGGCTTATCGTCGCTGGCTCACCACGGTGCGCTTCGATCACCCGGCGAGCCAAATCGTTCTGCAGGACTACATTCATGCCGTGACCGACGCTGAGGCCCGTGTGGACTGCTTGACCAAGCGGATCGAGGAGCTGGTGCCAAAATGGTCGATGACGCCATTCGTAGAGGCCGTGCAGGCCATGCGCGGCGTCGCCTTCATCGTTGCCGTAACGGTGGTTGCCGAGGTTGGCGACTTCTCTCGCTTTGACAACCCCCGCCAGTTGATGGCCTTTCTCGGCCTCGTGCCGTCGGAGTATTCGAGCGGCGCAACAGGCGGGCTCTGATTGAGGGGGCATGGACCTATCGCATGCAAGCTCGCATCAGTCGCAAGCTCCATGACCGTAACGAGCGCCTGCCTCAAGCTATCCGCGATATCGCCTGGAAGGCCCAGGTCAGGCTGTGCGCCCGCTATCGCCGCTTGTCGGCGGTCGGCAAACCCAAGGTGATCGTCACCACCGCCATTGCACGCGAGATGGTCGGCTTCCTGTGGGCGATCACTCGTCAAGTACAACTCGGGCCGGTCGCCTGAAGGGCGCTGCTCGACCATATCGGTGCCCAGGGCAGGAGGCAGGGCGCGGTGGGGAATCCTCGTGGCCTGTTATGAGCCGGCATTGCCGACGCTCGCCCCCTAGACCGAGGCAGCCCCAAGACGAAACCACGGTCATGCGGTAGCCAACCCGCGCATGAGAGCTTGATTAACCGTCGTCTTTGGCCCTGCCTCCTACCGTGGGCACCTTCGAAGTCCAGCGTCCGGGCGCTCAGCCGGAAGCGGCTCCGCTTGATCGAGTCCCTTGACAGCAAACATGAGAGCAGGCTGCTGAAAAATGGGTCTTGAAGGGCGAGTTTCCTGATGTGCGGGGCGAGGATGAGCCAATCGATGAGTGGTAAAGAGCGCTGTACGCGCAGTTTTCGCTGATGTTTGACGCTCCAGACAGGCTCATCCCGTTGCTGCCAGCATCTTCGGAATACGAACGAGATTGTAGGCTGCGGCGGTGAGCACGAAGAACCACTCGACCAGGCCTCGGCCACGATGCCGGGCCTTGCGCAGGCCGCCGACCGTCTTGATTCACCCCAATGGTTCTTCGATCCGATTGCGCCTGATCGTGCTGATGCGATAGCCGGGGTGCCGGGTCGTGCGCGCGTCGATCGCCGAGTGGCGGTTGGTTGGTTCTGCGAGACATGCAGCGTGCAGCCGCGCTCGCGGCAAGCGGTGACAAAGTCGGTGGTGTCATAGTTCACGTCGAGGCCCACGGTGCTGCCCGGCTTGGCGTTGTCCTCGATCATTTCGAGAGCGGTCGTTCGCTCCGCCGTACCGTTGGCCTCGGTGAGGCGCGCATCGACGATCAGCCCGTTGCGGTTCTCCATCATCAGTTGCCCCGTTTGGCAGAGCTTGGCCTCCCTGCCAGCGCCCTTGCGAGACAAGCGGGCGTCGGGGTCGGTCGTCGAAGAATGCGTGTCGTTCTTGCGCTTCTCGCCATGGAAGTCGCGCTCGACATTGCGTCCCTGACCGCTGCCCGATTGCTTGCCGGATGGGGATCGCCGCCACCCTCGGCGCGAAGCTCTTCATGCTGGCCGAGGTTTCGATCAGCTGCCATCGACGGACAAGTCGTCACTGGACAACAGCCCACGCACCTGCGGCAGGTTCAGCAACGGTGACAAAGAACTTGGCCGCGATTTCGCCGTTGAGCAGTCGATCCCGGTTCTTGCAGAACACGGTCGCATCCCACACCTGATCGTCCATAGACAGACGGACGAACCGGCGGAACAACAGATTGTAGTCGAGCTGCTCCATCAACTGCCGTTCCGATCGCACCGTGTAGAACGCCTGCAGCAGCAGCGCCCGCAACAGCCGCTCCGGCGGAACCGACGGTCGGCCATGGCGGGCGTACAGCCTGGCAAAGTCGCGCGACAGATCCTTCAGCGCAAGCGTCAGCCAAGTCGCGGATCGCACGCAGCGGATGATCCGCCGGAACGCGCTGCTCCAACCGCACGTAACTGAATATACCTTCCGACCGCTGATCTGCCCCGCGCATCGCATCCCCCAGCCAGGCGAAAGTGGTGGTGTTGGCCTTGCAGCCTTACTGAAGGCTGCTTCTGACCCGACCTTGCGTGGTTAGATTGGTCTTGGACCCAATGCACGGGTCTTCCTGATCAACACCGAGGGCGCGACAGATCCTCTCGTGTACGAACAGCTCGTCAATGCGACGCCAGCGCAAGTGACCGCGAAGAATAATAAGTCGGTCAAGAACGTGTCAACAGATGGGGCTAACTCCGTGAGCCTTTCGTAAGCCGTCCCATCCGTACGCCTTGGGAGACTGGCCAGCGTTCCGCCCTTAGAAGGCTCGTCGCCGCGCAGATGCTGCCCTCCGCGCACCGCGGAGAAACTCTGGCCCCCTACCGAAACCGTATTGGTCGCCCAAATCGACTAGCTCCCAATCCACAAATGGTAACTTTAGCCCGTCACCGCTGCGCCTGGCCGACCGGCGCGAGGAGCCGATGTGCTCCTCATGACCACGGTGCTTCACATGCGGGCATGCGGCCCTCGCATTCAAGCAACCGTTGACGATCCAAAGCGCCTCCATTCTAACGTCGGCCTCTCCGTCGGGCTGACGCCGCGCCGGTGTCCAGTTCGGCTTTCAGGCGAGCTCTCTCCAGCCGCTTCCTGAGCCCTGCAAGTCGGCTCGACAGTTTCACCATTTCCTCTATGCCAAGCTCACCGAAAACAAATTGATCCAGTTCATCCTGTTGTGCAGCGATGTTCGCGAGACGCTTACGGGCTTTGTCCGTTAACGAGAGCTGGACGACCCGAGCATCCCTGATACCAGTCTTGCGCCGCACAAATCCGACTTTCTCTAGCGCCTTCGAATGTAGCGTGATGAAGGACGGGTCGACTTTCATCAGTTTTGCGACCACGCCGGCGGGAGCACCGCCATCCTTGTCTAAGTCCATCACCGCCATCAAGATCGCCAATTGTGTTCCACTAATGCCGAGTGCCTCGGCTCGGACGTGAAGAAAATCCTCCAGACAGACGTTCAGGCATCTGATCTCCAACGTTAATCGCCGCACCAGCTCCTGACTCTCAGCAGAGCCGTTTCCCCGTCGCCTTGCTTGCTTAGCCAAATGCAGTGCCGTCGAATGTTAGGACCCTGCCCACAGCTCGTTCTCGCTGACAAGGTTTAAGACAGGACAATTTGTTGGGTCCCACGCGCTTACTTCCGTCGATTATTGGAGAATGCCGAGAAGTGGCCCGAAGTATGTGGCTCCCAGCGAGACTTCCGGCCTACATGTCGGCGGCTACTGCTTGCCAACCAATTGGCTTCGCCAAATATACGAGGCTCGCCGAGATGCACGTTCAAAAAGAGACCCTCGATTCGGAGTGTCGCGCACCGGCGCGACACTCCATCACTTGCGCTCTGGCCACGGCTTGCCCCAACGCGGAAAGACCGTAGTTCGGATCCGGGCAACGGCCTCGAATGTCTTTCTAACGTGCGGCAGCTCTGCGCTTAACAGAATCGCACTTTGCACAATCGATACGGTGGAATTCATCAAAAACGATCGCCCGAACGCCGAATTCAAGCGCCATCGCAGCGTTGCACCTCGTGTGTTGCCGCCCAGGAGCGGGTGTTGCCGCCCGACGAGCTAGAGGATTTGATCCGCGTCGAAAAACTCTTGATCCACCGTCGACAAAGCCGGATTGCTACTGTAGGTTAAGTCATCAATTTCGACGCTCTTCCCGCGAGCGCGCCATAATTACTTTGTTGCAGGTCCCCTGTATGTCCACGGGCTCGATCCCGTTCGGTACCAGCAGCACGAATGTCCGGAATCCGCGTCTGCTTTGCTAACTCCGTGAGTATCTCCACAAACCCCTTAGGGAAATAATGCGATGACTGTGCGCGAACAGCTCTTTGCCCTGTTACGCAACCTCCGGTGGATGATTGTCCTGTCGGTAGCCATCTCAATATTGCTATATCTGCCAGATCAGATCCAGGAGCTCTATCGGATAGCCGCTGACGACATTGGTTGGGTAACCGTCAGGGAGTTCTCCGCCCTAGGCGTAATTGCCGTAACGATCTGGGCAGGCGCGTTTCAGCTCACAACTGCGTCCCTGCCCGAAATCGCCCACGCTAGGGGCCGTTTGGCCTTTTACATAAGACTTGCTCCCGTTTCGCTTGGGGCGCTGCCGATAATCGCCGCGACGGCAGGTCAATTCGCGTCGCGCCCAGCGAGAAAGATCGGTGAGGTCGAGGAAGTCGGAAGTATCTTCCGCATTCAGGACCAGGCGCTCGCGTTGGAGCGTAACATACTGCTCATCCTCGCAATCGCCATGCTGATCATGCTCGTTTGCTTCGTGATATTTACGTGGCGGATGGGATCAAGAGATCGATCGATTGTTCTCGCGAGCCGCGCCAACAATACCTACTTCATCCGCTACAGGTTTCTCGCGCTCACGATCGGCGGCATCGTCCTGTTGACAACAGCATTCATTCTGCTGCCGGATACGCTCGCACAATTTTTCGGATCGTTCGGCGTGATCGCTCTCTTTGCGGTTTGCGTCGTTGGTCTCACCGTCCACTTTGCCCTATTGACGATCAAGTTTACCTTTCCATTTATACCGGTTGTCTTTGGCGGCTTGTTTTTGCTTGCCTCCCTGTTGGGAGGCGACGACCACGAACTGCGCACCGTCGCTGAAGCAAACAGCCTGCCGAAAGACGCGCGCATGTCTGCGGTCGCGGCGTTCCGTGAGTGGCTCTTACAGAAGCCGCGGCTGGAGGAGGCCATGAGGCTCGGCGAATATCCCGTCTTCATTGTCGCGGCTCAAGGAGGAGGCATCTATGCTGCGAATAATGCGGCGCGGTTTCTTGCGAGAATGCAGGATCTCTGTCCGGCATTTCGACAGCATCTGTTTGCGATAAGCGCTGTCTCCGGAGGCAGCGTCGGTTCCGCCATCTTCGCCGCTGCGCTCCACGCCGAGAATGCGTCCCTCGATTCGAATGCCGCCGACGGAAAGACATGCCCGAAAATCGCGGATTTTCTGGCCGGTGTCGGACGAGTCCAAGATATTGATGCCCCTGGGCCGGTGGAGCAGCGCGTTGCAAGCGTCTTGGCGACCGATTTTCTGTCGCCTTTGGTTGCCGGCTTCCTGTTTACCGATTTCACTCAGATGTTTTCTCCGGTCGCGATCCCCGCCTTCGATCGCGCGCGTTTTCTGGAATATACTTTGGAGAACGCCGGCGACAGAATGCTCGACAGCCACAAGGGCACCGGCGATCAATCCAATCTGCTAAGGGCCGACTTTCAGTCCCATTGGACAGCCGGCAACAACATGCCGGCGCTGTTGTTCAACACGACGGATGCCGGCAGCGGCAAACGGGCCGTAATCTCTCCCTTCGATTTCGATCCGCTACACCCGAATGACACGGACCTGTGTATTCTCGCGGGACTCGAACGCGTGACAACGGGGGCCGACCAAACGGTCAAGAGCCACTCACTTCGGATTCCGCTCAGCACAGCTGCATTCACGAGCGCGCGATTTCCATGGGTGACACCGGCAGCGACCATCTCATTGAAAAATGACTGCATAACCACGAATCCGCAGGCGCGCCTGGTGGATGGCGGATATGTGGAGAATTCGGGAATCGAGACCGCGCTCGACCTGATTGAGAAGCTTAACAGCATCAAGGGCACTTCTGACGCGCCAAAATTCCGGATCTACCTGCTGTCCCTGGTGAGCGGGCAATTCGGTGATCATGGTTCATTCATGTTCGGTGAGCTCATGGAGCCGGTACGCGCGCTCTTGAGCACGCGAAGCTCCCGAACCTATGTCGCGCTCAATCATGCAACCAGCATCGATCGTTCGCCGGACGCGGAAGTCACCCCCAGCGTGCAGCGTTTTCCCACCTTCGGCCGAACCGACATAACGGGCTTGTTCTATAGCCTTCCGCTCGGATGGACGTTGTCCCAGAAGACCGAAGATATCATCTCACTGAGCAGTGGCCGGTTTTGGGACTGCGTGCCGAAGGACGACTTCGATCAGTCCCGCCAGAGGCAGAGCAACGCTGATTGCCTGCAAGTGAAATTGTTTCATCTTCTGAATGGATCGGTCGCGTCCGCATTCGAAACGCTCAAAGACGCCAAACTCGCACAGGCTGCCTACACCGACGAGCTAGCCAAGGAACATCCACTAACTCCAAAAATCAAGCCGCAGCCATTGCTTGCCTGTTATGAGAGCAATTGGTTGCAAGAGCGCGGTTATGAGAAATATCAGGATCAAGTCGCCGCCTACGCGCGCCAGCTGACTGAATCGAGCAAGGACCATTCGCCGGCCCCTTCACCTGTTCCGCCATATCGCAAGAGCTATATGGCATATTTTCAGGCCGAGCAGGTCAAAGCCTTGTTGCAGGAATGGGATCGCGTCGACGAGACGGATCCCCGCATCCTGGCCTATATTTTGGGATCAGTCTCCTACGACAGCTCCGACTTTACGCGCAGCAGCGAGAACTTCTCTTACAGCGCGGTTTCTCAACTCCCGCAGAAATGGCACGATCGCATCGACAAGAACAACGCAAAGCTTGTGGCCGCAAACAGGCCGGCCGTCGACGTGAACTCATTGCTTAACCATCCCAAGGAGTTGGCCAACTTCGTTCTTGGCTACGAGGGCAACCCGTTCGGAAACCAGCCTGGAACCGATGACGGATGGCTGTTTCGTCCGCGAGGAATGTATCAATTGGTCGGGCGCGAACAATATCGGGAAGCGCAGAGGCAAACGCAACAGCTTGACGAGCTGGAAGGACTTGATCTGCTAGCGCTTCCCGACGCGCTAAGGGATGCAAAGATTGCAGCCAAGGTGACGTTCGCTCACTTTCGACTCCGTCCTTACGAAAACCATCAGACACTGTTCGAGTTGCTGAAAGATCGTGCGAAGGATTGGACGGCCGTGCGTGCATTGCAGACGGACATGGAACATGCCCCGGCTGACGGCGCGCACGTCAATGCAAGGAGTGAGATGTTCCTCGGCTGTATCGAGGAGGCGTTGCATCCGACGAAAATCAAGACCCTGCAAAGCCAGTTCTACGGTGAGGAATGAGAAGCTTGAGCCGCCGGTCCGTTTTTGCATGTTGAGTGAACGTTGCGTCGAGATTTCGACCACTGATGTTTGAACTGTTTGGTTTCAAAGGGTGATTGCCAATGACGGCAAGGGGTGAAATGCGCGGATCAAGGTTTCGTCGACGGCTTGCAAGAGGGTTTGCGGCGGGGGTGGTGCTCGTCACGGCTTTGGGGGTGGGAGCGGCTCCGGCGCAAACGGCCGCAAAGCCCCTTTCGCCCAACGATGTATCCATCCTCTTCCCTCCACCGCAGTCGTCGGCTGACCTGGCCAATCTGATCGCGGCATCCGATCTCGCCGGGCCCACAGGATCTCCGCAGCGACTTTTTTCCGACGCAGACTTTGCACGCTTTATCGCCAACGCCGAGAATCCCGAGCGTCCGGGAGTGCCCGACTCAGGTGTACGCCACATCCAGCTGCCCGATGCCGTGAAAAAGATCGACGCCTGGTTTGTTGCCGGCATCAGAATCGACCCGGGCGCGCCGGGATTGTCGCCGGATGTCATTGCCCAGTTTGGCCGACAACCGCAAATCCGCCTCATCATTCAGCCGGTAACCAATGGACCAGACGGATTCAAAGTTCATGACACCGCCGGCCACCTCATCTTTAACTTTAGCCTCGACCCGGATCCGCCTCTCGACGGTTGTGCGCCGTTTCCGCGGTTCAAGCCGGACGATGAAGTCTTCAAGGCAATCATTCGTGACGTCGCGACCTTGCGCGATCAACTTGCAGCCGGACATTTTGGCAATGTCAAAGTCTCGACTGCTGGTGATCTGAATGTGCATCCGGGCCTTGTTGGGGCATCGGCAAAGGCGTTTCGTGATGCACTCAAGGCTTTACTTGAGAAGCATCTTTCACCGCAGCGCCTCAACACCATGGCTGTCATGGGCATCTCGCCGCCCGAGCCCTGGATTTTCGTCTCGATGTTAAGGGTCCCGCAGGCTGGCTTAATACCCGTGCCCGGCCCGACGCTTGATGGCGTACACGCAGCGCAGATGTTCAGCATCGTCGGCGGAAAACACGTCATCCCGCAGCCGATTACCAACAATCAGAGTCCGATCACCTGTCGTCACGCGGCATTGCAAAATCCGCCTTTAGCAGCCGCCGATCGCAAGGGTGTTTCGACATCCGAGTTCATTGATGGCAACGTGCCCAACAGTCGCATACTCGAAATCGTCAATATCATTACCGACCCGAAGAAAAGCCACTTCTTCAATACCGATTGCGTCAGCTGTCACACCGAGACGGCGCAGCCACTCGCCAGGAAAGTTCCAAACTTCGCAGTGCCAGGCGTGGACCGAGCGGTCTTGCCAAAGGAAAACTGGAATGTTCGCAATTTCGGTTGGTTCCCATCGTTCTTGCAGGGCGGGCCGGCGGCGGCGACGATAACGCGACGCGCGGCAGCCGAGACGGCCGACGTGGTCGCCTTCATCAATAGAAAATTGCTGAACAAGTAACAGACGCTGTCGCCGTTTCCGGCTGCCCGCCGGCCCGGCTGAACGCGCGAAAGAGATAGATGGAGTACTTGCTATGGGGAGACGTTCTTTCGGCTCTCGCCTTTATTCCTGGGTGAGGCGCTGGCCTCATGTCGCCGGGCTGTTCTTCGCAATCGTCGTCGTCGCGATTGTGCCGGCCGGCTTGGTGTATTTCGCGCCTGAGAAGGTTCGCGATGCAGCTCTCAAAATCAAGAACGACGCAAATCTCCTCGCTCAACTGCTGCCTGCTACCTTGCCGGAGCCATCGAAAATCGAAGGCGCCTATTGGCTCCCGCAGAATTGGAGCTCGCGCCAGCGTTACTGGTTTCACCACACCTCGCAGGGGACGGCGACCATACCTGTCCCTTATCAATGGTTCCTGGCGTTGGAGCGCCCGGAGCTGTCCTTCTCTTACACGAGCTTGACGGACGACGAGTACTTGCGCCGTCTTGGCTTTATTCCGAGTCCTGGCTCAAAGGACTTCGCCCGTAACGCGCCCTCATACGGTTATCACGAAGATGGGTCGAATGCGGGCGGTGGGAGCCCCGGTTGGAATCCAGACCTACCGGACAATCCAAATGGCTTGCCTGTCGGGTTTGCCATCCTTAAGGGCGGTATCGACCCGGCGACGGGAGCCTCGTACGAAGATCAGATCGGATTGACCTGCGCCGCCTGTCATACGGGGCATCTGGAGTACAAAAATGTCAGCCTTCGGTTCGACGGTGGGCCGGCGATGGTGAATCTCGGGGAGGTTGAACGAGTCGTTGGGCTGTCTATCGGCTACACGCTGATTTTGCCGTGGCGGTTCGAGCGTTTCGCCAGCAGACTGGAGCAGATCAAAGGTCAAGGCGTTGATCGAAAGCAGCTTCGAAGCGATCTGGACCTTGCACTTCAAAAGATCAAAAAGCAAAAGGCGCAGGGCGATAGCCTTTTGACGGAACAGGGAGTTGCGGATCTCGATGAAGGTTTCGGTCGACTTGACGCGCTGAATCGGATCGGGAACCAGGTTTTCTATAGCAACTTACTCGACCCCCTGACCGGCGAACTCACAGATCCACTCCTCAGGGGCAATTTAGCGCGCCACGATGCGCCCGTGAGCTTTCCGCCGATCTGGGACACACCGTATTTCCTCTGGGCGCAGTATGACGCCTCCGTTCTCAACGAACTTGTTCGCAATTCAGGCGAGGCGCTCGGTGTCAGCGCAAAAATCAATATGACCGCGCCCGCGCCCGGACGGCCACTGTTTGCTTCATCGATACATCTATCCGACATCGCGCAGTTCGAAGAGCTTCTGCGCGGCGCCGATCCCTTTTCGGCGGCCGATGCAAGCGGCAAAAAATTTACCGGGCTCGTAGCGCCCAGCTGGAAGGACGCACAGGAGAAATTTCGGAGCGACCCGGCATGGGGCATTGACGAAAAGCTCGTTGAAAATGGCCGCGATCTCTATCGCGCGCACTGCTTTGAATGCCACCGAGGCCCGGTCAACGATCCTGCCTTCGACAAAAGATGGCCGGAGGATTCGTTCTGGAAGCCGGAGAACCCCGATCGCTCCGTCAAGAACGAGAAGAATTGGGTGGACATAGGGGGGCGGCATTATTTCAATGTGGTTCAGATGCCGGTCACGGCGATCGGTACCGATCGTCAACAATCGGATGTCCTCACGACGCGCCGCGTTCACCTACCCGAGTCACTTGGATTGAATCCAGTCGATGACCTCAACAAAGCCTGGGCTTGCGGGCTTCCAGTGAACAAAGGGGCAGATCTTCTTTTCGTACTCGCACTCATGGACGTGGTCGGAAAGACAATCGACCAATGGATCATTGCGAACGGCACCTCGGAAGAAGCCAAGCAGCAGATCTGGGGACCCAGGAAGAATTGCCAAAACCAACGAGTCTACGTTGGGGCTCGGGCGAACCGTAACGGAAAGGCCGAAGATGTTCTTGCCCTCGAACCTCAATATCGGGCGCGCCCGCTGGACGGTGTTTGGGCGACAGCTCCGTATCTGCACAACGGGTCCGTGCCGACGTTAAGAGACATGTTGTTGCCGCAGAACGAGCGGCCGACGTCCTTCTGCGTTGGAAGTCGGGAATTCGATCCAGTCAATGTCGGGCTTGTTACGAAAACACAAGCGAGCGACGCCTGTGCGGCCGGTCTGACGGAATTCAATGTGTCGCTGCTTGGGAACGGCAATCGTGGACATTCGTTTGAAGGCAAGGAAACCGACTTAACGAAGCTGCTCCCTGGTGTTATCGGGCCAGAATTGAGCGATGCCGAGCGGCGCGCACTTGTCGAGTATCTCAAGACCCTGTGAGAGGTCCATTGGCCGCACATGGAAAGTCAAAGCGGCACCTTTCATACGAGCAGCTCTTCCCTCGGTCGCTTCTCGTGTATTCCCCTGAGGTGGGTCAAACGCCGTCGCATATCACAGATTGTCGCGAAGGAATGTGGAACCAGCTTTCGAAGCATCATTCTTATTGACGCAGGAGGTTCGGCAGCGCCTGCGCGAGGATGACTACCGAACTGTCACGCGACTGCGCACGATGCGATGTTTCATAATTACAAGGTGGCATTTCTGTCAGACCTGACCGGCCCAGTATGGGCTACGGAGCGCTCTATCCGGAGAGGTCGATTCTTGCGACGCTCTCGATTTGGCTTCTGTACTGCGCACGTGATGACTGCCGATGACGTGCTAACTCGCATGGAGGTCCGTTAACGAGAGGGCCGAAAAGGCCACTGGATAATGGCCGACCGTGTTGATCATCATCGGGCCGCTGATCGTCACGACGACAAGTTAGGAAAAATCGGATCTTCACTGAACGGATGGTTGATAACCGATAGCGCATCAGGCGCAGTGAATACGCGGTTGCGGGCATAGCCGGTCCGTCCACAAGAAACTTGCGCTCGACGAGCTGCTCCACTGCTCGGGAAGCTGCCTGCACGGTGATGTCGAGAAGCTTAGCCAGGCGCTTCATGCCATTCGAAGGCGTTGCTCCGCCGCCTTGAGGGAATCGTAATAGGCTACTTTATAGTATCCATTCGGCGTATGCCACAGGGTTAGCACCTGAGCAGTCCAGAGTTCTCTTTGTAGAACCTGCCATCTCGATGAGACGTTCGATGCCGAAGTCGGTGAACGCCTGGATGCCGTCTTCGCCGACGCCATAGACTCTGATGGCTCGGTCCTCGATCTCTATTTCATTGGCGACGTCTCGCAGCCAATCTTCGTCTTCGCCGCGGTCCCTCGCGACCTTGGTGACGGTGGTGACGTGATGGACCGTATTGAGGTGGGTGGTCATGGCGCTCGAGCGGAGATGGCTGATGCTGGCGTCCAATTCCATGGCAGAAGCTCGTTCAGACGGTGAACTCTCGATAACCCGGCAGATGCTCTATCGCTTCGTGTCGCCGGAGGGCCAACTGCGGGCGGATGCCCAGCGTCTTCTTGGCATAAAGCCCCAACGGCTCTGCAGCATCAATCAAACAACAAGAAGAGGAGGAAATTGCATGACCGCAATCATGCTCACCCCTAGAGAGATAGTGGCTGCCGCGGAGCGCCGGCTATCCATCAATCAAAATCCGGCCGCTGGCGGCGAATTTTAGGACAGCCCAGACGCGGTGGTCCGACCCAAGGAGCTGCCGATGATTGGGTGTTTTTCTTGCTTCGATCACCCTTGCGCCAAGGCGCCAACAGCAAGCACTAGCGGTTCGTGGGCGCCGTATTCGCGCTGTACTTGCTCGCAGAAGTCCTCGCGTTCGAACGTGTGTCTGTTCGCCAACCAATAGTCGTCTTGGTCGGCCTTCTCCCGAGCATGGGCGGCCTCGATCGGTTCGAAGTTATACGCATCCGTGTAGTATCGTTCTGGCTTCCTTCGCGAAAAGTCCGGGGGGCAGCTTGGGCAATGTCGAAGGCTCGCTCGGGCGCATGTGGATCGGCGCCGTGTTTCTCGCATTAACGGATGCGCCCGCTGTAGGAGCACATCCCGTCGTCCATACCTGGTCCTACAAACTCGCCGACCCCGCCTGATATGATAAGAACCAAGAAACGCTGACTACAACCTCCAGGTTGACTTGCCGCGCTTCCTGTCGTGCATTCGCATCACAGTCTCGTACTGCGGCTCGGTCAGGTAGCCCTTCGCCTCGTAGTACTCGGACAGCGACGCGAGAAACATGACGGTGCTCGGGTCGTGTCTGCGCTTGGTCAATTCCTTGAGATAGGTTCCGATGTTGTCGTCGTATATCTTCTTGTCTTCGGTCTTCGGACTCCGCGGATCGGCCCTGCCGTACTGCCTCGTCGCGCGCTGGCTCGGCGGAGTTCGGTAGTCGCTCGGGGCGGGGGAGCCGTAGGACTTGGGCGCCGGAGCCGCGACGCCGGACACGACATCCTCCCACGTCTTGCCTGCGGAGCGTATCAGCTTGTTGGCCATGCGCATGGCGGCGATAGCCTCGCCGTCGTGGTCGGACTCCGTGAGCCTCATAAATTTGAGCAGGCGCTCGCGGTCTATTATCATCCCCTCTTCTCTTCGATGGCCATTGCGAGCCACGTCCTGATCCGCGCTAGGTTCTTGTGACCGACACCCGGAAGCAGCAGCATGTCCCGGTCAGACATCGCCGCCACCGTCTCCAGTTCGATTAGCGCGATCGCGAGATGGCGCTTTGGCGTGGCCGCCGCGCATCTGCCACAGCGGCATGAGCACCGGGTCGAAGAGACGGAAGCGCGACAGTCGGCGCGCCGATAATCGGAATCGACAACTGCAGAGGCCCCGAGCGGTCGGTGACCAGACGACAGGCGGTGCGAAATGCGCGCGGAGATCGAGGAGGCGCTGTCGGCAACGCACAAGAAGATAGCGAGTATCTTCATCTGATGCCGGATGTTTGTGGGCTTGCACCTGAGTTTCCATTTCGAATGAGCCAGGCAGTACGCGACGGCCTGCCGCGTCTGGTCGGCCTCGTCGGGGGCCAGTCCATCGGTGGCGTCGGCGAGGCTCCCTTGTGCCGGCCTCTTTCGTTCCGTCGGTGCCGATGGCAAGCGAGGCCGATCCTGCTGGTGTCCGGACCAGAGATCGCAGCCGCGGCGCGTACATACCCGCGAAATTACGAGCAAGAACGAGTCTCCGGGCTCGTTCATTGCGTGTGTCATGCAGACGATGGAGCGTCCACTACAAGATCCGGTAGATGCCAATTCCAACTTAAGGCCCTAGGATCCCGCACTGTTCCCCCGCCGATCATCACCGGAGGAAACAGATGTGAACGCAAACGACGAGAAGCCAACAAGGGGCTGAGCGGCACAATACTAGGTGGCCACGCCACGCACACCTCAATCGGGTCCTCGCTATTCTGCTAAGGCCCCTAGACGGTTACGATAGGCGGGGGGTATGCCTACGGAAAATCGATCTGCAGCGACGTCGTCGTATTGGCGCCGAACGACGAAACGATCGCCCGCATCAAGTCCTGCGCAGGGGCGACCTGCACGAACGTATTGGACGCGGCGCACGACGCATTGCCAATTACCGAATCCTCTACCGGATCACTGTTGAGGGTTGCTCGATGACAAAAATGCACCGGTTCGGGATCCTGAATAAGGCGGAGAGCCGCCTGCTTCGCGCCTTCAAGGCTGAACTCTCGTCCGGGCCACCTAATTCGGAAAGTAGCTTTTCGACCGCTTCTGCGATGGCGTCCTCATCTCCTGGCGTGCCTCTGCGCGAAGCCGTGCCCCCGTGGGCGGGCCTTGCGCTCAGCGCCAACACGACCAACCGTCACATCAATCCCTTTTGAGGGAATCCATCGTCAAAAGGATGCAGAAAACTCAACTGAGAGCAACTATCAAGCTCGGTAGTGAATAGAACCTCCGCACCGCTATAAGCAACAGAGGTGAGGTAAGTGCAAGATGCTGCCGTTCTCAAAATCGACCGCGGCTTGACCGGCTGCGAACTCATGATGGACTTTCTTCGATCGGAAAATAAATGGACCAGACGGCACATCGGCGCGTGGGCAAGCCGGCCATGCCGATCAAACATTCGTAAGAGTGGTTTCCGACCGTCATTCACGAGCTACTTCATGCAGTATATCGTGCACCATGATGATCGCCGCGCCAGAGGGCGCATCAGTCCGAAGATGAGATTCCCCACACTCGCGTGCGTCACTCGACAACGTTGCGCCAAGAGGTATCATGCGCGTGCGCCAGACAAAATCGTTCAGAACAACATCGCGAAAGATTTTGCACTGCCGTGCATTATCTTAAGCTTACCTCGAAGAATCGAAAGCTAACGACAAGCGCAGCTTGTTTGGACCATCGCTCCTCGTTTAAAGGGTCGTCACGGAACGGGAGTGGTTGCGATGGAGCATGGGCAGGCCGAATTGGTCGGACGAAAACCTGTAATCTTCGGGCAGCGTAAGGTGCGGCCGCGAGCCTGCGTGGCCGTCGGCAAGCAGCATCTGCGCGCCTTTCTACGAGATGTGCTGGAGGATATAGGATTTGTTATCAGCGAATGCAGCACTGCTGACGAGCTGCCGCACGTACTCTGCACGGAGCTCCCTGATCTGATCCTGCTCGGCATTGGCTCCGATCGCATCGAGCCTGGAAGATTGCTCGAGATACTCGTACGCGAAAAATTTGCAGGCAGAGTGCTGGCATTCGGCGCCCGCGAATCGATCATCATGACGGCAGTGCAGCAGGTCGGGAGCGAATATGGACTTGCTATGCTGCCGCCGCTGAGGACGCCGTTTGCGGCCGAGACGCTGCGCGATCGGGTCGCCATGCTCTTGCCCAGAGAGCCGGCGCCCCGTCCCGCGGTCCATGTCGGAGAAGCCTTACACGCTGGATGGCTTGAGCTCTGGTATGAGCCGAAGTTTGACGCGTGTACCCTCAGCCGCCGCGGCGCCGAGGCGCTTGTGCGAATGCGGCACCCGACCTGGGGCGTTGTTCCGCCGGCCTATTTCATCCCAGAGCCTCACGATCCGCATTTTAGGGAATTGTCGGAGTTCGTGATCGACCGCGCAATCAAGGATTGGCGCTATCTTTTGGAGCAGAAAACTTCAATCGATCTCTCCATCAATCTCCCGGCAGTATTCCTGATGAACCCGCAGGCGGTACGCGATCTGTGTCAGCGCATGCCGTCGCACCCCGCTTTCGGCGGTTTGACGATTGAAATCGAGAGCGAGGAAGCCATCCGGAATCTAGATCTCCTGATCGAGGTCGCGCGTGAGGTTCGCTTTTACAACATTGGCCTTGCAATCGACAATGTCGGCGCCAATTGGCCGCAGCTGATGGGGGTGGAGAGATTCCCGTTCAGGAAATTGAAAGTGGACCGGCAGTACGTCTCCGGTTGCGGAAATGGGCCCCTGAAGCGAACGGTGTGCCGCCAGATCGTCGATCTAGCCAAAGAATACAGTGCGCGCACCGTCGCCGAAGGTGTGGAGAGCCATGCCGACCTGATCGCTGTGACCGAACTCGGCTTCGACCTTGCGCAGGGCCATCTGTTCGGAAAAGCCATGCCGCTGAAGCAATTTGCACAGTCATCTTTCAGCACTCCTCCACTTCTTCCAAACTAGAGGCGTGAGGAGTGGCTGAGCACAGTCAAGCAAAGCCTAGCAGCGCTCGCCCACACCGCCCTGCTTACCCGGCGCCAGGCACGAGGCTGACTGCAATTACCGGTCAGTTTGCAAGGCCAGTGTCGCTCCTCCTGGCGGGCATCATTTCCCTCCGAAGCGACACCGAAGCTTATTGTAGCACAAATCCGTTTTGGCAAGCCTCCAGCGAGTCAATCCGCGGAAGCAAAGTTGCAGCCATGAGCGAGGCTTGTACAAAATCTCCAGTCAGGGCGTGTGACCGGAGGTTTGCCGAGATCCGGCTAGACGTGCCTGGCTCGCGGCTTCTAGTCGCGCCGCCGGTTTCGGTATCATCGAGCGTCGCGTGGCCCCGCGCTGCCGTGCCGGACAAACCGACGGAAGCTCGCGACGGTCGAGTCGCGACTTGCTCTCGGAGTACTGCCGAGGGCTCTCACAGCTTGAATTGAAGCGGCCTTGTTGCTGTAGGAGATGCAACATGGTCTCAGCCCCGGGACAGCACAATGCGCAAATTGCCCGCCATTGAGCCTGTGTGTTTGGCACGGCATTTGAAGGCATCGCCAATGGCATCGCTCGCCTAAGGAGTCGGAAGGCATGGCTTACAAGATCGTCGCTTCGCAATGCACCATTTGTGGTGCATGTGAGTTCGAATGTCCCAACGCGGCAATCAGCCTAAAGCGCGACATTTACGTTATCGATGCCAAAAAGTGTACGGAGTGCGAGGGCCATTCCGACACGCCGCAATGCGCGGCCGTCTGTCCGGTGCCTGACACCTGTGTCCCGTCTAAGACAGCATAAGCAGCCCGTGTAAGGCTTCATCGATGTCGCGAACGAAGTAGTCGAGGTCGAGCTCGAAGGGGCTCTGTCGGAAGACACCTCAAATTTATCTCGAATAAGGACAAGGCCGCTTCGATGCTCCAGTGGCCGCGTTGAGGCTTGTCCTCGCTGGCTGACGAGCCGAGGCGAGGTGGACGGGCGTCGAATGTATCAAGATCGCTTGCAGAATATCTAGAACTGGTCACTTCGGAGCCGAAGAGCCGGCCTCCTCGCGCGATGAGATCGTTCCGGAGATCCTGAAGCGGTACGAGAAGCTCGACCTCCGCTTACCGGTGGTCACCGTGCACGAGGGCCTGGAGTGTAGGGTCATAGTCCGACCCCGCCGCCCGCGCTCTGGCTGCTTACTCCAGTTTCGCAACTCAGAATGCAGCCCGAGGTCAGCAGCTATTCCTGCATATTGCCCGCGTCCAGGCTCCACTTGCCAAGCGGTGGCGGACGCATCGACGGCGCGCGCCAAAGTCGCTCAGCACGTGAATACCTACCGCACCGAGGAGATCATCTTGGCCAACGGCACCGAGGCGATCGAGCTCATGGCTCGTCGCGGGGCCAGCCGAATACCAAGCTGTCCGACCTGATCATCCCTGCGGTTCTAGAGTAATCCGGCATTGGCAATTCCTAAGGGGCCTCATGGCGGTGTGACCAAACGGACGCCGGCCGAGGATGATCGCAACTTCCTGACGGGCGGGTTTGAGAAGCTGCTGACGGAAAAACCAGGCCCGTCGCGATCACACAGATATCGAAAGCGGCCCAGGCTCGTTCCGGCCGCGGAGCTCATCCGGTTACCCGAACGGGGTATCGACCGCGAACCCATTCACAGGCGGAGCCTGCAGTAGCTTATGGTGTTGGTGCCGCAGCGAGTGTCTGATCGGAAGCTCTGGATCAATCCCGGCTGCGGGCTGAAAACTCGAAAGTCGGAGGAGGTGCGTCCCGCGCTCGTCTGCCGATCGAAGTCATTAACGCTCGACGCTAACCACAGCTCTACTATTCACTATCCAGCGCGTGGATGCGTCCCATCACAACAATCTATTTTACCTCCCTTACGGAATGTCATAGGAGATTGGCGCCTTGGCGCGATCTTCGGGAAGATAATCGAGCGTTTCTGGTGTTTTGGGGAAGCCAAATGCTGCTGCGCGACGGCAAGCGGCTCCAGATTTGCGCGGAGGCGATATCCGCTTCTCGTTGTTTGACGGCGAATGCCCTTGCCGTAAATCGATCGCCGGTAGTCCTCCCTACCGACGAAAGCTGGTGCGATGCGTAAAGCAGCGTCGCTCCTGCGTGACTTTCGCCCGGCCCCCCGAGTAGGCCGGGCGCTTTTTTATAGGACTGGCTATGAGAGACGGCATGGGATGATTCATTTTGACGTCTTTGCGCGACCCCGGGTACGTGAAAGGCATCTGCTACACCAAGCATGAGGCCGGTGCTGTTAAATCCTATCTGTCTATGGAAGGCTTTGGCCTCATGTTCGTACGCGTGGGTGGTGTCGGATACTTGATCTTAGGTACCCGCCCAGTCAGGGAATACAGAAACGCTACGATGTCGTTCTCTTCCTCGTCGTTAACCTGGCGCAGAGCTGGATCTCAATCATCAGGGCAACAGCTTGCTTCACGCTCTAAACTTGGCCCGAGGGGCTCGCCACGCGACGTTCCGCAAGGGCGCTGCGCGGGAGACATATTCGTCACCGACTGCCTTGGTGACCGCGAACCAACCCTTATCAGCGGCCCGGAAGCAGGCTTGCGTCAGGCTTTTTCATCACGCCGAATGGGAAGTGGGCCTGTCCACCGACGTTGATTCCCTTGTGGCAAGCGGAGCATCCGTTCTCTATAAACAGTGCCAACCCTGATTTCTGCTGATCAATCCGGAGCATGTGTATTGCCCTCCACATACTGATCGAATGGGGCCGCAGGTGAAATGAGGGCCGCTTCATTAGCCTCGATTGCCTTCGCATAGTTTTCAAAGGTGACCGGTCTCGCTTCGTTCGGGAAGGCATTTTTGACCAAGGCGACATAGCTGGCCATTGCGTTCAAGCTGTCGAGCACATGATTCGGAGTCGGACTCATTTCGGCACTCGCCTGCACAGGGCCGGTGGCTTGCGCCTTCAGGTCCGCGGCGCGGCCGTGCCAGAATGGCGCCACCTTGAACACCGCGTTGTAGACGGTTGGCGCCCGACGTAAGCCGACCTTCCAGACGTGACCGACTGAGGTCGGACCGGGATCGACTCCGCCGGTGCCGAGATTGCGGCACGTATTGCAGCTCATGATCTCGCTTGCCGATAGCCGCGGATCCAAGAACAGCATCTTGCCAAGATAAACCCTTCCATGTGTGACTGAATTGTCCTTTACCGCAGGAATGACTGAGGGGATCGGATGGAAGATCTGATTGGCGGTTCTCATCAGATCATCGTCAGCGTTAGCTGCTGGCGACATCAGCAGCTCAATCGCCAAAACAGATGCTTCAGCCGCAAACCGAAGCTTCCGGATCGATTTGTTCATAAACCCACCTCATCAGCTTTGGTTGTTATCGCGGAAACAGTCGACAACGAGGCCACCCTCCGTTCTTTCAACAAGTCGGCGCAGTATGCACCGCATCCTCTGAAAGGGAGGCTGCATCAAACGTGGGATTTCGAGGTGCTCGCGGCCGGTGTGCGCCCAGGAGGGAGGTTTGGCCCTTATTTGATTCGCGAGTTCGCTTTGAGCCAGATCACGACATTCGTGTTGGTAGATCAGACTAGCGCCTCGCCTTCGGCGTGATGGTCGATCTGACAACAACGGGTGTGCCGCATAAGGGTAAGCTGTCCGGTACCTGCATCGGTGCTCCATCAAGCGATTGGGTGGCCACTACGCTCCCTCGAAGTTGATCGTATGCGTCTTACACCGCCGATCGCGCTCAGCGCTGACGGTGTGGCTGGACCATAGCAACCGCCAGGCCAGTTGTATCTGACGTGCAAGCAGCTGATTTACTTTTAGAACGAGTCCGGGCGAACAAACAGCGTCGGATGTCTTGGCTTGATGAATACATGCAGTGTTACAGGTGCGACAAGCGTCGGTCCCGGCTAGACATCATCGCACAGAGAGTCTTGTGATGAGATCGAACTGCTGCTTGCGCGCCGAACGCGAGAACGGCGGTAATAAGGTCTACGCAGGTTTGGCGAGACACTGGACCGAGGCGCCAGGCGGTGCGCATCGCTCACGATTTCGTCGAGCCCTGCCGACTGAAGCCTCTCCGACTCATATCCGGGGCCGCTTCGGGGCGCGACCGCCGCGACATCCCGCCCTTTGTAAGGACCGACCTCGAGCCTGAACATGGCCTTGCCTCCCACCTGAGGTTCGCTGGCATGACAATTGCCGTTCTCAATCCGAAAGGCGCGGTTACCCAGAGCTTGACGGTGCGACGGCCCGATTAGTCAGATACTCCCATTCGGCACCAGCTTAATTCTCCGGCCTGACACCGGATCAGGCCGGGTGTCGGTTGGAATAAGATAAACCAGTTCGGCCCGCTGGCGGGCGAGTGGCAGCTTTTGAAGTCCTGCGCGCTGATGGCAAAAGGCGCTGAACTTCTGCAGAAGCAACCGTCACTTCGTGCCCTTGCGTTGAAAGACTGCGATACAAGAGGACATGCTGGGAGGAGATCGTGACATCATATCCGCAGATGGGCAGGTCGTGAGATGTCATCGGCGTCTTCCCGGGATCGACGTGATTGACCAGTTGTCGATGGCTGGTTCAGGCTAAATATGGTATGGGTGATGGCTTCGATTGACGATCGCTTGAATGAGATTAGATACGTGCGGAATGACATTTGGCGCTGTCGCAGAAGGCTTCAATGTGAGCTGACTGATCTCGAGCGTAAGATCCTCGAAGAGGGTCTGCTTGAGCGGCAGTCTGCCTTTGACCAGCTCCTGGCGACCACGTTTCCTTTTACATTGACACTGTGAAGAAAATTGCGGGACCTGTGCCGCGGGGGGCAATGGCGCGGAAATGGCATTCGCCCGCAGAACGCCTGGGCCCGCGTCAAGAACGTAGCGCTCCGGCCGCGGGCCGTCGCGCCCCTGATGGCCGCCGCCGAGCTGAAAGGCGTCGGTCCATAGCCTCGGTTCACCGACGTGCTGGCTCGCTGCGCGCCGTGAACGCGGATAATGGAATCGTTCGGGTACCCATTCAACGGCCATCGCCGGGGGATACCGATCGCCTCGTTTCTGCGACACCGCGATTACCGTGAGTAGCTTTCACCCGACAGAGTGATTGAAGAAGCTTGAATCGGCCGTAGCGTCAGATTGTACAGAGCAGGCGGACGATATTTCAAACCAGGTGCAGCCGAATGATAAGGTCCGTTCTCGCTTGTATATTATGTTCCGCTCTCGAGTTGCTCGGGCCAAGTACGGGCGCGGTTGCGGACACAAGGCGGTACGCGTGCACGATCACTGCCGCCGATCGAGAGCCGGTCGGAGTTCCGAATGAGCGGGTCATTCTCAGCGTTCAATATGGCTGTTGGATCGCGGGTGGTCTCTTGAGCGAAGCGGGAATCAAAGTGGTGTCGGTCAGCGAGTGGGCTGCTGACAAAGGGTCATACTTGGCTTCCCTGGAAATTCACCGCGCGCTGGAGGGAGTTGCAATCGGACAACTCTACGAGGCGGCCGGCTTCTCAATCATCGAAGGCGAGCAAGGCATTGCGGTCGCTACTTCCGGCACGACAGTATTCAAATCCGCATCTGGCTCGTTGGCAGCCCTTTCAGGGAAGACCCTTAAATTCACGACCAAACCCACTGGCCTACGTAGCTTCGAATTGGAGTTCACAGATTGGCCAGAATCTCTTCTATGGAAGTGAACTCGTGTCTTACGCTGATTTCCGCAGGCGCGCGGACGCACGAATTACCGTCCATACTCTTAGCCGCACACAATACGTGCTCCCCGGCCTGTGTGCTGTCCTCCAAGGCGAGCACGCCCGCAACAAGTTAAGCTAAAACTCCGAAGGTAGTCGGGCCCTGTAGAGCTTTCAAATTAACCTTCACCCGAGCCGATCAGCAGCTCTTTAAGGCGCTGATCAGCATCAGGGACGAACTGGTCTCGCAGAAGGGGCATCTCTTCGGCAGCGCCTGCGCGACACCGAAGCTATCGACAAGGAACAGACGCAGCCCGATGTTGAGCACGAAGAAGAAGCTGCCGGCCCACAGCCGGGGCTCCAGAAACATTTTTGCTGATCTCGGCCTGGCGAACGCCCGGGAGTACCAACTCAAGGCAGCACTCGTCCTATAACTGAAGCGGTTGATGGCGGAGCGGGAGATCACTCAGACCGAAGCCGCGAGGCTGTTGGGCGTGAAGCAGCCCAACCTGCCCAGGATGCTTCGTGAGCAGTTCAGGCCGGTTTCTGTGGTAAAGCTGCTGCGTATGCTGACAGCGTTCTAGTCTTACGAAGGTCGCGGGCGTTGTCCTGTGAGAATCAGTTAGCGGTTGAGATTCAGGCATCGGCAACGGGGGCTGATATGGATCTCCGGACATCAGGCGGCAGTGAATGGCGATTTTCGGCTTTTGTCGGGGGACTTGTGAGCGTGATCGGATATGCGGAAAGGGCCCGGCCCTTGTTTGATTGTCGCATCGGCTTAATCATGCCGGGGGAGCATAAAGGCGTTGAGCCGATGGCAGCGGTGACAGCACCTGATCGGACGTCGGCGCAGCATCAGTCGCTGCTGCACTTCGTCGGCCAATCGCCTTGGTCCGACGAGGGCGTTTTGGCCAAAGTTGGCGAGATGGTACTGCCGGCGATGGAGCGCCGTGGACCGATCGAAGCGTGGATCATCGATGACACCGGTTTTCCCAAGAAGGGAGCGCATTCGGTCGATGTGGCGCGTCAATATTGCGGGCAGCTCGGCGAGCAAGATAACTGCCAAGTCGCGGCGTTCCTGTCGCTTTGCCAATCACCACCCAGTCTGCCGGCGATGTATCGTCTCTATCTGCCGCAGGATTGGGCAGCAGATAACAAACGTCGGCACAAAGCGGGCGTGCCCCAGGAGATCAGCTTTATCCAAGAGATCGCACTTGAGCAAATCGAAGCAGCCTGCAGAGCCGGGCTTACTCGCGGCGTGGTGCTGATGGATGCCGGATATGGCTGCAACAGACCTGCGGACCAGCATCAGCGCGTTGGGGTTGACCTATGTGGCCGGTATCTTGCCAAACACCACGGTGTGGACATCCGACACGGCGCCGCTGCCGCCAAAAAAATGGTCGGGTAAGGGGCGACCACCAAAGCTGCTCCGCCGCGACCACAAGCATCACCGATTTCGGTCAAGGAGCTTGCTGTTTGCCTTCCTAAGGGGGCTGGCGCACGACCGAGTGGCGAGAGGATGCGGCCGAGCGGCTATCGTCGCGCTTCGCCCGCGCGCGCGTTTGCGTCGCGCATCGAGATTACCAGCTCACCGGACGCCGACCGGAAGAATGGCATTTGATCGAATGGCCAGAAGGTGAGGACGAGCCGACCAAATACTGACTTTCAACGTTGCCGGAAAAGGATCACTTTCGGAAAGCTAGTCGATCTAACCAAGCTGCGATAGCGCATCGAGCGCGATTATCAGGATCTCAAACAAGAGGTCGGGCTCGGATATTTCGAAGGGCGAGGTTGGCGTGGCTTCCACCACCACGCTACGCTGTGCATCGCGGCCTACGGATTCCTGGTCTCCGTGAGGGAGACGATTCCCCCTCGGGATCTCGTTCCGCTAGGCCGTTCAAGAAACTTGCGGTTTCGAACGGTTACCAACCCAGAGGCTCCGCCACTAAGACCCGAACGTCACATCCCGAACTCGGTTGCGACCATGCGGCGACGAATGATCATTGCCATCGCCTGGAACCTCTAACGCTGTCCCTGTTCCATTCGGCAATCGAAGCGTCTTCTTTTGTGACGCGGTAAGACTAGGTCCAGCGCGGTTTCATAGCGAACCTTCAAGAACCTGGCGGCGTGCTCATGGATTCTTAAGTTTTGAGCCAACAACGCCGCATGGATTGTAGCTATCCACGCCTCAAGCCAAGCTGAATACGCCGGAGAAGACTGGCAGCTCATATCGGGCGACAATATTGTTGAAGCGAACATGGGTGGGCAATCGGCGTGCCACAAGAGATGGTGTGCGAGACGTTGACGAAACGTTGCGTTTTGCACAGCGCCAACGTAGAACCGCGTCTCGGTGTCGGGTCACTGCCACGAACGTATCAAACCGAAGAGTGCTGAACGCGACAACACGGAGCGTTCATCGATATCGAAGCCTGGAGCATCGTTTCCTTTTAAGAACTTCAACAACTCGATGGCTGGATAACGCTTGAGGCGTTTGCCGATGACGGAAGCCCGAGCCTGGATCTGGCTTTATGAGGAATGACTGTACGATACGATATTCGATGCGAGACGAATGGCTGGACGGTTTACTACATCCGCACTGGTTTTGCTGCGCTGATCAATGACGTCGCCCCATAGCCTTCCCCTGGAAGACGCCGACGACCTGGCCGATCTGTTGAATCACCTACAATCAGAGCAGGCCTACGTCAGCAGTCACTAGCGCCGCGATTTTCGCTCTGGTCGCCGCGCTTTGGTGTGGCGGAGGATAAACGGTGTATCGACGGGAGCTTCCACGGGTCTCCGAACTTCGCGACTTTGTCCAGTATTCATCATCGCGAGACGTATTTCCAGAATTTTGCGAAATCGCTGTCGGAGATCCCTCAAAAACTGAAGCAGTTCCCGCGACATCGAGCGGGACTTCCGATGTCGACGAAGGCCTTGGCCATGCCGTGAAGGCCCAGCGCGTTGAGCTGACCAGCGGTCAAGCCGCCAATCGGGGCGATTGGCGATGGTGGTGGCATATGATCTGCACCCGCCGACGGTGACAACTGCTGACTCTAGTAGGTTTGTTGTTCCCACGCATGAGCTAGTAACTAGGTGGTTTTGACAGACACGCTTCGGGCACCAACAATGCAAGCCCTGCACAGGAGATCCTCTATGTCGTCGACCGCACTGCGCAGCAGCTCTGTTGCGTTGATCCTTTTTGCCAGCGGGATCATGGGGAGCGCGCAGGCAGACAATCCGCCCCCGCGCGCCAATGCCACGACGCCAGCCGGCCAGAACGGCGGCCCCGGCGAACGCGCCGGCCAAGCGCCGAGTACGCCGTCGGCCGCCGAGCAGCATCGCCTGCCGCCGGACTCCAGCACCAGGCAAACGCTCGATCTCCCTGGGCGGACGCTTTCTTTCATCGCGACGGCCGGCTCCATCCGCCTGTTCGACGAGAAAGGCGAGCCGGAGGCCGACATCGTCTATACCTCCTATCAGCTTGACGGCATCGATCGCGGTACGCGCCCGGTAACGTTCTTCTTCAACGGAGGACCGGGCTCATCATCGGCCTGGCTGCAGCTCGGCAACGCCGGACCGTGGCGGCTGCCGATCAATGCAGACGAGGTCACGCCATCCACTTTTCCGGAGGTGAGGCCAAACGCGGAGACTTGGCTCGATTTCACCGATTTGGTGTTTATCGACCCCGTAGGCACAGGCTATAGCCGTTTCGTGGGAACCGGCGATGATGTGCGCAAGCGGCTCTTTTCAGTTGACGGCGACGTCAACGCGCTCGCGCTGGTGGTCCGTCGCTGGCTCGAAGAGCATGACCGGCTGTTGTCGCCGAAATACATCGTGGGTGAAAGCTATGGGGGCATTCGCGGGCCAAAGGTTGTGCACCAGTTGCAGATGCGGCAGGGCATAGGAGTCAAGGGCCTGATAATGGTCTCGCCGCTCTTCGACTACGGCCAATTTGCCCGCACTGGCTTGCTGCAATACATCGCAACACTGCCGAGCTACGTCGCGACCCTGCGTGAAGCCGAGGGTCCGGTAAAGCGAGCCGATCTCGCCGACGTGGAAGCTTATGCACGCGGAGAGTTTCTGACCGACCTCATCAAAGGTCAGGCGGACAGGGAAGCGACCACGCGTCTGGCCGACAAGGTCGCGGCGCTGACCGGCATCGATCAGGCGGTGAGTCGCAGGCTCGCGGGCCGCTTCGACCTCGCCGAGTTTCGCCGTGAGTTCGATCGTAAGAACGGCATGTTAATCGGCAGATATGACGCCTCAGTGCGTGGCCTCGATCCGTTTCCGGACTCGGATTTCAATCTTTCCGGCGATCCGTCGAGCGACACGCTGCTCGCACCTCTGACCAGTGCCACTGTCGATCTCCTTACGCGCAAGCTAAACTGGCGGCCAGACGGCTCCTATGAGCTAGTCAACGGCGCGGTCAGGCGGGCTTGGGATTTCGGCCGCGGGCCTCCGGAGTCGCTCTCGGAGCTGCGCCAGATTCTGGCAACGGACCCGAAGATGAAATTGCTAGTCGGGCACGGCCTGTTTGACCTCGCCACGCCTTATCTCGGATCACAGATCGTGCTCGACCAATTGCCGCCATTTGCCTCAGCACCGCGCGTCAAACTCGTAGTCTTTCCAGGCGGCCACATGTTCTATTCACGAGATGGCTCGCGCTACGCGTTTCGTGCAGAGGCCGAAGCGATTATGGAGTAACCCGCACCGCGAACTAGGTCCCAAGCATGCTCGTGTTCGCACGAGCATAGTTACAGATGAAGCTGCTCATGGCGCCGGCTTCGGCATGTAAGTTCATGGTTCCCCCGGGTTTGGTTATGGGTTAGGGGAACCTACTTCTTTTCACTTGTGCCGCATCATTGTTGCCGACTCGGGTGAGGTTTGCCTTTCCCGACTCTGCGCGGTGCTGGAAAACGGCTTCTTGAGTGCTCCTATCTGCCCCGCATTGCGCCAAGCTTGTTGACGTACAACCTGAATCTCTCCAGAGAGCAGTTCTGCACAACTGGCATCTTCGGAGCGTCAATGGGAAGCACCTCTGGAGTGTCGTTCACAGCTAGTCGTAACTGTACACGGAATACCGAGAGGTTCGGTTGCGCGAGGCAGTCCTACCTTGCGCGGTATTCCGCCGATAGTTCTGGCTACGCCAGCGCCGATCACGCACCGTGCCGCCGAGGAACAATTGGGGCTCGGTTACCTGGCCAGTATTCTCAGAAAGCAAGGGGGCGAATATTCAAATCATCGACGGTTGGCTGGGCGGTCTGACGAGTGACGAGATCGTAGATTCGATAGCCCGGGTGCCGCTTCCGCTGTGAATTGGAATTTCCTGCTAGCAATCCAATATGGCTCGGGCAATAGAAGTCATGCAGCTGCTTCATCAGCGTGGTCTACAACCCCCGACGATCGCCTGCGGCTACGGGCCGACCTTTCATCCGGATGAGTTCCTGAACGCTGCGTTCGACGTCGCGGTCCTCGGCGAGGCCGAAGAAACTGTCTGCGAGTTGAGCGAGCACTCGCATTCGGTAAACTGGACCTCTCCGACATTCAGGGATCAGCTACAAACCTGCGGCAAGATCGTTCGTGGCGGGCGCAGGCCAGCGGTCGCGAACCTTGACGCCATACCTTTAGCCGCGACACGATCCTCGCCTCACTTGAGCGACGGAGCGCTGTGCCCGTGCTTTCGTCACGCGGCTGCGCGGCCCACTGCACGTTCTGCGTTCTGCTTGATCGTTGCCTTTGCGAAAGTATCGGATGGTTCGCATTGGAGGCAGCGTTCGATCGAACACTTCGTCGACGGGCTGGAGCAGGTTAACCGATCTTCGGCGGCGTCAATTTCCCGGAGAGCGCAACTGATTGTTTTGTTTCGGACAGGCCGTTGGCGGGTACGCCTCTCGGTGTCTGAAAGGGTCAGGTTTCTAACAATCGGCATCCTGCCAACTATCTAGCTCTACAGATGTGGGTTTTTGTATTCAACCAGCGCTGGCACACTCATTGCAAACCCCTGCGCAGGAGGCGGCTGTTAGCCCTTTGCAACAACATGCAGAGGGACACGCCCCTGATGGCAGGCAGTGAGTAAAGAAGCCGATATGACCACCCGCCGGAGAATAGGCATGACTTCACCGAGACGCACCTTGGTCAGCGATCCCGTCGATAAATCAACAGCGTCACACACACCGCGCTCGCAAGCGCTCAGCCGAGATGAACTACAACATCGTGAACGACCGCTGCCGCATGATCCAGAAGGCCGCGAAGTTGCGATCAGTAGGACCGGTCACGGAGATTGCACGCCTTACACCTGAATGCCGGATCGGAAATCCGTCCGTCTACCAGAAACACGTCGCTTCATGGTCTGAGGCGACAATCAAGGGAAATTTCTATGAGCCGAGCAACTACCCAGAGCGTCGCTGAGATCAAGGCGCGCAACAAGCAGCTAATCGATGAGGTGTTGAAGGCCTACCCAGAGAAGACCGCCAAAAGGCGCGCCAAGCATCTCAGTGTTCACGAGGCGGGGAAGTCGGATTGCGGCGTCAAGTCGAATATCAAGTCCATTCCGGGCGTGATGACCATCCGTGGCTGCGCCTACGCAGGCTCCAAAGGCGTGGTCTGGGGCCCGATCAAGGACATGATCCACATTAGCCACGGTCCGGTCGGCTGTGGTCAGTACTCATGGGGCTCGCGGCGCAACTACTACGTCGGCACGACCGGCATCGACACCTTCGTGACACTGCAGTTCACCTCCGATTTCCAGGAAAAGGATATCGTGTTCGGCGGCGACAAAAAGATCACAAAACTGATCGACGAGCTCCAGGAGCTATTTCCTCTCAACAGGGGCATCACCATTCAGTCCGAATGTCCGATCGGTTTGATCGGCGACGATATCGAGGCGGTCTCCAGAGAAAAATCAAAGGAATATGGCGGCAAAACCATCGTGCCTGTGCGGTGCGAGGGCTTTCGTGGTGTGTCACAATCGCTCGGACATCACATCGCGAACGATGCAGTTCGAGATTGGATCTTTGACAAGAGCGCCCCAGAGGCCAGCTCTAAATTTGAGCCGACGCCATATGACGTTGCGATTATCGGCGACTACAACATCGGCGGCGATGCCTGGTCGTCACGGATCCTGCTCGAAGAAATGGGCCTGCGCGTCATCGCCCAGTGGTCCGGGGATGGATCGCTCGCTGAATTGGAGGCGACGCCGAAGGCGAAGCTCAACATATTGCATTGCTATCGCTCGATGAACTACATCTCACGGCACATGGAGGAAAAATTCGGGATTCCCTGGTGCGAGTACAACTTCTTCGGCCCTTCCAAAATCGCGGAGTCGTTGCGCAAAATTGCAAGCTTCTTCGACGATAAGATCAAAGAAGGCGCCGAGCGCGTCATCGCGAAATATCAGCCGCTTGTCGACGCGGTGACCGCGAAATACCTGCCGCGGCTCGAAGGCAAGACCGTAATGCTGTTCGTCGGCGGCTTACGTCCTCGCCATGTCATTGGCGCCTACGAGGACCTCGGCATGGATGTTGTCGGCACTGGCTATGAGTTCGGGCATAACGATGACTACCAGCGCACCGCTCAGCACTACGTCAAAGATGGCACGCTGATCTACGACGATATCACCGGCTACGAATTCGAGCGCTTCGTCGAAAACATCCGGCCAGACCTCGTCGGTTCCGGTATCAAGGAAAAATACGTCTTCCAGAAAATGGGCGTGCCGTTCCGCCAAATGCATTCCTGGGACTACTCGGGTCCTTATCACGGCTATGACGGCTTCGCGATCTTCGCCCGAGACATGGACATGGCGATCAATTCCCCGATCTGGGGGAAGACCACGGCACCTTGGAAGGACGCTCCGCGGCCGAGCCTTCTGGCGGCGGAATAGGAACCCCGACGCCCGGGCCCTTTCTTCCGCGGAGGAGGGGAAGGGCAGGAGAACGAACACAAGAACCTAAAGAGTGCCATCATGACACAGAACGCCGAACACATACTCGACCACTCTGAGCTTTTCCGGGGAGACGAATACCAGCAGATGCTGGCCAATAAGAAGGCGCTATTTGAGAATCCGCATGATCCCGCCGAAGTCGACCGTATCAGAGAATGGTCCAAGACACACGAATACCGCGAGAAGAACTTTGCCCGCGAGGCGCTAACGGTTAATCCGGCGAAGGCTTGCCAGCCGCTAGGTGCGGTGTTCGCCGCGCTCGGGTTCGAGCGCACACTGCCGTTCGTCCACGGCTCACAGGGCTGCGTCGCGTATTATCGCAGCCATCTGTCACGGCACTTCAAGGAGCCGACCTCGTGCGTCTCCTCGTCGATGACGGAAGACGCGGCCGTGTTCGGCGGGCTCAACAATCTTACCGACGGGCTTGCCAACAGCTACAACATGTACAAGCCGAAAATGATCGCGGTCGCGACGACCTGCATGGCGGAAGTCATCGGCGACGACCTCAACGCCTTCATCAAAACATCCAAGGAAAAAGGTTCAGTCCCCGCGGACTACGATGTACCATTCGCTCACACTCCTGCATTCGTCGGCAGCCACGTTACCGGCTACGACAACATGCTCAAGGGCATCCTCGAGCATTTTTGGGACGGCAAAGCCGGCACGGCGCCAAAACTCCAGCGCAAAGCGAACAACACGATCAACTTCATCGGCGGCTTCGACGGCTACACTGTCGGCAACATGCGTGAGATAAAGCGCATATTCGAACTGATGGGGATCGGCTACACCATCCTCGCGGATGCCAGTGACGTATTCGACACCCCCACCGACGGCGAGTTCCGCATGTATGACGGCGGCACCACGCTGAAGGATGCCGCGAACGCAGTCCACGCGAAGGCAACCATCTCCATGCAGCAATATTGTACGGAGAAGACGTTGGCCTTCGTCAAGGGGCACGACCAAGAGGTCGTCGCCTTCAATCACCCCCTGGGCGTCAGCGCTACGGACGATTTCCTGATGACGCTGTCGCGTATCACCAACAAGGCAATTCCAAATGCGCTGGAGCGGGAGCGCGGGCGTCTGATAGACGCAATGGCTGACTCTAGCGCGCATGTTCACGGCAAGAAGTTCGCGATCTACGGCGATCCAGACCTCTGCTATGGCCTGGCCGCATTCTTGTTAGAGCTCGGCGCTGAGCCCACGCACGTGCTCTCGACGAACGGGGGTAAGGCCTGGCAGCAGAAAATGCAGGCGCTGTTCGCGAGCTCGCCGTTCGGTAAAAACTGCCGCGCCTTCCCGGGCAAGGATCTCTGGCACATGCGTTCGCTCCTGTTCACAGAGCCGGTCGATTTCCTGATCGGAAACACCTACGGCAAATATCTCGAGCGTGACACTGGAACACCGCTAATCCGCATCGGGTTTCCCATCTTCGATCGCCATCATCACCATCGTTACCCAGTGTGCGGCTATCAGGGCAGCATGAATGTGCTGGTCAAGATTCTCGACAAGATCTTTGATGAGATCGATAGAAAAACCAGCTCGGTCGGCAAGACAGACTACAGCTTCGACATCATACGCTAAGGCGAGCGCCCCGCCTCATCGTCCGCAGGAACAGCGGCGCTGTGGCGGGGATCACAGGTTATCCGCCGGCCATCCTCTTGGTCTGTGCGGCGTCTTGATATCCCCGAAAGAGACACCATGACTGCGCTTTCCACGACCATACTGGACGTCTTTAACGAACCGGGCTGCGCCAGGAACGCGAGCAAATCGAACATCGAGCGCAAGAATGGATGCACCAAGCAGCTGAAGCCGGGCGGGGCCGCCGGCGGGTGTGCCTTCGATGGCGCCAAAATCGCACTGCAGCCCTTCACCGATGTCGCCCATCTTGTGCATGGTCCAATCGCCTGTGAGGGCAATTCCTGGGACAATCGCGGTTCCGCCTCCTCCGGCTCCGATCTGTGGCGCAGAGGCTTCACCACTGACATGAGCGAGAACGACGTCGTGTTCGGCGGCGAGAAACGGCTGTACAGCGCAGTCAAGGAGATCACAGAGAAATACGACCCACAGGCCATCTTCGTCTACCAGACGTGCGTGCCCGCGATGATCGGTGACGACATCGATATGGTCTGCAAGGCGGCCTCCGCCAAATTCGGCAAACCGGTCATTCCCATCAATGCACCGGGATTTGTGGGGTCGAAGAACCTTGGTAACAAGCTCGCAGGCGAAGCACTGCTGGAGCACGTCATCGGTACCGGAGAGCCCGATTACACCACTCCGTATGACATCAACATCATCGGCGAATATAACCTGTCCGGCGAGCTCTGGCAGGTCAAGCCGCTGCTCGATGAGCTCGGAATTCGGATCCTGTCCTGCATCTCGGGGGACGGCAAGTACCGCGAGGTCGCTTATTCGCACCGAGCCAAGGCCGCGATGATGGTCTGCTCAAAAGCAATGATCAACGTCGCACGCAAGATGAGGCAGCGCTACGGCATCCCGTTTTTTGAAGGCTCGTTCTACGGTGTTGAGGATTCCAGCGATTCACTGCGCCAAATCGCCCGCATGCTAATCGAACGTGGCGCGCCGGCTGAGCTGATGGAACGAACGCAAGCCCTGATCGTACGCGAAGAGACCAAAGCCTGGACTGCGATCGAACGTTTCAAGCCGCGTTTTGTCGGCAAGAGGGTCGTTCTCATCACCGGTGGCGTGAAATCCTGGTCGATGGTAGCCGCTTTGCAGGAGGCCGGGCTCGAAATCGTCGGCACGTCCGTGAAGAAATCGACCGAGAAGGACAAGGAACGTATCAAGGGAATATTGGGCCAGCACGCCCACATGATCGAGGACATGTCACCGCCCGAGATCTACAAGTTCCTCAAGGACGCAAAAGCCGACATCATGCTTTCGGGCGGCAAGTCGCAATTCGTCGCACTAAAGGCGGCGACGCCATGGCTCGATATCAACCAGGAGCGCTGCCACGCCTATATGGGCTATGTCGGGATTGTCAAGCTCATGGAGGAGATCGAGAAAGCGCTCTACAATCCGATATGGGATCAGCTCCGCCAAGAGGCGCCTTGGGATGAGTTCGATTGGAAGCGTCAGGCAAAGACGGTTGCGCAGATGGATGCGCAAACCGTTGATCCAGTTCGGAGCGCGAACACGAACGGCGTCAAGACGATAAGTTTCTCCAACAAAAGTGAGGTCGGCGATGGTGAGCGCGCGAGTGCGGCGCATGGCCCGAACTTCGTCGAGCCCGCCAAGCCGTGCACCAATTCCACCGCAAGGGGCCTTGCTTGTAAGGACACTCTTTCCGATCTCCAGCCCCCGGCGCTGCAGGCGGCGGAGTAGGAGAACGACATGGCGATCGTCACTGCCTCGAAGAAAGCCTGTTCGGTCAATCCGCTCAAGATGAGCCAGCCGATCGGCGGCTCATTTGCCTTCATGGGCCTGCGCGGCGCGATGCCGCTTTTGCACGGCCCGCAAGGTTGCGCCTCCTTCGGGCTGACGCTGTTCGTGCGCCATTTCAACGAAGCCGTGCCGATGCAGACGACCGCCATGAACGAGGTTGCCACCGTGCTCGGCGGTCTCGAGAATCTCGAACAGGCGATCCTCAGCATCTACAATCGCGTCGAGCCCGAGATCATTGGTATCAATTCGACAGGCGTTACCGAGACCAACGGCGATGACGTCGAGGCCTTCATCCGGTTGATCCGGCAGAAGCATCCGCAGCTCGAAAAGCTTCCCCTTGTCTACGTCTCGACGCCGGATTTCAAGGATGCCTTTCAGGATGGCTGGGGCAAAACAGTGGCGCGGATGATCGAGGTGCTCGTGGCTCCCGTCGACGCAGCGAGATCGCGCGATGGCTCCCGCGTCAACGTGCTACCTGGCTGCCACCTCACGCCCGGCGATCTCGACGAGCTTCGCACGATGTTTGAGGATTTTGGGCTCAAGCCCTCCTTCCTGCCGGACGTTGCCGGTTCGCTGGATGGCCACATCCCCGACGAATTCACGCCGACCACGATCGGCGGCATTGGAATGGACGAGATCACGACCATGGGGCAGGCGGCCTGGACGATCGCGATCGGCGCGCAAATGCGCCGTGCGGCCGAGATCATGCAGGCGCGGACAGGCACGCCGTTCCGTCTGTTCGAGCGGCTCTGCGGCCTTATGCCAAGTGACGAATTCATCGCGTTTCTGAGCGAGATCAGCGGCCGGTCGGTGCCCTCGAAATACCGCCGGCAGCGTGGACAGCTGGCAGACGCCATGCTGGATGCCCATTTCCATATCGGCGGCCGCAAGCTCGCGATCGGCGCCGAGCCGGACTTGTTATTCGATCTCTCCAGCTTCCTTCACGAGATGGGGGCGCAGGTAACGGCTGCGGTGACGACGACGAACTCACCGGTGCTCCAGCGGGTCAGGACCGAGGACGTCCTGATCGGCGATCTGGAGGATCTTGAAGAGCTCGCCAGGTCACGTGACTGCGACCTCTTGATGTCGCATTCACACGGTCGCCAGGCCGCTTCGCGACTCAATGTTCCGTTCCTCCGGGTGGGCTTTCCGATGTTCGATCGCCTTGGCGCTGCGCACCTCACGAGCGTTGGCTATCGCGGCACGCGTGATCTGATCTTTGATATCGCCAATCTGATCATCGCCGACCGCGAAACCAACCATGGGCCGACGCCCGACACCTGGCCATCACCTGCGGTGACCTGCAGGTCCATCCGCCCCAGTTGCATTGAGCAGGAAGAGAAAAAACACGGATGAAAGTTGCATTCGCCACTCAGGACTTGAAGCACGTCGATGCGCACTTCGGCTGGGCCAGGAACATCGTGATCTACGAGGTCGACTCGGACGGGCATCAGTTTATTGAGGCGGTTCAGTTCGGCGGTGACCTCACGGAAGACGGCAATGAGGATAAGCTGACGCCGAAGATCCAGGCGATCAGGGACTGCGCCATCCTCTATGTTGCGGCGATCGGCGGCTCGGGTGCTGCGCGAGTCGTCGCGAGCAACATCCATCCGATGAAGGTGCTGCAACCAGAGCCCATCGACGACCTTTGCGTCAAACTCGAGACCGTGCTGAAGGGGTCGCCGCCGCCCTGGCTGCGGAAGCTGCTCACCAAAAGCTCGCAACGTACGGTGGATTTCGAAGCCTGAGGGAAAGAGGATGCCCGATCGGTCTGAAATCACTCCAGCCGCCCCCGCGGCAGAGCGGCCATTTCTCAAAGAGCTCATCAAGATCTGGCGCGCCCAGGACACCCACGGCGCCTGGGAGGGCAAGAAGGACCTCGACCTGCTAGACCCCTACATTCTGGACAAGTGCAAGCGCCGTGCGCTGCCGATCGTTGGCAATCCCGACCCCGACACGATATGGCGACTGCAGTTGTTCTTTGACGCCATTGCGCTCTCGATCGAGAAGGCGACGGGCGTGATGATCTCGCCAATGCTGAAGATGCATCATGAAGGGTTCGGTCGGATGGTGCTGATCGGGGGCCGGCTCGTTGTCGCGAGCAAGCAGCTACGGGACGTGCATCGCTTTGGTTTCAACAATCTGTGTCATCTTGCCGACCAAGGCGACGAAATCGTCAATAGTGGTGTTGAGATGATCCGCGAGTTCCCGGAAGTGGCGAATTATTGAGGCAAGTATGAGCGATCATGAAAGCCTGAAAGCGGAAATAAAGAAGCTGTCGGCCAAAGCGACCCAGGCCAAGATGGACCTCCACGACCTCTCCGAGGAACTGCCCGTCAACTGGACCGCGATCCTGAGCGTGGCGCAGAAGGCTCACGACGCCTTCAGCGAGCTCGAAAGCAAGCGCCAAGATCTCCAGGCGCTACACAAAGCATAACGGACTTCAAGCGATGTCATACAGGACCCGCGACGGCCGCGATTGGAGGCCGGACTACCTGGTTTGGATCGATCCAAACAAGTGCATCGGCTGCGGCCGCTGCTACAAGGTCTGCGGCCGCGAGGTCATGACGCTAAAGGGCCTGAGCGAGGACGGCGAGATGATCGATCTCGATGAGGACGATGATGAGGTCGAAAAGAAGGTCATGGTGATGAAGGACGAGGGGGCCTGCATCGGCTGCGGCGCCTGCGCCCGGGTCTGCCCGACAAACTGTCAGACCCACGCGCCAGCTGCTTGAACCGACTCTTCTCTCGCTTTGAACAGGGGTGGTTTGTCACAAACAAGGGTAGCTCGGGAGATCCGGCATCGCGCCGACGAACATGTACGGCGCGAAGCCTTGAACCCTGTCGAAAGTGCGCGTCAATGCTAAGCTTGGAGTGAACCATGGTAAAAAAAGGTGTGCCGTTGAAGTCGCGGATTGAAAGGCCAACGGCCTCGACTCCAGATGATGATCCCTATCTATGGTTGGAAAAGATCGAAGGCGGACGGGCGTTGAACTTCGTCGAGCGGCAGAATAGCAGAACGCTGCGGCTGTTCGGCGGAGCGGCCGCGGGACGAGATCGCGATGCGCTGACCGCGATTTACGATCGGGCTGACAAGATCCCCTATGTCAGGCGCCGCGGCAGCCATCTTCACAATCTCTGGAAGGATGCCACCAACCCGCGCGGGCTGTGGCGGCGGACAACAATGGCGGAGTTTCGAAGACCCAATCCGGCGTGGGAGATCGTGCTGGATATCGACCAGCTTGCAGCAAGCGAGCGCGAAGACTGGCTACTGAGCTCGATAGGCTCACTGCCGGGAAGCCCGCGATACATCTTAAGCCTCTCGCGCGGCGGCAGCGATGCCGTCACCTTGCGGGAATTCGACGCCAACACGAGGAGTTTCGTTGCGGACGGCTTTGCGATGCCGGAAGCCAAGGGCAGCGTCGACTGGCTCGACACGGACACGCTGCTGCTGTCCAGCGCCCATGGCGAGGGCATGGTCACGAGCTCCGGATATTCGAGGACCGTTCGCCTGTGGTGTCGTGGCGAACCTGTGGATCGAGCAGAAGTGATCTTCGAGACCGCGGCTGATCACATGCGTGTCTATGGCCTCGCGGACCATACCGGCGCGGTCCCGCGTACCTGGATCATCGATCGGATCGACTTCTTCAACCAGCGCATCTGGCTGCGCGATCACGCCGGCACCACCACGAAGCTCGAGCTCCCGTCCGGCATCTGGATGCAGGCGCATGGCGACTGGTTTGCGATGAAGCTGCGCCAGCCCTGGTCGACCGGAGGCCGAACCTATGCCACCGATGCCGTCCTCGGCATCTCGCTTTCGGCTTTCCTTGCAGGCAGCCGCGACTTTTCGCTCCTGTTCGAGCCCGGACCGCGGCGCGCATTGCAGGACTTGTTCTGGACTGCCGGCAGACTGGTGCTCTCGATCCTCGACGAACTTAAGCCGCAATTCCAGATCTGCACGCCATTCGCCACGGGCTGGAGCCGCGCGATACTCGACGGGCTTCCCGAAATCGGCGTGGTCGACGTCTGGCCGCTCGATGGTCATCCGTCTGAGAGCAACGGCGACTTGCTCGCCGAAGTGCAGGACCCGCTCACGCCGCCCTCGCTGCTGTTGATCGAGCGTGGCGTCGAAAGTCCTGTCGTGTTGAAGCAGGCATCGAAGACCTTCACCGCCGATGGCTTGGTGGTGACGCAGCATGAGGCGATCTCGATCGATGGCAAGCATATCCCCTATGTGCAGACCGGCCCCGCAGGCGAAACGGGGGATGCGCCGGTCTATATGACCGCCTATGGCAGCCTCGGTCGCTCGGTGAAACCATATTATAGTTCGTCGCTCGGCAAGCTGTGGCTGGAGCGCGGCGGAACCGTTGTGCAGGCGAATTTGCGCGGCGGCGGCGAGTTCGGCACGCGATGGCACGAGGCTGGCCGGCTCGCCGGCAAGAAGCTGTCGCATGACGATTTCGCAGCTGTTGCCGCCGATCTCATCCGCCGCGGTGTCACGAAAGCGAAACGGATCGCAGCCAAGGGCGGATCGAACGGCGGCATCCTCATTACCAACATGCTGACGCGATACCCGGAGCGTTTCGGCGCGCTGTTCTGCACCGTCCCGCTGACCGACATGCGCCGCTACACCAAGCTGCTTGCCGGCGCGAGCTGGATCGCGGAGTATGGCGACCCTGACAAGCCCGAGGACTGGGAATGGCTGAAGACCTATTCCGCCTATCACAACGCAAAACCCGGCCAGCCCTACCCGCCAATCCTGATCGCCACGAGGCGGCGGGACGACCGCGTCCATCCCGGACATGCGCGCAAAATGGCCGCAAAGCTCCAGGCGATGGGCTATGAGGCTTATTTCTACGAACCGGCGGCGGGCGGGCACGGCCACGGCAAGGACAACAAGGAGCGCGCCGGCCTCGAAGCGCTGGGCTTTGAATTTCTGAAGAGCAAGATTGGCTGGCATGAGGGGGAGGCGTCAGCCAGGTAATGCAATTGCCAAATGACATTCGTACGATATCGACCAGTGCGAGAGCGCTGTGACCGAAGTCCAGAACTCCCGCACGACCGATTCAAGATCCTGCGCGCTTGAACCAACGCATGGTGGAGTTAGCGTCTCGCCGGGACTTTGATAACGACCGTTTCTCTTCACCAACTCTATGACCTCACTTGCGTGCTGTATCTCAGCCCGGTACTGCGCGTGATCTTCCAGGACCGTGACTGGACTGCGTCTTGTCTGCCCTTTAGAATGTATCCTCACAAAAGCTCGCGATTTAAAGTTCGAATTGCCTTTTGTACGTTCCGCAGGCGGTCAATTCGGCGACAGGATTATCTTCCAGCAGCCGCGGCCGCGCTTTCTTTTGGAAGCAGTCAGACGGGCAGAGCGAGCGAGGCTCATACCAACAGCTATTTGCCGGTGCCGCGCGCCGGCGGTTACGGCAGCGATCGTCAAAACGCCATGAGCGATCGCCATGATGGGCGAGGCACAAACCCCGCGGCCCGAAGCGCACGACCCGCGTCCGATGTCTGACATCGAACGAGACCGTTAGCTACAAACGCACGTCGTATTGAGCCGCCGAGGCAATCTTGGACCGAATCAGGTGCGTGGTGTTCGTTGCCGGCGTTGGCACGGGCATTGCTGCTGAGATTGAGCACGGTGTCGGGCGGAGTGCATGGAGACGTGCTCTCTCGTTCATTGAACTCGTGCCGCGTTTCTTAGAGACAAACGAGCTTGCGCTTACAATCGCGCGAAGGTTTGGGCATAGATTCGGAGAACAACATGATTCTTCGTATGGAGTCGCCAGCTCCTCCGATCAGGGTGGAAGGCTGGATACGTGGCGAGCCCCTCACCAACTTTAAGCCGGGGACGCTGTATATTGTCGAGTTTTGGGCGACTTGGTGCGGCGGATGTGTGGCGGAGATGCCCCATCTCGCGAAGCTGCAAGAGAAATACGACGATAGCCGAATTGAGATCATTGCAGTTGCAGCTTCCGAGCAAGGCTCAACGGCCGAGGAGGCGCGAACAAACTTGGATGCGTGGTTGACCAAGAAAGGCGCCAAGCTGAACTTTCGGATTGCGTTCGATTACGCGGGAAAAATGAAGAAGTCTTGGATGGCGCCCAGTTTTTCTAACACTATCCCCACCTCATTCGTCATCGACCGTGACGGTCACGTCGCCTTTATCGGTCACCCGATGCAACTGTATGACGTGTTTCCAAAAATCGTAAATGGCACCTGGCGCACCAGCGATGAAGCCGAAGCAGCGGACGCTGGGCGAATCGCTGAAGCAGAAGCTGAAATGCGCGAGAAAGCCCGGATGCAAGCATTCTGGGGCAAACTTGGACTGCCGCTGAAGGCGCAGAATTCGTCGACGGCGCTTTCGGACGCTAGAGAGGGCGTCGCAGTGATGCCGGACGACATCAACGTTCGGCTAGTGCACGCGGATCTGCTCCTGCACAAAATCCAGGACATGCAGACGGGAGTACCCGTTATGCGTCAATTGGCTCGCGATGCGATCGAAAAACAATCCGAGTTGTGGAAGGTGCAAGCGATCCGCAAACTCTCTAATCCAGCGGAGAAGAACTCTGATGTCCCGCATTCTGATCGCTTTGCGATTGGCAAAGACTTGGCCGAACACATCCTCGCGCTGAACTCTCCAGAAGGCCCGGCCGGCCCCAAGTTTCTGTCCTATGTGGCGGTCGCTCAGTATTATTACCAAAGCGGCGACAACGATCGTGCGGTCGAGTTAGTTGAGTCGGCGGTGAAGTCGCTGGACGGCCCGGGGCCCATGGGGGCTGAACAGAAGGCGCACTACCTGCGTCTGTTGCTTGAGACCTTGGCCAAGTACAAGGATGAGGAGGCAAAGCCGTTCTCGGGGACGAAGAGCGCCTTGGGCTGAATTCTTGGCCTGAATTTAAGAAAATGCGGCTCGCGAGCGGACGAGCGGTGACCCAGAAGCGGGTGCCGCGGGACGCCCAAGGTGCGCCGAAGATGGCG
>NZ_JBEPRQ010000041.1:0-45399 GCF_040548425.1 Bradyrhizobium sp. i1.15.2 | reverse complement strand
CAACACCGGTCAGGTGTCAGGCACCAGCGCCACGCTTGAGCAAGCCGAGAGCCGCTTCCACCAGGACCTCAACGGCGATGGCGTCATCGGCATCCTCACGACCAGCATCGAAGCGTTCGGCAGCACGAGCCTGGTGCAGGTCGGCAGCAATTTCTACATGAATCCTGTAGCCGGCGGCTCAGGACCTGCGCTGAAATACGCCGGCTCGCCGGTGGTGGCCGGCCAGTCCGGCGGCTGGACGCCGATCGCCGTGGAGCAGACCTCGAGCGGTTACGAGGTCGCTTGGCGATACCCGGGCAGTGATCAGTTCACGATCTGGACGACCGACAGCAGCGGCAATTTCGCCACCAACACCGGTCAGGTGTCAGGTACCAGCGCCACGCTGCTGCTGGCGGAGGCCCGGTTTCATCAGGATCTCAATGCCGACGGGACGATTGGGCCGGTTGCGTCTCACGCAATCGACTGGCATCTCCATGTTTGAACACTGGGCCCCATCGCATGGGACAGCAGCGACTGCCGCGATGACGGTGGAAGAGTGGCTGCGGCGGGCCATTCGGCCGTGAGCCCTCTGTTTCCCAAAGGCGAGCGACGGCTAGCCACCCCGGTGATCTTCAGCGCCTCGCAGTTCGCTTTCGTGTCGCCACGGTCGTCGACGTGGACGTTCACATAAGCTGCGCGAAGCAACGATGCCCGGTCGCCAGGTGATGGCGGGTACCAACCGAGTTTGATTGACGGTTAAAAGTGCCCGCAGTATCCGGTGGTTAACCGGGGCCGATCCCAGACCGCAGCAGGCACTCAATGAAAGTCGTCTTTGTCGCGGGAGGTCTCGGCCCCCGAATCTCCGAGGAGACCAGCACGCGACGCAAGCCCATGGTCGAGATCGGCGCCGACCGATCCTCTGGCACATCATGAAGATCTACAGCCGTCACGGCTTCAATGATTCGTGATCTGCCTTGGCTACAAGGGTTAGATGATCAAGGAGTATTTCGCGAACTACTTGCTGCACATGTCCGACGTGACCTTCCATCTCGCCGAGAACCGGATGGAGGTCCACCGCGAAACCGCCGAGCCCTGGCGGGTCATGCTGGTCGATACCGACGATAAAGCCCAGACCGCGGCAAGCCGAAGCGGGTGCTGTCCTATGTCGCGGATGACCCCTTTTTTGCGTTGACCTATGGCGGCGACGTCGCCGACATCGATCTCGACGCCGAGATAGCCTTTCATAGGGCGCACGGGCGCCGGGCCCGCCGTCTCGGTGGTGCGGCCGGCCAAGCGGGTCGCGGCGATCGCGATCGAGGGCGATCGCGTCGTCAATTCGAGGAGCAGCCAGGCGATGACGGCGGCTGGATCAACGGCGGATTCTTCTTGCTGTCGCCGTCGGTCGGTGACCTGATCGCGGGCGACAGCATGATCTGGGAGCGCGAGCCCATGGAGCAGCTCGCCCGCGGTGAGGATTTGCGCGCGTATGTTCATCACGGCTTCTGGCACCCGATAGATTCGCAGCGCGACCGAAACTTCCTCGAGGGCGAGGGGGCCATCGGCCAGGCGAGGTGGAGGGTCTGGTGACGGATCCAGGATCTGGCGCGGCAAGAAGGTCTTCCTGACCGGACACACCGGCTTCAAGGGCGTTATCCGCGATCTCCCGACCTTGCGTGCCGCGATGGCAGAGGCCGAGCCCGTCATCCACTTGGCGGCGCAAGCGTTGGTGCGGCCTACCTACGATACGGTCGAGACCTTTGCGACCAATGCGAGGGGCACGCTGCATGTGCTGGAGGCGGCACGGCCCCTGCGCTCGGTGCAGGTGATCGGCAATGGCGCCGCCTTCGGCGAGGGCGACCGGCTCGGCGGCGACGATCCAGTAACAGCAAGACCTGCCCCGAGTTCGTGACGCACGCCTGTCGCCACAGCTTCTTCGATGCGAAGGGCACGGCGCGCTTTGCGACTGCGCGCGCGCGGCAACGTCTTTGGCGGCGGCGACTGGGCGCGCGACCGCCTAGTGCCCGACGCGATGGATTCCTTCCTCGAAGGCCGGGCGTTGCCCATCCGCAATCCCAATTCGGCGCGCCCCTGGCAGCACGCACTCTATCCAGTGCTGCGCTACCTCAGGCTGGTCGAGCGGATGGCGAGCGATGACCGCTTCACCGGCGGCTGGAATTTCGGGCCCGATGCCGCGAGCGAGGCGCCGGTCGGAACAGCGGCCGGGCCTCTGGTCGCGATGTGGGACGACGGTGCGCGCTGGACGGCCGATGCCGGCCCGCCTCCGCATGAAGCCGCCTGTCTCAGGCTCGACTGCGCGAAGGCGCCAAGCGAGCTCGGCTGGAGGCCACAGCTCGACCTGGCGCAGGGTCTGCGCCTCACCTCGACTGGTACAAGGCGATGCGCGGGGGCCGCGATTTGCGCGCATTCTCGCTCGATCAGGTCGTCGGCGTTGGCGGACATCCAACTGGCATGAACCCGCGCTTCACGGACAGTGCCTGACATTCGGGAGCGCGACGCTTGCTGGGGCTCATCCCCGACGCCGAAATGTCATGGTGATGGGCAGCGTGTGGCCGCTTCCTTCGACCCGGTTGACCGAGTGACCGTTGATGCCGGCGTACGGGATCGCCGAACCTTGCATTTTGCAGCTGATGGGGCCGTGGCGCAGGGCCAATTTTGAAGTCAAGCAAAGGCTCAGGCACTTTCGCCTCGGCGCCTGAAACGCAGTGAGATTGCGCTTAATCATCATCGCGCTTTAGGTTGTTGTTTGCAAGATCATTTCGGAAAACCGCTGCGCACTTTTCCGGATCATGCTTTAATTCCCGCCAGCGCGCCGCCATAAGCCGCGCATGACGTATCCGATATCGCCGTGGGCAAGCATCAAGGCGAGGCGGCGCAATTGGGAGCAGGCGACGCTCAAACCTGACGGTGCGCGTCCACCGCGAATTGCCAGGTTCTCCTTCGCAAAACGTTCGGTGAGGACACTCGTTTTCGATTGGCCATGATACCGGAGGCAGCCCCAATGCTCCCGAACGTGGACCGCGCGTCCAGACTTGAGGAGGCGCATGAACCAATCATAGTCGAACGAGCAATTGTACTGCTCATCGAGAAATCCAACGCGCTCATGCAGGGCGCGGCGCCAGAATGCCGCCTGGTTCGCGAGCACCATGCCCTCTGCGAATAGGCTTTCGTAGGTTGGCTTGACATATCTGACATCACGGATCGGCGCGCCAGCTTCATCGACGAGGACGATATCGGCCAGAACGATGTCGGCATCGGGATATCGTCGAGTGGCGACGGCAAAGGATTCGAAAGCTCCGGGCAAATAGAAATCGTCGGAATTTTGCCAGCCTACCCAGTCGCCAGTAGCGCGCTCGAACCCCTTATTTAGAGCGTGCACTTGGCCGCGATCTTTCTCGCTAACCCAAAATGTCAAGCGGTCACTGTAGCTTTCGAGGATCTCGCGGGATCCATCTATGGAGCCACCGTCGATGACGATGTATTCGAGTCCAGGATATTTCTGGTCAAGAACGCTGTCGAGCGTCTGGGGCAGGAAAGGTGCTTGATTGAAGGACGGCGTGACGATCGATAGAGTCGGGACGGAGGCGGTCGTCCTGCGGAAAGCTTGGTCATTCGTCATAGTCATCTCACCGAGAGTTTTCAGGATTTCGAATAGGCCAGCCGCGCAAGTGCGGATGCTCGGATCTCGTGACCAGTGATGCTGAAAAGCCCAGCAAGAGACTAGCTGTCGACGACAAAAGAATTCGTCCATAGAATTGATCGAGAATTATAAAGAATGAGAGCAATGCGAGCACAACAATCGCTGGGCGACTTGTGCAAGGGAGACGATTAATCGTCAAGCCGATTAACGAGAATATCGCTGTGGCGAGCAGTAGTACGTACGCGATGCCCCCAACAGCGCCCATCTCGACGAAGGCTTGTAAAATAGTGCTATGCGGAAAGCTGCCTGGGCAAGTGTGGGCGGCGAAGTTTTCGAGCCCGATTCCGAATACTGGCGTTTTTTGAAAAAATAAGAAGCCTTGTTGAAACAGCCAGATCCGAATCGGCGTCGAATCAACCATTTTATTAAGTTGATCACACTCCTCCCGAGAGTCCCGTCCCAAGCCCGGAACGCCAGCGCCCGAGTCCCGTCCCAAGCCCGGAACGCCAGCGCCCGCCGGCGATTCTAGCGGCAGATAGGTACGCACCATGAAGTCGCGGGCAACGTGGTTCAATATTAGTGCGAGCGTGGCTCCGACAAGAATGGCGGCGAAAACGACAATGCGCCCGCGGCGTCCATGGCGGGTGGGAGCCAATACCATTAGCAAGGCAGTCGCGATGGTCGCGATAACGACGCCGCGCGCCCCGAGTACCACGAGCGCAGCTGTGACCAGCGCGGCGATCATCGGCATCGTACAGGTTGCGATCGAGTATTTCCCGGACGCGCCGCTGGCTTGGATCACGACGGAGATGCCGAGCGCAACGGCCACGATTAGTACGCCGTGGTTAAGGCCCAGCATGACCGGTCGTAAATTATCGCCCGCCGTCAACTGCGGCGAGAACTGCCACGTGATCGCTGCTGCGCTTACTGTCAGCGTTATCGCTCCGAGGATCTTGAGAATGCGCGTTATGTCCTGCGCGGAAACGAGCCTCGCCGCAGCGTAGGGGCCGATCCAGAACGTCACGAGGAGGGCCCAGTCGCGTAGACCTGCATGGAGTGTGAAAACCTTGAGATGGACCGCAAGCAAGACAGAAACGAGGCAGAATGTAACGTCTATTGCTGTAATGCTCGCCTGGCGACGGATGAAGTTCGGCAGAAGGAGAGCCAGAGGTATAAACCAAACAGCGACGGACCAGACAGCAAAATATGAGGATTCGTGGTCGATACCTAACAATTGTAATGAGAGAAAATACACTAGCGATGCGATCGGCAGGAGGCTCAACAAAGTGAGGCTGAGTGATCGAAGTAAAACGCCGCTCATCGTTCACAAGCTCTCTTCCGAAAAGTTACCTTGGTCCTCGCATTGAGGTTTGCATCGTCAGATTGACGCGGAAAAGCAGCCATCGCAAAAGGTTTCTTGCTCTCCGATAGAAGAGGGGATCTACGATCCTCGCGAGCTCGGCAAGCGATGCTTGATTGATTGCAACCTGGTCCGGCATCGCCGGCGACGATTCCGGTAACTCGTGATTTAGGCCTCGCCATAGCAATTTTGAACGGGACGTATGAGTTCCCGAGCTGTCGAGCCCATCATTCCGAACGAGGCTGATGGGAGGGTAGAGCACTAGGCCATCTCGGCGGAACACCGACCAGTACCATCGAATCGCCCAACTATCTATGCGGCCCGCTTCTTGCCTCTGTAGCATGTCGTAATAGCCAAATAGCCCACCAAGGTCAAAGCGCGATCTAAGCGCGTAGTTGGAGCGCAAGGCATCGGTATCTCGGGCATCGGGATCAAAATCGTGCCACGATCGTTCCCATGTAGCCCAGCCCCAAGACGTCGTGACTGGCAAAAACCGCGCTGTCGAGTGCGGCGATGCGTTGCTTCGCGCAAACGCAAAACCAGAGATCTGCATGACGCGTGGATCATCTGCAAAGGTATCGAGGCCGGTATTCATATAGTCAAGAAATGCAGGTGAGACGGTCAGGTCGTCTTCGACAACAATGACCCGGCCGTATTGTTCGCACAAGCGAGTGACACCGGCGATGATCGAGCGGGCGAGGCCCTGGTTCTCGGTCGAGATGACGAGGGTCTTTCTTGGATGGTCGAAGGCCTCGACGATGGCGCGCACATCCGCGACCGCCTGCTCGTCGCGTGTGCCGCGAGGACCGTCGCAGAAAATATACAAATCAATGTTTTCTATTCCCCTGCAGCGAGCGAGCGATGCTAGCGTGGCTCTCGTCTTGTCAGGTCGGCGAAAAACGAAAAGTGCAATCGGAGCAGCCATTATGGAGTTGTTCCGTTCTCCCGAATTCAGGACTCACCCATCCATACTTCGGCCGCTTGTGACTATCTGTCAAGAAGTGCAGGCTGTTGGAGAAGGTTTGAATGAAGTTCGCGGCGATCTCTTGCTCCAGGGCGTGGCACTTGAAATTGCGCCGGGACTTCATCGGTGGCCGAGGCCCTTGCCAAGGCTAGCTGAGCCGGAAAACTCGCACTGAGGCTGGTCCAAGAACTCGGGGACCAGCGCATCCTGGATTGGCCCCGACCTCGGCGGGACTCCTGCGATCTCGGCAAGGAAGGTCCCCAACGATCCCATGGGCCCATCGATCAGGCGGACCGTTAGCGGAAATTATTCGCGGTAGACGATCCAAGCGAACCTCGTTATGACCCACATATAGACCTTGGGGGCAGGTGGTGACTAGGAGTTGGTCGTGTCGCGAAGCCTGAGCGGAGAACTTGCCGAAGCTTTTGAGGCTGCAGTCGCCCGGCGGAATGCGTCACGGATACAGCGACTGGTCGCCGACCCCCAGCGCGCTGTGACGCCTGCTTTTCTGCGGACGCTCGGGCGCGTCAAGGAAGTTCCTGCCCAAACATTCTGGGGCGAGACGATGCGGGTTGTGGTTCCCGAGCCGGTTTCGGCGATGATCTATCGCTTCGGTTATTACGATGAGAACGTTTGCCGTTTCTTGCTTGCAGCTCTGCGCGAGGGCAACACGTTTGTGGATATTGGCGCTCACTTTGGTTTTTTTTCGAAACTTGCCGTGCGGCTCGTCGGAGGGAGCGGGCACGTGGTTGCGTTCGAGCCCATGCCGCGGACACGCAGCCTGCTGAGCGCGAACCTTTCCGGCTCCATCGGAGCCGGTTGCGCAAGCGTCGTCGAGTACGCCGCTTTCGATGAGGAAAAAACACTTGAGTTTCGCGACTACGGGGATGCGCATTCATCGTTCAACTCTGCATTTGTTGGACGCGGGCTCGAGCGAACCGGTATCCCTGTCGATGTTCGGGCGCGCCGCTTCGACGACATCTGGAAGGAGCTGGGCCATCAACGCATCGACGTCATGAAGATCGATGCGGAGAGCGCCGAGCTGAGGGTTTTGATCGGTGCCGAACAATCGCTTGCGAAATTCAAGCCTGTCGTCATCGCAGAATTCGGTGATTTCGACCTTCCGAACGTTCCCGCTTCGCGATCCATCGTTGAATGGCTGCTTCCCCGCGGTTACGTCGCGTTTGAGGCATCAAAAAGTGGCCCCAGGCCACACCAGACCCAGGTCAGGTATGGTTATACCAATCTGATGTTTGTGCCGCGCGACAAGCTGGACCTTATCGATGCGCGCGACAGTCACTAGGCAGGCGATAGCCTCCCTGGCCGATGTTGTTATCCAAGGCATCGCACTCGCATTTCTGTACGGGTACCTTCTGCGTGCTCTGGGCTCGGACCAGGTCGGCCTTTGGGCAGTCGTTTTCAGCATCGCCGCGATTGGACGCGGCGCCGATCTAGGGCTGTCGAGGGGATTGATACGTTACCTTCCATTGCAGACCGATGACCCTCGGCGATCGCCGGATCTCGTCGATTCCGCAGTCGTGGGGACTCTCGTTCTACTTGCGCCGTTGGGCCTCGTCTCGGCCGCAGCATTGTGGTTCTTGATCCCGTTATCCGTCCAAGATTCCTTGCATGAAGCGCAAGCGCTGGTCCCATGGGCGCTGGTACTGCTTGCGGTCATGACGATGGGGCAAGTTTATCTGAATGCGCTTACGGCGGTTTTTCGTACCGACCAGCGATCCTATGCAAACATCACCGCGACCCTTGTCATGCTCTCCGCAACCGTATCCCTTGTGCCGGTCTACGGACTTCTCGGTGTCGCATGGGCGCAGATCATTCAACACGTTGTTTCGATCGCAGTTTCTGCCTTGCATCTGAAGCGCAGCCTTCCGGGATTTCGTTTCGTGCCACGAAGAGCCGGGCGCAAGGACATGCGCCTGCTCTTCGCCTACGGATTGAAGTTGCATGTTGCAGGCCTTGCCATGCTAGTATTTGAGCCAGCTACCCGGATCATCTTGGCCAGGGTCGAAACGCTCGACGCCGTCGCCTACTACGATATGGCCTCTCGCTTGCTCCAGCAGGCGAGAAACCTGATCGTCATGGCAAATCAGGTCATGTCGCCCTACTTTGCCCGGCTTTCCGCGCTCTCTCGCGTAGAGCTTCTGGCTGCCTATCGCTCGGCCTTGTCCATGACGCTCTTCTTCTCGCTGCCGACGATGGCATTCCTTGTGGTGTCGGCTCCCCTGATCGCAATACTGTGGATAGGCAAGAGCAACGATTCTTTTGTCGTCTTCGTTGCGGTACTCAGCATAGGTTGGACCATCAACATTTTGAGCGCGCCCTCCTACTTCCTGGCGACCGCCGCGGGATACCTGTCTCCCGTCATCGTTTCCCACCTGCTGATCTCCGTTGGCAGTTCCGTTCTTGCGTATGCATTCAGCCTGCTCGCCGGCGAGCGCGGAGTTGTTGTCGGCGTCACGTCCGGGCTCGTCGTCGGAAGCGTTTGGTGCATGCGAATGGTGCATGCCAACAACCTTGGCGGGTCGGAACATCTGTGGCGGCCTTCGGATCTGCGCTTTGCAATTCTTTGCGTCGTTGCGCCGATAGCAAGCCTGACATTCTATTTCGCTATGCGCGCGTCGCTCGGCACATCGACAAGTGCGCTGGCGGGGTTGGCTGGCGGGACGCTCGTGATCGGATTGGCCGTCTTGACCAATCCCTCAACAAGGCTGATACGCGATAGGTTGCTGCCGTCGCTAAAGCGGCATGGCGGAACGAAGGCCGTTGACATATGAGCATGAAGCACCTCGCCACTGCATTTCTCGCCAAGTTTGATCTTCACGTCGAACGCTTGTCCAAGCATCCAAAAGAAACGCTTCTCGGACTTTCGGGCGAAAACGTACGAAATGTGCTGGATATCGGAGCCAATACGGGACAGTTCGCGCGTGCGGCGCTCAACCGATTTCCCCGCGCGAAGATCTGGTGCTTCGAGCCGCTTCCCGCGGCATACAAGCTCTTGAAGGGCATGGAACGGGACAGTGACGGTCGCATGACCGCCCTGAACTTCGCGCTCGGGGCCAGGCAAGGCGTGATGAACATGCACTTCCATAGCGAGCATTCGCCGTCGTCGTCGCTGATGCCGACGACTGGGATGTGTGAGGAGCTCTTTCCCCAAACTCGTGCTCAGACCAGCGTTCCCGTCGAAGTCCGGACGCTGGACGGCGTGTGCGCCGAATTCCCGACGCCACCGCTCGAAGATCTCGTGATCAAGATAGATGTTCAGGGTTATGAAGCCGAAGTCATTGCGGGAGGCAGGAAAACGATAACGGCGGCGAAGGCTGTGATCATCGAGATTTCCTTTGACGAGCTCTACAAGGGAGCTCCAACCTTTGAAGACCTGAGTAAACTTCTGGGCGAGACGGGACATCGTTTCGCCGGAGCCATAGAGCAATTCACTGCAGGGGACGGCCGCGTCATCTTCATGGACGCCCTGTTCAAGAAGCTCGGATAGTCCTCGGCGACAGAAGGATGAGACACTGCCTTGGCGGCCCGCATTTCGTGATAGTCGTTGCCGTTTCGCGAAGCGGGCCGTATGACGCGACATGTCGGCGGGATATGCGTGTGATTGCGAGCCGCCTTTTGTCAGCGAGGGTCTTCTAGCCATGTGCGGGATTGCGGGTATCGTTCATTTCCGTGGCAACGCGATTGAGCAGGAGGCGATATCGCGCTTGACGAATCTCCTGGCCCATCGCGGCCCGAACGGCGCCGGGACCTGGTTCAGTGCCGATCGCGATGTCGCCATGGGGCATCGCCGGCTGGCGGTTATCGATCCGGGAGAGGGCGGCTACCAGCCGATGTTGTCGGCTGATCGTCGCCATGTGATCGTCTTCAATGGCGAAATCTACAACTTCCTCGAGCTTCGGCGCGAACTCGAGGAGCGGGGCGCGATCTTCCGCACTCAATCGGATACCGAGGTCATTCTTGCTGCGTGGCGGGAATGGCGGGAAGGGATGTTGTCGCGCTTCAACGGCATGTGGGCGCTGGCAATCTACGACACCGAAACAAGGGAACTGTTCCTCGCGCGCGACCGCTTCGGCATCAAGCCGCTGCTCTATGCGATGTCGCCGGAGCGCTTTGTTTTCGCATCGGAGCAGCGCGCCCTGGTGCGAAGTGGTCTGATCGGGACGTCGCTGGATGTCGACGTAGCGCGGCGGCTGTTGCTGGATGCCTTCGGAGTCGAAGGTAGCGAACGGACCCTCTGCCAGGACGTGCGCCGCTTGCAGAGCGGCCATTGCTTGTGGCTGCGTCACGGGCAGCTGGATATCCGACGCTGGTGGCGCACCATCGATCACTTGCCGGAGGTGCCGAAGACCGAAGCCGAGCGCGTCGAACGTTTTCGCGAGTTGTTCCAGGATGCCGTCGCGCTGAGGATGCGCAGCGACGTGCCGATCGGAACTTGCTTGTCGGGAGGGTTCGATTCATCAGCAGTGATTTGCACCATGGCTGCGCACGAAAGGGTCGGGATGGGTCCGCGCGACAGTACGTCATGGCGCCACGCCTTTGTCGCGACATTTCCAGGCGCATCGAATGATGAGCGGCCAATGGCCGAGGAGGCGGCTGCGTGGGCGGAAGTCAACCCGACCTATCTCGAGATCGGTCGGGCGGACGCTCTGACGGAGCTGGACCAGATCCTCGACGACAATGATGACGTCTATATCGGGCTTCCGAGTGCGATCTGGTTGATCTATCGTGAACTCAGACGTCAGAACGTGCCGGTGTCGATCGATGGCCACGGGGCCGATGAGTTGATGGGGGGCTATTTCCAGGGAGGGCAATACGGCGCTTTCTGGATTAGAAATGCCATTGCGGGAATTTCCTCGAATTCAGCGTTGACCAGGCGCGGCGTCGATCTGTTGAGGGCGCTGATGATCAAGCGTCAGGGGCAGTATTTCCTGCGCGGCGGACTGCGCCAGGTTCCCGGCCAGCTCAGTCTTGTGGGCGATGACGACGTGCTGCCGCGCGATTGGGGCTCGTTCAATCGCCGCCTCTATCGAATGTTTCACGGCACCGTATTGCCGACAATTCTGCGAAACTACGATCGCCTCTCGATGGCCCATGGCATCGAGGTCCGGATGCCGTTCATGGACTGGCGCCTGGTGACCTACACGATGGCGTTGCCGGAGAGCAGCAAATCCTCCAGTGGTCTCACGAAAGTCATCGCGCGGCGGGCGATGGAAAACCAGATGCCGGAGTCCATCCGCATGGGAGCCCGGAAGGTGGGGTTTAACTCGCCGATGCCGGAGTGGCTGAACGGGCCTCTTGCCGGCTGGACGGCCAGCCTGCTCGATCAGAACGTTCCGGCATTCGCCGAGTTGGTGGACGAGCCTGCATTGCGCCGGGCGGTCGGCCGCTTGACAACATCGAAGGCCTGGGATTGGGAATCGGTCGGACGGGTTTGGCCGTATCTGAACATGAAATGGATGCTAGCGAGGCGCACTTGACGAGCTACGTCGGCCCTTAGAGGCCGATCGATGTCGTCATCATCGGCGGCTACTCGCGGCATCATTCCGCCCGCGCGAAAGCGCTGGAACAGGTGGCCGGGCTGCCGCAAACGCTTAAGGTCGTGTTCCACCTCGATGCATCGCGCTTGACGCGTCTGGCCGAAACGGGCTGGAGTGCTTGTTTCCGAAACCTGGATGGCCTAGACGGCCGCACGCGGAAGCCAAAATCAGCCGGCCCGCTGTACGAACTTGTCGGACGTCCAAAATCGTCCTCAACGGAGCCGTTGACATGGCGGGTAGGGATCGAGGAAGTATGGGCTGTTTCGAGGCGATTGGATGCGGCGCCCTGGGACGGAGGGAATTCCCCCTGGCATGAGCGCAGGCGTCACGATGCTGACTTATCAATCCCCGGAACTGGCGTTGACCGTCTGTGGCCCGCCGCCAGCAGGGATCATTTAGGACCTCGATCATGCGCACAGATGCCCCCGTGCATGCGGCCAAATCCCTGGTCGACGCAGCCGCGGCACCGCTTTTCAAGGTGCGCCCGAGACCGTTCGGGCCAGGCTATCAGACCGTCAAGCGCCGTATCATCGGGCGCGCGATCGATCAGGGAGTCCTGCGCGAAACCAGCGAATTGCCGCCGGCCTACGGCATCGCCATGGATGAGCGGGTGGTCGAGTATCCCTGGGCCTTCTGGCGGCTCCCCAGGGGAGGCAGGATGCTGGACGCGGGTTCGACCTTCAACCACGATTTCCTCCTGTCTCGCCCGCCCCTGAAGGATCTTGACGTCACCATCATGACACTTGCGCCCGAAAAGCGGTGCTACTGGCATCTCGGGATTTCCTACGTATTCGGCGATCTCAGAAGGACGCTTTTTAACGATCACGTGTTCGATGTCGTGGCGAGCATTTCCACGATCGAACACATCGGCCTTGACAACGCGATGCTGTATTCCGGCGACACGCGACATGCCGAAACCGACGAGAATGGCTTCGAGGCGGCTGTCCGCGAGTTTCGGCGCGTTCTCAAACCCGGCGGCACCTGTCTGATTTCTGTTCCGTACGGCCAGCGTGCGAATCTCGGCTGGTATCAGGTGTTCGACCAGGAGAAGATCCAATCCATCGTCGCGGCCTTTGCGCCGACGTCTCACGTCATCGACTATTTCGGCTACAGCCGGAACGGCTGGTCGCGCGGCAGTTCCTCCGGTCTCTCCGATGCGACCGTCTATGACGTTCACAGCGGGAAGGGTTGGGCCGACGATCTCGCCGCCTCGTCCCGCGCCATCGCGTGCCTGCAGTTGACCGCATGAACATCGACTACCTGATCCAGCGACTGATTGGACGTCCGACCTGCGTGTTGGAGGACGGCGCCGTGCTTGGCTCCAGCGCGAGGATCAGGAACATCTTCGGTCAACGTGACCGCATCAGGGTCGGATCGCATTCGCGGGTCCTGGGAGAGCTTCTGACGTTCCGTCACGGCGGGCGGATCGAGCTTGGTTCATGGTGCTATGTCGGCGCGAGCAGCCGAATCTGGTCCGCCGGCTCCATCATCATCGGCGATCGCGTTCTCATCTCTCATTCGGCCAATGTGTTCGACAACCTGACTCATCCGCTGAGCGCGCAGGCGCGTCATGTGCAGATCAGGGAGATATTCAAGTCCGGCCATCCCAGGGAGATCGATCTCGGCGAGCGGCCGGTACGGATCGGCAACGATGCCTGGATTGGCGCCAACGCCATCGTGCTGCGCGGCGTGAGCATCGGGCAGGGGGGCGTTGTCGCGGCCGGAGCGGTCGTCACCAAGGATGTGCCGCCCTATTCGGTCGTGGCTGGCAACCCGGCAGTCGTGGTGAAGGAGCTTGAGGCCGATGTCGGCTGAAGCGAAGATGCTCACCTGGGAGGACGCAGTGGTGTGGCTGCGCGAGCAGCCGGATCAGCACCAACTGGTGCTCGATGCCTACTATGACGATCCCCTGACCCAGGCCGCGGAGCGATACGTCCGGAGCGGCGAGTGGCAGGAGGTCGCCAAATTGCTCGCGGGCCGCAGCGGCAAGGCGCTCGACGTGGGCGCCGGCCGGGGCATTGCCAGCTATGCGCTGGCCCGGCAGGGTTTCGACGTCACCGCGCTGGAGCCCGACGGCAGTACCATCGTCGGCGCGGAGGCAATCCGTAAGCTCGGCCGCGACACCGGACTTGCCATCGAGGTGGTTCAGGAGTTTTCGGAGGGGCTGCCGTTCGAGGATGGAACGTTTGACGTAGTGTTCGCGCGAGCCGTACTGCATCATACTCGTGACCTCGACGCCGCGTGCCGCGAGATGTATCGCGTGCTGCGCCCTGGGGGCGTATTCCTAGCCTTGCGCGAACATGTGATCAGCCGTGAAGAAGATCTGAACCGCTTCCTGGAGCAGCACCCGCTTCATCGGCTCTACGGCGGCGAGCGCGCCTATCTGCTTAAGCGTTACTATGCGGCGTTGCAGAGGGCCGGGTTCTCGCGCATAGAAATCCTGACACCGCTGGGGAGCGCGATCAATCTCTTTCCCCATTCGCGAGAGAGTCTGCGGGCGGCGATCATCGACCGGCTTTCCCGATATTTTCCGGCGCGCGCACTGTTCGAGTTCTTGCTCGGCCGAGGACGCGGCTTCGACTATCTATTGTCTCTCGCCGGATACTTCGACAATCGTCCAGGCCGACTTTATTCTTTGGTCTGCCACAAGGGCGTCCCATGAGCGTTTGGGTCACAGGCGGCAACGGCTTCATCGGGCGCCATCTCATCGGTCAACTGGCCCGAGAGGGCGAAAGCGTGTATGGCGTTGGTCATGGTGCGATTGACGAAGCGGATCGACGGAAGCTTGGCCTGACAGACTGGATAAATGGCGAGATCATCACGCCGAACTTGGACGGTCTTGTTCAACGCGGGGGCGCTCCCAGCGCCATCTTCCATCTCGCCGGCGGTGCATCGGTCGCGCGCTCGATAGAGCAACCCTACGAGGACTTCTCCCGCACCGTTGCGGCGACGGCAAGCCTGTTGGAGTGGCTGCGCCATTCAGTGCCCGGGTGTCGGCTGATCGTGGTCTCCAGCGCTGCCGTGTACGGAGCGCATCATGCCGGCGCGATTTCAGAGCAGGCCAACGCGCAGCCCATGTCGCCCTATGGACATCACAAGCTGATCATGGAGCATCTCTGCCGCAGTTATGCGGTTTCGTTTGGTATCCGGGCTACCATCGTTCGATTGTTTTCGGTCTACGGTCCCTTACTTCGCAAACAGCTGTTGTGGGACCTCTGCTTGCGGCTGGGGGAAGGTCAGCGCGAACTCGTGCTCGGCGGCACCGGCAACGAGACCCGTGATTGGATCGATGTACGGGATGTCGTGCGACTGCTAGCGGAACTCGCGCGAGCTGACGGTGCGCCCCTGAAGGTGCTGAACGGCGGCAGCGGCGTTCCAACCCAGGTTGCAGAGATCGCCCGTTTGGTGACGAAAGCTTGGGGCGGCAATACCTCCGTGCGGTTTTCGGGGGTCGTCCGTGCGGGAGATCCCTTCAGCTTGGTCGCCGACGCCGGACAGCTTGCCTCCATCCCATTCAGCTGGCGTATCCCGGTCCAGGACGGCATTGCCCAGTATGTGAGCTGGTTCAAGGGGCGGGCCCATTGAGCGACGCCCGCCCCATCCGGCTCGCCTTCACCTTGATTTCTCGCAAGGCCTGGGCGGGCGGCTACAATTATCAATTGAACCTTTTCCATGCGCTTGCAAAATACTGCCCTGGCGCGATTACGCCGGTGGTGTTCGCAGGCAAAGCTCACGATGCTGGCGAACTGGCACCCATCCGAAAGGTGCCGGGTGCCGAGACTATTTGCTTGACGCATTTTGATCGTCCCACGCTGGCATCGTTGCTGCCGACCATGTTCGCCCAGGATCGCGACGCGATCTCCAGCTTTCGCGATCACGATGTCAATGCGGTGTGGGAGAACGCCCGCTTCTTTGGATGGAACTCTCCCTATCCGACCGTAGCCTGGATGCCTGACTTCCAGCATCGGCAGTTGCCTCATCTGTTCTCGAATAAGGCGAGACGACGGCGTGAAGTGGGTTTTCAGATGCAGGTCCTATCCGGCCGCACTATCATTCTGAGCAGCCGCAGCGCCGAGCGCGATTGCCTTTGTTATTATCCCCGTACGAAGGGCCGGACCGCCATCGTGAGGTTCGCCAGCGAGCCTCCGGCCGATCTCCTCAAGCTGGATCCAGTAGAGGTGCTTCAAAGATACGATCTGCCGAGAACGTACTTCTATGTCCCTAATCAGTTCTGGCGCCACAAGAACCACAGGATCATTCTGGAAGCGCTTGCCTTGCTTAGGGAGCGCGGCATCCACCCAGTTGTCGTCGCATCCGGCGGCGGTGATCCGCATGAACCGGAGTATCTTGATCAAATTCTGCGCGAAGTGGCAGAGCGCGGTCTGGCGCGGCAGTTCCGGTATCTCGGGATGATCCCGCTCGGCGATGTCTACGCCCTTCTGCGCGCCAGCACAGCGCTGATCAATCCGTCGCGCTTCGAAGGCTGGAGCACAACGGTCGAGGAAGCCAAGTCGTTCGGCGTTCCGATGATATTGTCCGACATCGATGTGCACCGTGAACAGGCAGAACAGCGCGCGCGCTATTTCGGCACGGATGATGCCGCCGCGCTCGTCGCCCACCTGCAAGATTTTGAGCATTCTGCTTTCGTCGTGCGCGAGATGAACGATCAACTGGGCGAGCGCGTGCGGGAATTCGCCGAAAGTTTCGTCTCGACCATAAAGCAGGCCGTCCGAGCCCATTCGTATTGACCCGTCCCCATTGGAGTGCGCGCCGCCATGAATCCACGGGTCGTTCTCGTCACCGGCGCAACCGGATTTATCGGGCGCAATCTGGTCTCCTTGCTTGATAGTAGCGGCTATCGCGTGCGCCGCGCATTACGCGACGGACGGGCCGGGGAGGACGATGTCGTGGTCGGTTTGATCGGACCAACCACCGATTGGGACGCTGCGCTTGCGGGAGTGCATTCGGTGATCCATCTGGCCGCCCGGGTGCACCACCCCAACGAAGAGCACGCCGGAGGGCTCTACGACGCGGTGAATAGGCAAGGCACCATGCAATTGGCTCAAGCAGCCGCGCGGGCGGGGGTATCCAGGTTCGTGTTTCTGAGCACGATCTTGGTCAATGGAAGCTCGACAGACGGGCGTGGACCTTTCAAGCCAGACGACCCAGCGGTACCGCGCGGTGTCTACGGGCAGTCTAAGGCGGCAGCGGAGGCTGCTCTGCAGCGCCTCGCGGCTCAATCCAAAATGCAGATAGCTGTAGTGCGCCCGCCGCTGGTGTATGGACGCGAGGCGCTTGGTAATTTTCGTCAACTCGTCGGCGCGATCGGACGGCGGATTCCTCTTCCGCTTGGCCTTGTCGACAACAAGCGGGCATTCATCAGCGTGCAGAATCTCGTGTCCTTTGTCGCGCATCTGGTCGACTTCGACCTTGGTCCGGCGTATCAAGTCTACTTGGTTGCCGACGACGAGCAGATCTCGACCGCTGCTTTCGTTCGCCGCATCGGCAAGGCCATGGATAAGCCCGGCATTCTTCTGCCTGTCCCTCCTTCGGCGCTGGCGCTCGTCTTTCGGGCGATCCGGCCGGAGCTGCGCCACAGCCTGTTGGAATCCATGGAAGTTGACACCTCCGCCGCCCTGTCGACTGGCTGGAGACCGCCGCTCAGCATGACCGAGGGATTGCGGCTGGCGGTGGGCACATCGGCTTCGTCCTAGACACCCATCCGAGTCATTCGGCAGCTGCTCCGCTAACGCACCGGCGAAAACGTTGTGCGTTGCTCATCGTTGCTCTGAAAGGTCGGGGGCTGCGCAACGATTCGCCGCGCGATCCATTTGCGCAACGTCTGCATCGGCGGCTCGTTCGGCTGCGCGGCCATGATGCCGGCAACGCCGATCTCGCGGGTCGGCTCCTCGGTGGCGAACAGGATCTCGTGCGCGACGACACGCTCGCAGATCTCGGAACCGATCGCGCCGCCGCCGCCGGTGACGATCACCGCCTTGCCGTTGATCAGCGCTTCCAGGCGCGCATAGTCGATCGTCTCGCTCGGCCGCAGCAGGAGGTCCTCGACCGCGACGGCCGTGAGCCGTGGCGTATCGCCGCTCTCGAGCGAGGGCATGCGGCTCACGATCACGCCGAGCTTGCGCGCCCGCATCAGGATCGATTCGGGATGGGCCTCCGGCTCGAATGCCGACGGCGTCATGACGAGGCGCGCGATCCCCTTGCCGCGCTTGGCGAAGTCGGCGATGACGTCCTCGACGTCGTCGATGCCGCCCAGAACCGGGACGTTGCGGATGAACTGGCCGCGATCGGCGCTCGACGGCGACAGCACGCCGACCGGCCAGATGCGCTTGATCGCCCCGCTTTCGATGCCGCGGAGCAGCACCTCGGCATCCGCGGCGCGGCCGATCAGCAACGTCGGGGCGGCGTGGTCGATCCTCGCATGACGGCGCACCCGCGTATAGCGGAAGTAGCGGTAGGCCATGCGTAGCGCGCTGAGGAAAGAGATCTCGAGGAACCAGTAGAGGACGATCGTCACCTTGCCGAGGAAGAAGGCGCCGCGCACGTTGGGGGCGACGAAGATGTAGTCGAGCACCAGGAGGGCAACTGTCAGCACGGTCGCGACGCGGATGATGTTGAGCGCGTCCGGCAGCGAGATGAAGCGCCATTTCGTCGTGGTCAGGTTGAAGACGAAGAACACGACCACGCTGAAGGCGAGGAGATAGGGCAGGATCTGGATCAGCAGCGGCAAGCGGTCGAAGAAACCGTCGCCCCCCTCGAATCGCAGATAGATGGCGGCAAACAGCGCCGCCGTGGTCGCCAGCAGGTCGTGGAGCGCGATCAGGACATTGCGCAAGGTGAGATGCGAAAGACGCGTCATTAGCTCACTGGTCTCGGACTTCGGATCCACCGGTGCTACGGCTCTTGACTAAAGAGAATGACGTCCATCTGAGATCCTAGGCTCCATCAGCGGTCGCAAGGCTCGAAAAGCTAAATCGTATTTTGACGATTGCCCAAGACCGAGATTGCCAGTGAAGCTGCCTCCTCAATTGACCAATCTGAGCAGGGTTCCTTGAGGACAATTTATTGAACGCCATGACACCTTGTGCTACCTTGCGTCAATGTCCTCTAGGGATCGGCCAGGCCTTGGCCAAAGCGGCAGCAATCGCACCGATACGCTCACTGGACTGATGCATGAGCGACTTCTATCGGCAGGGTTTCAAAGCTGATAGCTCCTGCCTTTGGACAACTATGGTTTTGCGGTAGCGGCTCGCTCTACTGTAGCTTTCAACGCGTCCACGTCGGCCCGAATTGCTCTTGTTTCCGCGACGTTGGCCGGGGTTTCTTCCGTGGCTTTTTCTACCTTGGTCATGCGAAGATTCAATTCCGCCAGTCCCCTGTAGATCAGGTCCAGATACATTGTTTCGCTCTTCTTGGTCTCAGCTAATTCCTTGGCCAAGATGTCAAATCGTTCGGTTGATGGTTGCTGGATCTGCTTAAAATATGCTTCTTCAGTCCGCCATATCGCGAGCCTTTGCATTTCTAGGAGCCCCATGAAGACGAGGTTTGCCGCAAGCAACGTCACCAAAATTACCCGCCAGTTTTCCTTGAACATCCGATTCCCTCCGATACAAGAGTTCTTATCACCAAGGGCTGGCTGACGGACTCGCAGACGTTTGATTACCCACAAAAGCAAAGGCCCGCCGGTTCACGCTGGCGGGGCTCTTTCCGCAATTCACCACATTCTAACTACGGTCTGAGGATCGATTCGAGGTTCCGTTGATGGGCATGGAGATCTAGCGCGATGGCACGATTATAGCGGCTCGCACTGGTTGGGTTCTACCCTTCTCGACAGCTTTACGGGTCTTCCGGTCGGTTTCCATACCAACTCGTTTATTCTCGCGCCAGCCCTCCAATCACGGCGATCGCACCGTGCATTCCGATTGGCGGGCGGCGCTCCCGGCATCCTTCCCGATCCCCGCACCTGCACTCGCTAGCGGTACATTTGCCGCTGTGGTAAGGGCTGCAGCTTCAGAGCGAAAGCGATCGATTGAAATGTGCGGAATTGCCGGTATCGTAAATTTCGATGGTGAACCCGTCGCCCGTCAGTCCGTCATTCAAATGATCGAAACGCTGGCACACAGGGGCCCGGATGGCTCCGGGATCTGGGTCCAGGGACATGTCGGTCTTGGACATCGTCGGCTCGCCATTCGGGACCTGTCACCGGCCGGCGCCCAACCAATGATCGATACCGGTGCAAAGATCGCGGTCTCCTACAATGGCGAACTCTACAACGACGCTGATCTTCGACGAGCGCTCGGCCGCACAGCGGGTGCCAGATTCCACACCAGCTGCGATACCGAAGTCATTGCTCCCAGTTATCGTCTCTGGGGCAAGAAAGCGTTCCTGAAATTCGAGGGCATGTACGCGATTGCGCTTTGGGATCAGGAGAACGAGCGCCTCATTCTGGCGAGAGATCCGATCGGGATCAAACCCCTTTATTTTTCCTTCGTTGGGCGGTCGTTGCGGTTTGCAAGCGAGATCAAAGCTCTTCTGGAGCTGCAAGATCAGCCGCGGCAACTTTCACCGCAAAGCCTGCATCGGTTCTTTGCGCAGGGCTATCCCGGACCATCGCGCAGCCTGATCGACGGGATCGAGCCGCTGCCGCCCGGCAGCACGCTCGTTGCGGACCGGAACGGTTGGCGCGTCGAACATTTCTGGCAACCCAAGCGGCACACCAAGATCGTGAGCTTCGAAGAAGCCCTTTCAGGTTTCGACGCACTCTGGCCCGAGGTGGTTGATGATCAGCTCATCAGCGACGTGCCGGTCGCTCTGTTGTTAAGCGGCGGAATCGACAGCGCGCTGATCGCCACCGCGCTGCCTGGTCGCTCGGACCTGTCGGCCTATACCGCCAGTTTCGGCGAAGCCGCCTTCGACGAAAGTGGACTCGCCGCGGTCACCGCCAGACACACCAATCTACGCCAGCGTTTTGTTTCGATCGATACCGAGGAAGATATCGAGGTTCGCTTTCTGGACGTTGTCGCCAAGGTCGATGGCCAGCTGGCCGATTCGAGCGCTTTGGCATTTTATTCGCTTTGCCAGAAGGCGGGCCGGGAAGTCCGCGTCCTGCTGACCGGTGATGGCGCCGACGAGTTCTTCGCCGGCTATGAAACCTATCGCGCCACCCGCCTTGCAACGGCCGTGGGGCCTTTGTTTCCGAAATTCGCGATGCGACATCTTTCAGACGCGCTGTTTGCGAAAGCGGCGGCGAGCCAGGCCAAGGTGGGAGCCGCGGAAAAATTCGCGCGATTGCTCGCCGGCATGGCCAACGGCGGCGCGCAGCCACACCCGCAATGGCGGCGATATCTATTTCCCGAACAGATCCATACCCTCTATGGCACCGGGATGAAGGACATCGATCGCGAGGCTGACGCCCTCAACGAATATGCCGCGGCACTCGGCGCCGAAGGCTCCGCGGCGGACCGGGCCCTAGAGGCGGATCAGCGTTACTATCTTCCTGGCGACATGCTGATGAAGACCGATTCGATGAGCATGGCGCACGGCGTTGAGGTGCGGGTGCCGTTCCTCGACCGGCGCATCATGGAATTCGCCAATGGCCTCGACGTGGCGGTGATCAGCCCGCTTCGCGGTCCGGACAAGCGCATTCTGCGCGCCTATCTCGAGAGACACGGTCTGCCAAAGGGCATGACACAGGGGACTAAAAAGGGCTTCAATATTCCGGTGGCAAGCTATCTGCGCCATGGCCTGAGGTCGCTCGGAGAAAGGCTGCTGGACAGGGAGGCTGATTGTCTGGCGCCCTTCCTGCAGCCGGATGCCGTGCGGCGGCTCTGGCGAGAGCACGTTGACGGAAATTCCCGTTATAGTTACACCCTCTGGACCTTGCTGACCTTGGCGACGTGGCGAACGACGGCCAATGTCTAGCAGTGCTTTCCGAGCCTAATTAGGAAACAATTTTGGGACCGTTCGAAGACGTTTCAGTCATCATTCCGGCGTTCAATGAAGCGGGCGGGATTGGTCCGACTCTGGAGCAGCTTTCGCTTGCAGTGCCGGGCGCCGAAATCATCGTCGTCGATGATGGCTCGACCGACAGCACCGCCGAGGTTGTCGAAAAATATCCGAACGTGACCCTGATGCGGCATGGCTTCAACCGGGGATACGGAGCGGCGCTGAAAACCGGCATGGCCCACGCCAGCCGTCCGTTGGTTGCCTGGTTCGACGCCGATAACGAGCATCGCGTCAGCGATCTGGTTTCGATGATAGCTGCCATTCGCCAGGGCGGTCTGGCGGCGGTGATCGGCCAGCGAATATCGGGCGGCGCCTCCGCGGTCCGCGGCGTCGGCAAGGCGGTGATCCTGATGCTCGCACGGTCGCTCGGGTTCCGCGGTGGTCGCGACATGAACTGCGGGCTTCGCGTGTTCCGCACTGAGGTGATCTGTCGATATTTGCCGTTGCTTCCGAATGGTTACAGCGCGTCGATGACGAGCCTGCTGGTGATGCTCGAGCGCGGTTATCCCATCGGGTACCATCCCGTGGAGCTCGCCGCCCGCATAGGAACCAGCAAGGTCACCCTCCGCGCGGGCTTTGCCAGTCTGCTACTGGTGATGCGGGTGATCATGATGTTCGCCCCGATGCGGATTTTCCTGCCCTTCGCATTGGCAATGTTCAGCATCGGCGCGGTCTACGGCGCGACCCTGGCAATCCTGCACGGCGAAGGGTTTCCCACGTTCGGCATCTTCCTGACGCTCGCCGGCCTTCTCATCGGCATGCTGGGGCTGATCGCCGACCAGCTCAGCCAGATGCGCCTCGTCCAATACGAGACCATCACACCCTATCGCGCGCTGCCGCTTGCAAAGGACCGCGAAGCGAAATTACCGCCGGGACTGTCTTGAGAAGCCATGTCTTGAAGATCGGCCGATCCGCCGTGCCGCTGCTATTGACCTCGTTGCTCCTCTGGCTGGTGTCATACGCGGTCGATTCGAGGCAGGTGTTGCTGCAATTGTCGGCGATGCGGCCGGGCTTCTTCGTCGCCGCGGTGATGCTGATGTTGCTGAGCATCGCAGTCGCAACCCTGCGCTATCAGTCGGTGCTCCGAATCCTTTGTCCTGACGGTCCGGTGCATTACTTCCCGGTCCTCAAGCTCAACCTCCTGACGCTCTTCAGCGCGCATTTTGTCCCGTTCGGCGCGCTGGCGGATGCCATGCGCGCGCTGGTTTCGCGCAAGCTCCTGAAAATGCCGGTCGGCAAGGCGGTGGAGGGCGTGATCGCAGATCGCGCGCTGGCGGTGGCTGGATTTGCGCTTTTTGGACTGCTGTTGCTTCCGCTGCAGATCTCGATGCACTGGCCCTGGCGGATCGTCATGGCTCAGGTCGCGACCTTTGGCGGGCTGCTCGTGCTCCTCGGAGTCGCTGTCTTCGGCTTGACCTTGCACGTGCGGTTCCTCAAGTCCGCAGCAGAAGCCGCGCGACGGTTTTTGGGACATATCGCGACGTGCCATAGCCTCGGCTGGCAGCTTGGCCTCGCGGCCGTCAGCACCGGCCTGTTCGCAGCGATGCTGGTGCTGCTCGGGCTCGGGCTCGGCTTGCGCATTCCGCTCTGGGTTGCGTTCACGACGACGCCGGCCATCTATCTTTCGCAGGTTGTTCCGATCTTCTATGCTGGATTTGGCTCGCGCGAGATTGCGTTCGCCGCTTTGCTCGTGCCTAGTGGCGTTCTGGTCGACTCGGATGCGGTCGCCCTCAGCTTGAGCATAGGTCTTTGCAATCTGGCGGCCAGTGTCCCAGGAGCGATTTTTGCCTGGCCGCTGCTGCAGGCATTGCGAGGGGAGGCGATCGCGCCGGCGGTGAAATGATGCCTCCCCTGATAGCGAAAGGGACACGGGTTCAGCCATGAATCCCAATGCGACGACACATGATGGAACTCTCCCGCCCAACTGGGCGCTCGCCCCGCGCAAGAGCCTGCTGCAGTCGGCCTGGGACCTAGCCGGTGCCCCCCTGCGGATGGTGCTGCTGCCGGATTCACGGAACGAACGGATGCACCTGACATCGCTGCGGGCCGAGCGCTATGCCGCCGTGTTGCCGCAGCTCAGGGGACGGGTTCTCGATATCGGCGCCGGCGACAATGCGCTGATACGTCTCTATCGACAAAGGCTGCTCCGCTCAGGCAAGGATGACGCCGGCGCGGACGACAGCGTCGGCGTCGATGTCGTCGACTGGGGCGGGGATACGCTAAAGATCGCATCCTCGGACAGTCTTCCGTTCGAAGCGGAAAGCTTCGATACGGTGGCCTTTGTCGCATGCCTAAATCATATCCCTGAGCGGATCGGTGCTCTGAAGGAAGCGCATCGTGTGCTCAAGCCCGGCGGTTTGCTGGTAGCGACGATGATCGGGCGGCTGATCGGCGATGTTGGCCATTCCATCTGGTGGTACAGCGAAGACAAGCACCGCGACGTTGCCGAAGGCGAGGTCATGGGAATAGACAAGACTGAGATGCTATGGCTTCTTGAGCAAGCCGGCTTCAGGCAGGTTGCGGTAAAGCGGTTTGTCTATGGAATGAACTATCTCTATCTGGCTACGCGCACCTGATCCAGAAAGCGCGGCGCGCGCCGGAAGCGGGAAACTGGCAATGACATCCTCGCATTCAGCAAAATCCAAGCCGGACGTCGGTCAGCGGACGATTGCCGATTTCGGCGATCAATGGACCCGTTACACCGACAATTCCGGCTATTATGGCTCGCTCGGACTCTTTGCCGATATCTGCGAGCCGCTACTGAGCCTCGACAATGTGCGCGGACGCACTGTTGCGGATATCGGATCCGGTACTGGCCGAATAGTAAATATGCTGCTGGATTCCGGCGCCGCGCACGTGACCGCACTTGAGCCCTCGCAATCCTTCGCCGTTGTCGCTGCCAACACCGCCGATCGCGCCAGCCGGGTCGAGGTGATACGCTGCGACGGGACGGCCATTCCGCAGGATCGTGATTTCGACCTTGTGGTATCGATCGGCGTGCTGCATCACGTCAAGGATCCCGCACCGATCGTCAAGGCGGCGAGATGCGCGCTAAGACCGGGAGGCGTGATTTTCATTTGGCTCTACGGTAGGGAAGGCAATGGCATATACTTGGCGCTGTTCGAGCCCTTGCGAGCCGTCACCAAGCGAATGCCGCATCGCCTGCTAGCCATTCTGTGCCACGTCTTGGACTTCATTGCGATGTCCTACACCGCGGCTTCGCGAATCCTGCCGCTTCCGATGCGCCAATATATGCAAATGGTCTATCGCCGGCTGCCCCCGGATAAGCGACGCCTGGTGATCTATGACCAGCTCAATCCAGCATACGCCAAGTATTATAGCGAAAACGAGGCGCGGAGCCTCTTGGAGAACAACGGCTTCACGAACGTTCGTACCCATCACCGGCACGGCTATAGCTGGAGCGTGACCGGGGTACGATGAAAACTCCTGGCGGCCCCTCGCAACGTGGTTAGGCGGACTGGTCGGGCTTGTAGTAGCTTAAATACCAATCGACGAATTTCCCGACTCCCTCTTCAATCGACGTCTTCGGTTGAAATCCAACGGCTTCAACGAGACTATCAACGTCGGCATATGTGCTGACTACGTCGCCCGGCTGCATCGGAAGAAATCGTTTAATGGCCTTCCTGCCGATTTTCGCCTCGATACACTCGATAAATGAAGTCAGCTTAATCGGATTTCTGTTTCCAATATTGTAAATTCGGTAGGGCGCCGATGAAGTTGCCGGATCGGGCGCCTCGTAATTTTGGACCGCGCTGGGCGTTGCAATCTTGTCTGCAACCCGAACGACGCCTTCGACAATATCATCAATATAGGTGAAGTCTCGCTCATGCTGCCCGTTGTTGAATACGTCGATGGGCGTTCCGGAAATAATACTACGCGTAAAGAGAAACAGAGCCATATCCGGCCGACCCCAAGGACCGTACACGGTGAAGAATCGCAATCCGCTCACAGGCAGATCGTATAAATGGGCATACGAGTGCGCCATTAGCTCATTGGATTTTTTGGTCGCCGCGTAGAGGCTGAGAGGATGATCAACGTTATGACTGACGGAAAACGGCATCTTGGTATTTGCGCCGTATACGGACGAAGACGACGCAAAGACGAGATGCTTGACGCTGTTGTGGCGACAGCCCTCCAATATGTTCAAGAAGCCTATGATATTTGAGTTGATGTAAGCATGTGGCGCTTCCAGGGAATAGCGCACGCCAGCCTGGGCCGCCAAATGGATGACTTTCTCCGGCTTGAACTTTGAAAACAAGCCCGAAACGGCGGCGCAATCTTCGAGATTCGCCTCTACAAAGTGAAAATTCCGAAAGGCAGAAAGACGGCTTAGCCTGGCTCTTTTCAAATTCACATCATAATAATCGCAAATATTATCGATCGTAACGACGGCGTGACCTGCCTCCAACAGACGGTGGGCGGTGTGATATCCAATGAAACCAGCTGCGCCGGTTATCAGCGTCGGCATCTTTGACTTCACGAACTCAGGGTTCGTGCCCTCGATATTGTCTTGGCTTCCAAATCCGGCCCCGAGCGTAACTTTGCTTTGGGCCGCCCTGAACGTTCATCCAGAGCCAGTTAGCGTCCTTCAGTGTTGTACGCCAAATGGCGCGGGTGGACAACGGACGATCGGCGGCCTGTACGCAGTGTTCGAGTCATGCCCGAAGGCTCCAGCGAGCGAGCGCCTCAGTCGGGATTGGAATATTTCCGCAATTCCACTCCCCCCTTGGCGAATGAAAAGTTCCTCTTAACGATCGCGGAGATCTGAAGAAGAACCGGCGTTGGAGGCAGAGGCAAAAGGGCAACGCAAGTTGCTATGGAGAAAAGGAACGTCCCGAGCAAAGCGTAACTATAGCGGACGTCCGCGAACAACGAGCTTCCCGTGATGTAGATATTGATCAGGGGTATCCCGAGAAATATCGAGCCAAGCAAAACGTCCTTTCTCAGGAGAACCGCCGATGCCGCTAATGAAAGAAGAAAGAAGAGGTCAAGCGGAATATAGGCGACCAACCCCATGATAAAATGAAGGTAAGTCGGCTGGCTTCTAAAGTATGATTTCATCGATGCAGCAAACAGCCGATGAAGTTCGGACTTGCCATCCTTCTCAAAGAACTCGGCGATTTGACTGTCGAAGGCGCCAACGTTCGGCCGAACCCAGGACAGGTAAAGATAGTGATTGCGTTCATGCGCAAAGAGCTTCCTGCCATTGAAGCCGCGGAAAATCTCATAGTCGGCTGGAAGAGCTAAAAGATAGAAATTAGAACCGCTCGAAGAAAGGCCGTAGCCGATCGAGTTCAATCGAGGTCGATAGCCGTCGGCAATCAGCGCTCGGCCCATTTCCTCGATTTTCCCGATGGCTTCTGTATTGGTCGCACCAGCATCAATCCAGGAGCGCATGATGGTCGTAACGTCATCGAACGAAGCTCCCTCCTTGAGCAGCCTGTCCACGCTGATCGATGGCGGTAATTCGTACCTTCTGAATCTCTCGATCAATTCGGGGCTCGGGGTGGGATTTGCATACAGCCCTGCCCACAACTTGCTTGGGCCCAGTCGGGGGAAAATGAACTCACCCCCGTCGAGTGTTCTGATGGACGGGAAAAGCAAAATGCCAAAGACAAACACGAAGCTGAATGCCGCGAGACTTCTGGAAAGTAGCTGACCTTGTCGAATAAGCGTCGCACAAGCGATACCAAGACAGAACACTGCGACGGTGCTTCTCAACTGAGTTGCGAAGAAAATGCAGATGCAAAAGAGAATCGAATTTCGCGCATTCATGCTTCGGCTATTGATCGCACTAACCGATGTTCCTAAGGAAATCAGCAGGAGCGACGAAGATAGCGACTCCGTCAAAAGTGCATTATGCATCGATTGATAGAATGGAATTAGACAGAGTGTCACTGCCGCAACCGCAAACCATTTTGACTGCCAAGCAGAGTAAAAAGATCGAGTGCAACAGGTGAGTGCTAAAACCGCAGTCGCATGTTGCCCGACCGCAAGGCAAGGCCAGATCAGCTTAACGGGCAACAACGCCAAAGCGTTCCAAAGCAAGGGCAAGCCCAATGGAACGTAATTGTGCCACCAAAGCGGCTCTCCCGTGATTATACCGACGCCACGCTGCGAGGATACGAGCGCATCAGATATATTGATGTAGCTCGAGGCATCCGCCCATATGACCGCACCGTCCAGCCAGAAAAACAAGACGTGGAGAAACACTATCAAAAAAATGAAAGATCGCTTCTCCGGGCTCAAATAATTCAGAATCTTCTCTCCAAAGGAGAAAGAAACATGCGCATACCTTTTTCCAAGCCGCGCCAACTGCAACAGACGTCCAATGGCTATTTCAGATTGCATAGACACCCAACTAAGCTATCCGTCAAAGACGAGAGAGATGGACGCCGCTAGGAACATCACTTCGCGGCAACATACCCTTTAAATCAAAAACAATGCCTTGATCGGCCAGCTTGAGTAGGCCGGACACTCGACGCCATCCATACTCATTAAAGATCTTATGCGGGACAGCAATGATCACTGCATCGGCCGGGGCAAGATCATCAAACTCAAAAAGACTCAAGCCGTATTCCTTCATTGCCTCGAGCCGATCTACAACAGGGTCATGTACTTGTACGTTGATCCCGTACTTTTCGAGCTCTTTCACGGTATCTCCGACACGACTGTTTCGTATATCAGGCACGTTCTCTTTAAATGCCAATCCCAAGATCGTCACCGTAAGGGGCTGCCCCAGCTTTCTTATCATCATCACACGAGCGCATTCGTCAGCTACGGACTTACTCATGGAATCGTTTACGCGACGCCCTGCAAGTATGACTTCTGGCCGGTAGCCGATTTGCTCTGCCATATGGGTCAAGTAGTACGGATCGACGCCGATACAGTGGCCGCCTACCAAACCTGGTGAGAAAGGCAAGAAATTCCATTTTGTTTTTGCAGCCGCCAGCACATCACCTGTGTCGATACCAAGGCGATTAAAGATCAGCGACAGCTCGTTGATCAGCGCGATGTTCAAGTCACGCTGTGTGTTCTCAATTACCTTTGCCGCTTCGGCGGTCATTATGTTCGGCGCTTTATGGATAGGTGCGTTAATGACCGCGCCATAGACCCGCGTCATTGTTTCCAGCGTCGTTTGATTCTGACCGGCAACTATCTTGGCGATGTTTTCAAAGCGATGCTCTTTATCGCCAGGATTTATCCGCTCAGGCGAGTAGCCAAGAAAAAAATCTCTACCTGCTACCAACCCGGATGCTTTCTCCAGATAGGGCGCACATTCACTCTCCGTGACACCAGGATACACAGTTGACTCATAAACAACGATATCGCCTCGGGAAAGCACCGAGCCGACGAACTCCGAAGCGCTAAACAACATGCTAAGATCAGGCCGCTTGGCGTGATCCAAGGGAGTCGGAACAGTCACGATAAAAAAGTTTACCGCAGCTAGACTCCGAACGTTGTTCGAATAAACCACATTGACTTCTTCGAGATCGCCTGACTCAACTTCTCTGGTGCGGTCGTAACCTCTGACGAGCTCATCTATGCGTTGCGGGTTTATGTCGAAGCCTACAGTTTGAAATCCCGCGCGTGCGAACGCAACAGCAATCGGTAACCCAACGTAGCCGAGTCCAACGACGCCAATCCTAATTTCATCACGCACTTCTGTTTCCTTCTATAGCTGTCGTGCACCTTAGAAAAGGCCAACTCGACCGAGGTCGGACCGAGCAACGCAATTGCTGTTCCTGCGACTTATAGGAAATTGTTGGGGCTGCTCGACTCGAATCGCTGAGTCGTTTTGATCTCGGCTTGCGTGGCGCGTCCGTGGTTTATTGCCCGTAGTCTGGACATCACGCAAGAGGAGGACACCATGACGGGAAGCAATGGCGCTTGAAAGCTTGAGCGATGGATGTCTTGCCAAACCTCATAGCGTCGGCAATCTTCACTCCTTCCAGCAAATTAACGCCAGGAGAATCCAGTCTCACGTTGGCGACGGATTCTCCGGCATCGTTTGCCTGGCGAATCGACTGCGAAAACCTATCCGCATCGCCGGGAACAATTTCTGCGGCGATCGAGATGGTCACCTGACCGGATCTGTCCACGCCGACTTTGATCTCAGCAGATTCAGCATTGCTCGAAAGCGTTGCGACCAACAGCAATATGAAAGCCACTGAGGCCGTCGCCCGCGAAATGACCATCGTATACCCCCAACGAGGGACATTGTTCAGCAACCGGGAGGCGTGCACAAGTGCTTCCAAAAGGGAATGGATTCTGGGGCCAAATCGGCCGTGATTCCCGTCGGACGCGGGCTGGATCTGAGCTATAGCCGCTTCAATGCGCGGGACTTGGCCGTTGGTACCGGCAACAAGCTGCCCGCCGGGCCTCTGCGCTGGCCATGGTGTGCTGTAACGATCGCCGAGCCCGGATTCTTCCACCGCCCAGTCCGGGTATGGGTGATGCGTGCATTCGCTCGAGGCATCTTCCCAAAAAGTAGCGCTGAATGCAGGAAGTCAATTTATCGATTCCCAGTAGGTCGGAACAGCGCCGAGCTACCGCCCGTCGCGGATATCGACAAGCTGATCGCTGCGACACCGCCCTGTAATGGCTGGCGGCGCATGCCCGGCTAAGATGCCACGAAGGCCGGGCAACGGTGGAAAAATCCCACGGTTTCGGAAAAGTCTGGTTGGATGCTCTTTCAAAGCGAATTACCGGATAATCAGAGGCCTCAATGGGCCCCGAGGCGGACATTTGATGTTCACCTCGTTACATATTTGGAAGGTGGTCGCGCGGTGTTGGCTTAGGCAAGAGCCTATCATTGGTCCTCTTCAATTTGCGCCGGACCCAACGGGGGCTCCTTTCCTTTCGGATTGAACTCAGGGACATAGTCCCGGTTCAGCGCACCATCGACGAGCTCGCGCGTGGAACGCATCTGCCTAGTTTTGATGGAGGAGAGCAGGGTGCCCGGTGAAGCTGTGGCTCTCGCGGTCCCGACGTTAGGCCTGACTTTAGTCGGGGAAGCCTCCGATTGCAACAATGGGGTATCGGCAATATCGTCCAGACTTGATTAGGGCGATTGCAGCAGGCATTTTCGAATCATCGGGTGACACGTCGCCCATTGGGGTTTCCTCTTTATGTCATTCGTGTCGACTCAGTTTCTCATTTTTTTATCTATCGTTTTCGCGCTCTATCATCTGTCGGGATCGGTCCGCCTGCAAAACTTGATCATCCTGATCGCCAGCTACGTCTTTTATGGGTCCTGGGACTGGCGTTTCATTTCCCTGCTGTTGGCCATTTCGCTGGCGAACTACGTAGCCGCCATCCTGATTGAGCGGCTCAAAGACCCAAAGGGCAGGAAAGCCATTCTCTGGATCGCGGTCTCATTCTCGCTGTTCGCGCTTGCCGTTTTCAAGTACTTCAATTTTTTTGTCTTTTCGGCGGTTTCGGCAGCCGACCTGTTCGGACTGAAGCTGCATGTGCCAGTAGCGAATATTTTGCTGCCCCTCGGCATCTCCTTCATGACGTTCCAGGGCATCGCCTATGTCGTCGACGTCTGGCGCGGTGAGCATAAGGCGGAATTAGATATCGTTCGCTTCCTCGCCTTCAAGGCATTCTTCCCGCAGCTCATCGCCGGTCCAATTGAACGCGCCTCGCATCTTTTGGATCAGTTTTCGCGGCCGCGCACATTGGATGCTGACAAGCTCGGCCGCGCGATGTGGCTGTTGATTTACGGATACAGTCTCAAGATCGTGGTCGCCGACAGCCTGGCGCCGATCGTCGATTCTCTGTTCGTGCCGCATCAGCCCTTCGGCTGGAGCGTGGTGCTTGGCACGCTCGCGTTCGGCTTGCAGATCTATGCCGACTTTTGCGGCTACAGCGTGATCGCCAAGGGAGTCGCGCTTCTGTTAGGTTTCGACCTGATCTGGAATTTCAAGTTTCCATACTGGGCAACGTCAATCAGCGATTTCTGGCGGCGTTGGCACATCAGCCTCAGCAACTGGCTACGCGACTATCTCTACATTCCGCTTGGCGGTAACCGTTACGGCGCTATCTCAACCAGCCGTAACCTTCTGTTGACGATGGGCCTTGGCGGCCTCTGGCACGGCGCAAGTTGGAATTTCGTGTTCTGGGGTTTGTTGCACGGCGTCGCCCTCACACTCTGGCGGTTTCTTCCGGCATCGATTCATCTCGTCGCTTCCGCTGGCAACGTGGTCGGCTGGGTTGCCACCATGATGGTGGTCTTTGTCGGTTGGTTCCTCTTCCGCGCAACAACATGGGACGTGCTGTTTACAATGACGATGGCGCTGCGCAATTGGGAGTGGGCGCCGGTTCATTCGGCGCTCGTTGTGACCCTCGTGACATTGGCGCTTCCGCTTGGCCTGCTTGAGTGGTTGCTCCAGCGCAGGGGCGACTTCTTCCCACTCCACACACCCGTCTGGCTGGCCTATCCAGCATACGCCGCCTTAATCGTCATCTGCCTTGCGATGTCGAGCCACTATCACGCAAGCTTCATCTATTTCCAATTCTGAAGGTGCCGATGAGCGGATTGATTGCATCGGGAACTGTCAATCGCCTCGCGGCGGGCCGCTTTCTGTCGCTCAGGCAATTGCTGCACGTCTGCTGGCTGGTGGCTGGTCATTTAGTTCGGCTGTTCGTACTTTGCCTTATCGGCCTCGGTATCCTGCATTTTTTGTATCTTCGCGATCCGGCGCGGACCGACGGGATGCGGCAGCTCAGCATCGATCATTTCATTGTGCTGGAGCAAATCCGGCGCGCGGCCGAAGTGCCCGCCCCTGACGTTGCGTTTTTCGGCGACAGTTCGTGCTTGATGGGAGTTGATGCCAAAGCTATCGAGCGCGCACTCAAGGGTAAAAGTACCCAATCGTTCTGCACGCTGGCATATCTCGGCCCGGTGGGATACGCTAAAATCCTGGACGACATGATCACTCGAAACGCTGCTCCCAAGGCAGTATTCTTCATGTTCCATCCTGCGGCTTTCCGCCGAGAATCCAGCTGGGAATACTGGCCGGCATTCGTGATGAGCGCGCGACAAGCGGCCCCGCCGCTGCTTCCGTTTCCGCGCGGCGCGCTGGATTATTTTCAGTTCGAATGGCTGAGCCGGCTGATTTACAGCCCCCTGCCCGCGGCTTACGGCCGATATTACGGCGGCGAGGGGGCGTTCCGAGCTACCATCAACGCACGGCAGGGGAGCGCAATCGATCCAAATACTGGATTGGACACCGCCAGCGTCGATGCCGTGAGGGCCGTTCCAACGCCGCCCTCTGGCACGGCATTCGATTTGAGCATCAACCAGGCCTACCGAGACGCCCTCAAGGTACTGAGTGAGACCGTCAAAAAGCTGCCCCAATCAACACCGGTCTATCTAATCGTATCGCCATTGCCCGACTACACGTTCGGTCCGGGTTCGGTGGACCAGCGCGCTGAGCGAGCGCTAGAAATTGCCCTCGCGCTTGGGATCGGAAGCAACCGCATTCTCCGCACCCCGGCGACAATGTTTGCGGCATATTTCGCCAGCATCACGCATCTCAACCGCTGGGGGCAGCAAGTTTATTCGGCCGAGTTGGCCAAACAGCTTGCTGAAGTCGTCAAATGAAACGCGGAAGCGGCTCATGAAGACGGCTCAACGGAGCCGAGCTCGCGGAGTAGAAATGCCCCGTTGATCAACTCGATGAAGAGGACAGCTTCCTCCATGCGCTTCTGTAGGCTGCCTCAACGGTACGGGCGTCGGCCTCCAGAAGAGTGTTCTTGAGCGGCAGGCCAGCCTTGGCCCAGGCAAGTAGCCCGTCACTGTCCTGCTTGGGCGGCCAGCTCGCCCAGGAGCCGCTCCAGGAGCTCGGCGGAGGCCTGGGGCGGCACAAGACGGGGGCGCGGTTCAGAATGGCCTTGGAAGGCCTTCCGTTCGCTCCCGGCGCGGCCTGTAGCCCGTGACCACGTCAGGCGCATCCAGATCGTCCTCTCCGGCGATCCCACCCAAGGCAAACAGGGCATACCGGCGGGCCTAGGTCAGCGCCGAGCCCATCCGGTGCGGCGCCTCGACTGCCTTGGAGGCGCAGACCGGCAGGTCGGAGTAGATCCACGCCGGAGGCGTCGGCAAGCAGGGTGGTAAGATGGATCTGACCGGTGCGCTGCTCGATCCGGGTGTCTGGATGGTGGCGATCTCCTGCTGGTTTAACGTCTTGCGGACAACATCGAGGCCGGAGGCCAAGGACGCATACCGGAAGCTTCGATCATCCTCTCGGGGAAAGATGATCGGATCACGGCGGTCAGTGTCTTCTCGGGATTTGTCAGTTCAGCCTGAGCCCGGGCCGCCGAGATGGTCCGATGCTTTCACTGGATTGATGCACGAGATCCCTCCGTCGCCAGGGCTTCGAAGCTATCCTGGCCGATGGCGATTTGTGGTAGCGCCTGCCCATCAATCTTTGTGCGTCTTACTTCTGACTCTCGATGAGAAAATGGAAATTAGATAGCATTGTCAATGGAGTGCACTTCTAGTGTAGGCGAGCCATTCTCCTAAGCGCTTCTATCGATCCGAGAAGGGCTTCGCAAGAGCGGTACTTGACTCCGGCATGCGGTCAGATGATTCCTTCCGAGCGGCTTCCGGTCTTGGGACATTGCCGATGGGCTTTAATGATCCAAATGCCAGCATAGCTTGGGAAGCCAAAGAGCTGACACCAGACGGCATAAAGAACGTTTTGGTTGTGGAGACTCACTTGGTACAGCTAGTGCTGAGGGCCACGATCCTCTTGCCGTAATCAATCTTCTCTCGGCCGCGAACCAGTATCTTGTCCAGAAAGGGGAGCGGTTAGCGGAACCACGAATGCCATCAATTCAAGATGTATCAAAGTAGGTCCGACGCGGCGGTTCGCGCAACCCTCTAGGGGCGGGCGACGAACTGTGCCTCCAAGGCGGGTTGAGGAACTGAATTCGTGTGGAGGCCCAGTGGGAAAGGCGGGGTAATATCTGCGACCACTTGGCCGCTGTCCCGTCGGTTGGCCATGTCACTGTTTCCAAACAGCTTGCAGCCGTTTGACAGACGCCGAGACCGGGGGTTGACCTGCGAATGGTGATCTGTCCAAGAAGGCGTGCGTGAACATGCTTCGCTGGCGCCTCGTCGCGCCTGTTTTATCTCAGATGCGCGGGAACAAAGGTAGGCCATGACCAAACGGGTCGCTTTAATCACCGGCGTGACGGGTCAGGACGGGGCCTATCTCGCCGAGTATCTGCTGTCGTTAGGCTATACCGTGCACGGCATCAAGCGGCGCTCGTCGTCCTTCAACACCGCGCGCGTGGACCATCTCTACAAAGACCCGCATGTCGGAGACGTGCCTTTCCTCATGCACTACGGTGACATGACGGATTCGACCAACCTTATTCGCTTGGTGCAGCAGATAAGGCCGACCGAGATCTACAATCTCGCCGCCCAGAGCCACGTCGCCGTCAGTTTCGAGAGCCCGGAGTACACCGCTAACGCCGATGCCGTCGGCGTGCTACGCCTATTGGAGGCGATCCGCATCCTCGGCATGGAGCAACAGACGCGGTTCTACCAAGCCTCGACCTCCGAGCTCTACGGCCTCGTGCAGGAGATCCCGCAGAAGGAAACCACGCCATTCTATCCGCGCTCGCCGTATGGCGTCGCTAAGCTCTACGGCTACTGGATCACGGTGAATTACCGCGAAGCCTACGGAATGTTCGCTTCCAACGGCATCCTGTTCAACCACGAGAGCCCGATCCGCGGCGAGACCTTCGTCACCCGCAAGATCACGCGAGGCGTCTCCCGGATCGAGGTTGGGCTGGAGGAAACGCTCTATCTCGGCAATCTTGAGGCAAAGCGTGACTGGGGCCATGCCAGGGATTACGTCGAGGGCATGCACATGATCCTGCAAGCCGACAAGCCGGACGATTTCGTGCTTGCCACCGGCGAGACTCGCTCTGTGCGCGAGATGGTGGAGCTGTCCTTCGGCCATGTTGGCCGCCGCATCGAATGGCGCGGGAAGGGCGTCGACGAGACCGGCGTCGATGCCATCAGCGGCAAGACGATGGTAAAGATTGATCCGACATATTTCCGCCCGACCGAGGTCGATCTGCTCGTCGGCGATGCCAGCAAGGCACAGAAAGTGCTCGGCTGGAAGCCGAGGCGGACTTTTGCGCAGCTTGTCGACGAGATGATGACGGGCGATCTGTCCGAGGCCAAACGGGAAGCGGCCCATGGCAAGCGTACCGTTTGAACTAAGGGGCAAAAGCGTCTACGTCGCCGGCCACCGCGGCATGGTCGGCAGCGCGATCGTGCGCAGGCTGGCCCGGGAGGATGTGAATCTCGTCACCGTCGAGCGTCGCGAGCTCGATCTCAGCAATCAGGCGCAAGTGTTCGACTGGTTCGCGAAGGTGCGGCCGCAGGTGATCTTTCTCGCCGCCGCCAAGGTCGGCGGCATCGTCGCCAACAATACGCTGCGGGCTGAGTTCATCTACCAAAACATCGCGATCGCCGCGAACGTCATCCAAGCCGCGCATGTGAACCATGCCGAGAAGCTTATGTTCCTCGGCTCGTCTTGCATCTATCCGAAGCTGGCGCCGCAGCCGCTGCGGGAAGAATTGGTGCTGACGGGCCCGCTGGAGCCGACCAACGAGCCCTATGCCATCGCCAAGATCGCCGGCATCAAGATGGCAGAAGCCTATCGCAGCCAATATGGCAACGACTTCATCAGCGTGATGCCGACCAACCTCTACGGGCCCGGCGACAATTATCATCCTGAACTGAGCCACGTGGTCGCCGCGTTGATCCGGCGCTTCCACGAAGCGAAGTTCTCGGGCGCGACGAACGTCGTGGTGTGGGGCACCGGCACGCCCCGGCGCGAATTCCTCTATGTCGACGACATGGCGGATGCCTGCGTTCATCTGATGAAGACGTACTCCAGCGCCGAACTGGTCAACATCGGCACCGGCGAGGACATCGCCGTTGGTGAGTTCGCCCGACTCGTCGCAGAAATCGTTGATTTCAAGGGTGAGATTGTTTTCGATATGTCAAGGCCGGACGGCACGCCGCGCAAGCTACTCGATGTGAGCCGCCTGGAAGGGCTCGGCTGGCGCGCGAAGATCTCCCTCGCGGACGGTCTGAAGCAGGCGTACGCGGCATATTTATCGGTTGGGTGATACTGCGTTTTCTCCCGCCTAGTCCCCCGCAAGCGGTCCACGGGATCGCAATTGTATATTGAAGGCGCGTCACTTCGAAGGCGATCTGAGTCTTCAATCCTCGTGTTGTCTCCGCGTTTTTGCCAAGTCGGTGCACTGGAGGTCGTTTTTTGATTAAGCCGTTCCAGCCCATCGTCGCCTTTCATTGGGATGCATTCTTTAGGTTCATCGTCCTCTTGCAAAGCGGTTCGATGCGCAATGCGGTTTGGTTGCCGCCTGCGAGGGCTCCGCAGAGCATTGATTTCTTTGATCAGCATTAGGCGCCGAAGTTGTGCTCCGTTCAGAAGAGATTCAAACAGCGCGAGGATCTCGTGAGCCTGAACGTAAGCTTCCATGCTTATAGCATGTTGATCGAAGCCGTACGATCGAAGACGCGCCTCGATGTTGAGCGCCGCAGAAGCATCCAATTGCCAGTCCAGCGCGTTACCGATGGTGTAGATTTCGGCTACATCCTGGAAGTCCGGGGCGATGCCTGCGAGATCGACGCGGCGAAGGGTCATCTCGACGGCCTTTTGGCGATGGGTGCTCAGGAGCCTATGCCGGAGAACCCGGTAACGTTGCATCTCCCAGGAGAGTTCGGCGATGTCGACAGCGAGCAGCCACTCGATCGCAGACTCGGGATTTAAGTCGCAGAAAATGGCTTCTGAAGAGCCTGATAGTGATCAATGTCCTCGCCGGGAAGAAGTTGCGGCGGAGGACACCGCGCCTTGAATTGAGGCGGCAAAACGCTGGCCGACCGCGGCTGACGAAGGTTGAGAGAACCATTCATTGACCTTGCACCCCCGATGCCGGTCACGACGACGGTGCTGCAGCCGTTTCGCTGGCCATCAGATGGACGGGGCTCGCATCCCAAAGCTCCTTTGCGATCGGCAGAGGAGCGATCTGCAGATTAGTCCACCAAGCTTTTTCGTTCCCATGTCTGTGCAGCGATTGATGATGTGATCGGCAAAGCGGCACCGTGAACTGGTCGCTGACTTTGCGTCCCAGTGTCCTCGGTTGAGCAAATTTCAAGTGATGCGCATCAGCGGGGGTCTTCTGGCAGACCAGACAACCCTGACTCCGAATGAAGCCGAGGTGATCCTTGCTTCGTCTCCGCGGCGGCTCTTTCGGGAAGGCAAGGCCGACCTCTGCTCCGGACGAGCCGCTGGCGGGACCCTCAACGTCACGCTGTCGGATCGCTACCACCGGCTCTTGGTCTGCTATATCGAGATCGGGAAGGGCGGCTTCCTCGAACCTCTTCTGGTAGGCAGCCTCGAGCACGCAGGCGTCCGCCTCCAGAAGAGTGTTCTTGAGCGGGAGGCTGATCTTGGCCCAGACGAGCAGGTCCTCGCCGCCTTCCCGCTCGGCAAGCTCGCCCAGGAGGCGATCCAATAGCGCAGCGGAGCGGTCAGGCGGAAGGACGGGAGGGCGGTTCAGAACGTCTTTGAGCGGCTTGCGCTTCTGTGCTGGTGCGGATCTGTAGCTTGAGCGCGGTGGGAGACCCTGTCATGAAGTCTGGGGCGTCCAGATCGTCCTCCCCAGCAATTCCGACCAAGGCAAACAGCGCATAGCGGCGGGCGTAGGTCAGCGCCGCCCCCATCCGGTGCGGCGCCTCGACCTCCTTAGAGGCGCAGACCGGAAGGTCCGAGGAGATCCACTCCCTTGAAGCGTGGGCGAGCAGGGTGGTGAGGTGGATCTGGCCGGTTGGCTGTTCGATCCGGGTGGTCTGGATGGTGGCGATCTCCTGCTGGCTCAACGTTTTGCGGACGATGTCTAGACCGGAGGCCAGCGAGGCGTAGCGGAAAGTCCGATCCTCCTCCCGCGGGAAGGGCGACCTGATGACGGCGGTCAGGGTCTTCTCAGGGTTCATCAGTTCGGCCTGGACCCGGGCGAGTGCGGCTGCGATGGTCCCGATCCGTTCACTGGACTGGTGCATGGGAGCCCTACGCCGCTTGAGCCTCGAAGCTGATCGCGCCCGACTTGGAACGCTTGGCTTTGACGCCGTGCCCGGTCGCCTTCTTGGCGTCCTCCGGCATCAGTATTTTCAGATCCGCTTTGGCTGTCTCGAGTGGGCCTCTCGCGTCCGCAGGTAGGTCGCCGCCAGCTCAGCCCATTGGTTGGAGGTCGACATATCGACGACCTTGACCGCCTTGAGTCTTGGGTGGGGGCGTTTCGATATTGAAGAGGATGGGTGGCTCGCCGCTTTGGACGCAACGCTAGAACTTCTTTTCGGCCGTGAGCAGGAGGTGCTGATAGAGCGGATCGGCGTGGATTTTGATCTCGACCCATTTTGCCGCCACCGGTGATGATCGAGAGAACGGCGCTCCGTGACGCGGTGACCCACATGTTGTGCTGTAGCTGGGCGATGTGCTTCTCGGCCGCGGCCTCGTCTGTGAAGACTCAAAGCAGCATGAACTTGGCCTCGAAGACGGCGCCGGTCTGCTCGACGGTCCCATCCAGCGTTGCCGCCATCCATTTGTGGATGGGATGACGAACCCTTCTCTGGATGTCCTTAACGGTGTGACCGCTCGCGCGCTGGTACCAGGCGCGGTTCGAAACCTCCGTCACAGTTCCGAGCTGGACGATCAGATTGTCTGAGAGATCCTGCGATTCGATTTCGCCGCGTTTTTCCCGCCAAAGTCGGATAAGGTTCTCCTGGTCATCCCCCATGTTGATGCGGGCATCCGAGCCGCCGTTGAAATGCCGCCGATCGTTTGGGTTGAACCTGATGATATGATTTGGCGCATCGGCGCCATTCGCTTGAACCGTTGTCACCGATATCTCCTACGCAAGAACAAGCGGCGTTACTTGCCGCACTGCCTGAAGCCCCGCGTCCGCGAGGCGAGATACCGGCGCTACGATCGATGGTGGCGCCCGGTCGAATCAGTAGCGCTCCAATCGCGGATGAAGGCCAGTACTATCTGCAGCAACAATCTTGCTCGTTTTAGGGACAGGAATGGCTCTTGTTCTCACGTGCTTCGAGCAGGGACGGGACGAGGCTGACCGGTATAAAACCGACAAAACGAAGCCAACTCAGGGATGAACAGCAAACGTGGATGCGAAAAGCGCGCTCGCAGCGAACGATGTTGTCCGGTCGCATGAAATGTTGAAATGAAGTCGTTATTGTCGGAAGATCGGCGGGTATCCCTCTAGCTTGGGCCTGCAAGATTTGAAGCGTCCGGCAGTATTTTTCGATCGTGATGGCGTCCTCAACGAGGATGACGGCTATGCCTTCGATCCTGGCAAGATCCGGTGGGTGGAAGGAGCCCAACAGGCCGTCAAAGCAGTCAATGACGCCGGGTATCTTGCGTTTGTCGTGACCAACCAATCAGGAATTGCGAGGGGATTTTACGAGGAGCGGCATGTTCGCAATCTGCACGAATGGATGTTACGTGAACTTGCGATCGTTGGTGCCCGTATCGATGCGTTCGAATTTTGCCCCCATCACCCCGAAGGTCTGGTTGAGCGTTACCGTGTCCTCTGCAGTTGCCGTAAGCCGCAGCCGGGGATGATTAGAGCTCTGCTTGAGCGATACGCGGTGGATGTTGATGCCAGCTTCTTGATCGGCGACAAGCAGAGCGACCTTGCTGCGGCGCAGGCGGCCGGCATCGCGGCCTATCTGTTTGACGGATCAAACCTCCGTACTTTCATTGCCCCCTTGTTGACGGATCGGTCCTACCCTCCGGATCAATCACGGTCGCATCACGGAGGTGCGGGAACGGAGGATTGAGGCCGTGGTCTTTGTGACCAACGGATCGATCGATTACTAGGTAGAGAAGTCAAGGAGGCAAGTTGGCGTCAAAGCGACAGATCGAAGCCAATCGCGCAAACGCAGCAAAGAGTACCGGCCCCCAAACAAGCGCTGGGAAAGCAACATCGAGCCGCAACGCCTATCGGCATGGTTTATCGCGTTGGGACGAAGCCGCTGGTTGTGGCTTCGATGCAGTCCTTGCAAAAGAGTTAAAAGGTACGGACATGCAAGTCGCACTTCAAGATCTGGCTCAAGCCAGGAGTCGGCAGGATCGCCTGCGAGCTCTTAGGTTAGGCCTGATCTCGGCGGTGATTGACGGCGCGGAACCAACGCAAATGAGATATTTGTCGAGCTTGGAACGGTATGAGAAGGCTGCCCTCTCGCGGCAACGGCGAGGGCTCAAACACCTGAAGCGAAATCCCGGATGAGAACCATAAGCCTGGGTGGGATCATCGAAGAGTAGAGATCGGGAGGCGGGGCGTCGCACCGGGCCTAGTGGCGGAGAGTGGTGGACCGACCATGCTTGTCTACATCGGTTCATGCGACATGAACCGTCATCACGTACCGGAGCTTAAAGGAACCCGCTAGAGCCCGCTGCAATGTGTATTTGCGCCACTTCGGCGAGCTTATAAGATGCGCCGCTCTTCTGATTGGGAGAGGCGACCCGACTGCTTGGGCTAGTGTCGAGAAGCCGACATGATGCCGCCGCTGAGGGCGAGCATCCAAGAGCGTCCGCCAGCATCAACAAATTTGTCGGGACCAGAGGGCGGAGGTCCTGTAGCGGCGATGTAGGTCGCAAACGAGACGGCATCGACCCGCTCGCGGGCACCCCGTCGGTCTCATAATCGCGAAAAATTTCTACGGCGGTGGGCATTTAGTTAAATGGTCACATCTCTTGCTCTAGTAGTTGCCGACACTTTGAAGACCTATTTCCGTTTCATTGGCGGTGCCGATCTAGTCGACCACTTCGAACCGAAATTGGACGACTTGCAAGATCGGATATTTGCGCTTGTTGATGGCCACGAGGGCTATTTGGGTCGCAGGAAATGGCCGGCTATCTGATGAGTCTTGCAAGCCGCCCACCAGGAAATTTACGGGGGGGGGGCGCCTCGTCCCATCCATTTACGACGCTTTCCTGCTCTCGTTGGTTGCGGTAGCTTTCGGGAGCTACGTGGGGGAGGATTCATGCTGAGGTTTTTGGCGACCGTCATTGCCGCCTGCTGCGCTACCGCGGCAAATGCCGCTGCTGACTGCAAATCAATCCAATATCCATCCGCTAGGCTGTCGTGCTATGACGGGGCGGCCAAGGCCGCTCCAAAAGCTGCCACCACCGCCAAAAACCTCCAGCGATGAATTCGCCGATGTAAAGGCCGCACTAACCCGCAAGCTCAAGGATCCGGAATCCGCGATCTCTTCAAGGTAACTACACGTCATCCGGCGACGTCGCACACTACATCGCCAATGCTAACGGTCTCAAAATCGATGTGCGCGATGAATTTATCGGGCGAGCTACGATTGACGCTGGAAACATGACAGCGAACACCACTTCGGTTCTGGGAACCGTAACGATATTCCCGGCCAGAGTAGGTGATCATGTAAACGTCGAATGCTCAGGCGACCTGCAGGGCCTTCCGTTGCCCGGCTACGTGAGCGCCGACAACGCCGTCACCCTGCGGCTAACGAATCCAACTGGCGGCGCCATCAATCTAGGAAGTCTGAAATACACTGCGCGCGTGCGGTTGCTAGACCATCGCTGGCGGGGCAGAGGAGAGGATGAACTACAGCAATTGGAGCGGTAATCCTTGCGGACACGGCCGGTATTGCCGGCCTCGGTACTCTTGCAACCTCGACGATCTGGGTTGGAGCGTTTAGCGTTAGTTTTGCGGCCGTAGTTGGTGGCAGGCAGCGATACAGCGGCACTTGTCGTCGCTCTCTCCGCTCAACTGACCAAGTTCGAGCGCCACATGAAGCAGGCCGGCGACATCGCCGACCGGACCACCTCCGCCGTCGAGGACCGCCTCTCCAGGATCAATCCGTCCGCCGCATCCTTCATCGGAAATTTTGCATCCAACCTTGTCACCAAAGGTTTCGACAAGGCAATCGATCTCGTCCAGGACCTCACGCGCCGTTTCACCGAGTTGAACGATACGGCCAAGCTGGTCGGCGTCTCCATGAACGAGATTTTCTGTAAGCAGGAGGCTGCGGGCAAGTTCGGCGCGCCGGTTGACGACGTGACCACGAGCGTTCGAAACTTGGCCGTTCTGCTCGACCAAGTACAACGTGGCGAGAAGAACTCGCTGAGCAATTTGTTCCACTCCAATCCGGAGGCGCTCAAGGGTGTCAACGTGCAGGCACTGAACCTGCAGCACAGGCATTTTGTACGTTGCCACCGTCGGTTGGACCGATACCCGCGGACGCATGGATTAGCGGCTGCGGGTACACCCACTGAGCGCCGTTCTAGGTCTTCCCCGACGATCTGAGTATTTCGTCTACTACCGATTGAACCCACAATCTCGAAACGCGGCGCGTGGGATGGATGCCATCGACGGTTTCACCTTTCGGTGGGTCCATCACAATAATAGGAGAGAATGGCTTGAGAGCTAACAACAAGTCTTTCATGTTTTGCTGTCTGTTCGGGTTGGCAGTGTCGTTCGCGCCAATCGTCACGACGATCAGCGATGGTTTCGACCCTTCGAATATTGTAGGAGCCAGTGCGGTATAATCCAAGATTGTCGCCCCGCCTATGCCGGCGTTGATGACGGGATTACCGTCCAGATTGTTCGGGAAGCTCGCCATCTCTGTGATGCTATCCCCAACGATGACAATTGGGCGGTACGCATCTGCTAGATGCGCCCGAATTACCGCCCGCCTAACGTCCTGATGGTCGTGGAATGTGTGCCGCGGGACCTCGCCGAGTCGTTTCCTGACGCGCTGAAGCTCAGAGAACGAAGCGCCGAAGGCAATCAGTAGAACAACAGACAATATCCAGGGCATGGCGCGCTGCATTTGGCGTCCTTCCTACCACCACAACCCTTAATTTATCAAAGTCTGGCGGTTTACCCGTCCTCAACTATCGCTGATGGCCCAGTCCAATTCCCAGGACAATCGCCTTCTGACGGAGCGCGCCACCGGTGCGCTTGGTCGCGGGATATTTTGAGACAGGCGTCCGGGCCTTTGTCCTTCGATGTTGAGGACGCGGTCTAACAACATGAAGCGCAGTTCGCAACCGCGCACTTATCCACCACCGCGCGACGATATTTGAGCGCGCCTTCACTCAAGGACGGCAATTGTCCAGACCGCAAAAAGGACCCCAGCTTCAGGCGGTGAAGCTGGGGCTGGCTTTGAGGTTGCCCCTTGCGGAAGGCAGCCATCCTTGACAACGGGACCGGGAAAGCTTGGTAATAGGCGAAGCGCTCCGGCCTGGTTTTAAGTGACCGGCGCGACGATTAGTTCCTGAATGGGGATCGCTTGCCTTGCACCTCGACGCTGACATGCCACAAGCGCGAGCGCGTCGCTCCGCTTCTTCGAGCTGAAGTCGGAGATCTTCGACTTCTGCTAGTCGGGAGGTGAGTTCGCTTACCCAATTCGGCTCATTGTCTTTGTTCCATCTGAGAGAGCGTACTAACGGCCGCGCTCGGCAAGTGAATACCCGATCATTGGCACCCATCGCATCAAAATCAAGCCTGACGCCTCCCGCGCTTTCGGTATTTCAAAGCGTGATCAGCCGTTGTACAGGTTGGGTCGGGATAAACCCGTACCATCCCACGAGATGAACTTGATCCGATCGGGGCTCAGGTCGCTCCTAGAGAGTTGGTTTGGTGAAGTGAAGCGTTACACGCCTCTTTTCTGTTTGCTCTTGTCAAGCTGTTCTTCAATTTGGGTAGAAGCCTCTGCGCCACCCCCTGCTGTTCAGCCATCTCAGCCGCCACGCCAAGAGGCCGTCCAAAATGGTGTCGGCAAGTCGGTTAAGGAGCAACATTTAGCGCAACCGGTTGAAATATCCGCGCCACGACAGTCAGACCATGGGCCAGGCCGATACTATGTTTGTTTACGGGAGATAAGCCCGTTGGTCGACAAGCCACACCTCACACATTCGGTGTTCTTCGATGACGATGCTTACAAAGGATCTCGACAGTCGGTGATCTTGGAGGACTGTGAGCACCAGCAGTATTTTCGGCTAGACATCGCAACCGCCGAAACCGCAAAAGCCCATCCGAGGCCATGACAGACCAAATCGTCGAACTCTCTAAAGCTTGGGGCGCCTCTCGCTGGCCTCAGGAATTGCCCTTGCGTTGTTCTTCTTGGCAGCATTGATGGTTTTCCCCCGCACCGTCCTCATTGTGGGAGCCGGTGGGTCATTTGGAAAAGTAGCGGCGCCGATCATCCTTGTCGCCCGCGCGGCCGGTAGCACGGTTGCGTTCCTGCTCGCCCGCCATATTACTTCCGCTTGGTTTCGGGGGACGATCGCGCAGCAATACAAGCTTGAGGCGTGCCAATGCTGTTGATCGGGAAGGCTGGCGCGTGGTTGCGCTGATGCGTCTGGGTGCTGGCCCCGGCGCGTTCGATACAGCGCTTGCGGACGCACTCAAATGCGCCGAGAAGAATGCCGTAATTCCGGCTGAAGTCGCCATTGAGCTGGGCGATCTTCGACAGCTCGCTAGACGCTTGGCCTTCCACCGCCATCCGGCTGCTCCTTCAATTTCGTAGGACCAACACTCTATAAGCACCTGTTTTGCCCGACGGCGCAAGCGATATTTCGGCAAATCGAAATTATCCCAAGTCGAGAGTTCACAAACCGGACTCCGCTTAGTCGTCCGTGAACAAGGCTCTAAGCGATTGAGCAGGAGTCAGTTTTCCGGTTGCGGCGGCATTTGAGATTGCAGGGATTGGGGGCTTGAGGCC